>NZ_CP107841.1:5589070-6234884 GCF_036346855.1 Streptomyces europaeiscabiei
GGACCAGTCCCCGGGAGGGGGTCGTGCGAGAAGGGGTCGTTGGTGTGCTCGTCGCGGTCACTGAGGTCTCCGCCCATTCGGGATACCGACGAGATCCGGATACTAGCGGTATCCGAAAGCGGTGGACAGACCGTGCCGGAGTTAGGATCCGGGGGCTGGGAGAGTACGGAACCGCGGGAGGTTCCCGAGAACGCCGCGCAGGACGGGAGAGGGAGCGAGACATGGCCCGCCTCAGCCGCGTCGAGAGTCAGGAACGCACGCGTGAGCGGCTCGTCGCCACCGCGCGACAGTTGTTCCTCTCCCACGGGTACGCCGCCACCTCGCTCAGCGACGTCGCGGAGACGGCCGGCTACTCCAAGGGCGCCGTCTACTCCAACTTCCGCAGCAAGGACCACCTGTGCCTTGCCGCGCTGGACGACATCCGGGCCGAACAGCTGGCGCTGCTCACGGACGCCGTCATGGGCGAGGCCGCCCTCGACGACCGCCTGGCGGCCTTCGCCGCGTGGGCCGAGGCGCACATCGGCGACGAGGCCTGGACCACGCTGGAGGTCGAGTTCCTCACCAGCGCGCGTCACGACGACGAGCTGCGGCAGGAGATCACCGCGCGCGTCGCCGCGGTCCGCGAGGCCCTGGCCCAGCTGCTCGACGCGCTCGCCCAGGAGCGGGGCGTCCCCCCGGCCATGCCCGCCGACCGGGCCGCGATGGCCCTCCTCAGCCTGGGCATCGGCCTCGGTGTCCAACGTGTCGCCGACCCCTCCGTCCCCACCGCCGTCCTGACCGAGACCCTGCGGCTCGTCCTGCGCATGGGCGCCCCGGAGGGCCGGGAGTGACTCAGTGGTGGTGGCCGCTGCGGCCGAGGGTGTCCACGGGGGTCGCGCCGGGGCGGGTCCACTGCGGTACGGGGCGGCTGGTCGGTCCCCAGGTGGGGTTCCCGTCCGCGTCCGAGCGCCAGGAGCAGCACGGGCCGCGCCCCTCGGGGTTGTCCTCCCACGCCTCGCCACGGCCGTAGGGCGTCATGTCCAGGAGGCCGGGGGACCCGTTGACCCGCTCGTTGCCTGACGCCGGACGATGAGCAGGTGCTGCTCGGCAGGGGGCCCTCGTACGAGCGGGGCCCTCGTTCGAGCGCCTCCGGACTGCACGGACCATGTCGGGCCGACAGATTCACGGACGCGCGCTGTCAGGCCCGCCCCCGGGACTCCGCCGCGCGGCGGGCCAGTGAGTCGAAGACCACCGCGACGAGCAGCACCCCACCGGTGATCATGAACTGGACCGCGGGCTGGACCCCCAGCAGCGCCATGCCGGAGGCGATCGACTGGATGATGAGCACGCCCAGCAGCGCGGACCAGGTCGAGCCGCGGCCGCCGAACAGGCTGGTGCCCCCGATGACGGCGGCGGCGATCGCGTTGATCAGCAGCATCCCGGAGCCCGGTACCTGGGTCGCCGAGGTGAGCCGCGACGCGACGAACAGACCGCCGACCGCGGCGAGGGTCCCCGACACCACGAACACCGCGATCCGTACGCGCGCCACGTCGACGCCGGACCGCCGGGCCGCCTCCACACCGCTGCCCAGCGCGAGGACCTGCCGGCCGTACACCGTGCGGCGCAGGAAGAGGTCCGAGGCGACGATGACGCCGAGGAAGATCAGTAGCGCCAGCGGCAGCCCCTCGAACCGGTCCAGTACGTAGACCGTGGCGAAGGCGACCACCGCGAGCAGGGCCGTACGCACCCAGATGCCGCCCCTCGCCCGGTACGGCATCCCGGCGGCGGCGCGGCGTCCTCGGTCGCGGAGGCACAGAAGGAGGTACGCGGCCGGGCCGAGCGCCGCCAGGCCGTAGGTGACGGCGGGGGAGCCGAAGGAGCGGCTGGTCAGCTCGGCGACCAGCCCGTCGTCGCTGAAGCCGATGGAGCTCTCCGGCCCCAGCAGATAGAGCATCAGGCCGTTCCAGGCCAGCAGACCCGCGAGGGTGACGACGAACGCGGGCACGCCGATCCGGGTGAAGATGAACCCGTGGACGGCTCCGGCCGCCGCGCCGCAGGAAACCGCGACGAGCACGGCGAGCCCCTCCGGCATGCCGTGGTTCACGTTCAGCGCCGCGAACATGGCGCCGGAGAGGCCGGCCAGCGAGCCCACCGACAGGTCGATCTCGCCGATCAGCAGCACGAAGACGACGCCGACGGCGACCATGCCGGTCCCCACGATCTCCACGCTGAGGACGGACAGGTTGCGCGGCGAGAGGAAGTTCTCGTTGAGGCTCTGGAAGACGATCCAGGTCACGGCGAGAGCGAGGAGGGCCGGCGCCGGGCCCAGCTCGGCTTCGTGCACTCTGCGGCGCACGGCATGGGCGTACGCGCGGGCACGCTCGCCGTACCACCGGTCTCCGTCCGCCTGCGGACTCCCCGTCTCCTCGCCCTTGCCCCTTTCTCTCCTCCCCCTCCACCTCACGGCCACGTCTCCTCCGGGTCGGTGGGGCGGTGGTTGGCGGCGTTGTCCACCGCGCCGGTGATGGAGGAGATGATCTGCTCCTGCGAGGTGGTGCTCACGTTGAAGAAGCCGTTGTTGCGGCCGAGGCGCAGGACGGCGATCCGGTCGGCGACGGCCTTGATGTCCCCCATGTTGTGGCTGATGAGGAGGACCCCGGTGCCCCGGTCGCGCAGTTCCTCGATGAGGTCGAGGAGCTGGTTGGTCTGTTCCAGGCCCAGGGAGGCGGTGGGCTCGTCGAGCAGGAGGAGTCTGGGCGCGCTGACGAACGAGCGGGTGATCGCGACGACCTGGCGCTGTCCGCCGGACAGGGTGGCGAGCGGTACGCGGACGTCGGGGATGCGGATGGAGAGGGTGCGCAGCAGCTCACGGGTCCGGCGCTCCATCTCCACCTCGTCGAGGACGCCGAACCGGTGGATCTCCCGGCCGAGGAAGAGGTTGCCGACGACGTCGAGGTTTCCGCACATCGCGAGGTCCTGGTAGACGGCCGCGATCCCGAGGAGCTGGGCGTCCTGGGGCCGCCGGATCTGTACCGCGGCGCCCTCCCACTCGATGACGCCCCTGTCGGCGGGACCGACCCCCGAGATCACCTTGACCAGGGTGGACTTCCCGGCGGCGTTGTCGCCCACCAGGGCGACCACCTCACCGGCCCTGATCTCCAGTTCGACGTCCACCAGCGCCTGGACGGCGGCGAAGCGTTTGGACACACCGCGCAACGCCAGCAGAGGCTGAACCACGGGGACACCTCCCGGATGAGGCTCATGGGGCGATCATGGGGTGAGTCCGGCCTTGTCGCAGGCGGGCCGGAGCTTCGGGGTGCAGATCTGGTCGATGGTGTACATACCGTCCTTGACCAGAGTCTCCTCGATGTTGCCGGCCGTCACCGAGACCGACGGGAGCAGGACCGCCGGGATGTCCTTGTCGGTGGGGCTGTCGACGGTGCCGGTGGCGATGGAGTCGACGCTCTCGTCGCGCCCCAGGGCGACCGCCATCTCGACGGCGGCGTCGGCCGCGGGCTTGAACGGCTTGTAGATGGTCATGTACTGGCTGCCCTGGACGATGCGCTGCACGGCCGCGAGGTCGGCGTCCTGTCCGGTGATCGGGGGCAGCGGCCGCACCGCGCTGGCGTTGAGGGCGGAGACCACGGCGCCGGCGAGGCTGTCGTTGGCGGCCAGGACCCCGTCGATGTTGTCCGCGCCCAGGGCGGAGATGGCGCCGCTCATGTTGACGTAGGCGTTCTCCGGCCGCCATCCGACGGTGTCGTACGACTTGCCGATCCGCACCTTGTCCTCCAGGACGGAGAGCGCGCCGCGCTTGTACCAGCCGGCGTTGGGATCGGTCGTGGCGCCGTTCATCATGACGATCTGGCCGCCGTCCGCCTTGTCGCCCATGGCCTTGAGGAGCGCCTCGCCCTGCAGCCTGCCGACGGTCTCCCCGTCGAAGGTGACGTAACCGGAGATGGGCCCCTGGGCGAGCCGGTCATAGGCGACGACCGGGATACCGGCCCGGTCCGCGGCCTCGACCGACGAGCGCAGCGCCTTGGCGTCGACGGCGGCGACGATCAGCACGTCCACACCCTGGGTGATCATGGCGTCGAGCTGCTGCCGCTGGACCGCGGGCTCGGCCGTGGCGGCGACGTTCGCCGCCGGGCAGTCCGGGCACAGCTCCTTCAGCTTCTTCTCGATCAGGGGCCGGTCGAACTGTCCGAAGCGAGAGGCTCCGCCACCCGGGAGCAGCACGCCGACGGTGAGGCTGTCACCCCCGCCCCCGCCCCCGCCCTCGCTGCCCCCGCTGTCGCCACACGCCCCGGTCAGGACCAGGCCGACGGCGACCACGGCCGCCGCACCCGCCCGGCTGAGGGACCTTCGCTTCACGGCCGAGAGGCCGACACCGAGACCCATTTTCGGTTCCTTAGGGTTCTTTGGGAAAATTGCCCGATCTTACTCAACTTTGGGTGCTTTTCATCCAGCGTAGTCAAGCGGCCGGAGCGGTCCAGTGCGAGTCGGTGGGGCGGGCGGGACCTGGGGGTGCCCGGTGCCCGGGGTCGTGGGGGCGTTGGGGTGACGTGAAGAAGATCATGACGCCGGCCCTGCTGCCCGCAGCCGCTCTCGCTCTTCTTGTGTCGTGGAGACGATGGGAGGCGCCTTTCAGGCTCAGCTTCTCGCCACCGTCCAGGACTTCTCCGGGCCGGCCGTGACACCGCATGGGGAGCGGATCGGCGCCCATCCGGACGGAGCACGGGAAGCGCTGTGGGACACCATGTGCCGGGACGGAGTCGGAGCACTGCTCGCGCGCCTCGGGCCCGGTATCCGGTGGAGGGCGCCCGTGCCGGAGATCGAGGGCATGGGCTCGGGCGAACTGAGGACGGACGGACGGGGCCTCGTGCTGACGCGCTCGTTGTTCCTGCGGCGCGCTGCTCATGTAGGGCCGACTCCCGTGTGACGGGCGGCAGTTGTACCGTCCGAAACGTGGCTTCCTGTGGGTATCGGCCTGATGCCCATGGTGTCGTGGGGCAGGGACCCGGCGGTATCGGCCGTTCGCCAGACCCGGGCCCTCCTCCGTGGCGGCGGAACCTGTGTCCGAGCCGTCAAGCCGGACTCCCAGTCCAGCGGCGATGCCCACGTGGTTTGGGTCTTGACCGTGCCTGCCGTGATGAACAGCTCCGCACCGATCTGGGAGTTGCTCAGCCCTTCCGCCCTTCCGCCACGAGCCGGGCCACTTCTTCCTCACGTGACGTGAGCGGTTCGGTGGCTGGACCAGGTCGTCACCGCACTCGACCTCACGGACCGGCTCACCCACAGGCCGGCGGAACTCTCCGGAGGCCAGCAGCAACGCGTCGCCGCGTTTGCGCCCGTGAGTTGGCGGGGCGCCCGGAGATCCTGTTCGCCGACGAGCCGACGAGCCGACGAGCCGACGAGCCGACGGGCGGACGAGCCGACGGGCGACCTCGACACTCGCGCGGGCGCCGAAGTTCTCTCCCTGCTCGGGCACTTGGGCCACGCCATGGGGCAGACCAACGTCATGGTCACGCACGCCTCGGCCGCCGCGGCCTGTGCGGACCGGGTCGTCTTCCTCGTCGACGGCCACGTCGTCGGTGACCTCCGGCAGCCGGACACGGGCGCACTCCTGGAGCGCATGAAGCGGTTCGACGGTCCGAGGCGCACTCAGCCGCACGGCCGCTGAGGGCGCGCGCGTACTGAATTCGCGCTCGCAGTCCTTGGCCGGCACGTCCTCGGCCTGAGCCACACCGGCAACAGGGGGCCCGTACTCCGAGGTGTCCGCCGGGCCGTGGGGGGACCCGGCCGCCGGGCACTAGGTGGTCGTCGGCGAGCGGTCCGTCGTCCCGGGCCGGGACCGGGCGTCCGGACACGCCGAACTCCAGCGCCCCGAGGGCTGCTTCCCGACCGGCTACGGCGTCCGTGGCGGCGACGTCGCACAGGGCCACGGCAGGCCGGTGCGCGGACCACGAGTGCGCCGCGGGAAACGCCTGCACGGCCCGCGCGGGCTCGTCTCGCACGGCCGGCGCGCCGTACTGCCGAAAGCTGACCCGATTCCGCTCCGCCTGGCGTACATCCCAGCCCACGTCGAGTGCGTCTTACAGACAAGTCCGCTGCTCGCACGGGAAGTTCACCGCCACCGGAGGATCCAATGCAACGACGCCTCGTCATCTCGGCCGTCACCGCCGCGCTTTGCGGCACCACACTGGCCGGCACCGCCACGTCCGCCTCCGCCGCTCCCCAGGCCGTCGACTGCCGCAAGGTGAAGTGTGTCGCCCTCACCTTCGACGACGGGCCGGTCAAGGACACCCAGCGGCTGCTGGGCATACTGAAGGACCGTGACGTCAGAGCGACCTTCTACGCGGTCGGCACGAACGTCCAGAAGAACCCGTCGACGGTGCGCGCCGCGGCGCTCGCCGACCATCAGATAGGCAACCACAGCTGGGACCACGCCGATCTGACCAAGCTCAGCGCCACGAAGATCAAGTCACAGTTCTCCCGCACGGACACGGTGATCAAGCAGGCGACAGGCAAGAAGCCCACCACCGTCCGCGCCCCGTACGGCGCCCACAACGCGGCTGTCCGCTCGGCGGCCGGGCGTCCGCTGGTGCACTGGAGCGTCGACACCCTCGACTGGAAGTACCGAGACTCCGCGCGGCTCGTCAAGTACGTCAACGCGGAGACCAGGCCGGGCGACATCGTCCTCATGCACGACATACACAAGACGACGGTCGACGCGGTGCCTGGCATCATCAAGGCCCTCAAGGCCCGAGGCTTCCACTTCGTGACCGTCGACCAGCTCTTCGCCCCGGCCAAGCTGCCCGCCGGAAAGGTCACCTACCACAACCGCGCCGCCTACCGGCCGTGACCTTCAGCCGGAACCGGCCACGGAGCTGTCGGGCGCCTCGTGCCCGGCACGGCGGCGGTACTCGGCGTTGATGCGCTGAGCTTCCTCGAGCTGGTCCTCAAGGATGACGATGCGGCAGGCGGCATCGATCGGGGTGCCCCTGTCGACGAGCTCGCGGGCGCGCGCGGCGATCCGCAGCTGGTAGCGGGAGTACCGGCGGTGTCCGCCCTCCGAGCGCAGCGGAGTGATCAGACGAGCCTCACCGATGGCTCGGAGGAACGCCGGGGTGGCGCCGAGCATCTCGGCGGCGCGCCCCATCGTGTAGGCGGGGTAGTCGTCGTCGTCCAGACGATTACTGAGGGGGATATCTGCTGTCATGTCACCTCGTTGTACAACGCGTCGAGGGGCCCTGGCGCCGTACGGCACCAAGGCCCCGAAGGAAATTCAACACCATCTGTCGGCTCTTGTGCTCTGCCGACCTTCTGTTTCCGCTACCAGCCCTGCAGAAGGGGGGTGCGGGGATCGCGGCTGCCTGACCGGGGACCACCTTCCAATCCGGGGTCTTGCGGTACCCGGGCCGAGTGCATCTCGGGCCGGGCGATCCTGATGGCGTCTGCTCCTCCGTCCTTGTCATGTACTGCGACCCCGCCAGTTCGTGTCTGCCGGGTCGCCAATCCTTCTCAACGAGTCAAAGGCTAACCGCGTTGGCGCCCAATGTCTACTGTGTCAAAAGCAGATTTCAGTCTTCTGGGGGCATAGATAGCCTGTGACCAGGGGTAACGGGTGAGGTGAGGCCAGTCACGGACGGCGGTCCGGTCGCCGCCGGCCGGGCCGACCGGGCCGGCCGGGCCGACCGGGCCGGCCGGGCGACCGACTCCCGACCGGCCGGGGCGGGCGAGGTCCGGGTGTCGGGCTTCGCCGGGCGCGGGCGTACGGCCGCGCGGTGCGGGCATGCGGTGCGGGCGCGCGGGCATGCGGCGTGGGCATGTGGGTGCGTAGGCGCGCGGCATAGGGAATTTCCGCCGCGAAAATGAACTGTGCGGAGAATCGAGAGAACGGCCCGGAGAATGGCGGCTGCCGACTCGGATTGACATGACTGCCGAAATTGACGGGGGGTGTGTCACCGTCCGGTGGTGTGGTGGGGGCGTCCCAACACGCGTCCTGCAATGCAAAAAACTGGGGCCCGCACCTCAAGGTGCGGGCCCCAGCTGTCAAGTATGCGTTGCGGCGAGCGTCAGGCGGGAACGATGTTCTCGGCCGTCGGGCCCTTCTGGCCCTGCGCGATGTCGAAGGACACCTTCTGGCCTTCCTGCAGCTCGCGGAAGCCCTGGGTGGCGATGTTCGAGTAGTGGGCGAAGACGTCGGGGCCGCCGCCGTCCTGCTCGATGAAGCCGAAGCCCTTTTCCGCGTTGAACCACTTCACGGTGCCAGTAGCCATGTCAATTCTCCTTCGGAGACGAGGTACGGAATTCGCCGTGTGCGGATTCCGCGTCGCCGTGCTGATTAACCCGTCGGAAAATGAACCTTCTGGCAACCACACCTGCAACTGGTAACGACATTAGCACGGCGGGATCGGCCCCGAGTGATCGATAATTCCGCTCCGGTCGACGGTCGAGGAATACTCGTCGCGCACCCCACCTATTTCTCACTTCACGGATACAGATATTGATCCGCGCAGACGCGGTGTTCCTGAGCTACCCGACGCGCTCGGCGGTCCAGGTGATGTGCGGGGGCTCGACGCGGGCACACAGGGGCCCGCCCTGCGCGTCGGTCAGGCCGAGGCGTCCGACCAGCAGCCCGTCGCGTGCGGCGGCGGCGAGTACGTCGGCGGGGACGCGGTCGAGCATGAGCTTGGCGCGGCGGAACATCGTGAAGGTGCCCGACTCGTCGACCGTGCCCCAGGACAGGTAGACGAACCGCCGGCCCAGACGGTCCTGCACGTAGGGGCCCTTGACCTCGATGCCGGTCGGCGAGGTGCTCGTGGTGCACTCCAGGGTCCAGGTCGCGGACGGTGCGTCGCCGGGCTGTGGTTCGAGGAGTTCGGCCGGGCGGTCGCGGCGTTGTACGGCGACGTGGAGGTTGCCGTACCCGGGGACTCGGCCGTCGGCGGAGGCGGGACGGGTGAGGCCGGGCAGGTCGACGGCGTCGATGCGGATGCGCATGACGACCATCATCCCGCCGACGGCGTCCTCGCCACCCCCGCCACCCCCGCCACCCCCGGCCCCCGCATGGCGACCGGGCCGCCGCTCGGGCCGTCCTGGCTCAGTGGTCGTCGCGGATGGTGGTCGCGATGCCGTTGCTGATCACGACCTCGGCGCTGAAGCCCTTCTTGGCGGCCGCCTCCAGCTCGGTCTCGGTGCACTCGGTGCCGCCCTGGCCGCCCTCGTCGGTGTTCGTGTCGCCGCAGATGTCGCCGTAGCCCCAGATCTCGGTGTCCTCGGCGAGGAGGAACTGCTGCTCGACGCCCTTCATGTCGGAGACCGTGTACTTGCCCGGCGCCAGGTAGGAGACGTTGCCGAACCAGGTTCCGTCGACACCCTTGCCCTTGTCGACGCCCTCGATGACGGTCTCGCGGGAGTCGGAGTCGGAACCACTGCCCGAGCCGGAGCCGGAGTCACTGTCGGAGCCGCTGCCGGACCCGGACCCGGAGCCGCTGCCCTGCTGAGTGGCACGCCGCTCGGTCACCAGGGTCGCGACACCGTTCTTCATCTCCACGTCGGCGCTCACGGCGGCCTTCTTGACGGCCGACTCCAGCTGATCCAGCGTGCACGGCGCGTCCACCTTGGACCCCGCCTCGCCGCATATCGTGCCGACGCCGTAGACCTCGGTGTCGTCGGCGACCCAGAACTGCTGGTCGTCCTTGCCCGGCACGGACACGATGTACTTGCCCGGCGCGAGATAGGCGACCTTCCCGTTCTTGAAGGAGCCGCTGACGCCCTTCGTGCTCTTGGAATCCGACGCCTTCTCCGCGACCGCGGCCGCATCCGTACCGCCCTTGCCGGACGAGCTGCCGTCGGCGCCGTTCTGGCACGCCGTCATCAGCAGTCCGGCGGTGATCGCGGCGGTGACGACGACGGCCTTGCGCAGGTGGCGGTTGATCACGGGAGGTTCCTTCCGGGGCGGGGGCAGCAGGGGCCGGCGATGCTCCCGCCGGTTCCCGCTCTGTGCCGACTATGAGGAGCCTCGGCACCCGCAGGTCACGCCCGTCTTCCCTTCAGGACATCGCTGTGGCACCGCCGTGACACGGCAACACATCGGCTGTGGAAGGCGGTTCGTCGACGCGCCGCCTTGCGTCACCTGGGCACGCGCGCCACCGCGCTGCTGGGCGAACCGGACTCGGCACACCGGGATCGCCCGCATCGCGCCCACTACCGTTCCTGTGGACTGAGCGGGGGTGAGTCCGTTCGGCCGCGCGCCCCGAGCGGTCCTGGGCGAGCTGGTCCCCGGCGTTCTCGACCCCGGGTGGTGACACGCATCCTGTGCGTGGTCCGGGCCCGGGAGGCCAGTTCCCTGAGCGACCTGGCCATGTGGTTACGGCCAGAGGGCGACGGGGAGGCCCTGAACCATCCTCTGGTGGAGCAGGGGCCCCGCACGTTGACGCCGTACCCGGTGTCCCAGGTCGTACGATCGCGTTAGCCCGATCAGCCGAGGGCACCGCAAGCCCGCAAACGGACGATCACACGATCGAGCTCATTCGGCCTTGTGCGCACTCCTTGGCGAGCAGTTCCAACCCCTGGCTCACGGACCCGGCCGAGCGCCTGTACCGCCCCCAGGAGGACCACGAGGACGACGCCCGCACCCGGGTGGCACGTCTACGGAGCACGTCTGCGGGGCGCGCCGGCCTCCGGCGGCGACACCCCCGGAGTCGCCCGCGTCGTCGCCGAACTCCCGGACCGCGGGTCCGAGAGAACCGGGCCCAGCTCCTCGTCGTCCTGACCACCCGCCCCGGCATGGACGTCACAACAGGCCCAAGCCGCAACTGCTCTCCGTCGTAGGCCACCAGCGGTTCGCACCCTGACCGGCAGGGTTCCCGACGGACGAAATCTCGAACAGAATCGGACAACAAGGGCTCGGAGAAAGGGATTTCTGGCGGCTTTCTGGAGCCGTTTGTGTGCGTTCCGTTGACACCTTGCACATCCGCTCCTATCGTCTCGCCAGTCTCGCCAACCTTCCGATCATGTGACGAGATTTCGAACGACGGGAAAGGCGAGTGCCCTGCGTAGCAACGGAGTCAGCACACACGTGGCCGGAACGCCGTGGCGCAGCCTGACCCATGCCCAGGTGCACACCGACAGCGGGATCGCGGCAGCCGACGGGACCCGGGACGCCCAGGCGTTGGGGCACCGGCTTGAGCGACGTGCCGGGCGACCTGATTCGCGATGATCCCAGCGAGGTCCGTCGGCCGCTCGGCACCGCTGAGGCGCGTGCACCAGGCCCGCCGACGACCTCGGCGAACCATGTGCGGACCCATGACGCCGCCGTGCGGACCCATGAGGTCGCCGTGCGGTGCCGCGAGGTCGCAGGACGGATTCACGGGGTCGCGGAACGGATCCTCCGCGGCTCGCACCGCTCCACCTGACGTTCGGTCCGTCTCGACGACGACAAGAACAGGGAACGATCACCATGCCCAACCGAAGAGCCGCCCTTGCCGCCCTCGCCGGAGCGGTCTCCCTCGCCCTCACGGTGTCCGCCTGTGGCGGCCAGACCAGCGAGAGCACCCCCGAACGCGGCACCATCGGCATCGCCATGCCGACCCGGGCCTCCGAGCGCTGGCTCACCGACGGCAAGAGCGTTGTCGAGGACCTCCAGGCCAAGGGGTACAAGACCGAGCTGCTCTACGGCGAGGACAACCCGCGGACCCAGGTCTCGCAGATCCAGAAACTGATCAAGCAGGGCGTCGACGCACTGATCGTCGCGGCCATCGACAACAAGTCGCTGAACGGCGCGCTCGAACAGGCCGCCGCCGCGGACATTCCCGTGATCTCCTACGACCGACTCATCCTCGGCTCCAAGAACGTCGACTACTACGTCTCCTTCGACAACGAGCAGGTCGGCCGGCTCCAGGCCCGCCACATCATCGAGAAGCTCGGCCTGGAGGACGGCAAGGGCCCGTTCAACATCGAACTGTTCGCCGGCTCTCCCGACGACAACAACACCAAGTTCTTCTTCGACGGCGCGATGCACCTGCTGCAGCCGTACCTGGACAACAAGCAGTTGGTCGTCCCGTCCGGCCAGACCGAGCTCGACCAGATCACCACTCTCCGCTGGGACGGGCCCACCGCGCAGAAGCGCATGACCGGGGTCCTCGCCGAGTCGTACGGGAGCAAGCAGGTCGACGCGGTCCTGTCGCCGTACGACGGCATCTCCATCGGCGTCCTGACCGCGCTGAAGGCGGTCGGCTACGGCACCGCCGGCAAGCCCCTCCCGGTCATCACCGGCCAGGACGCCGAACTGGCCTCGGTGAAGTCGATCATCGCGGGTGAGCAGTCGCAGACCGTCTTCAAGGACCTCCGCCAACTCGCCGAGGTCGCCGCGAACATGGCCGACGACATCCTCAACGGCGAGACACCGGAGCTGAACAACAGACGGGCGTACAAGAACGGCGTCAAGGCCGTGCCCGCCTACCTGCTGCAGCCGATCAGCGTCGACAAGAGCAACTACGAGTACGTCCTGGCCGCGAGCGACCTCTACACCGACGACGAGCTCAAGTAGCCGTACGACCGTGCAGGACCCGCCTCGCCCGTCGAGCAGGCGCTGCGGGCTCCGTGGCCGAGTGACCCGGATCACTTCTGGAGGCCGATGACATCCGCGGCCCCGCGCCGGTCATGACCGACAACACACGCCGACGTGCGTCGTCCGGCTGGCCGTTCGGCCGGCCGAGGGAAAGGACGCGACCGACATGACGGCACCTGTGAAGGGCCCCGCCGGCTACCGGGATTCAAAGGACTCGCGCGCGGCAAGCTGGCCAAGAGTGTCCACGATGCCGGATGGTCGGCAGTCGTCCACATGCTGGAGTACAAGGCCGCTCGGTACGGGCGGACCCTGGTGAAGATCGGCCGGTTCGAGCCGACCTCCCAGACCTGCTCGGCGGCGGTATCAAAGACGGACCCAAGCCCCTTAACGTCAGGGAATGGACCTGCACCGCCTGCGGCACCCTCCACGACCGGGGCCACAAGGCCGCGATCAACGTCAAGAAAGCCGCCGGACTGGCGGTATCAGCCTGCGGAGCGCCGGTCAGACCGGGACTCGTCCCGGCACAGCGCGAAGAAACAGGAAGCCGCGGATTCCCGCCCGAAACCTGTGCCGCGTAGCGGCACAACAACGGACGAGAAGGCCGGAATCCTCGGGCTTCAGCCCGAGGAGCAAGTCAATTCCCTTCGATCGAGAAGAAGTACGGCCGTCCGATAGGGGAGTGGACGGACCTGACCCGGGCCTCGCCCCTCACCAAGCACATGGAACTCGTCTCCTGGCTCGAGAACGAACACGGCCTCGGCCACGGCCACGCCAACGCGCTCGTGGCGCACACGCTCGCCGAACACGCCGGCGGGTGAACCGGCCACGGCCGCTGCCGGGACGGCGTCTGCCCCGGGTCGGAGACATTGATCGTCCCCACGGCTGACGTCACGGCCGTCCACCGCCGGGATGCTCGTCACATGACGACGCACACCACCGACGGGCCGCACCAGTTTCCGGGCCTACCCCGGTACCCGGCCGCCACACCGCCTGCGGAGCCGCTCCCGTACCACCGGCTGGCCCTGGCGACCGGCGATCACCGGTGGTGGCGACCGCTGCTGGGGACCGGCGTGGTGCTGGTCGGAGCGGTCCTCGTCACGGTGGCGGTGCTCGTCGGCAGCGAGATCGCCGGTGCGGTCCTCGACCGTCCCCGCGACGCCGACGGCAACCTTCTCTGGGGCGGCATCGGCGACACCGCCCTGGCGCTGCTGTCCCTCGCCCTCACCATTCCGGTGGTGGCGCTGGCCGCGCGATGGGTCCAGGGCCGCCCGCTGGGGACGGTCTCGTCGGTGGCGGGCGCGCTGCGGTGGCGTCGGCTGGGGATGTGCCTCGCGGTGGCCCTGCCCGTGGCCGCGGCCACCCTGGGCATCTCCATGCTTCTGCCCGAACCTGCGGGCAGCTCGCCGGAACCGACGTGGGCCGGCCTGTCGCCGTTCCTGCTCGGCCTCGCGGCCGTATGCATGCTGGTGCCGTTCCAGGCCGCGGCCGAGGAGTACGTGTTCCGCGGCTGGCTGGCGCAGGCCGTCGGAGCCTGGTGTCGCTCACCGTGGATCGCGGTCACACCTCAGGCGGTGCTCTTCGCCGCCGCGCACGGCTGGGGGACCCCGTGGGGGTTCGCCGACCTGGTGGTGTTCGGCCTCATCACGGGCCTGCTGACCATCCGCACGGGCGGACTCGAAGCGGCGATCGCACTGCACGTCCTCAACAACCTCCTCCCCATGGGCATGCTGTCGGCGATCGCAGGCGGCCTCGAAACCGACGAGACGGCCGCCGACATGAACTGGATGATGCTGGCCGTCGACGTCCCCCTGGTCTCCCTCTACGCGGCAGCCGTCCTGTGGCTGAGCCACCGCCGCGACCTCCGCGCATCGACCGCTCCTCCGCGTAGCGCCCAGGCCGTTTCTGACGGCTCTGGAAGCCGTTCGTGAGCGGTCACGGACGGGTCCGGTGAGGCAGCCGGCGCCTCACGAGTCACCTCGCGTGGCGCCGATCGGCCGGATGATCTCCGACCGGCAGCCATCAGAAGCGCCCTGGGGAGTAGGGAGCGGGCGTGCGGGCCGCGACCCGGCCCTCTACCCCCTGCCGTGATGCGTCATACGCTCCGGTATATGGCGCCACCTGCGTCACGTCCACTATTCCCGTCACATCCACTATTCCCGTCACGTCCATCATTCGCGTCGCGAGACCGAACCCCGGGGACCCGAGCGCTGGACGATGGCGAGATTCGTTCCCCTTCGCGCAGAGCGCGGCGGCGATGGCGCGGCTGTGCGCACTCCACCCACCGTCTGCCCGCACTGCAACCGCGGTGGCTGAAAAGTGTGTCTCTGGGTGCGTGGTCCGAAGCTGCGGGGCGAGTGAGGTTCCGGCAGCACTGCAGCCTTGGGGGCTGGAATGAACGCATGGGCGGTGCCCGGATACACCGAGGCGTCGGAGCTCGGATCAGGGGCGAGCGGGCGGGTCGTCCTTGCCGTGCACCAGGAGACCGGCGTCCCGGTCGCGATGAAGTACCTCAGCGAGTCACTGCGTACCCGGCCCGGCTTCGTACGCGACTTCAGGGCGGAGGCGCGCCTGCTGGGCGGCCTGGAGAGCCCGTACGTCGCCGGGCTGTACGAGTACGTCGAGAGTCCGGACGGCGCCGCGATCGTGATGGAGCTGGTGGACGGTGTCTCGTTGCGGGCCCTGCTGACCGGCCGGGGCCCGCTCGATCCCGAGGCCGCCCTCGTGATCCTGAAGGGCTCGTTGCTCGGTCTGGCCGACGCGCACCGTGTCGGCGTCGTCCACCGCGACTACAAGCCGGCGAACGTCCTGGTCATGCCGGACGGGGCGTCCAAGCTCGTCGACTTCGGGATCGCGGCGGACGTCGGCACCAGTGCCGGAGCGGCGGGAACCCCCTCCTACATGGCCCCGGAGCAGTGGACCGG
This sequence comes from Streptomyces europaeiscabiei, assembly GCF_036346855.1. Taxonomy (NCBI): domain Bacteria; kingdom Bacillati; phylum Actinomycetota; class Actinomycetes; order Kitasatosporales; family Streptomycetaceae; genus Streptomyces; species Streptomyces europaeiscabiei. The sequence goes on from NZ_CP107841.1 coordinate 5,604,548, forward strand.
CGCGCCGGCCTCTCCATCCGCCGACGTCTACGCGGCCACGGCCACGTTCTTCGAGTGCCTCACGGGCCACAAGCCGTACCCGGGCGACAATCTCGCCGAACTCGCGCTGCAGCACGCCGATGCGCCCGTCCCCGCCGAGGAGGTCCCCGAGGCGGTGCGGGACCTGGTGCGGCGCGGTCTGGCCAAGGACCCGCACGAACGGCCCACGCACGCCGAGGCGTTCGTCAGGGACCTGGAGATGGCCGCCGGCGCCGCCTACGGGCCCGACTGGGAGGAACGCGGCCGCGGTCGGCTCGCCGCGCTGGTGGCCCTGCTGCCGCTGCTGCTGCCTTCGGCCCGCGGCGGCCCACGGACCACCACGGACACCGCACGCACGGTACTGACCCGGGACCCGGGGCACGGCTGGGCGCGGTCGTGGCGGCCCGACCGGCCGGGGATGCTGGTCTCCGGTGCGGCCGCGCTGCTGGGCGTGATCCTGACCTACGGCATCCAGCACACCCCCGGAGCGGCTCCGCAGCAGGCGGCGCAGGCCCTGGCCACCACCAGTGCCCAGCCCGGTGTGGAGTCGGGAGGGCCCACCGCTCCGACCGCGACGACCGACACCTCCTCGCCGCCCCCGACGCCCACTGTGTCACCCAGCCCGTCGGCCTCGGCCTCGGAGACCGCCGCCACCGGAGAGCCCTCGGCGGCCCCCACCACGGCTGGGGCCCCGGAGACGACGACGCCCGGTGAGACGACCCCCGGAGCGACGCCGACGACCGCTTCCCCCAGCTCTCCGGCCGCTCCCGCCGTCAAGGACGTCACGGTGTCGGGCTTCCGGCAGACGGGTCCGACGACCGCCACGACGACGATCGACATCACCACGGACGGCACCGGGCCGCTCTCCCTCACCGTCTCGTGGTTCGCGGGCGACGTCGGCGGACAACCCGGCACCCCGGACGGTGCGGTCCAGACGCTGGAACGCAGCGGCGCCACCCAGTACACGCTCACCGTCGATCACACCTTCCAGAGCAACGGCTGCTACTGGTCGGTGCGGGCCACGACGACTCCGGCCTCCGCCGACGGCGGTGCCTCGCAGCAGCTCCTGACCAGACGGTGTGACATCCGATGACCGCTCAGAACGACCGCACCGGCACGTCCGCCGAGGACCAGGAGCCCACCTGGGTGCTTGACCATGTGGGGGACGGGGAGCCCACTGGGGTGCTTGCTCCTGCCGAGGATGGGGGCTCCACCCGGGTGTTCGATCATGTGGAGGATGGTGAGCCCACCTGGGTGCTCGCTCCTGCCGAGGATGGGGGCTCCACCCGGCTGCTTGCCCCCGCCGACGAACCTGCCCGGAGCGACGAACACGCCACGAGCGACGAACCCCGCTCCGCCGACGCCGAGTACAGCGCCACCGTGCTGGCCAGCCACTGGATCCAGAGGCCCGAGCCGGACGCCACCCTCCACGGGCCGTTCTCCACGGAGATCCCGCCGACGCCGCCGGATCGTGCCGAAGGCACGATGCTGCGTTTCGGCCCGGGAGTGACAGCCGCCCTCGCGCACCGAACCCACAGGACGCTGCCTGCGGTGCCGCCGCCCCCGGCGCCACCACGCCGCCGACGTCTGCGCCGGCATGCTCTGCCCGCGCTGGTACTGATCTCCGTCCTGGCCCTCCTCGCCTGGCAGCGTCTCGGCCCCTCCGTCGCGGTGCGCACGGCGGCGGTCACGGCCCGGCCGACGGTTCTGGGATGCGGTGACACAGCGGAGATAGTCGGCCTCGTCGCCACGAACGGTCGGCCGGGCACGCTCTCCTACCGCTGGATCCGCAGTGACGGCACCGCCTCCGGCACGCTGCGCGAAGTGGTGGTCAAGGGCCAGAGACAGGCACGTCTGCACCTGCTGTGGACCTTCCAGGGCAAGGGCCGTTACGCGGCACGGGTCGAGCTGCGCATCCTTTCCCCCACGAACCGCACGGTCACCACCGACCTCACGTACCGATGCCCCTGACCGATCCCCGCCGACAGGCGGGGTGATCCGGGCCGGGAGGCGGGGCACCTTCCGAAGCCCGCCGGATGGTTGACCGCCTCCGCCTCGGCGGAACATGCTGCGCCGACGGCGCGGCCGGGTTGGACTCGGCGCGGTTCCGGTACCTCCGGTGACATCACCGGCGGACGGAGGCAGGACGACGGCCTCGCGAGCCATGGCACGGCCGGACGACTCACCGGACCACTTACCGGACCACTCACCGGACCACTCACCGGTCCGGTCCGGCTGTGGCACCGGCCGGGCGTCGCGTTCGGCAGAGCCGAGATCGCACACGACAGGCAGCGGGCGGCACGGGCCCCGAGCCGTCGGTGACGTGTGCGGTCAGTCCGTCGCCGCGGTCGTCGTCCGAGGGCCGGGACCGGGCAGGAGACGTGACCGGCTCACACTGAAGCCCACGGTGGCGCCGCCGCCGGGCCGCGTGCCCGCCGACACGTCTCCGCCGTGGGCCGTCGCGACATCGTGGACGATGGCGAGGCCGAGTCCGGACCCGGCCAGGCCGCGAGCGCTGTCGGCCCGGTAGAAGCGGTCGAACACCCGGCTGATGTCGGCGGCGGCGATGCCGGGGCCCCGGTCGCGGACGGTGATCTCTCCCCGACGGACGCGTACCTCGATGGGGTCGTCGCCGTCGGCGTCGAACTTGGCGGCGTTCTCCAGCAGATTGCCCACCGCGCGTTCGAGGGCCTGGGGGCGGCCGCGGACCACGGGGCCGTCGGCGTTCGCCGTGGGCCACTCGCTCACCCTGGCCCTGGCGGCCTCGGGATTGGTCCATGTGCCGTCACGGCCGGTCGAGACGCTCATCGCCTTCTCGATCGCGGTGTCCGCGGTCCATGCGCTACGGCCCCTGGTGGCACGCGGTGAAGTGCTCATCGCCGCCAGGTTCGGTCTCGTCCGCGGGCTGGCGTTCGCCTTGCTCATCAGCGACCTCGGCCTGGACCGCGGGTCGCTCGTGGCCACGCTGCTGGGCTTCAACCTGGGGATCGAACTGACCCAGTTGCTCGTCGTCGCCCTGATGATGCCGTCGCTGGTCGTGCTGGCCCGCACCCCGCTCTACCCCGCTTTCCGCATCGGGGTGGCGGTGATCGGGCTCGTGTTCTCGGTGTCCTGGATGCTGGAGCGCGCGACGCTGACCGCCGTCGACCCGTTCGAGGGCGTCCAGACCTGGCTGGTCGGGCACCCCCTGCTCGTCGCCGGGACGGTCGCGACACTCGCCGTCGCCGCCCGCCTCCGGTCGCGGGTGCCCTGGACGCCGGCCGGAAGGTGAGTTCCGCGTCCGGCGGAGCTGTCCGCCGGCCCGGGTGTCACTCCGGGGCGCGCATGGAGGGGCCCTGGTGCCGTACGGCACCAGGGCCCCGAAGGAACTGCTACACCATCTGCCGGCCCTGGAACGGCGCCGGCCCTGTGTTTCCGCACGCCCGACCGAGACACTGTCGGGGACGCCGGGATCGCGGTTGCTCGACCGGAGACCACCTCACTATCGATGTCCTGCGGTACCCGGACTCAGGACTTCAGCCCGGGCGATCCTGATGGCGCTCGGCTCCTCCGTTCTTCCCTCGGCGATCAACTGCTTTTCAAACGGGGGACTGCGACTGCTGGATACTGCTCAACTGCGTACTGCTGGTGATGCGTGCTGCTCGGTGGCCTGTGACAGCGCCACTCTTCGGCAGCCAGCCCCGTCGCCCGTCCTGCGTCCGCTCTGGCTTGGAACCCCACTGCCGAACCTCCCGGTGCGCGCGCCCGCAGCCGACGCCTTCACCGAGGTACTGCTCACTGACTTCACTGCTGGGTACTGCGCACTGCACCTACGGGTACTGCCACCGCGTCGACCGCGGCCCTGCTCACGGCGGCCCCTGATCACCGCGGGCCACCCGGTCCGGTCGTCAGCCCCGTCGCCGTCCTGCGACAACCCTGGCTTCGGAACTCCACCACCGCACCGTCCTGCGAACTGCAACTGCGTACTGCTGCCCGGCAGTTCGTGTCTGCCGGGCCCTGCTGTCTCTCTGGGCTACGAGAGAAACCATAACCACAGCACCATCCAATGTCTACTCTAGCCGACATAGATTTTCGCGTGTTCGACAGTGAAGTAATCGACTTCGAACAGTGATGGAGAGGGGGCGGGGCGTCACCGCCGGTTCAGCGGGCCGCAGGCCGGGGCACAAGCACCGGGCAGGCGGGACCAGGCATTGCCGATGAGTGCGGCTGAGGAACTGTGTCCGTCGGGAGACGCGAGAGCCGTACGGCTGCCACCGCATGTGGTGACCCTGTGGCACGAGTGGCGACTGCGCGCGGTCAAGGCGGCCTGGGACCGGACAACCTGCTCCGCTTCAACAAGAACATCCCTCCGGCGACTGCGGGATGACCCGCACGCCGACGGAGGGGCAACGGAGGGCAACGGAGGGCAACGGAGGGGCATACGGGCGGTCCGACGCGTCAGGGCGCTGCTCCATGGCTCGGTCAAGGGCTGACCACCACCCCCACCACACCTTCGAACGGTCAGGCACCGAGCGCATGTGCGTCTCGACCCCATGAACGGCACTCTCGCCGTTGCCCATCAGTGATCACCCCGCCCCGAACCCTGGGCCGCCCCTGACGGACGCGGGACGGAGCGAGGTCCCGCAGCCGTGGCGGGGCCGCAGGCCGTTGTGCCCGCGGCCCCGCCACGGCGTCGGGCTCAGGACGGGTTGCCGTACTGGAGGCCGCGTCCGTTGGTGCCGACGTACACGCGCCCGAAGGTGTCGGGGTCGCCGGTGATGACACCTACGCCGCCGATGCTGCCCCACTGGTGGGCGTCGTCGTTGACGCGGAGCCAGGTGGCGCCCTTGTCGGTGGAGCGGAAGACCCCGGTGACGTCCTTGACGGTACCGATCAGGTACAGGGCCTGATGATCGGCGCCCGGTGCGGCCTTGCCGAAGCCGAGGGCGGAGGCGGACTTCACCGTGGTGAGTGTGGTGAAGGTCCGGCCGCCGTCGGTGGAGTGCAGCAGCCCCTTGCCGCCGCCGGAGATCCACAGGTCTCCGGCGATGCCGGGGACGGCCGTGAGCTCGCCGTCGGGCAGGTTGGTGGCGCGGGCGGAGAAGGTCGCGCCGCCGTCGGTGCTGGCGTGGAGCTTGCCGTCTGCCAGTGAGTAGAAGGTCCTGGCCGAGGAGCGGTCGGCGACGACCACGGCGCCGGTGCCCAGGCCGCCGACCTTCGACCAGCTCGCCCCCTTGTCGGTCGAGCGGTACGGGGCCTGACCGGACTGGGTCCACACGACGGCGGAGCCGTCCGCCGCGAGCGCGACCTGACCGCTGTCGGCGCTGCCCACCGGCTCCGATTTGAAGCCCTTCCAGCTGCTGCCGCCGTCGGTGGAGTACGCGCCGTCCTGCGCGCCGCCACGGCCGACGCGGACCATCGCCGAGGGGTTGGACTGGGCGAAATCGATGTCGGTGCTGGTGATCATCATCGGGTTGTCCAGCCGCCCGGCGGGCACCTTCGTCAAGGAGTCGTGGCGGAAACCGCCCAGGTCACCCATGGCGGAGATGACGGTGGCGCCGCCCGGCGGGGCGATCGCGTCGAACAGGGCGGTCTCCTCCAGCCCCTGGGACCCCACGGTCCAGTGGCTGGTGCCGCCGTTGTCGGTGGCGCCCGCGTCCTTGCTGCGCCAGATGCCGCTGCCGGTTCCGTACAGCACGTGCCCGGAGTCGAACGGGTCGATGGCCAGGGCGGTCATCCAGTGCCCGATGCCGGTACCGACGTAGGGCGCACCGGAGGCGTCCCGCTCCGACTTCGCGGCCTGTGCCTTCCAGGTCGTGCCACCGTCGGTGGTCCGGTACAACTCGTCCTGAGGCCACCAGCGGTGGAGGGTGGCGACCATCACCGTGGACGGCTTCCGCGGGTCGACGGCCAGACCGGAGAACCCGTAGTTGCCCCGGGACGGGGAGACGTCCTTCCACGCACCCCCGGCCGGCGTGTACTTCCACACCGAACCCGCCGTCGCGTCGCCGATGGAGTTGGCGTACGCCAGGTACAGCGAGCCGTCGCCGGAGACCACGCCGTGCTGCGGCATCTCGCCGGTGGGCTGCCCGGAGACGGCCTGCCAGGTGCTGCCGCCGTCGGTGGAGCGGTACAGGGAGGTGGACTTGTCGGCGACGCCGACATAGACCGTCCTGCTGCCGGCCGAGCCGTACGTCACGAAGGCGATGCCCGCGCCGCTGCTCGCCCCGTCCTTGACGGGGAACGAGGAGACCTGACTCCATGTCACGCCGTGGTCGGTGCTGCGCCACAGGCCGTTCTTGCGGGTGCCCAGCAGCAGGGTGCCGCTGTCCGCCGGGTTGATCGCCAGCCGTTCGCCCGCCCCGCGGCCGTGTTCGTTGGCGCCCAGCTTGAACGGCAGTGCGGTGCGCTTGAAGGTGCGGCCCCGGTCCGTGGAGCGCAGCAACTCGGCGTTGCCCGCCCAGCCGTTGGTGTAGGTGCCCGCCGCTGCGTAGAACCGGTCGGGGTCGACGGGGTCCGTGGCCAGCGAATCGATGCCCAGCAGGTTCCAGTCCTTCTCGTCGACCCAGTCGGTCAGCGGGATCCACCGCTCGGCGGCGGCGTCCCAGCGGTAGGCGCCGCCCATGTCGGTGCGCGCGTACAACAGGCCCTTCTCGCGCGGGTTGAAGACCAGCCCGGTGACGTAACCGCCGCCCACCACCTGGGCGTTGTCCCACACATACGGTCCGGCCGCGGCCGTGGTCTGCTCCTTGCCGGACCCGGCCGCCTTGGGCTCGGCCGTTCTCACCAGCTTCCACTGCTGGTTGGTGCTGCCCTTGGCGTGGTACTGGATGACCGCCGCGCCGTTGGCCGTGGAGCCTCCGGAGACGTCCAGGACCCGGCCGCTCCTGCGGGAGGTGAAGGTGACGGCGTCGGAACCGCTCACATCGTCGATCCGCCACTCCTGGGAGGTGGAGGAACTGTCGGTCTGCTGCTCGGCTGCGGCCTTCTCGGCGGTCGAATCGCCCGCTATCCCCAGCACCTTGCCGCTGTTGCGGTTCACCAGCTCGTAGTAGCCGCCCCCGGTGGGCTTCAGCTTCCACTGCTGGTTGGCGGTGTTCTGGTCGGTCCACTGCTGGATACGGGTGCCGTCGGCGGTGGAGAAGCTGTTGACGTCCAACACCTTGCCGCTCTGCACGGAGACCAGCCGGTAGTAGGCATCGCCGTCGACCGTCGCGGCCTGCGAGTCCTCCTGCGCGAACAGGAGATACGGCACGACGAGGGCGGGCGCGCCGAGCAGTAGACCGGTCGCGGTCCAGCGACGGCGGTGACGCCCGCGGCGCCCGCCGGTCGTGGGGTTGTTCATCGGGAGGTGTTCTCCTTGCATGCCGATCACCAGACGAAGGCGGATCCATGCCTCGGAATGGCCGGATCCGACTCCTTGTGGTCACAGGCGGCGCAAAGGGTTGCCTTGATCCGGAAACTCTCTGCAGGTCACCTCGTGTGCGGGAGGCGTTGCTCAGCATCGGGGTGTCGTTGGTGCTCATGGAGCCGACGGGCTCGGCCAAGAAGGACACCGAGCCGGGTGTCCCTGGCCCGGCCCGGCGTCACCGACCGCTTGCGGTCGGCGGTCGTACGGTCGTACGGACGGACGTGAGGGCACGCCGCTCCCAGACTGGACTGGACTGGACTGGACTGGACTGGACTGGACTGGACTGGGCCGGGCCGGGCCGGGCTGGGCCGGGCCGGGCTGGGCCGGGCCGGGCTGGGCCGGGCTGGGCTGGGTAACAGGCAACACCGGGCAGTTGACCCGGGAGTGTCACTTGGAGTGGGTGACGTGACAGGAACTGGTGCCCCGAGCTCGGGAAGTGACGGCGCTCGCGTCACCGGATGGCTTCCGGCCTGGGCATACGCCACTCGGTCTCATGATCGACGTGGCCGACGAGATGGGCCTGATGGTCATCGACGAGACCGCGATCCGCGGCACGGGTGCGGCCGCGAGCCGTTCGGGCGTCCTCGGTGCGTTCCTCGGCTCCCGGTCGAGGCGGGTCCGTGAACGGCCGCCGGCGAAGCAGGGGCGGCGGCATGCAGACCAGGATCGAGGTCCTTGCCTGAGCGGCACTGCCTCGGGCGACGGCGACGGCGACGCGCGACTGTGCCGGCGGGTGCGTCACGCCTCGCTGACGGCGGAGAAGCCATTGGCGAGGACTCAGCGCACCTGCGGCCACTGCCACGTGTGCGGCGAGGACTCAGCGCACCTGCGGGCACTGCCGCGTGTGCGTGCACTGCCTGCCACCCTCGGAATCCTCGCCCGAACCGCCGAAACAGGAGTCTCCTCAGTATTGCCGGGCGCCCGTTGCCCGTGCCGGTTCACCAGTGCTTGACTTCGCAGGCTCGGTGACTGTGCGACAGACACGAACAGCTAGGTGCCGACGACAACTACCCCGCGTACGGGCGGTTCACGTCGGAAAGGAGAACGCGTGAGCTGCCTACACGCGACCAGATGTCCCCTCTTCCCCTACCTCAGGTCGAGTCTGCAGGGCTGGCGGGACTACTACTGCGACAGCGAACAAGAGTGGCGCGGCTGTGCGCGCTACCGGATGTCACTTGCCGGTGAGGGCGTGCCGATCACCCTGCTGCCCAACGGAAAAACGGCGAGCTACATCGACTTCACGGGTACCGACGCGTCCCCCTCCGATCCGTCCACCCCCACCACTCCCACCACTCCCACCACCCCCACCACTTCCGTTCCACAGTCACCCGACGCCGGGGGCCGGCCCGGCTCACGGCAGCCTGGCCCCGAGGGCGGCTGGAGCCGGTTCGTCAAGTGGATGAGAGGCTCCGCGTGAGTACCTACTGGCCCTGGTGGGCGGGGGCCCTCGGGCTTGCCGTGCTGACCATCGGCTACACCCTCGCCACCGACCGGTCCTTCGGCGTCTCGGGCGCCTGGGACCGCGTGCTGCACTGGCGCCGCGAACGCGAACTCGAGCGGGCGGAGGAGGAGTTCGCCGACGAACGTGCTCTCACCGCCGCGCTCGTCAAGGCCGGCGCCGACCATTTCGCCACCCTCCCGGCCGTACCGGCCCCGAGGGATAGGTCGCATGGGGAACCGTCGTCGGCCCCGCCCGTCGAACCGTCGGCGGCCTCGGCCTCGGCGTCGGCGGTCACGACGACGGCGGTCACGCGTCAGCGCCCGGCCCCGTTGGCCACCCAGGCCGCCCTGCTGATATCGATTTTCCTCGGCGGGCTGATCGCCTCCCTCGCCTCAGGGCGGTTCCACCTCCGCCTCGACATGGGACCGGGTTTCCGGAACCTGGTCACGGCCGACCCGGTCGCCGTGGTCGTCCTGCTGTTCACGGGAGGCGTGCTGGTCGGCTTCGGTACCCGTCTGGCCGGTGGTTGCAGCTCCGGCCACGGGCTCAACGGCTGTGGTCGGCGCGACCCGGTCAGCATCGTGGCGACGGCGACGTTCTTCGGTACCGCCGTCGCCGTGTCGTTCCTGCTGTGGAAGGTGATCTGATGCGTACCAGGGGCGGAATCCTGCTGGCCAACATCATCACCGGGTTGGCGCTCGGCTTCACCGTCACCAGCATCGGCTTCGGTGACTACATGGAACTGAACCGCATGTTCACCTTCCAGGACCTGCGGATGCTCCTGTCGTTCGCCGGAGCAGTCGTGATCATCGTGTGCGTGTTCGCGCTGCTGCGCGTCCGTCGCACCCCGGGCCGCATACACGCCGGAGTGATCCCCGGCGCAGTACTGTTCGGCACCGGCTGGGCGATCTCCGGTGGCTGCCCGGCAATCCCGATCATCCAGGTGGCCGGCGGTTACCTGCCCGCACTGGTCACGATCGTCGGCATCGTCGTCGGCATCCGGCTGTGTCGCTGGGCAAGGGGCCGGTTCCTTCGCATCGACAGCGGCTCGTGCGAACTGTGAGACCCGTCCGGACCCGAGCCGACTGAGCCGTCCGGACATGACCGGACCTGACCGGACCTGACCGGACCTGACCGGACCTGAGACGACAGAGCAGGAAGCGGCGGGCGGAACGACGGAGGGATGCTGAACGCCCGGCATGGTGACACCGACGAGTGTCTGCACAACGTAGCGGCGTGGCGTGAGGCGCCGTTCTACTCGGTGGTGGGGTGTTGGGCTCCGTGCGGGGGCGTACACCTGGTTCGTGGGCGACCGGCTGCCGGTGCAGGGACGGCTGCGGGTCTCGTCTGAACGGCAGTGATACGGGGTTGAATGAGACGGAAACCGAGACGGGCCGGCGGTCAGGCGTTCTCCTCTGCCCAGGTGACGCTCAGCCTTCCTGCGTGTCGTCCCCGAGTGGGGTGGTGTCCTTGGCCGGCGGGGCTTTGATGGCCACAGGCTGATTGATGTCGAGGAAGGTGATGGTCAGGTCGAGCGGTCCGTCTCCGGTGCCGGCAAGCATGTCGTTGTGTTCGGCCCGCATACGGAACTGTTTGGTGCGGTCGTCGCCGTCTGTCCACAGGTCCATGGTGAGCGGGTCGGAAACTTCCAGCTGCATGAACTGATCGAGGCGCTCTCGAATCAGACTGCCGCTGTTGACCGTCCCCTTGTAGTGCGTGGTCCTGGCGCCGTCGACGGTCTCAGTGCCGATCAGCCGCAGGTCCTTGGACCCGGTCAGAAGCGTGGACTGAGCAGTTGGGGTTCCCTGCAACTGACTGGGCAGCACGCCGTAGGACTGGTTGTCCACCGCGCCGCGTCCCCAAGTGGCTGGTGCAGCACTGAGCCAGCGCTTGCCGTTCAGCTTCTCGGAACGCACCCCACTCCCGCCGACGTACATCGCCTCGTCGACGAACCGGATTTCCAGATCGCCGTCCCCGCCCTGGCCGGCAGCAGAGGTCATCTTCATACTCATGGCCAGTGGTTGCGTGCTCATGGAGACCTCGGCCTCCAGACGGCCTTTCGACGGCACGGTCCCGCTGATCCGATAGTGGAGTGACGTGATGTCCTCGGAGTACTTCGCTGCCTTCGCCACGGCCGCCGCGGGAGTCACCTCGGGTGGGTCTGCAACCGCGGAATCGGTCTTGGTACCCCCTCCGCAGGCAACCGATCCCCCCGCGAGCAGTACGGCCACGCACGCCACTCTCGTCACTACTCTGCGCGGTACGGAAACAAGAGCGGACATTCCCGCAAACCCCCATAGTCAGATGGCAGATCCATGCCAAGGCCGCGAGCCTAACTCGGGCTGTGTCCTGGGGGCTTGTGAGATATGCGCGACGCGAGCAGCGAACTCGGTGTCGTACCGATGACGAGTGATGGTGCGTCAGTGGCTCCGCCCTTGGCTGGTTTGCGGCTTCAGGCCCGTGCCGCTGGACCGCCGGCCGGTGACGGCGGCGATGCACTCGAAGTCCCGGTCGCGGCGCAGCGGAGTGACCCCTGCGACTCGGCCGTGGTTGCCCCCACCGTCGGCACGCCATGGCCCCTGCTCCACCTACCGGGCGGGCACGCCGCCGTACCCGCGACCGGCGATCGGTGAACCCCCTTCACCTTCACGGACGTTGGCCAACCGGCAGACCAACTGCCCCTGGTGACACGTGTGTTGTTGTCCGAAAGGGGCGGAAGTTGTGCCAATGCTGTGCGAGGAGGTGACAGAGTGATCGGATGTGTTGCATTTGGTGCGTCGGGGGAGCCCGGGGCCCGTGGGGTTCTCGGGGCACTGACCATGAGGAGGAACAGAAGTGATCCGTGTCTCGCGCGTGACGGCCGCTGTGGCAGCGGTCCTCGCGCTGGCGCTGGTGTCGCCGGGGGCGGCGCTGGCGGTGCCGGAACCGGACCCCGGGCTGCCGTCCGCTCCCGCGTCAGCGGGGCGGCTTCCCGAGGGCTGGCGGACCACCGGGTCCGGGGAGTCGGCAGAGCTGGTGTGGCGCTCGCCCGAGAAGGTGCCGGTGGGCGATGCCCAGGTCGAGTTCCGCAGCGGGGAACGCCTGTTGGGCACCCCCAGACCCGCCGCGGACGGGCGCACCTTCCGGCTGCCGCTCGACGGGGTGCGCCTCGGAAGGACGGACGACCTGCGGGTCGAGGCCGCAGGGCGCCGTCTGGACGCGGCCGGAGCGAAGGCCACGGCCCGTGAGCGCCGCGGACTCGACAGCCCGTCGGGCCCGTCGCGCCTGCCGCAGGCCGCGACCGTGAACAAGGTCGACCCCGGTGTGGCCGGTTCGTTCCGTACGACCAGCGGTGAGTACTCCCTGCCGTCGGTCCACCTGCCCGGCTACGACACCGACGTGGAGATGAAGGCCGTGGTGGTCGCACCGGAGGGCGCCACGGGCAGCCGCCCACTGGCGCTGTTCCTCCATGGCCGCCACGCCACCTGCTTCAAGGGCGACGACCTGACCCTCGAATGGCCTTGCCCGGCCGGCCACGAGGCGGTGCCGAGCTACCGCGGATACCTGCACGACCAGCAACTCCTTGCGTCCCAGGGCTATGTGACGGTCTCAATCTCGGCCAACTCCGTCAACGCCCAGGACTGGCAGGCCGACGACGCCGGCGCCCAGGCCCGCTCCTCGCTGATACGGCTGCACCTGGCCCACTGGGCGGACTGGGCCGCCGACCCGTCCACGGCCCCCGACGTCGTACGACGGGCGCCCCGCGCCGACCTCGGCCGGGTGCTGCTGGTGGGCCACTCCCGCGGCGGTGAGGGCGCCGACAGGGCCGCGCTGGACAGCCTCACCCCGCCGCCCGCCGACCAGGACGGCTACCACGGCCGAACCCGCTGGACGATACGTGGAACCGTCCTCATAGGCCCCACGATCTTCGGCCAGAACCCCGCACCCGATGTGCCGTCCGTGTCGATCCTGCCGGGCTGCGACGGAGACGTCATCGACCTCCAGGGCGAGTACTACGTCGACGGCACCCGTGGCGTCAGCCGCGGCAAGGCCCTGCACAGCGCGGTCTACATGACGGGTGCGAACCACAACTACTTCAACAGCGAGTGGACCCCCGGCCAGGCCGCGGCACCGGCCGACGACGACTTCTCCTACGGCGGTGACGAGCACGACCCGCTGTGCTCGCCGGGTACCGCCACCCGGCTCACCGCCGGGCAGCAGCAGAAGGCGGGCTCGACGTACATAGCCGCCGCGGCCCGGCTGTTCGTCGCCGGTGACGACCGGGTCCGCCCGCTGCTCGACGGGTCCCCCGCGCGTGCAGCCTCCGCCGGGCCCGCCCGCGTCCTCACGCACGCCGTCGGCGCCGCCCGCTCGGGGGCGTTCCTTCCCGCCTCCTCCGCCAAGGTCAGTGGCGGCCGGCTGTGCGCCCAGGTGGACCCGGACCCGAAGGTCTCCTGTCTGGACCCCTCCCTCAGGACCGCTTCCCCGCACTTCGCCCAGTGGCGGAGGGTGACCCCCGGCAAGGAGCCGGACCGGTACGCGCTGGCCATGAACTGGAGCCGCTCCGGCACCACCACCGAGCTCAGCCCCGCCCACCCGGTCTCCCTGCCCGGCGCGACATCGCTGAGCCTGCGCGTGATCGTCCCGCCGAACACCACCGGCACCGAGCTGGACGTCGCCCTCACCGACACCTCCGGCAAGCGGGCGAACCTCGGCCGGGTCCGCGTCGACGGCGTGCCGGGCACCTCCCGCACCTCCTCCTACTGGGCGCGTGAGGTCCGCGTACCGCTGTCCGCCGAGACCCGGGAGCGCATCGACCTCGGCCACGTCAGAACCCTGCACCTGACCCCGCGTACCGAGTCCGGGAAGGCATGGCTGGTGGACGCCTACGGCCGGCGCCCCGGCACCCCCGTCGTCGAGCCCGCCAAGCTGGCGCGCGTGGACGTCGGCAACCTGACCGTCAAGGAGGGCGACTCCGGCTCGCGTACCTACCAGGTGCCGGTACGGGTGTCCGGGTCGGGCAGCGGCGTGGTCCGGCTGTTCGTGGACGAGCCGGGCAGTGACTTCCCCGTCGTGCGCACGGTGAAGGTCCGGGCGGGCACCCGCGTCGACGTACCGGTGACGGTCGAGGGCAACACCCGCTACAGCTCCGACACGGACCACCGGGTGGCCGTCAAGACCGTACGTGGCGCGGTGGTCGGCTCCTTCCTGGGCGGCGTCACCGCGCAGAACGACGACCCCCAGCCCACGGTGACCATGACACCGGTCGTGGACCAGGTCACCGAGGGGCAACCGCTGGTCTGGCGGATCACCCTCTCCGCCGCCGCCGACGTGGCCATGTGGACGGACCTGCAGATGCTGCCCGTCTCCGAGGGCGCCGAACTGTCCACCGAGGACGTCCCCGCGACGTGGCTGGACGAGCACTTCGGGGCCTCGCCGGATCCCGAGCGACCCCTGTCCGCGGTGTCGGACGGCGCGCTGCTCATGTCCGAAGTGCCCGCGGGCAGCCTGAGCATCGACATGTCCGTGCCCACCGTCACCGATCAGCTGAGCGAGGACACGGAGTCGCTGCGGCTGCGTCTTTGGACCTACGACGCCGACGGGGAGGCAGTCGAGGGCCCGGAGTTCACCGGCACGGTACGTGACGCCTCCTAGCGGAACACCCGTGCCGTACAAGGTTCCATGACGTGTCGTCGGCCCTCCCGCTCCCGGCGGGAGGGCCGACGACACCGCCACGCCGCCCACCGCCACGCCGCCCACCGCCACGCCGCCCGCCGCGACGGCTCTGATCGGACTCCGGCAACCGGGCGGGCGCCGTCCCTGGTCCGGGCGACCGTACGTACGTCCACGAAGTTCGCCCGGACAGGTCCTGGTGCTGCGACCGGCGTGGTTCGCCGGGCTGATGGGCGGGGAAGCGGCGGTGCCGATCGGGAGGCGTTTCGAACAGCCGCTGCGTAGGGTCTGCCGGATGACGCTCTCTCATGATGTGGCCGGAGACGGTCCGGTGCTGGTGCTGTTGCATTCCGGGGTGTGTGACCGGCGGATGTGGGATGCCCAGTGGCCGGCCTTGATCGACGCCGGTTACCGCCCGGTGCGCTGCGATCTTCGGGGCTTCGGTGAGACCCCAGCGCCGGACCGGCCTCACAGCGACGCCGAGGATGTGCTGGCCCTCCTGAACGGTCTGGGCATCGCGCAGGCGGCACTGGTGGGGTCCTCGTACGGGGGGCAGGTCGCCTTGGAGATCGCCGCGCGCTGGCCGGATCGGGTGAGCGCCATGGGGTTGATCTGTTCCGCCCTGCCCGGTCATGAACCTTCTGCCGAATTGAGTGCGCTCGGGGAGCGCGAGGAAGCGCTGATCGAGGCGGGGGACATCGGCGGCGCGACGGAACTGATGGTCGAAACCTGGCTCGGCCCGGACGCCGACGACACCGCCCGCGAGATGGTACGCCAGATGCAGCGGCACGCCTTCGAGCTGCAGCTGGCCGCCGCTGAGGAGTTCGAGCCGGTCGAGGCCGTGGTTGATCTGGCGGCAATTCAAGCGCCCTGCCTCGTCCTGTCGGGCGCGCATGATCTGGCGGACTTCCGACAGATCGCTGCCCGACTGCCGCGTCTGCTCGCGAACGCCGACCACGTCGAACTGCCATGGGCAGGTCACCTTCCCAGCCTGGAGCGGCCATCGGCCGTTACCGATCTGCTGATCGGCTTTCTCAAGGAGAGAGTCCCTGCCGGTTGAGCCTGCTCGCGGCCCGTCCTGTCATGCGGCGTTGAGGAGGGGGCGTCCACCAGGTGATCTCGCGGCGGGCCGGCAGACGGCGCAGGGCCTCGCGGCCGATCCGTATCGGGCGGGCGACCCGCCCACCGAGGGTCCAGGCAGCCGAGCCCGATCTCGTTGGCGTGATGGACGGGTCAGCCGCTTCCGGCCGTGGCAGAGCCGGCGTGCCGACGGGGCGGCGGGCCCGGTTACTCCCTCAACGCGCCCATCGCCCGGTCGAGCAGCACGGCCAGCGGGACAGTACCCTCACAGGCCACCCATCCCGTGGCGGCGACATCCAGGCAGGCGAGCGCGGCGGCGGCCAGTGCGCTCGGTCTGGTGTCCTCGGGCCGGTCAGGGCTGGTCCCCAGCCGCCGGGCGATCTCCGGCAGCAGCAGTTTTTGCCAGCTCAGTTGCTTCTCGTAGTGCCGGGCGCGCAGTGACGGGGTCTCCTGGAGCATGCGCAGATAGCTGAGTGCCTGCTCGGGCGCCTGGTCGTTCATCCGCGTGAGGACGTCGAACGACCGGCGCAGTGCCTCCCAGGGCCGTTCGTCATCGGGGCGGGCGGCGAGCGCCTCCGTGATCTGGCGGCCGGATTCCGCCAGGCGTCCCAGGACGATGTCTTCCTTGGTGCCGAAGTACCGGAACAGACTGGCGCGCGACAGGCCCACCTCGCCGGCGATCTGGTCGACGGTCGTCCGGTCGAACCCCTGCTCGGTGAAGAGCCGGTGCGCCACCTCGACCACCTCGGCCTGAACCGTCGCACGCATGCGCTCACGCAAGCCGGGCGGCTTGCGTGCGGGCTGGTCGGCGGTACGGGCGGTCTCGGCCATACGAAAAGGGTACAGCAAGGGCTCAATTTGATACTCAGTATCAGGCCGTAGGCTGCGCGGGGTCGTGGCCGCCTCCCTGCCTGCCTGCCCGGGCAGGCAGGCAGGGAGGCGGCGACCCGATGCAGGCCACGGACCGAACCCACACCCCACGGCACCTGCCGGACCTGCCGGACCTACTGGCACTTCGGGCCGTTCAACGCCTCGGTCGGCGAGGCCGCAGCCGCCCGCTGCGGACGTGCGCACGCTCGCCGACCGCTCCCGTGGTTGCGGGGGCGTGCGCCGGCCTGGCCGGCGCTGCCGACGCACGGCTATGCGGCGTCGCCCTGGGCCTGCGTGGCGACGTCGGCCCATTCCTCCCAGGTCTTCAGTCGCTCGGCGTAGACCTGTGGGACGAGGTGGAGCGGGGCGGTGCCGAAGAAGGCCCGCAGGGGCGGGTTGTCGGCGTCAACGATCCTCAGCAGGGCCGCGCCGGTGGCGGCCGGATCGCCGGACTTGATGTCACCCCAGGCGGCGGCGACGGCCGCGCGCAGCTCGTCGTAGGCGGGCAGTTGCGCGGCGAAGGTGGCGGAGGAGCCGGCCCAGTCGGTTTCGAAGCCGCCGGGCTCGACCAGGGTGACCTTGATGCCGAAGCCGGCGACCTCCTGGGCGAGGGCCTCGGTCAGGCCTTCCAGGGCCCACTTGGAGGCGTTGTAGCCGCCCAGGTTGGGGAAGGAGACGACGCCGCCGACCGTGGATATCTGCACGATGTGGCCGCTGCCCTGGGCCCGCAGAAGGGGCAGGGCGGCCTGGGTGACCCACAGGGCGCCGTAGAAATTGGTCTCCATCTGCCCGCGGACCTGCTGTTCCGTCAGCTCCTCGACCGCGCCGAACAGGCCGTAGCCGGCGTTGTTGACGACGACGTCCAGGCGGCCGAAGTGCTCGTGCGCCCGCCGGACGGCCTCGAACGCGGCGGCCTTGTCGGTGACGTCCAGCTTCAGCGGCAGGATCGCCGCGCCATGGGCGGTCACCAGGTCCGCCAGGGAGTCGGTGTTGCGGGCGGTGGCCACGACCTTGTCGCCGCGCTCCAGGGCCGCCTGGGCGAACTGGCGGCCGAAGCCGCGCGACGAGCCGGTGATGAACCAGATCTTGCTCATGAGAACACTCCTGTTTGCAATGAAGTCTTATTCAGAGACTCTATACCCATGTGAGACTGAGTATCAAGATGAGTGGTGGGGTCGATGCTGTACGCTGCTCCGCACCAGCGAGGCCCGTTCGGCAACTGGAGGACAGAGATGTCTTCGCATGTGGTGTCCGGTGACCAAGTGACGTCCGGACTCGACCGGCGTACCGAGCTGAGGGAGTTCCTGCGTTCCCGCAGGGCCCGGCTCAGGCCCGAGGACGTGGACCTGCCCTCGTACGGGCGGCGGCGGGTTCCCGGGTTGCGGCGCGAGGAGCTGGCGCAGTTGGCGGGGGTGTCGTACGCGTACTACGCACGCCTGGAACAGGGATACGGCGACACCATGTCGGCAGAGGTGCTGGACGCCGTCGCCCGCGCCCTGCGTCTGACCGAGGAGGAGTGTGGCCATCTGATCCGGCTGGCCCAGCCCGACCGGCAGAGCACGACGCAGCCCGTGCCGCCCCCGCAGCGACTGCGGCCCACCGTCCAGCACCTGATCGACACGCTCGGCGTGCCCGCCTATGCCGTAGGCCGGCGCATGGACATCCTGGGGTGGAACCGACTCGCCGCCGCCGTCTTCGGGGACTGGGGCCAACTGCCGCCCGAGGAGCGCAACGTGGCCCGGCTGGCCTTCCTCTCGCCCGAGGCGCGCAGCCGCTTCGCCGACCCGGAGCGCGTGGCACTGAGGGTCGCCGGCGTTCTGCGCATGAACGCCGGCAAAAGTCCCGGTGACGCACACTTCTCCTCCCTGATCCAGGAGTTGTCGCAGAAGAGCGAGGAGTTCCGGCGGCTGTGGGCACGGCACGACGTGAGCTGCGGAATCGTCGGCGAGACCGTGCGGATGCGGCACCCGCTGGTGGGGGAGTTCGACCTCGTCCACGAACCCATGACGCTGCCCGGGGGCGCCCCTATGCGGCTGATGACCTACTCCGTCGAGCCGGGATCCCGGTCGGAGGAAGCCCTGCGGATGCTGGCCAGTTGGGAGATGGAGCAGCTGCGCTGAGACCTGGGACCCATGACACGATGCGCCGACCCGGTCATCGGTACCGTCCCTGAACTTCTGGTGTTTCCGGATGGGCACCTCGGGCTTGAGGTCGCCGGCCGGTTTCCTGCGGGCTACGAAGGCATCTCCTCGGTGCGGACACGGCACGGCGACCACGAATGCCGGATCTCCCACCTCGTCGTCACCGCCCCGGTGCATCGCGTCGAGGGCGCGCACCGGGTGGTTCCCCAGGCCGTCGACGTCCGCGCCCGCGTCCTGACCGGGGTGCTCATGGGCTCGGTCGGCGGCCATGGCTCCGTACCTCTCTGTCTGCCCTGCCACTGGGTCAGCCCCCGATCGCCGACATCGGTCTCTCCGGCTGGACGAACGAGGGATCGTCCAGGCCCGAACCCGCCTTCTTGCTCCACATCGCCGTCCGCCAGATCCGGGCGATCTCCTCGTCGGGGACGGCCGAGCGGAGCGCGGCACGCAGATCTGTCTCCTCGCGGGCGAACAGACAGGTGCGTACCTGGCCGTCGGCCGTGAGGCGGGTGCGGTCGCAGGCCGCGCAGAAGGGGCGGGTGACCGAGGCGATCACGCCGACGCGGCGCGGGCCGCCGTTCACGAGCCAGCGCTCGGCCGGGGCGGAGCCGCGCTCCTCGTCGCCCTCGGCAGTGAGGTCGAAGCGGGTGCGCAGGGAGGTCAGTATGTCGTCGGCGGTGATCATGCCGTCGCGCTTCCAGCCGTGCTGGGCGTCCAGGGGCATCTGCTCGATGAAGCGCAGCTCGTAGTCGTGCTCGACCGCCCAGGCCAGGAGGTCGGGAGCCTCGTCCTCATTGAGCCCGGGTACCAGGACGGAGTTGACCTTGACGGGGTTCAGTCCGGCGGCGCGGGCGGCTGCGATGCCGTCGAGGACGTCCTGATGGCGGTCCCGGCGGGTCAAGGTCCTGAAGACGTCCGGGCGCAGGGTGTCCAGGGAGACGTTGACCCGGTCCAGGCCCGCGGCCTTCAGGGCCGTCGCCGTGCGTTTCAGGCCGATGCCGTTGGTGGTGAGGGACATCCGAGGGCGCGGGCCGAGGGCGGCGATCCGCTCGACGATGCCGACCAGGCCGGGGCGCAGCAGGGGCTCGCCGCCCGTGAAGCGGACCTCCTCGATGCCGAGGGAGGTGACCGCGATGTCGATCAGGCGGACGATCTCGTCGTCCGAGAGCAGGTCGGGCTTGGCCAGCCACCGCAGGCCCTCCTCGGGCATGCAGTAACTGCAGCGCAGATTGCAGCGGTCGGTCAGTGAGACCCTCAGGTCGGTGGCCACCCGGCCATGGGTGTCGATGAGCACGTGGGGCCTCTCCTCAACGCCGATCGGATTCTTGTGGCTCGTGGCTCGTGGCTCGTGGCATGTGGCTCGTGGCTTGTGGCTCGTCTGTGAGCGGGCGACGACTCGGCGCGCGCTGTCATACGGCCAGGAGTTCGGCCGGAGATGGCATCCGGGCCGCGGGGACGGACCTGTGGATGGGACCGGGGACGCGGGACAGAGGCAGGCCGGTGCCGTTGTTGGAGTGGGCGATGATCTCGGCGGTGATGGAGATCGCTGTTTCCTCGGGTGTGCGGGCGCCGAGGTCGAGCCCGATCGGTGAGTGCAGGCGCGCGAGGTGCTCATCGCGCACACCGGTCTCCCGCAGCCGGTCCAGGCGGTGTTCGTGGGTGCGGCGGGAGCCCATGGCGCCGATGTAGCCGACGGGGAGGCCGAGGGCGAGGCGGAGGAGGGGGATGTCGAACTTGGCGTCGTGGGTCAGGACGCAGATCGCGGTGCGGGCGTCCACCTGCGTGCCCTCCAGGTAGCGGTGGGGCCAGTCGACGACCACCTCGTCCGCGTGCGGAAAGCGGGCGTGGGTGGCGAAGACGGGGCGGGCGTCGCAGACGGTGACCCGGTAGCCGAGAAAGTGTCCGGCCCGGCTGAGGGCGGCGGCGAAGTCGACGGCGCCGAAGATCAGCATGCGGGGCGGCGCCGCGCGGGTGTGGACCAGGAGCGTCAGCTTCTCGGGGCAGGTGTCGGCGTCCCCGCCGACGTCGACGCGGCCGGTCCGGCCCGCCCGCAGCAGCGCGCGGACCCGAGTGGCCGCCGCCCGGTCCTCCCCCTGACCGCCCAGTGTCCCCTCGTACGCGCTGCCGCCCCCGGAAACGGACAGGGTGCGGCCGAGAAGGCGCTGCGGCCCGTCCACCACCTGTGCCACGGCGACGGGCAGACCGGACAGCACCTGTTCCAGGGCGGTGGTGAGGTGGGGCCGGCCGGCGGGGTCGACCCGCTGCACCAGGACCTCCAGTTCGCCACCGCAGGTCAGGCCCACGGCGAAGGCGTCGTCGTCGGAGTAGCCGAACCAGGCCCGTTGCGGGGGTTCGCCCGGCTCCAGCACCTGTTGGCACAGCTCGTGGACGGCGCCTTCCACGCATCCGCCGGAGATGCTGCCGACGACGTTGCCGTCGGCGTCCACGGCCAGTGCGGTGCCGACCGGCAGGGGCGCGCTGCCGCTGACCTGGACGACGGTGGCGAGGGCGAAGGGGCGGTCCTCGCGGCACCAGCGGTACAGCGTGTCCGCGATGTTCAGCATGAGTGGCTCTCCTGGAGCGGTGGGGAAGCCCGCCGCCGCGCCGGCACGGGGGATGGGGGCGCGGCGGCGGGCCGGTCGGTGGGACGGCTCTCGGGACCCCGCCCGGATGGGGGAGGTACCCCTTGCCGACCGGGGTTCAGAGCAGGGCTTCGGCGGTGATGGGCAGTTCGCGGACGCGGCGTCCGGTGGCGTGGAAGACCGCGTTGGCGATGGCGGGTGCCACGCCGATCTGCACGAGCTCTCCGAGGCTCTTCACGCCGATGGGATCGGCCCTGTTGTCCTCTCCGTCCAGGTAGACGGCCTTGAGGTCGGGGACGTCGGCGTTGACCGGGACCAGGTAGTCCGCGAGGTTGGCGTTGACGATGCGGCCGTCGCGGTGGTCGGTGACCGTGTGCTCGAGCAGGGCCGCGCCGATGCCGCCCACCATGCCGCCGATGGCCTGACTGTCGGCGAGCTTGGGGCTGATGATGCGCCCCGCGTCGTACACGCCGAGCATCCGCCGCACCCGGACGAGACCGAGCCGGGCGTCGACGGCGACCTCGGCGAACATCGCGGCGTAGCCGTACATCGAGAACCGGTTGTTCTCCGCCGCGGCCCAGGACCCGCGCGCCTCCAGATGGGTGCGGTTGTTGCGGGCCAGGAGCTGCCGGTAGGTCTCCCCGCGCGTGGGGTCGCCCTCGACGTGCAGCCGGCCGCCGCGTACCACGACATCGGCGGCGGCGACGCCGTGCAGCGGCGAACGCTCGTCCTCCACCGCGAGGGTGATGGCCTGCTGCCGCAGCTTGTCGCAGGTGTCCTGGACGGCGGACCCGACGGTGGCCATGGTCTGCGAGGCGCCCTGGGGCGGGGCGGGAGGCATGGCGGAGTCGCCGAGCCGGAAGGTGACATTGCGTACGGCCAGGCCGAGGGCGTCGGCGGCGACCTGGGTCATGGAGGTGTACGTGCCCGTGCCCGTGTCGTGCGTGGCGGACTGGACCACCGCGGTGCCGTCGGCGTCGAGCCGGGCGTGGGCCTGGGCCTGTCCCAGGAAGACGTCGTAGCAGCCGGTGGCCACGCCGGTGCCGATGAGCCAGTCGCCGTCACGGGTGGAGCGGGGCTTCGGGTCGCGCCGGTGCCAGCCGAAGGTGCGGGCGCCGACGCGGAAGCACTCGGCGAGACGTCGGGTGGAGAAGGGCTGCTGCGTCGACGGGTCCTCCGCGGGTTCGTTGCGCAGCCGCAGCTCGATGGGGTCGATGCCGAGCTTGTGGGCGAGTTCGTCCATCGCGGTCTCGATGGCGAAGGCCGCGCTGCCGTAGCCGGGGCCGCGCATCCACATCGGGGTGCTGACGTCGAGCGGCACCGTCCGGACGCTCTGGCTGACGTTGGGCACGGCGTAGAGCATCTGCCCGAGCGCCTGGTTGGCCTCCCAGAACTGCTCGTAGCGGGAGGTCTCGTACTTCATCTCGTGGACCATCGCGGTCAGTCGCCCGCGCCGGGTGCTGCCCAGGCTCAGCTTGTACTCGTACGCGGGCCGGTAGCCCACCGTGAAGTACATCTGCCTGCGGGTCAGCGCGAGTTTCACCGGGCGTCCCACCTCGCGTGCGGCGAGTGCCGCGATGGCGACGTGCGGCCCGGTCCGCAGGGCGTTGCCGAACGCGCCGCCGACGAACGGCGAGAGGACACGCACGTTCTCCGGCGGAATGCCGAACACGGAGGCCGCCTCGTTCTGCGCGCCGATCACCCACTGCGTCTTGTCCCACAGGGTGAGCTTGTCGCCGTCCCAGCGGGCGACGGTGGCGTGCGTCTCCATCGGGTTGTGGTGGTTGCGCGAGAGCCGGAAGGCCAGGTCCATCCGGACGTCCGCCGAACCCAGCGCTTCCTGGGCATCGCCCCGCGCGTAGGGCTGCGCGAAGGGCCTGGGCCCGTCCACGCCGGGGCTGCGGGTCAGGTCGGTCGCGGGCTCCTCGGCGTCGTAGGAGACCTCGACCAGGTCGCCGGCGTGCTGCGCGGCCTCCAGCGTGGTCGCCACCACCACGGCCACCGGCTGGCCGAAGAACTGGACGGCATCGTCCTGGAGAGCGCGCAGCCGCCGGCCCGGGAAGGGGAAGCTGACCGGGTTGTCGCGGTACGCCAGCCTGGGCGCGTTGAGGTGGGTGATCACCTTCAGGACACCGTGCTGGGCTTCGGCGGCGCGGGTGTCGATGCCGGTGATGCGTCCGCGCGCGACGGTGCTGCTGACGATGACCGCGTGGACGACTTCGACGGGGATGGGGGTCCCCCCGCGCGAGGTTGTTCCAGCGTGGGGGAAGTCGGCGGCGTATTTTGCCTGCCCGGTGACCTTGAGTCGGCCGTCGACCCGGGACAGCGGCGCTCCGACGGCTGCCTGTGGCTGCGGGCTCACTTGGTACCTCCCACGACGCGCAGTTGGCGTTCGACGGTGCGTTTGAGCAACTCGGCCTTGAAACGGTTGTGTCGGAGGGGCCGGGCCCCGTCGTCGGCGTGTTCCGCGGCCTTGGCCCACAGGGCGTCGGACGGCCGCTCCCCGATGAGCTCCCGCTCGACGGCGGGCAGCTTCCACGGCACGGTGCCGACGCCTCCGGCGGCCACCTTCGCCTCCTGGATCACCCCGCCGCGGATGTGCAGGGCGACCGCGGCGGAGGTGAGCGCGAACTCGTAGGACTGCCGGTCACGGACCTTCAGATAGCCGGACTTCAGCGGGCGCGGAAGGGCCGGAACCTCCACTGCGGTAATCAACTCGCCTTTACGGAGGGCCTGTTCGCGGTTCGGGGTGTTGCCCGGTCGCAGCAGGAAGTCGGCGAAGGAGACGGTGCGCTCGCCGTCCGGGCCGAGCAGGTGCACGCGCGCCTCCAGCGCCGCGAAGGCGACGGCGACGTCCGAGGGGTGGGTGGCCACACAGGACTCGGAGGTGCCCAGGATGGCGTGGGTGCGGTTGACGCCCTCCCGCGCCGCGCAACCCGAGCCCGGCTCGCGCTTGTTGCAGGCGGCGCTCACATCACGGAAGTACGTGCACCGGGTGCGCTGCATGATGTTGCCGCCGATGGTGGCCATGTTGCGCAGTTGGGCGGACGCGCTCAGCTCCAGCGCCTGCGATATGACGGGGTAGGTGGTGCGGACCTTGGGGTGGGCGGCGGCCTCCGCCATCCGCACCAGGGCGCCGATGCGCAGGCCCCCGCGGCCCGTGACGGATATCTCGCGCAGCGGCAGGCCACTGATGTCGACCAGTGCGCCGGGGCGTTCGACGGTCTCGCGCATCAGGTCGACCAGCGTGGTGCCACCGGCGATGTAACGGCCGCCACGGCGGCCTGCGTCGACGGCCTCGCTGGTGTTGGAGGCCCTCGTGTAGGAGAAGGGATGCATGGGGGCCGGGCCTCATTTCCCGCGGGCGGTCTGCTGGACCGCCCGCACGATCTTCACGTAGCAGCCGCAGCGGCAGATGTTCCCGCTCATGAACTCCCGGATCTCCTCCGGTGAGCCGGTGTGGCCCTCATTGATGCAGCCGACGCCGGACATGATCTGGCCGGAGGTGCAGTAGCCGCACTGGAAGGCGTCCTGGTCGATGAAGGCCTGCTGCAGCGGGTGCAGCCGTTCGCCCTTCGACAGGCCCTCGATGGTGGTGACCTCGGCGCCGTTCAGCCGAACCGCCAGCGTCAGGCAGGAGTTGACCCGATGGCCGTCGACCAGGACGGTGCACGCGCCGCAGGCGCCGGCGTTGCAGCCCTTCTTCGAGCCGGTCAGCCCCAGGTGTTCACGCAACAGGTCGAGGAGCGAGGTGCGGTTGTCGACCGTGACGGTGTGCCGCTTGCCGTTGACCGTCAGCGAGACGCGGCTGCCGGGCGGCGCTTCGGCGGCGTACGCGGGCTCGGCGCCGAACACGGACGGGCTTGCTACGAGGCCGCCTGCGACGACCGCGCCGCCGACGGCGGTGGTGGTTGCGATGAACGTGCGCCGGGACGGATCGGGCGCGGATCCCTCGGGGGGAGCAACTGATGACTCGGGGGGTTCGGCGAACATGCCCACTCTCTCGGTCGGCGGAGGACGGGTGGCGGTACCGGCCACGTCAGGTGCGCGAATCGGCATGCGTACGAGACGTCACGGCCGTCTTCGGGAGGACGTGACAGCGCACATGCGGCTGACGGCGTGACGCCGCAAGGCGGTCAGGCGGCGGCCTGGCGCGCGGGCAACTCGGTGTTCCCGTTGCTGCGGTGGCTGCCGAGGACGAGGAGGAAGCGGCGGGACAATGGGGGGATCTCCTTGGTCGGCGCGTGGACGACTGCTGTGGTGAGCAGTCCCCGCCGGGTGGCGTCGTGGTCTGCAGAGCCCCGACGGCGCCGGTAGGGCCGGTGGGTCCGGCGTCAGGGAACACGGTTCGCGCCGCGGCGGAGGAGTCGGTCGTCGGCCCAGGACGAGCGCGGCGGCCGGGAGTCGAACACGACCGGCAGCCGCCTCACCAGGCCTTCGGTGCGGCACGACATCCACTGTGCGGCACGCGGCGCGACACAACGAGCGCAGGGTTTTGGGAGGACTCGGTTACGTACCACTGCCGTTGGTACGTCTGGCAGGAGCAGCAGGAGCAGCAGGAGCGGCAGGAGCGGCAGGAGCGGCAGGAGCGGCAGGAGCGGCAGGAGCGGCAGGAGCGGCAGGAGCGGCAGGAGCGGCAGGAGCGGCAGGAGCGGCAGGAGCGGCAGGAGCAGTAGGAGCAGTAGGAGCAGCAGGAGCAGCAGGAGCAGGAGCAGCCACAGAAGCCGGAGCAGCCACAGAAGCCGCTGGGCACGGTGCCGCGGAACGGAGGGAGGAATGTGTCTCTGCCCTCGCTTGAGGTTGACGGTCGCCGTGGAGAGTGGTTCTCGACCGTCAGGTACTCGGCCGCTCGGTGCTGCCGGTAGAGCAGCTGTTGGATGCAGTTGACGAGCCGGGCAGCGGACGAGTGGGGCCGGTGTGCGGCTCGTGGGCGGCGGGTCTCCTCGTCGGCCTGGGCGCATGCGGCGGGAGAACGGCACAGGCCTTCGCTGCGACCACATCGCCGCGAAGGCCCCCTCCGTACGTGTTGTCAGATCAGGGAGACGGCGACCAGCGCGGCGGCGGAGCCGCCGAAGACCACGGTGTTGCGCAGGTAGGTCTGGGCGCGCACCCAGTGGGGGAAGGCGCTCTCGGCGGCCTGGAGGAAAGGCTCGACTTCGACGCGGGCCAGCTCCGGGTCGTCCTTGCGGCGGAAGGCGGCCTTCACGGACTTCACCGCGGTGAGGTTGCTGTAGACGATCACCGCGTTCATCACCAGCACCAGCGAGGAGAATATCCAGGTCAGCAGCTGGGCCAGGTCGGCGCCCGCGAGGTTCACGGCGGCGGTGGCGGTCATCACGGCGGCCACGGCCACCGGGGCCGCGGTCTCGTGACCGCCGGCGTCGAACCGGAGCCTGTTCTCCTCCAGCACCTCCGGACGGATGTTCTGGCGGCGGAGCTCGGCCACTGCTGCGGCCTTCGCGGCGGGGCCGAAACGGTGGCGGACCAGCGGGATGCTGATGAAGGCGGCGGCAACGAGCAGCTGCATGACGGCGGCAAGGGTGTTCACGGGGCTCTCCTTGGACTTGCACTTAGTTCAACTGGCTGGCCGAGAAGACGGTAAGCCCGGACTTGAACAGTGTGCAAGTGCCTTCTTGAACTTTGTGCAAGTGCTGCGTACGGTGAGGCCATGGCACGCGACACCCTCACCCGGGACCAGATCGTCCGCACCGCCGTCGAGCTCCTGGACGCCGAGGGCCTCGAGGGGCTCAACATGCGCGCCTTGGGCAACCGGCTCAACTCCGCCGCCACGGCCATGTACTGGCACGTCAAGAACAAGGACAACCTCGTCCTGCTCACCACCGACCAGGTGTGGAGCGAGCTCACACTGCCCGACCTTGATGCGGTCGACTGGCGCACCGCGGCCACCGCCATGGCCACCGACCTGTACGCGATGTTCACCCGGCACCCATGGCTGGTGCAGGTCTTCACCGCACACGTCGTCTACGGCGAGGGCAAGGCCCGCCACGACGACCACAGCCTCGCCGTCTACGAATCCGCCGGCTTCACCGGCCCCCGGGCCGACCAGGCCGCGGCCGCCGTCTTCACCTACGTCCTCGGCAACGCGGCCGGCGCCGCCGCGACCGCGTCGCTCACCCGGAAACTCAACGAGGCCCACAGCACCGCCGAAGAGCAGTTCCAGCACACCATGACCAAGGCGCAGGAGATCGCCATGCGCTATCCGCGCCTGCGCGTACGGCTGGACACCCGGGCTGCGGCCGACTACGCCGCCGCTCCCGACAAGACCTTCGAGTTCGGCCTCCAAGCCCTCCTCGACGGCCTGGAGCAGGAACTCGCCGCATAGACCGACCCGAATGCCATCGGCCACGTCGGTCAGCAGCAGCCCGCAGGCCCTGCCCTCGGTGAAGAGGCGTCGTACGTCATCGCACGCGACGCCCTCCGAGCATCTCCCGCCCAGGCCTCGCGGAACCGGCTGCTTCGGCCACGGACTCGCCGGCTACCGTGCACTGCACCCGCCAACTGCGGTGCACAGAAGCGCCGTGACCAGCCAGGCGCACCTGTTCAACCGCCAGCAGGGCGCAGCCGTGGCTGAGCCCATCAGATCCACCTTGCTCACGGGCGATGTGGATGACTCCGTAGCGATTTTCGGCGCCCGGTTTGATGGAGGCGGAGGAGAGATGGTTGCGCACGGTGCCGGCGGAGAGCGCGGCGCGCTCGGCGACTTCGATGATGGAAGCTCCGTCGGAGGCGAGCGTGAGGATGTCTGCCTCGCGGGGGGACAGCGAGGATGTCTGCCTCGCGCGGGGACAGCGGGGATGTCTGCCTCGCGCGGGGACAGCGGGGAGTCGCCGACGCTGATGGCATCGGCTGCCAGGACAGGATCGATGTAACGGTCTCCGGCGCGGACCGTGCGCACTATCTGAGCAAGGTCCCGGGCGGAGACGTTCTTGGGCGCGAACCCACGAACTCCCTCTTCCAAGGCCCGTTTGAGGTGACCTGGTAGGCCGTGACTGGTCACGATGAGGGACCTGCAGTTCGGCAGGGCCTCACGCAGTGACGTGGCGACGGTGATGCCGTCCCTGTGCGGCATCTGCAAGTCGAGTATGGCGATGTCCGGGCGGGTGCTTGCGGGCCTCTGCCGCAGTCTCGACGCCAGTGGATGCCTCGGCGACGATGTCCAGATCTGCCTCAAGGTCCCACGAGGCGGCGAGTGCGCACGGATGGGGGCACGGATGGGGCACGGCCTCGGCTTGTGTCGTGCGGCGGCATCATCGGTCCTGCGGGGAGCTTTTCCGGAGGACAGGCGGCGGAAGCCGTACGGACGATCCGTCAGCCGCGGTCAGCGGCTTGAATCACCGCCGCATGTGTCTGTACGCGACGTCGGTATCTCGGGCTCTGCGCACCTGCGACGTCGGTATCTCGGGCTCTGCGCACCTGCGACGTCGGTATCTCGGGCTCTGCGCACCTGCGACGTCGGTATCTCGGGCTCTGCGCACCTGCGGCGCCGGTACCGCAGGTGCGCGCAGACGTCAGTCGATGCGGGCGCAGAGGTCGTCCGTCGTCCCGTGCACCGGGTTCACGGCCTTGTACCCGACGGAGCTGATGTCCATGGCGTACACCCCGTCGATGATGTACAGGCCGCGCGGCAGGTTGCCCCTGCCCTCACCGATGCCGACCAGCACCGGGCCGTGTACGGCCCAGAACTGAGAGCCGTCGGTTCGATGCTCGACGATGGCCGAGCCGCTCGCGTCGGCGTCGTGGAAGGCACCGGTCTCGGTGTTCGTGACCCGTACGACCAGATCGCCCTTGTACGCGACACGCTTCACGGTGCCGTCGGGGTAGGTGTCCAGTACGCGCTGCATCACCTCGTCGATGACGGGCTCGCCGTGAACAGGGAAGTCGCACCGCAGCCCGGCATCGACGTCCCATGGCGCGGAGGGTGCCGGCTCCCACCCGGTGCCGGCTCCGGCGGACGCGGCCGACGCGGGCTGCACTCCCAGAAGCACGGCGACAAGCACCAGCGGGGCGAGAACGGTTCGTCGCATGACTCTCCCTGGTCAGACGGGTGAAAGGAAGGTTCCGCCGAAGAGGCGGATGCCAGTGTCCCGTCGGCCTCTGACCAAACCCTCACCACTACTGCTACCGGCACGGACCGCGGACGCTCGGCCCCGCTAGGCTGCCGAGCGCCATGGAGTTCCAGTTGCTCGGTCCTTTCGCCGCCTGCCACGAGGGACGACAGGTGCTGGTGGGCAGCCGCCGCCAGGAGCGGTGCCTGCTGTCGGTCCTCCTGCTGCACGCGGGCCGGGCCGTGACGACCGAGCGCCTCATCGACCTGCTGTGGAACGGTGATGCGCCCGCCTCGGCCCGCGGCACCGTCCACACCTACGTAGGTCGATTGCGTGCCGCTCTCAAGCCGTACGGAGTGCCGGTCGAAACCCGGCATGACGGCTACGCCGTCGAGCAGGGCCCTCATACGATCGACGCGCTGGAGTTCACCTTCCTCGTCCGGCAGGCGGCCGATTCCGGTGACCCGGCGGAGCGAGTCCGTCTCTACGACCACGCCCTCGGGCTGTGGCGGGGCCCGCTGCTCGCCGACATGGCCGACGACCGGCTGCGTACCCGCCTCGGCGGTCCCCTCGACGAACTGCGCCTGACCGCCGTGGAGCGGCGAGCGGAGGCGCAGCTCACCATAGGTCTTCACGACCGCGTCGTGGCGGATCTGACCACGCCGGCCGAGGAGCATCCAGGGCGGGAACGGCTGGTCGCTGCCCAGATGACCGCTCTCTACCGCGGCGGTCGCCAGAGCGAGGCTTTGGAGCTGTACCGCAGCACGCGCAAGGCGCTGGTGACCGAGTTCGGCATCGAACCGGGCGCGGAACTGCAGACGCTGCACGACCGCATGTTGCACGGCGACCACCGGCTGGACCGGCCTCCCGGACCCGTATACGCCGTGCGGGTCGACGACCAATGGCTGCCATGGAGCACGAGCGGACACCCCGCCCTGGAGTTCTGCAACACCTACGCGGGCTGGGGCGGGGACCGGCTGCCGGGATCGGAGTGGCTGCGCGGCTACGCCACGCTGGCCGTTTGGGCCGGCCATATGGACCTGGTCGAGCAGAGGTTGGTCACTCGGCTGCGGGAACAGGCGCTGCGGCACCCCGACGAGGCTGCC
The DNA here is from genome assembly GCF_036346855.1 of Streptomyces europaeiscabiei. Taxonomy (NCBI): domain Bacteria; kingdom Bacillati; phylum Actinomycetota; class Actinomycetes; order Kitasatosporales; family Streptomycetaceae; genus Streptomyces; species Streptomyces europaeiscabiei. The sequence continues at coordinate 5,634,894 of NZ_CP107841.1, forward strand.
GCCACGCTCGCCGAGGCTCGGCAGTTTCGTACGAACCTGTATGCCTGTCTGACCGATCCGGAGGACGCCCGTGCCTTCAAGGTGGTGGCCGGCGCGGTGGAGGACGCTGCCAGGCACTCGGTCTTCACCCGTGGCGAGGACGGCCTCGGACGCTGGCAGCCCTCCTCCTCCGCCGGTCTGCGCCTGCCCGTGTGCGCGGTTGCCCGTAGCGCGGGCGAACTGCTCGCGGATCCAAGGCGCTTCACGGTCCGCAGATGCCCCAGTGAGGACTGCGGCTGGCTGTTCCTCGACGCGAGCGGGCGGCGCAGATGGTGCAGCCTGGCGACCTGCGGCCGCAAACCGACGTCCAGCGCGGGCACTGACGCAGGCGTCGACCAGCCCTGACCCGTCACCGCAGGGGCCGTGGCACGGAGCAGTAAAGAAGGCCCTGGCGCCGCGTTCACGGTGCCGTCGTGGTGCACGCCGATCCACTGGTCCGGCCGACAACAACAAACCCCCGGGTCCATGACCTCGGGGGCTTCTACTGGAGCGGGTGACGAGAATCGAACTCGCGCTCTCAGCTTGGGAAGCGACGGCGCTTGCTCGTCGTATGCCGCGCTGACCTGCGGTAACGCGGGACCAGGGTTCCGTGGTCGGGTCGGGATCGCACCCTTGGCTACCGCTGTTGCCCGCTCTGAAGGGCACGGATGGGGCACGCGGTTGAAACGAGGTCGGTGCGGGCGACTTCAGAGAGGTGTCGACTGGCGTCCCGCTGAAGTCGAGTTGGGCGCTGGCTCAGCGCTTTGCTCGGGTGGCGTTTCAGCTGTCCGCCGGCTGAGCGCGGCCGGGGTCATGATGCCGGCCCGCTGTCGCGGTCAGCGACAGCGGGCCGGCACTCACCTCACCACGAGGGCGTCAGCCGACGGTCCACTTCTGGGTCGCCGCACCGGTGCCGGTCAGCTGGACGACCGCCGCTCCGGCCGTCGTCGCGTTGTTCAGCACCCCGAGGTTCAGCCCGCTGTGCACGGCCACCAGCATGTACTGGCTGCCGGTGAAACTGCCGACCAGGTCGAAGAAGAACTGCTGGTTGGCGCCGCCGTTGCAGGTCCACTGGATGAGCTGGATGTTCTGCGCGGTCGACTTGTTGGGGACGTCCAGGCACAGCCCGCTGTTGACGCTCTTCAGCGTGTAGATGTTGTCCGCGACCTTGGTGACGTTCCACTGCTGGTTCGCCCCGCCCGTGCCGTTCCACTGGATGACGTTGGCGTTTGTGGCGGTGGAGGAGCCGGTGACGTCGAGCAGCTTGGAGCTGCCCGAGTTCGTCAGGGTGTGGACCGCCGCACTCGGCACGCCGCTGTTCGGCGTCCAGGTGCCCGCCTCGACATCCAGTGACCAGGTCGGGTACTGGCCGAGGTTCACCGTCGTGCCCCTGATGGTCAGGGGCAGCCAGATGAGCTCGGACTCGCCGAGGTCGGAGGGGTTCCAGCGGTCACCGGCGTAGATGTACGTCGTACCGGAGGTGCCGGCCACGGTGATGATGTTGGAGGTCTGGCTGCCGTACGTCTTGGTGCCCGGGGCCGCGAAGGTCCTCATCGGCGCCCAGGTGCCGCCGATGGAGGTGGCGGTGGAATAGACGTTGTCGTTCAGGCTCCAGCCGGTCAGGCGCGAGGCCAGCAGGTAGTAGATCCCGTTGGCCTTGATCATCGCGGGTGACTCGAAGCTGTTGGCGCCGCCACCACTGCCCAGGATGGCGACCGTCCTCACCTGGGTGAGGTAGTCGCTGGAGAGCAGGTTGATGCGTAGGCCATTGTTGCGGTCCTCCGTCATCAGGTAGGCGGTGCCGTCGGTGTCCTGGAACAGGCCGATGTCACGGCTCAGCTGGCCCAGGGGGCGGGAGCTGCCCAGGTAGTCGTAGGAGCCGCAGGGTGTGCTGCTGGTCGCGACACCGACCTTGGCCTCGGCGTAGTTGAGGCTGTCGATGTGCACGTACATCACGAACTTCTGGGTGGTGGCGTTGAAGATCACCTTCGGCCGCTCGACCACCCGGGACGGGCCCAGGTCACCGCTGCTCTGCAGGGACAGCGCGTTGCCCCGGAACGTCCAGTTCGCCAGGTCGGTCGAGCTGTAGCAGGCGATGGCCTGGAAGGACGTGTTGGTCGAGTCCACGCCCGTCTTGTTCTCGCCGAAGCCGTACCAGGTGTCACCGACCTTGATGATGCCCATGCCGTGGAGCTGAAGGGTGTTGCCGCTGGTGTCGGTCCGTGCCGCCCCGGTCGTGAAGGTCACGGTGGTGGCGGCCTGGGCGGCCGAGGCGGGTATCAGGAACGCCACCAGAGCTGCCAGCAGCGTCAGCAACGAGAGGGCGGCGGTGTGCCATGGTCTGCGGCGGTGGCTGACGCCGTGTCCGCTGCCGCGGCCGGAAGGCGTTTCTTCGGACATGCTTCTTCACCTCTTCTTTGAGGTCCCGGGCCCGCTGCTGTCCGGAGGCAGGCATGGCGATGCCGCTTGCGTGTGCACAGGGGGAGAGGGCCGGGTACGGGGGAACCCGCTGGTACGGAGGGGGCCTGCTGTGGCGGTGCCTGGTTTGTGACCGGCCGGCGGGAGGGCGGTGTATATGTCCGCTGAATGACGCGCTAATAACAACTGTCGCCAGAAGTTCTGTCAAGACACTGACCCGTTGGTTTCTGTTTCTTTTTGCCCGTTCCAGTCGGATGGTGGGGCGAGAGGGCGTGCAGGTAACGGCGGTCGCCTGTCGGCCTCTTGGGTCTCGTGAAGGCCGGGGCGATTCCCCTCTCCTCGCTTCCTCGGGTGGACGGAACTCCGCGCTATGTGCTGGTTATGGATGCTTTCGGTCATCTCTGAGGCATCTCTGAGGCATCGCTGAGGCAAAACTTCCGCACGGACCCGTTGACCGTCGGAAGATCGACGCGTAGAACAACTCTGCGAGTCGGCCGTAGTTCGTTACTGATTGGTTTTGTTGAGAGCGATTGTCCTGCGTCACAGGGACACACAACGCCCGCGCGGTGCCAGTGCCCGGACCTCATCGGCTGCTGCGGGGCCCATGAGAGGGGTACATGCCATGGAAGCCTCCGCATCCGGGGACATGTCCGGCCGCCGGCCCACGACCGAGCGCCCGCAGGGGCTGTCCCGACGCGGGCTCCTCATGGCGGCGGCGGTCACCGCGGGAGGCGCGATCCTGGACGTCGGTGACGTGTCAGTCGCGGAGGCGGCGGACACGTCGACAACATCGACAACATCGATCACGGCGACCTCGCCGAACGGCACGAACCGGATCACGATGTCCCTGGCCGACGGGGTGCTCCGTTGGTCGGTGAAGCGCGGCGGTACGACCGTCCTCAACCCCTCGGCGCTGGGTCTGCTGCTGAGCGACGGCACCGAACTGGGCACACGCGACGTGTCGGTGACCAGCTATCAGCACTGGACCAAGGACAGCGCCTGGACCCCCGTCTTCGGACGCAACGCGACGATCCGGGACCACTACCAGGAGATGCGCTGGAACCTCCGGGACGGCACCAGCGGCGTCAACTTCTCCGTCCAGCTGCGCGCCTACGACACAGGTGTCGCACTGCGCTGTGTCCTGCTCGACAGAGGCAGTGCCACCATCTCCGACGAGCTGACGACCTGGGTCTTCCCCGACAACACGACGATCTACAGCGCCCGGGACGAGGGCGCCTACAGCCCGGTCGCGCCGGACGCCATCCCGCACACCGGCACCTCCAGCACCGACAACGGCAACCTCAGCGACCTGCCGCTGCTGGTCACCCTGGACAGCGGGCTGTTCGCCACCGTGTGCGAGTCCGCCCGGGTGAACTACCCACGCTCGATGGTCAGTTCCGTCCCCGGCGCCGGCGACACGCTCAAGACGTACCTGATGAAGAAGTCCGCCCGTTCCCCGGGCACCACGCAGAACACCACGACCGTCACCACGCCGTTCGCCACGCCGTGGCGTGTCCTGGTGCTCGGCGACGAGGCCGGTGACCTGATCGACAACGCCGAGCTCGTACTCAACCTCGCCCCGGCCTGCGCCCTGCCGGACACCTCCTGGATCAAGCCGGGCAAGGTCTTCCGCTGCGAGCTGACCACCGCCGCCGGGACCCAGGGCGTGGACTTCGCCGCCGCCCGCAACCTGGAGTACATCGAGTACGACGCCGGCTGGTACGGCCCGGAGTTCACCACCCCCGACGCCACCCGCGCGATATCCGCCATCGACCTGCCCGCGGTGATCGACTACGCCACCGGCAAGGGCATAGGGGTCTTCCTCTACGTCAACCGGATCGCCGCGAACGACCCGGACACCCTGTTCGCCCTGTACAAGAGCTGGGGCGTGGCCGGTGTCAAGCTCGGCTTCATCAACGACGGCACGCAGGCCATGACCAACCAGATCGTCGCCTGGGCCAAGACCGCCGCCAAGCACGAGTTGCTGATCGACATGCACGACAACGTTCGGTCGTGGGGCTACGAGCGCACCTACCCCAACTGGATCAGCCTGGAGGGCGTCCGGGGCAACGAACAGTTCCCGACCGCCAGCAACAACGTCCTCCTGCCCTTCGCCCGCAACGTCGGCGGCCCCATGGACTACACCATCTGTTACGGCCAGTCCCGCGACCGGACCACCAACACCCACCAGATGGCGATGGCCGCGGTCTACTACCAGCCGCTGAACTTCCTCTACTGGTACTCCAAGCCCTCCGCGTACGCCAACACCGCCAACTGGCCGGGCCTCGCCTGGTTCGACGCAGTCCCCACCACCTGGGACGAGAGCACCACGGTCGTGGCTTCCCTCGGCGAGTACGTCGCCGTGGCCCGCCGTAGCGGCAGTACATGGTTCCTCGGCGCGATGAACAACGAGGCCGCGCGCACCGTGCCGGTCCCGCTGCACTTCCTCGACAGCGGCACGTCCTACACGGCCACGATCTACGCCGACGGCCCGGCGGGCACCACTCCGCACGCGACCCCCACGGTCGTCAGCACCCGGACGGTCACCTCCACCACCACTCTCGACGTGACCATGACCAGCGCGGGCGGACAGGCGATGATCCTCACACCGGTGAGCTGACCCCGCGGCCGGCGTGCTCGGCGTGGACGTAGGCGGCGAGTCCGCGAGGGTGGTGACAGCGGTGGGCGCGGGGGCCTTGGCGTGGACTTCGGTGACGACGTTCCTCGGGCAGCGGGTGCCGAACCACTCACGGCGAACTGGCCGTGCCGGGCCCGCGCATGGAAGTCTCCGGCGCCGCCGGGACCCAGGAGTGCCCGCTCCAGTGCGTGCTCATGGAGACTTCTCACGGCCCTGGCGGGATCGGCCCAGCCCCGCGACGGCTTGGGTGAGAAGCTGGCCTCGGTCGCCGCAGGCGACACTTCGCTGGCGCTGGGCTGGGAGGACGTTCTGCCCACGCCCGAGGTCAAGGGCGACACCGCTGCCTATGGCCTGGGTGATGGCCAGACCCTGACCGTCACGGCCCTGAAGCAGGGCTTTTCCCAGAACGTTGTCCTGGACTCGGCTCCCACCGGCGAACTTACCTATCGCATCCCCGTCACCCTCAAGGGTCTCACACTGTCCGAGGCTGGCTCTGGGCACCTGCTTCTGAAGAACACCGCTGGAAATTTTGTCGCCGAGGCCCCTGCCCCCATGATGTGGGACTCCTCGATGGACAAGAAGTCTGGAGAGTCTCGTTACCTCGCCCCTGTGGACACGGAGATCGAAACGGCCACTGACGGCCGTCAGACCCTCGTCCTCAAGCCAGATCCGGAATACTTCGAGCAGGATCTGACCTATCCGGTCACCGTCGACCCCACCTCGACGCTTGCCGTCACCACCGATACCTGGGTTGCCACCAATTACCCCGACTCACAAGTCCCTTCCACCGAGCTGAAGTCGGGTACGTACAACGCCGGTGACACTGTGGCCCGCTCCTACCTGAAGTTCGACGTGTCGAACTTTGCCGGCACTCACATCACCGATACCAACCTGGCGCTCTACTCCGACTGGTCCTCTTCCTGCACGACTGGAACAGGTACTGTCGTCCGCCGGGTGACCGAGTCATGGTCGTCTTCCTCGGTGACGTGGAACACCCAGCCCGCCGCAACTACCTCGGGCCAGGTGATCAACACTGCGGCCAAGGGGTACTCCTCTGCTTGTCCTGCCGGGACGGTGAACTTCGACGTCGATACCATCGTCAGGGCTTGGGCGGACGGCACCACAAACCATGGGCTGATGATCCGTGGTGTTGACGAGGCCGACTCTCTGACCTGGCGCCGTTACCGCTCCGCCAACTACGTTTCCGGAGACGGCTCGACCGAACCCCACCTGACGGTGTCGTACAACTCTTATCCGGATGCCCCAGGCACCGCGTCCTTCTCGCCGAGCACGACGAGCGGCGGCGTGCCGACCGTCACCGCACTCACACCTGTGCTGTCGAGCCTCGTCAACGACGCCGACCCGGGGGCCAGGGCGCGCGTCCAGTTTGTCATCGAGCCTGACCCGGCCTACAACGACACCACTTACAAGCTCACCGCTGACAGTGCTTACGTGGATGCCGTCGAGGCGGCTGCTTTCGCCGTCCCGGAAGAAACTCCGCTCAAGAACGGCACCCACCTGCGGTTGCGGGCCCGAACGTACGACGGCACGGACTACTCCACCTCATGGAGTGCCTGGCAGAAGTTCACGGTCGACATCTCCAAGGCTGCCGCACCCGAGCAGCCCACCGACCTCGTGGCCGGTGCGACGCAAACCGCGACGCCACTGCTCACTGGTGTCGTTGTGGCTCCTGGCCAGGGAGCGGTGACCGCCGAGTACCTGGTGTACGACGCGTCGGGTAACGCTGTGGGTAGCACTTTCACTGCCGGGGTGGAGGACGGCGACCGCGCTGTTGTGAAGCTGCCAGCCGGCTTGCTCACCGACGGTGCCTCCTACAACTGGAAGATGCGTGCCTGCGCGGCTGATGTCTGCTCGGCCTACACCGACCTCCAAGAGTTCACCCTCGATGTGACGGAGGACTCCGGGGCCTCCAGCGGCACGGGTACCGCACCCTCCGCCGTCAGCGACCTGAAAGCCATAGGCGGTGAGGGCGGCGCTCTGGTGACCTGGACCGCAGCGGAGTTCGCCGGTGACGCGGACGACGTGGTCACTTACACCGTTACCGCCGTAGCCTCTGACGGCACGACCGCAGCCACGCGGACCACCACGGGCCGATCCGCCGTCTTCACAGACCTCGACGCGGATGCCGGAGACACCACCTACACCTTCAAGGTGACTGGGCGGAACGACTACGGCACGGGCCCGGCCGCCGCGTCGGAGGCCATCGTTCCCACAACCGTGCCGGGCGGGGCGAGTGCTTATGAGACGGCTCTTGAGGCGTATCACCACGCCAGGGGCGGTCTGATCGGCGGTGGTTACGTGGACGCGAAGGACGCCGCGTCCAACAGCGGGTACGGCGCCCAGTTCGAAGAACTCCTGTCCGACGATCAGGAGATCCTGCTGCGGGAGCGCATCGCCGCTTCCGAGGACGACACGGACAACACCGGTCCAGAAACCGAGTTCGGCGGCGTGCTGGCCATCCCGTCGGGCGATGGCAAGACAGTCACCCTGCGGGCCGCTGTGAGTACCTCGGACGTCATCGTGACGGACGTGAGCGCCGCCACCGCTGATCCGACCGACGAAACCGGCGCGGTCGAGATGCGCTACACCTTCACCGCCGGTACGAAGCCTGTTCTGCTCTCTGCAGTCACCGCGGCTGCCCACGAGGTGACCGTGCGGCCCGCTGGCGCCGCGTTGCTCGATTTCGCCAACAGCATCGAAAACGAACCGACGCCGACACCGAATCCTCGACGTTCGACGGCGACTCCACGGACAACGGAAGCGACACCACCACCACCGGCACGGTCACTCCGGTGTCCTTCAACGCTGTTCAAGCCGGCTCCTACGCCCGCACCGGTGCAGCAACCTGGGCCGTGTCCAACTGGGACAGCCCGGACATGTGCGACTCAGACTGTACAAACTTTGTCTCTCGCGCTGTCCACTACGGTGGCGGCGCAAGGATGAAGGGCACCGGGGACGAGAGTCACAAGAGCAAGAACTACTGGTGGTACAAGCCGGACAACTGGGTCCACGATGAGACCTGGACATGGGTCAACGCGTCCTATTTCAAGGCTTTCGTGTACAACCACATGCTCAGCTCCAAGCGCACCACGAGCAACGCGTTCACGGGCGATGTCGTCTTCTACGACTGGACAGGCAACGGGTCGGTCGACCACGCATCGATCATCAGCAAGATCAGCAAGATCAGCAACGGGAAGATCTACGTCACCCAGCATACGAAGTCCTACAAGTACCGCAGCCTGGCCGCGCAGAAGAAGGTCATGCCCAAGATGAAGATCTGGATCTACCGAATCAAGCCGGAGTGGTACTGATGCCGTCGTCGACCGCAATGCCGAGAGGCACGTTTCATCTTTCTCGCCCAGTGCTCTGGCTGGTTTCCGCCGAGGCGGTGCTTGCCCTGGTCGTCGCCAGAACGTTGTGGACTTGGCGTGATGATCCGTACGTCTTCCTGGCGGACGTCCCGTACATGACCGCTGCCAGCGTGGGACTGGCGGTTTCTGTGGTGGTCACCCTCGGTCTGCTGACGCGCGAGCAGAGGTGGATGCGACGGCTCGGCTGGACGCTCATGGCGCTGCGGCTGTGCTTGCTACCGCTGTTCGACCTGATGTGGGTTCCGGCGATGTCGCCGTACGTCTCACTGTGGTGACGACACCGGGGTAGGGGGAGAGGTAGAGGGATGGGCCCGGAGATTTTTCCGGGCCCATCCTCATGTGTGGGTTGGAGCGGGCACGGGGTCTAGCTGCGCGCGCAGGGTAGCCAGCCGGACACGGAGGTCCGGGTCTGCGAGAAGGCCGGCGATGCGGGGGAGGCTCGGGCGGAGCGGGCGAGGTCGGTGCTGTCGCGCATCGCGGTCTCTCGGTCGAGCAGCCCGGGGTCCTTCGAGGGCGGCGGTGACTTCCTTGCGTAGCCGCTCCAAGTACGTGGCCTGCTGTGCGGCGGTGTGGGCGGTTGATCCACCCTGAGCGGGAGTTCCAGGGGCGTCGCAAGGCTTCGGTATAGTCGGATGCTGTCCGGTTCGCGGCGATTTCCCACCCCTAGCGGTGCTCCGAGAAGGCCGCGCTGATCTATCAGCACTCCGACGACGAGCGGCAGCGCGACTTGGCGGCCGGCCTTGACGAGATGGTGCGCGCCGAGCGTGCGAAGAACCACACGGGCGCCTCCGCGCACCACAAGGAGGAGGCCACCGGTACCTAGCCGACTCCTTATGGTGCGGTTGTGGTGAGCCACCCGCGCACCGGTCTAGACAACAAAGAACCCCCGGGCCTCTGGCCTGGGGGTTTCACATGGAGCGGGTGACGAGAGTCGAACTCGCGCTCTCAGCTTGGGAAGCGACGGAGCCTGGGTCGGCGTTATGGCCGTGACCTGTGCAGATGCCTTCTTCCTGGGATGGTCGTCAGGGGTGGATCGCACCCCTGTGACCGTGATTGTCCTCCCTTACGGGCACGCCGTGGGCACGGCCTGCCCGAGTGGACGGTCTGGGAGTGGCTGACGGGCCTTCGGAGTGTCCGCGGACAAGTGCTTCGTGCCTGAGCGAGATGCGCGATTGCGGATGCGTACCTGCGTCCGCTTCCCGCCGTCGGCTCCTGCGGGTCTGTACAACGGGCGGAACCAGTGTCGAAAAAGCTGGGGGCAAAGTGTGGTAGAGGGCCCCGCTCCGCACGTCGGCAGCAGACCCTGGTCGTGAGGGTCGATGCTCGTGTCCCCCGCTGCCCGGCACTGTATCCACCCCTCTGAGACTGGACCCGGCGACACGGGGATGGTGGCTCATGGCCTGGGTCTTCCTCGACCAACTTGGGGCGCGCGCAATGGGGCTGTCCGGTTCTTTGGGTGGGGCGGCGGCGCTTGCGGCACGGTCGTGATCCACCAGTTGAGCCGGGTGGCCATGACGACCTCTGGCGCCTCTGATCACGAACAACCGCTATGCGGGATTGCGCTGTTACCTGTATGTAAATGCGGATAATGGTGCACACTGGCCTTCCGGTTCAAGGAAGGGTGCGCCCTTGTCGGACGGCGTCAGTGAACTTGTGGACAAGTTTGTCAGGTACTTCTGCTGCGACCCGAAAACGGCAGTTCACGGCCCGTACGAGCCACCCAGTGGGGCGGAACCTCTCCTGGGGCGTGAGGAGCTGGTTCCCGAGCAGCTTTTCCGCTACCGGCTTGTCGACACCGAGGGTCGACCGGTGGACGTCCAGATCTATGTGGGCATCACGGGCGTGGGTGGGCTGTTGTGGGAGCAGGAAGTGCGCGTCCTACTGCGGGTCGGCGCGACGGGGCAGCCCGGTCTGCCGCGGATCCTGGACGGCGGCTTCCGCTCTCCGGAAGAGACGAGCGAGGCGATCGGCAGCGGTGCTCTGCGCGGCGTGGCGGTGGCTGTCACCCGCGGTAGCAGCAACACACTGGCCGACCCTGAGGCGGTCGCCTACATGCACCGCAATCCCAAGCTGTCGTTACGTCAATTTCTGCGGCTGGCCGAGGCATTGGCCACCCTGCACGGGCTCGGTGCCTATCACCGCAACCTGTGGCCCGGCACCATCGGTGCTACGGACCAGGACCCACCGGACATGTGGCTGGCGCGCTTCGAAATGAGCGCGCTGATGGCGAATCTGGTTCAGAACTCGATGATCGACACACATGGTGAAGGGCAGAAGCTACGCGAGCTGTACCTGTCTCAGCCGTCCCGCGCGCTGGCCTTCGCCCCGAAGGAACGGCTGGACTTTCTCTTCCCGCACGACGGGCACTCGCCCGTCGCGGAGGACGAACGCGCCGACGTCTACGCCTTGGCGGTCGTGGTCTGGGAATGGTTCTTCGGCCCGATGCCTGCCGAACTGCTCCCAGGACAAGATGAGTTGTCGCACAGTACGCCGGAGCGGATGGCGCAGATCAACGCCCATCTCATCGCCGGCCTGAGGGCTGAGAGGGAGTTGCCGCCCCAACTCACCGGCCTGCTGGAGAGGATGCTGCGCTGGGACCACCCGCGTGAGCGTCCCACCGCTTACGAGGTTGTCGAGGAACTGCACCGGGAGTACGAACGGATCGTCGTCACCTGGGACGAGCGCGTCAGCAGCCGACCGTATCTGATCGGTTACATGCCGGAGGAGTCCCGGCTCACCGTATACGAGTGGGGCTGGTTGGGGCACAGCCCCGAGACCGACACCGGCCGACTGGAGCTGGCCGGGCTGATCCAGCGGGATCTGAAGGGTGCCAAGCTGCTGCGCTCCCCGCATGGCGCGGTCCCCTTCGTAGCGGGCAGCGAACGTGACCAGCGCGCTCGCGCCGATGCGAAGCATCTGCTGGTCGGCAGCAGTGCGCTGTGGTTCTGCACCTACTACCGCCCGCGCCTGGGGTGGGGCGGACTGGGCCCGGAACTGGACGAGGTGCTGCTGATCAAATACGTGGTGCGCCGCGATCAGCATTTCGTCCGCACGCGACTGCAGCCCTTGCTGGATCAGCCGCTGCGCCGGGAACTCCCCGAACTGGAGGCGATACCGACCGACATGGACACCGGCGAGTTCGACCGGGTGCGCGCGGACCGCCCCTCATGGCGGCCGCTCGTCGAGGCGGTGGGCTCGGCGCGCCAGGTCCGCGACCACGAGCAGCAGTACGAGGCGGCGTTCGACTGGCTGCTGGAGTATCAGGGCGCGGAACTGCTTGCCCGAACCTACGCCTGCGAAGGCCCGAAGGACTCGCCGCGCACGGTTACCGTCAGCCTGGACGAGGATCGCGACCAGTCGTGGGTCACCGAGTCGGCACTGCTGACCAAGTACGCGGACATGGGCTTCCGCCCCTCGCTGGGTGACTTCTTCGGTTCTCTGGAGGGCGACCACGGCATGCCGGCCGCCGTGGAGATCGTCCCCGACGAGCGGGGACGGCCCGGACCGTCCCGGTACGCCGCCCGCGCCCTGGTGAAGGACAGGGGCGGCCCGGACCGGGTGGTCCTGGAACTCACGGAGGACTCGCCACCGGTGCCCGAAACGGGCTGGATCAGGCCGCTCGACGACCGGGGCAGCCGTATCGCCCTGGAACGCCAGGTGGACGGCCGTCTGGAGATGATGAACAACCCGGCGCTCCTCGATCAGCTGCGTTCGCCGATGTCGCTCCGGCTGCTGCCCTACCGCTGGCGCCGGGCGGGGGAGCGGCTGAGCGGGGACGACGGCAAGAAGGCGGTGCAACAGCTCCTCACCCAGGAGCCCTTCTTCGCTCTCCAGGGCCCGCCCGGTACTGGCAAGACGACGGTCGCGGCCGAGGCCATCGCGCACTATCTACGGGTCTATCCCGGCCACCGCGTGTTGGTCTCGGCCCAGTCCAACTTCGCGCTGGACAACCTGGCCGAGCGGGTTCTGCGTCGGCTGGACGCCCTCGACGACCTTGGCCAGTCCACGCACCGCTGGGAGGGGGTGGCGCTCCGGGTGGCCTCCCCCAAGGCGCCCGTGGACCCGGTGCTGGAACCCTGGCGGGAGAACCGGCTGGCGGAGGAGCGTGCCGACTGGGTCCGGCGCAACCTGCCGCGTCGGTTGACAGGGGTGGGCGGCAATGCGCGGGGCGTACTGGAGGAGTGGCGGCGGATGCTGGAGGAGGACGCGACCGACAGCGTGCTGCCGGAGCTGGGCGACCGGCTCCGACGGACGGCCAACCTCGTCTTCGCCACCTGCGCGATGGCGACCGCGGAGAACGTCACACCCGTCGGGGTGCGCAGCACCATGGACTGGGTGGTCGTCGAAGAGGCGGCCAAGGCCTGGCCGACGGAGCTCGCCATGCCGCTGTGCCGCGGACGGCGCTGGACCCTGATCGGCGACCACAAACAGCTCCCGGCGCACCGCCGCGACGACGTCCTGCGCTTCCTGGAGAGCTGCGTCGACGACCCGGACGAGGAGTTCCAACGGATCGGCGCGAACCACGACACCTACGTCCGGGCCTTCGACCTGTTCCGTTCGCTGTTCGAGCCGCCCGCTGACCTGCCCGGGCAGGGAGGGGGCGCAGCGAGTGACGCGAACAGGGCGAGGAGCGCGATCAACAAGGACACACGAGACAGACCCCTGCTGACGCTGCAGACGCAGTACCGGATGCGGGACGAGATCAGCCAGGTCGTCAGTCGGGTCTTCTACCCGGCGCCCGGCGGCAGAGTGCTGCCCGACGGCCTGCCGCCAGGACGGTTGACCACCGGCAAGGAGGTGGCCCCGGTGAACCTGACCGCGCCCGAGGCACTGGCCGGGCGCTCACTGGTATGGCTGGACACCCATGGCGAACCGGACTGCCAGGGCGTGCCCCGCTGGTTCAACCACGGTGAGGCACGGGTCGTGCAGGAACTTGTCGAGGCCATGCGCCCGGCCCCCGTACCACTAAGCGCCGGCGAGCCCGGGACCACTCTGGCGGTGCTCAGTCCCTACCGGCAGCAGAACCGCCAGCTGGCCAAGCGCGGACTGGAGCGTTACCTGTCCACTGTGCACGCCTTCCAGGGCCGGGAGGCCGACATCGTCGTGGTGTCCCTCGTACGCGACAGGCGACCGCCTGGTACCGAAACCCAGCCGTGGCTGGGGCTGGGACATCTGACCGGGTCCGACCTGATCAATGTGATGCTCTCCCGTGCCCGTCAACTCCTCGTCCTGGTAGGGGATTTCGAGCATTTCGCGTCGTTCCGTCCCCGGTCGGCGGAGGACGAGCTGGAGACGGCGCCCCCACCCGTCCCGGAGACGGCGCCCCGACCTGTCCCGCCTCCGGTACCCAAGCCGGGCCCGATGCCTGCCCGTGGTGGGACCGGAGAGCACGACCATGACGAGGCCCAGGTTCAGGAGGGGCGTCGCAGGGCCCAGCGGCCGATTACCGACGTCGGTTTCTGGCACCAGGTCTGTCGCGCGGTGGAACTGTACGGCTCCCGGATTCCGGTCGCCGATCTCACCGGCCTCAGGCGCTCCAGCCCGGAAGTCGGGCCGGCAGTCGACTCCGCAGTCGGCCCGGTGGAGCCGTGATGAGGACGACCCTCGGCAGCAGAGCGATCATCTACGTCCCCTGCGACACCTTTCTGGTCCATGTCAGCGCCGGCCTCGGGGATGTCCTCTCGCCGATCGAGATGACGGCCTTGCGGCTCATCGACGCCCTGGAGCGGGACCGGGACGGCAGGCCCGGCATCACCTCGGTGGAGCAACTCGTGGAACTTCTCGGTCTCGGGCACCGGGTCACCCTGGAGCTTCTCCACGACGTGTGGCGCAAGGGCTATGTGCGGCTGGACTTCACCAGCGGCGGAGTCCTGGTCAGCGAGGAGGTCCGCACCAGGATCGTGGAGAAGACCCTGCACGAGCTGCCCGGCGCCGAGACGCTCGACTACGACTGCGAGGTGATGATCGACCGGCTGACCGGGCTGGTCCAGCCGCGCCGGGGTAACCTCGCCCCCCGTTCGGGCCGGCTGGCCGTGGAACCGGCGCTCGACGACACCACGCCGGCCCAGGTGCCTCGGGCCGAGCTGATCCCGGCACTGGAGCGTGACCTGCACCGGCGCTTCACCGAGCGGGACGCGGACGGCCCCGACGCGGGAGCCGGGGCGTTTCACGCGCGGCAGGGCAACGGGCGTCCGCCCCGGGTGCTCTCCTACCGGACCCCCACGGACGGCGCCCAGATCACCGAACGGCGCTGGATCGCGCTGGACGTCCTCGTCCACGAGGATTCCGACACGGGTCGGCTCCAGGTCGTCGTCGCCGACCGGGCCTACCCGGTCTCCCGGCACCAGCTTGCCGGGGAACGGCTCACCCAGCTCGCCGCCGACAACGCGACCACCCCGTTCGTCCGGGCGCTGCGCTCCGTGGCCGGACAGGACCTCATCGACCCGCCTCCGCTGGAGCGGCTGCTCGTCCGGCTGCACGAACGTGCCGACCGGGCGTTTTCCGTCCCCGCCGCCACCCGGTCCGCGCGTCACCTCGAACTCGGCGACGAGGCACGGACCGTGTGCGCGGCGCTCGACAACCGGACCGCCAGCGAGGTACGCGCCGCCACCGTCGCCGAGGAGGAGCACGAGGCCCGGATCGCCGAGCTGATAGGGCAGAGCCGGACCCAACTGGTGATCGCCGCGCCGAAGATCACGGTCACCGGCTGGCGGCGCTGGGAGCCGGCCCTGCGCCGGGCGCTCGACGCGCGGGTCACGGTGGCGCTGCTGTGGGGCGAGCAGCCGACCGCCAAGTTGCCGGGCCCGGTCCACAACGCCCTGGTCAGCCTGGTACGCCGATACGGCCCCGGTCGGCTGCTGTATCCGCAGGTGGCGCCCTGTCCCGAGACGAACGTCGTGATCCAGGACGACCAGGCCGCACTGATCAGTGACCGCGACATCATGGGGTACCCCACGCGCCACACCCTGGGGCTCCTGATGACCGCCCCGGACGAGGGCTGCCACTCCGTCGTCTTCGGCCGACTGCTCTCCTGGGCGGCTGGCATCGTCCCCACGGCGAGGATGAGCCGGCTGCTCAGGACGACGGGCGATGCCTTCGGTACCGGGCAGTCAACGCTCCCTGAGGCGCTCGGCTTTCCGGAAGCGCCCCCGGAAGAGGCCGACGCCCCCGAGAGGGCCGTACGGGCATGGTCCGACGGCTGGGTCGCGTACGCCCGGGCATTGGCAGAGACGGCGGCGAGCCGCGAACTCCCGGCCGCCCGTGTCGTGGACACCGACGCGCACGTCGATCTGCTGTGGCGGGCATTGCGTTCGGCCCGGCGCCGGCTCGTCATCAGCAGCGACCGGCCCGCGTCCGTCGACGACCGGTTCATGACGCTGCTGGCAGGCAGGCTCCAGGAGGGGGTGTGGGTGACCCTCGGGCTGGCGGTGCCGCCCGGCCAGGAGCCCGCCGAACTGGTGCGGCTGGCGGCCGAGTACCCGGGCCGACTGCGACTGGTGCCCGCGCGCGGCAGGGTCCTGGTCCACGACGACGAGGTCCTGGTCGGCGGCAAGGACCTGCTGGGTGAGGGCGGACGCGGAGCCCGGCGCGGCCGCGCCAGGCCCGCGCCGGGGATCGTGCTCACCGGTGCGCGGGCCGCCGCCGAACTGGCCGCAGCGGTCGGCGAACCGTCCGAGGTCGCCACGCTCGTCCGCCGGAAGGAGACGGCACCTGACGAGTCCGGTGGCGCCGTTCCTCGCGTCGTCTACGCCCGGCAGCGCATCGTCACGAACTGGCGGCCGGACGTGGAGGGCGCGGCGCTGTTGCGGACCGAGTTCGGCCGGTCGGAGGACCCCTGGGCCGTACTGGAGGACCTCGACCGGACTGCCGAACCGGACCTGGTCACTGCGGCGGCAGCCTGCTGTCTGCTGCACCACACGGCCGTCGCACCTTCCGCGACCAGCGCACACTGGCGGCTGAGGCTGGTCCGGCTTTGCTGGGGGCGGGGCGACTACACGCGCGCCGCGCTCCTGAGGCGGTCCGTCGCCGACCCGGCGGCCCGGCCGCGGCTGCCCCTGGCCGTCGTCGCCGCCGCACGCGGCGGACGGCGGCTGGGCACGCATCTGCTGGAGGTCGTGGTCGGCACCGAATCCGACTCCGACGAGCAGGCAGCACTGCTGCTGGTCGCCGTGGAAGAGGTGCTGCGCACTGGCGACGACCTCGCACGGGACGTCGTGGTGGACCTGGCCGCCGGGCTCGGGGCGCCCTGGGAGGAACTCGGCAGCGTGGTACGCCGCTGTCACCAGGAGCTCTACGGCCTTCCCGCGGGCCCGGAGATCCGCCGGGCACTCAGTGACGAACGGCACCAGGAAGCAAGGGACGCGCAGTGGCAGGCGCTGGAACAGGCGCTGCTGGTGGCCGACCGGCCGCCAGTGATCATCAAGCCGGCCATCCGCACCCACCATGTGCTCTTCCGTGACGACCGGCTCTTCGGCCGCATACGGGCCATGGTGTTCGACCGTGACACGGACGGCCTGGGCGCCCTGCTGGCGAAGGAGACCGGCGCCGGCACCCGCCATGGTGACGGCCGGACCGTGGCGGCAAACCTGGTGGACGACGTCTGGCAGGGGGTGAGCCACGTGCGTGACCAGCCGCTGACCGGCGCCCCCAGGGAGAACTACCTGTCCAAGCTCGGCGAGGTACTGGACCGCGCATGGCGGGTCGCCGCCGCCGACACCGGCCCGGAATTCGGTGATCAGCGGGCCCGTGGCCCCCACGACCCCTTGGACGTCGTACGGGAGCTGGGGCGCGCCATGGCGGATCTGCGCGGCCGGATCCAGGCGGCTGTAGCGGAACTGGCCGAGCCGGAGCGTGGGTTGTGCCATACCGTCCTGGACGGCCTGGCCGACCTGTACCGGCTGGGAGCGGCACAGGCGGCGGCGGCGGACGAGGTGGGGCGGCGCTGATGGAACCGACCGACGGAATCCTGCTGGACATTCTCGAGGACTGGTCCGACCGATGGAGCCACACCGCGCTCGTCTCGGCGCTCGCGGGGGGCCGCACGTTGTCCTCGGCCCTTGGCGCGGACGCTCTCGACGGGTTGGCCGAGGAGGTGCTCGACGGCCTGCTGGTCCCGCGTGGCGCGGCGACTGCGGCCCGGCAACTCCTTGCCGAGGGCCGCTTCGACCTGGTGGATCTGATGCTTGACGGAGGCCGATTGCCCCTGGAGGACGCCCGGCAGCTCAAGAGCGACCTCGCTGATGCCCGCCGCGGGGCCGCGGGCCGTGCCACCCGCGCCCTGCACCTGCTGACCCGCCGAGCCGAACAACTCGATCTGGCCCGCGGCTGGCACGAGGAGGACGGCATGGGCGACGAACTGGTGGAACTGGCCACCACCGACGAGTCCGCCTTCACCGAACTGCTCGCGGGCTGGGAGACACAGGCCCGCGAGGCGGAGGAGCGACGGGGCGGCGACCTGCGCACCGAGCTGGAGCGGTCGCGGGACGGCGAGCCGGTGGACCCGGCCGCCCGGAGCCTGCTGGAGGAGTGTCTGTCCGCAGGGGAGTTCCGGCTGGCCCGCGCATTGGTGCGCAGCGACCGGGCGCAGTTCCCTGCCGACTCCGGGCCCTCGGGACTCGCCCGGTTGCCCAGACCCGTACAGCTGCGCCGGTACGCGCTTCAGGACGTACTGGAGTGGTACCAGAACGGCGAACTGGGCTTCGCCGAACTGCACGGCTGGCTGCCGGTCTTCGAGGACACTGCGGGGCGGCGGCTGACGGACGCGCTCGCCGCGCTGGTCCTGGCTGGAGCGGATCGGCCGCCCGAGCCGTCGTCCGTGCGCGAGCTGGTGGAGGCGCTGCACGAGTGCGTGGGGACCGCCGAGCCGGTGGTGGAGTGCGAGGCCCTGGCGGGCGGGGTGGTGAGCCGACTGTACTGCACCGGTGATCACCGGTTGCCCCCGTTGGGCCTCTTCGGCAGAGCCGGCATCGCCCTGTGGGTGGCACCGAGCACAGCGGAACCGCCCGAGCAGCTGGCCTCGACACCCTTCATCTGGCTGGCGCCCGAGTGGGAGGGGGAGACCCCGTCGGCCGAGGGGTGCGGCCCGCTGTACGCCGACGACCTGCTGCGACTGGCTGCTCCGACGCCCCGAGGATCGGTGCCACCCGCTGCCGAACGCCAGTTGGCGCTGCTGCGGGCGGTGGCACCGGGGCTCGGGGTGAGCGGGCTGCTGGACGCGGGCCGCTCCGGGGCCGGACGGGGCCTCGAGCTTGCGGGCCGGGGCAAGGCCGCGCTCCAGCTCTCGTGGTTCTTCGACCTGCTCGGCCTGCAGCCCGACAGCGTCACGGTGGAGGCCGTGCTCTACGAGACGGGCGGGCACCCGTCGGCCCTGCGGGAACTGCTTCGGACCCTCTGCGACCATCCGGAGCCCCGTCTCTCCGGTCGGGATCTGAGCGCCCGGCTGGAGGCGATGCGGGAGGGCAGCGACTGGCGGCGAAGGGCCGCACGCCGGGTGCAGGAGCAGCTGCCCGACGTCAACGCCGGCTTGGCGCTGCACACCGCCCTGTGGCTGCACACCGGAGGCGGCCGTGGCGAGTTCGAGGTCGGCGAGCTGACCGATGTGCTCGCTGACCTCGCGGGCAGTGACGGGGTCCCTCCTCTGGTGGAGCTGGCAGACGGGGTGGGACCACTGGTGTCCCTGGGAATCATGGAGCGCCGGAACGGGCGGCTGACCCTGGCTCCGAACGGGCTGCCCGAACTTCTGGCCCGGGGGAGTGGACGCCAGGCCGAGGAGATGGTGGCGGACCTGCTGCGGCAGGCCCGTGAGCAGGCGGATGCGGTGCTTGCCCAGGTGGTCGTCTCACTGAACCAGATCACGGTGGACACGGTCGACCATTACAACACCAACCTCCAACGCAAGCTCTCGGAGATCAACACCCAGATGGTGGAGGAGGAGGACCGCGAGCGTCGGATGACGCTCAACGAGGAGTACCTGAAGGTCTCCGAGCAACTGCGCCAGGTCGGCTCCCTGATGAGCACGGCCAAGGAGGCACCCCGGCCGCTGTCGCTTGCCGAGATCATCGTCGAACAGACCCGCGGGGCTCATGTGAGCTCGGGGGGCCGCGACAGATACGACGTCACCGGCGCCGAGCACCTGTGGGTCAGGGCCAACCCCTGGCTGCTCGGCCAGGTCTTCTGGAACCTCTTCGACAACTCGCGCAAGGCGATCGACGCGACGGCCGCCCAGCACGGCTTCGTCGAGATGACGGTGACCGCGTGGACGGCCGTCGACGGCACGCCCTGGTGCGCGATCCTCGTCGCCGACTCCGGGGACGGCATGGCGCAGGGCGTGGCCTCCCGGCTCAACCAGGGCGAATGCCTGAGCACCCGGAACGGCTCAGGTCAGGGCATCCGTCTCGCACGCGCCCTGACGCAGTTGTACGAGGGCCGGCTGCGGGTACTGCCCGAGCCCTCCCCGGAACTGTTCGGCGCTCAGGTCCGGATCGAACTCCCGCTGGTCTCCGCCGCCGGGGACTGAGCAGGTCACCGGGCCACCGAACGATCGGCTGACCGGCGGCCCACTCAGCTCCAGTCGTTGTTGCAGAACTCGCTCACCAGACGGGACGCGTTGTGGACGTCTTCGAGGTCGATCGCCTGTTTGGCACGGCGTTGCTTGTGGTTCCAGGGGGTAGGCGACGTGCGTGCGGCCCGGTTGCGTGGGTGGGCCAGCTCCTCCTCCAGCAGGAAGACGGCGTGGGCGAGTTCCGCGTCCAGCCGTAGCAGCCGGTACCGGGGGGCGTCGTCGAGCAGCTCCTTCGCCACCTCTTCGAGACGGTCGTAGAGCTCGCGTCCGTCTTTGCCCTTCGGTACGACGCGCAGCAGCCGGTGCCGCTGGAGGAAGGTGCTGTTCCACTCGCCGATGGCGGCGGGTGGGAAGGCGGAGACGAGGGTGGCGGGAATCCGTGTGTGCGCGCAGAGATACTCGATGATCTCCATGCCGTTCGCCGTGGCACGGTCGTCCAGGTGCAGGTCGATCAGCGCGCCGTCCACCTCGTGCAGCCGGGGGTCGGTGCGGAAGTCCCACCAGTCCGGCAGGCCTTTCAACGGGATGATCTCGTAACGGCCCATCAGCCGCTCGCCCAGTTCCTCGGCGTCCGTGTCGTCCACGATGAGCAGGTGCTTCCGGGGTGGGGCGGGGCTCAGCGCGCGCAGCGCGCGATCCTCCGGGAAGAGGCGCGGCAGGGTATGGGCGGAGGCGGGGCGCTCTGCCTCCGGGAGCGCGCACAGTGCCTTGGCCAGCCGGGACAGCCCGCGCCGGGCGGGCTGCCAGATTTCCGTGGGCAGCCCTTCGTGCTCACGGGCCGGGTCACCCGCCCACATCCGGGCCAGCCTGTCCAGCTCGCTCACCGGGGTGCTTGGGGACAGGGCGTCGATCCCGGCCATGAACTCGTGCAGGTCGACGCTGTATCGCCCGGGGACGAGGCGGTAGCCGCCGGGTACGTTCTCCACGGCGTAGCCGTCTTTGCAGAGTCGGCTCTTGTGCGCGTGCAAGGTGCCCCGGTTCTGCTCCAGTGCCCTGCAGAGCCGCTCGACGGGTACAGGGCCGGAGGCGACCGCGAGCCTCAGCAGCAACTTCCGTCTCTCCTGCGGGGGTAACTTCCGTGGGGCTCCGTCCTCGTCAGTGACCTGGAGCTCTCCGAGGAGCCGGATACGCAGTCTGCCGGCGTGTGGGCCGGAAGCGTGTTCTGATGCTGCCACATAGCCAAATTTACAGCCCATAAGAGGAGTTGGTGCAGGTTGCGACAGATGTTCCCGCCGCCGGCTGACAGTTGACTGACACGGTGGCTGACACCGCGCCCGGAACGGCGCCAGATGTCAGCGAAGCGGCGGATGACCGTGTCAGGACCTCAGGGGCACGCTCAAGTCGTGGTCGAACCGACCCCCCCTCCACGGACCGCGGAGGGTCCAGCGTGCACCACCCGACAGGAGCAGCATCATGGTCAGCCACCGACTCACTCGCGACGAGCGTCCCATCCCCGGCAACGTCTTCGTCGCCACACCCTTCGGCGTCAAGACGGCGCCCGACGGCGATCTCTTCGACTACGACAACTTCTTCAAGTCGGAGCTCGTGCCGCTCATCTCCAGCCTGGGGATGACGGCGGTCCGCGCCGACTCCCTGTACGGCGGCGACTCCGTCCTCACGCCGGTGTGGAAGGGAATCCAGCAGGCCGAGATCGTCCTGGTCGTCTTCTCGGACGAGTCCGTGAATGTGTCGATCGAGTTCGCCTGGGCCTACCTCCTCGGCAAGAAGATGATCTATCTGACGCAGGACCTCAAGGAGATTCCCGCGGACGTGAAGGACCTGCGGACGATCACCTACTCCTCGCACTACGCCCACATGAACCGGATGCGTGAGGAACTGCGCCTGGCGCTGGAGGCCGTACGCGAGGAGACCGTGGTCGAGATGACGCTTCTGCCGATGATCGGCGGCGGTACGGTGCCGGTGCCCGCCCGTGTCGTCTCCGCGTCCCGGGAGTTCGTCGTGGTCGAGACGGACGACGGTCGGCACGGGGTGCTGTCCCACGCGGATGTGGACTACACCCGGCTGGTGACCGACATGACCGCCAAGTACGAGGTCGGTACCCGGCTCCAGGGCGCCTTCGACGTGGACGCCCGGGGGGACATGCGGTACACGCTGCTGGCCGGCAGCCTGAACCCCTGGCCGGCGTTGAGCACGGACTACCAGGTGGGCAGGGTCTTCACCGGCACCGTCCACAACGTCCACCCCACGCTCGGCGTCTTCGTCCATATCGCGCACGGCGTCAACGGGCTGCTCGCCAAGTCGGACGTGGTGTCCGCGGCCCGACTCGAGCCCGGGGACGACGTGGAGGTCGCGGTGGTCCGTATGGACACCGAGCGGCGGCGGATCTCGCTGCGGCTCGTCAAGCCGCTGCGCCCGAGTCGGCCTCTGGCCACGGTTCCGCGGATCTCCCCGGCCGCACGGGAGGAGACCCGGCTCTCGGCCGGCGACCGGTTCGACGGCGAGGTCGTCCGGACCAGGCCGGAGGGCCAGGGCGGCTACGCGCTGCTCAAGCTGCCCGGACGCAGTCGGCCGGTCATCCTTCACTGCACCGCCATGTCGGAGGAACTGCGCCACGACCTCAACGCCGGCGAGATCGAGCCCGGCGAGATGATCTGGGTCGAGATCCTGTCGGTTGACCCGCAGCGGGATCGGGTCCTGGTCAAGGAGATGCTGGAGCCCGTCGACGATCAGGAGGTCGCCGCCTGACCGGAGTCCTCCCGGTGCCCTGCCGCCGTAGCGGTTGGCAGGGCACCGCCTTCATGACTGGGCCCGCACGACCGTGCTTCAGGCGATCACCGCGGCGCAAACCCGGCGTACGACAACCGATCACTGCCCACACATACGGCTGACGCCCGGAACCCGTGCCCTCCGTGTGCCCGATCTTCGTGCGCCTCAAGGGCCGCAACTTACTGGACAACCCTCGGTAAAACGCAAACCCCAGGTCGCCCTGGGGTTTCATCATGGAGCGGGTGACGAGAATCGAACTCGCGCTCTCAGCTTGGGAAGCTGCGATCATTTGCGGCTGGTTCGGGCGCTGGCCTGGGCGAACATCCTGGGCGTGGCGGCGTCGGGCAGGGCGGCTTCACCCTGATTCCCCGCTACTCCCCGCCCTATCTGGTGCGCTTGTGGTGCGGCGGGTTTACACCGTGGTCTGGAGTCGGCTCGATGACGTCGGCCCAGAGCAGATCGCCCCACGGGTTTCCCTCTACGCCGAGGCGTTCCGCTACGACATCATCGAGGAACTTCGCGTGAGTCACCTCAACCGCTTCGCCCGGCCACCACAACGAGTCGCACTCGGTGCACAGCGAGAAGGGTGTCCCATCGGCCCTGAAGCGGTACGGGTGGACCCAGTCCTGCCCGCAGCGCGGACAGACTTGCTTGGTTGGCATGACTGGCACGGTATCCCGGCGGGGGCGCACTCTTTCCAACTGTGGTGTTGGGCTCGGGGGCCTCGGTCGGGGCCGTTCACCTGCGTTCATGCGCGGCCGGGCGTCTGGGTGGCTAACGTCCCAGGTCTCGTCTGAACGGTCGTGAACGGCGCTGAATGAGACGGAAACCGAGACGGGCGTTGCCGTCCAGCAGGTATAGGCGCTGTCGGACTAGAGGCCGCGGAGTGCTTCGTAAAGGTCGCTGTAGGCGCTCCAGCAGGTGACGCTGCCGTCGTCGTTCAGACTGCCCATGTACCAGTCGTCGTCGTTGACGGCTTTCACCAGACAGAGTCCGTGGAATCCCAAGACGATCTCGGAGTGGAGCCGCTCGTCTTGCGCCGGCCAGCCCGTCACTACGCGATCGGTGTCGAGAGGTACGGCCTTCCGGTCACCGGAGACCTTGCGGATCTCCTCCAGGGTCCAACCTGCCGGTAGCTGACTGTCTGCCATCCAATGATGATGACAGCCACCGCACGCACCGAGTGCGGCACGGCTTTTCGGAGCACCGCTTTAGGACTTCGATCCGACGCACACCCCTTGGGCTGTCGTCGGTAGGTCCGACGGTCGTCCGAAGATGTTGCTGTATGCCGCCGTCCGGCCCTGTTGATGTCAGAGTTGGATGTCAGAGGAACAGCTCCGATGCTGGGCAGACCTCCAACGGATCGCCTGGTCGGTCCGCCTACTGCCACTACATGTGCACTGCCACGAAGTCCGGCAGGTCCGTCGGCCGTCGTCGTCCTGCCCGGCGAGCACCAGGCCGCGCGACAACAGGGGCTGTTGCACTCGGGACAGGGCGGAGCATCGTCGGGCAAGGGAGATCTATTCCGGGCGCGCCTGGATGGCTTGTGCCCGGACCGGCGCGATCGTCAGCCCGAGGCCCGGGCCCCGTCGGTTCTCGGCCGCTCCGGGCCGTAAGTGTTGCGGCCCGTGGGCGAGCAGCTCTGCCGAAGCCCGGCCTGGTTTGCGTACGACGACAACGGCGCCGTTCACCGTCGGTGAGACCGGTGACCGCCCGTGCCGGTGGGCGTTGCCGGATCAGCCTGTTCCGCGCCCGCGTTCGGCCTCGACACCTCCAACAGCTACTCGACCAGCCTGCGCACCCCCGGACCGTGTCCCGCATCAGATCGGCCCCCTTGTTCTCGAGCCTCGCAGCCTGAGCGGTGCGCGGCTGAGCGGCTGCCCTGTCCACAGAGTCCTCGTGCGGTCACCGCCCCGGTGACCTGTACGACGGCTGTGACGTGTCTCACCGGAACTCGCCCGCACCGTACGTCAGCTCAAGACGTGACCACAGATATGCGAACCCGGGTGCGAAACGGAGATCCGGACGCCTTCGCGGAACTCTTCGACGCGTGCGCCCGCGCGGTGTACAACCACGCCTTCCGGCTGACGGCCGACTGGTCGCTGGCCGAGGACGTGATGTCGACGACCTTCATGGAGGCGTGGCGGCGCCGGGCCTCGGTCGAGGCCGAAGGCGGCTCGCTGCGGCCGTGGCTGCTGGGCATCGCCACCAACGTCGCCCGCTCCCACCACCGCAGCAACCGCCGCTACCGCAACGCGGCGAGCGCCGCGGCCGCCGCGCACGCCGCCGAGGAACGGGTCGAGGACCACGCCGAGGAGACCGCCGGACGCCTGGACGACCGGCGCCGTATCAACGCCACGCTCGCCGCCCTCAGCCTGCTCAAGCGCCCCGAGCGTGAGGTCCTGACGCTGTGCCTGTGGGAGGGGCTGGAGTACGCCGAGGCGGCCCGCGCCCTGGGTATCCCGGTCGGCACCGTCCGCTCCCGCCTCTCCCGCGCCCGCGCCAAGCTACGCAAGCTCGCCGATGCGCAACTGCTCGGAGAAAAAAGGGAACCCACTCGCACGAACCAGCAGATAACAGGTGATCGCGGATACGCGGTCCGGTCCGCACAGGAAGGAAACCGATGAACGCCAGCCCCTCCCACCGGCCCCACCCGGCCGAGTGGACGGAGACGCAGAGTCTGCTGCCCTCCGCCGAGCGGGATCTGCCTGCGGGCCGCCACCAGTTCCACAAGGAGCAGATGATGGCCCGGATCCACGAAGACCTCCGCACCCCCTCCCGTACGTCCGCCACCTCTCCGGTCGCGCCCGTGAAGCGCTCCAACCCGTTCCTGCGCCGTACGATCCTCCTGCCCGCCGCGGCCTTCGCCCTGGCCGGCGCGGTCGCGGGCGGCCTCGCCCTCACCGGCGGCGGGGCCGGTGGCCACGGCGGCACGACCGCCCTGGCCACCGGCCCCGCACTGACCACCAGGATCGGCGTCGCCGACGCCAAGGGCGCCCCCCAGCTCCTCGAACGCATCTCCCTGGCCGCCGCCGACACCTCCGAGCCCACCCCGCGCACGGGCCAGTACATCTACATCGCCTCGAAGGTGGCCGACACCTACATCGCGGTCGACGGCGACAACAAGAGCGAGGCGGTCAGCACCGAGCTGCACTCCCGCCAGGTCTGGAAATCCCTCGACGGCAGGGACGGCTGGCTGATCGAGGCCGGTGAGACCAGCGACAAGGGCATCACCCTGCAGAGCGACATCCCGGACAGCAGCGCCTACAACGCCCTGGCCGAGCTGCCGACCGACCCCGACACGCTGCTGCAGCGGATCTACCGCGCTTCGGACGCCGTCCGGGACCCCGCAGTCCCCCGCGACCAGGCGGCCTTCGTCGCGATCGGCGATCTGCTGTTCGAGAGCTACCCGCCCGCCGAGGTCGGCGCCGCCCTCTACAAGGCCGCGGCCAAGATCCCCGGCGTCGTCGCGGTGAACGACGCGGTCGACGCCACGGGCAGGCACGGGATCGCGATCGCGCGGGAGAACCCCGTAGCCGGCGAGCGCACCGAGTGGATCTTCGACAAGAAGACGCTGCGGTTCCTCGGCGAGCGCGTCGTGGTGGTCAAGGCCATGGCTGACAGTCCCCTCAAGGTCGGTACCGTCGCGCACACCAGCGCGATCACCGAGCGCGCGGTCGTCGACGCCACCAAGCAGGTCCCCGGGCAGGCAAGCTGAATGCGCGACAGAACCACAAGCGCCTCGCTGGCCGCTTTGCTGGTGGCGGGGCTAGAGATCTTTAAGGGTGCGGGTTACGTGGGGTCGTGACGGCTGTCGTGGGCTGCGATATGCCGGAGGGATGAGGTATCCCGATGGCGGAGGGCTGACCGCTGAGGAGCGGATTCGGCGTGAGCGGTCCGGTTGGCGGCCGCCGATCTGATCGAGGCAGGTGCCAGTGACCGGGAGGTGGCCCGGTGGTTCAGGGTGACCCGGATGTCGGCGAATCGCTGGCGGCGTGCGTTGGCTGCGGGCGGTCGGCAGGCACTGGTCTCCAAGGGGTCCGGCGGTGCCCGCTGCAAGCTCGATACGAGTCAACTGCGTGTGCTGGAAGCGGTGTTGGATGCCGGCCCTGCCGCTGCCGGCTGGAGCGACCAGTGCTGGACTTTGGCGAGGATCGCCGAGGTCGTGCGCCGCCGGTTCGGCGTCGAGTACACCCTGGCCGGGATGGACCTGCTGCTGCACCGCATCGGCTGGAGCGTGCAGGTCCCCTCCCGCAAGGCGACCGAGCGCGACGAGGAGAAGATCGCCGTCTGGAAGGACGAGCAGTGGCCCGTCATAAAAAGACGGCGGCGGACCTGGGCGCCTGGCTCTGCTTCGAGGACGAAGCCGGCCAGGGGCTGAGGCCGCCCAAAGGCCGTACCTGGGGCCGACGCGGGCACACACCCGTCGTGCGGGTCACCGCCGCAGGCACCAAACGTGTTTCCATGGCTGCACTGCTGCACCAAGTCCGGCCACCGGTCCCGGCTGATCTACCGCATCCACCTCGACCGCGGCCCCGCCAAAGGCCGGCGCAAGGGCTTCAACGAGACCGACTACGCCCGCCTGCTCGACGCCGCACACCAGCAGCTCGGCGGCCCGATCGTCCTGGTCTGGGACAATCTGAACACGCACGTCAGCCACACCATGCGGCAGCTGATCGACGCCCGATTATGGCTGACCGTCTACCAACTGCCGCCCTACGCACCCGAGTTCAACCCGGTCGAGGGCGTCTGGTCACACCTCAAACGGTCCCTGGCCAATCTGACCAAACACAGCCTCGATCAGCTCACCGCGCTGGTGAAGAACCGGCTCAAACGGATGCAGTACCGACCGGCCTCATCGACGGCCTCATCGCCAAGACCGGCCTCGACTTCCAACCGCCGTAACCTCAGCCATTGAAGATCTCTAGCGAACTCCGATAGAGAAGCCCGGGAATGGTACTTATTTCATTCGCGTATGTGGCCGGCTGGGCCTCGCAGTTATGGCGATTCCTGGAATCCAGATATCGCCATCAGCAGGCGGTGGTCGATTCACCTCTGCCCAATCCGGTCCGCCACCAGGCCGAGGAGCACACGGCGATCGTCGCCGCGATCGAAGTACGGGATGCCGATGCAGCCGTGCGCACCCCGGCGCATTGTCCAGAGGTTCCAATCTGCTGAGCTCGCGTGAGCCCGCGTATTCAACTGGCGAGGGCGTCCCAGACGCGTACGGACAGGTACGCGGTGAGCTGCGCGGCCGCCGTGCACGATCT
Source organism: Streptomyces europaeiscabiei (assembly GCF_036346855.1). Classification (NCBI taxonomy): domain Bacteria; kingdom Bacillati; phylum Actinomycetota; class Actinomycetes; order Kitasatosporales; family Streptomycetaceae; genus Streptomyces; species Streptomyces europaeiscabiei. The sequence continues at coordinate 5,662,917 of NZ_CP107841.1, forward strand.
GCATGACGATGCGGCCGCCGCGGGCGTTGCCGGCACTCAGGCTGTGGCCTCGCGAATGTTGGTGGCGTATTCTTCTTTGTACATCACCAACATCGCGTAGGAGGTGCCGCGTGTCTGTGACCCAGATCGACATCGACGACGACGCCCTGGAACGTGCCATGGCTTTGTCCAAGGTCAGGACCAAGAAGGAGGCAGTCAACCTCGCCCTGCGCTTCTATGCCGAGCAGCAGGAGCGTGCGGCGCGCATCAGCCGCCACTTCGAGCGTGCGCGTGGATGGGGTGCCGTCGAGGACGCGGAGCGTCTGCACCGGGCGGAGAAGGACAGCCGGTGATCTACCTGCTCGACACGTCTGGCTTGGTCCGGCTGCTCCGCGATCCGAAACTGCAGTCGGCTTGGTACGACGCGATCGACGCCGGGGCCGTCGCATCCTGCTATGTGCAGCGCGCCGAGTTCCTTCACAGTGCGCGGAACGGACGCGAGTACGACGAGATCACGGAGATGTTCACCGACCTGTACCCCGATGTAGCGGTGCCGAAGAACGCGGGGCGCTGGATCGGTGCGGTGCAGCACCGTATGGCCCAGGCCGGGGAGCACCGCAGCGCTTCGGCGGTGGACCTCGTCATCGCCGCGACCGCAGCCCATCACGGACTGGCTGTCCTGCACGACGATGCCGACTACCGCGCCGTTGCCCGGCACGCATCCGACTTCACCGAGCACAACATCCACGACATCGTCTGAGGGGTTCCACCATGCCTGCGTCAGGCGAGGGTGGCGGACCACGTCGTCATCCGGAGGACACGGGGCATCGCCTGGGTGCCGCCTGGTCCGTCGGTTTCAGCAGGGGCGTGCTCGTCGAAGTCCTGCCTGCTGGGCAAGAGTTGGGCAATCGGTAGTGCGGCGGCGTCCGTAAACGTCATCTGTCTCTCCGAGGGGACGGGCAAGCCGAAGGCTCACAGACGTGGCCGATGGGGCTGACACAGCGAAATCGCAGGTCGGTGGCACCTTTCGGGGTCCGAAGCAGTGAGCCTGCCATGGCCACCGAGAACTCGTGCCCTCCACGTGCCCAATCTTCGTGCGTCTACAGACAGGTCTCCGGCGGAGAACCCCCGCCAATACACAAACCCCAGGCCGCTGGCCTGGGGTTTCATCATGGAGCGGGTGACGAGAATCGAACTCGCGCTCTCAGCTTGGGAAGCGACGGTGCTTGCGCGGCCATAGGGCAGCTGAACTGGGCAGATTCGTTGTCAGGCGGCAGGTGTGAGGGACTGGTTGCACCGTTGTTGACCGTGATTGTCCGCTCTGAAGGGCACGCTATGGGCACGACGCAGGGATGGGGGAGATCAGGGCCTCCGGTCGGCTGCCGGAGACCGGGAGTGGCTCCGACTCGAACGGCAGCCGAGTGAGGCCGTCGCGACTGCACACATGGCGTCTTTCGATGCGGTGGCGCGCATCAAGCATCCTGCTGCGAGTTGAGGACTCCTTGGGCCTCGATGCGCACGAGGCCGATGCGCACGAGGCCGATGCGCACGAGGGCGATGCGCACGAGGGCGAGGGCGCGCCCCCCGCGCCGGTCGGAGCGCCGGCGCCTTCCGGCCGGAGGCCGCCGCCGTGAGGCACCCCTCCGGGCCGCCCACCATCCCGTCCGTCCCGCGCCCGCCGGCCCCCTCGCGCCCGGCCACGGCGACGGTCTCCCCCGCACCGCCCGCTCACGCTCCCGCTAAGAACGGTTCCGCGGCCACGAACGCCGCACCCACCCACCCATCCCGCCCGATCGTCCGTCCGCCCCGTCGGCGTCGCCTTTCTCCGGACCCGCCGGACCCGCCCGTCCGGCGGCCCCCGAGCCGTCGGGGCCGCCCGACGCGCCCGCGCCCAGCGACTCCGCCTCCCTCGGGGGGCGCCGGCGGGGGAGGGCCGGGAGCGGCCCGGCCGACCGGCCGACCCCTCCGGCTCGCCGTCCTCCACGAGCCCGGTGAAGCCCGCTCGTATTAGAACGGCAACAGAGGAGGAGCCCGCCGAGGAGTCGGACGAGGGGGTCGAGGCGGTACCCAAGACGGACGCCCCGGCCGCCGAGAGCTCGACTGCGGAGCTGTCGGTGGCCGCTCGCCGGACCGGCACCGAGGCCCCCCTCGACGTCTCCGACCGGCGGATTCCCGTGTTCACACTGGGCGTGGGGCTGGCTCTGGTGGGCCTCGGCATCGGCTTCCTCGGGGTGCGGATGCGCCGCCGCTGAGCGGCTCGCGACGGCCCGGGTCCCCCTTGAGTCGGACGTCCGGCGTCCGCCTCAGGACGCTTGTCCACGCGGACTTACTCGGTATACATACTCGGTATGTCCATCCGCCACGGGCTTCTCGCCCTCCTCGAACACGGCCCGCGCTACGGCTCACAGCTCCGTACGGAGTTCGAGTCCCGCACCGGCTCCACCTGGCCGCTCAACGTGGGGCAGGTCTACACGACGCTCAGCCGGCTTGAACGCGACGGCATGGTCGTGCAGGACGGCGAGGACGAGGCCGGCCACTCGCTCTACGCGATCACCGACAGCGGTCGCGCCGAACTTCGCAGCTGGTTCGAGAACCCCGTCGACCGCACCAGCCCGGCCCGTGACGAGCTGGCCATCAAGCTGGCCATGGCCGTCGGGGCGCCCGGGGTCGACATTCGTGACGTCATCCAGTCCCAGCGCCGGCACACCGTGAAGGCCATGCAGGACTACACCCGGCTGAAGGCGCAGGCCCTCACCGCCGTGGAGAAGAACGGGGACCGGGAGCGGGACGACATCGCCTGGCTCCTCGTCCTGGAGCAGCTGATCTTCCAGACCGAGGCCGAGGCGCGCTGGCTCGACCACTGCGAGTCCCGGCTGATCCGTCTCTCGTCGACCGCCCCGGCGGCGGGGCCGGAGCCAGCCTCGCCGGGGGCGGCAGCGGGAGCGGCGGGGATGGGGGCGCGGGCGGGGGCCGGGGCAGAGGGGGCCGCACGCCACCGCCCGTGATCTCCGCCCTTCACGACCGGCCTTGAGCACCCGAACCACCGGATCCACAGGGCCGACCGGACCCACAGGACCGACCGAGTCCACCGGCTCCACCCGACCCACCCGTGCCACCTGAAGACTCCGAACCACCCGACCAGACCCATACCGTACGCACTGCGCCGCCAACGACCGTCCGTCGCAACGACGTCCGGCCGTTCGCCGGCGTACGCCCGAGGGGGAACCATGTCCACACAGCAGCAGCCCGTGCTGCGTCTGCAGAACCTGACCCGCGTCCACGGCTCCGGCGCCACCGAGGTGCACGCCCTGCGCGGCATCGACCTCGACGTCCACCCCGGTGAACTCGTCGCCGTCATGGGCCCGTCGGGCTCCGGCAAGTCCACCCTGCTCACCATTGCCGGCGGCCTCGACACCCCCACCTCCGGGCAGGTCTTCGTCGAGGGCACCGACGTCACCGCCCTCGGCATCAAGGGGCTCGCGGCCCTGCGCCGCCGCAGCATCGGCTACGTCTTCCAGGACTACAACCTCATCCCGGCCCTCACCGCCGCCGAGAACGTGGCCCTGCCCCGCGAACTTGACGGCATATCGGCCCGCAAGGCCCGCACCGAGGCCCTCGCCGCCCTCGCCGAGATGGACCTCGGCCATCTCGCCGACCGGTTCCCCGACGAGATGTCCGGCGGCCAGCAGCAGCGCGTGGCCATCGCCCGCGCCCTCGTCGGCGACCGCCGGCTCGTCCTTGCCGACGAGCCCACCGGCGCCCTCGACTCCGAGACCGGCGAGTCCGTGCTGGCCCTGCTGCGCTCCCGCTGCGACGCCGGAGCCGCCGGCGTCATGGTCACCCACGAGCCGCGGTTCGCCGCCTGGGCCGACCGGGTCGTCTTCCTGCGGGACGGCGCCGTCGTCGACCAGACCGTACGCAGCGACGCCGAGTCGCTCCTGACCGGCCGGGCGGCCCAGCGGTGACGACCTGGTTCCACTCCTGGCGGGTCGCGGTCCGCATCGCCCGCCGTGACGCCTGGCGCTCCAAGGGCCGCAGCTTCCTCGTCCTCGCCATGATCGCGCTGCCGATCCTGGGCGTGAGCGCCCTGGACCTGACCGTGCGCAGCGCCGAACTCACCCCCGCGCAGCGGATGGAGCGCACCCTGGGTGCCGCCGACGCTCGCTTCTCCGACGCCGGGGCGGCCGGCGTGGCCATCCTGCAGGACCCCGACGGCGAGCAGCACACCCCGGCCGGGGACTACGACGCGCCGGGCAAGTCCTGGCCCGACGGCCCGACCGATGTCACCAAGAGCATCCCGGCCGGTTCGACGGTGCTGACCGACAGCGGGGGCAGCGCCAAGCTGACCACCAGGCACGGTCTGCTCCAGGCAGAGGTCCGTGAGCTGGCCGCCGCCGATCCCGTCGCCCGGGGCATCATGCGGCTGCAGGAGGGCCGCTTCCCCGAGCAGAACGACGAGATCGCCGCGACCACCCGGTTCCTGGAGAGCAGCGGGCTGTCCGTCGGCTCCACCCTCACCGCCCGCGGCTTCGACCGCACCTATGTGATCAGCGGCTCGTACGAGCTGCCCAGCGACCTCACGGCACAGCAGGTCAACGCCCTGCCGGGGGCCTTCCTCGCGCCGTACGCCAAGGCGGTCGAGAAGGCCGGACTGCCGAAGCCCGACGTCTCCACCACCTACCTGGTGAAGAAGTCCGGTGGTTTCACGTGGAACACGGTCCAGGCGATCAACGTCAAGGGTGTCGTGGTCACCTCGCGCGCCGTGGCCCTCGACCCGCCCGCCGACTCCGAGGTGCCGCTCTACCAGGAGGAAGGCTGGGCCAACTACGAGAGCAGCGGGGCCGCCGACGCCGCCGATCTCGCCGCCGTGGGCACGGTCGTCGGTCTGGCGATGCTGGAGATCTGCCTGCTCGCCGGTCCCGCCTTCGCCGTCGGTGCCCGTCGTTCCCGCCGCCAGCTGGGCCTCGTCGGCGCCAACGGCGGTGCCCGCAGCCACATCCGGGCCATCATGCTGAGCGGCGGCCTCGTCATCGGTGTCGCGGCGGCCCTGGTCGGCACGGTCCTCGCCCTGATCCTGACCTTCGCCCTCCGGCCGCTCCTCGAGGACTACATGGGGCAGCGGTTCGGCGGCTTCACCGTCAAGCCGCTGGAACTGCTCGCCATCGCCGCGCTCGCCGTCCTCACCGGCCTGCTCTCCGCGATCGTCCCGGCCGTCACCGCCTCCCGGCAGACCGTCCTGGCCTCCCTCACCGGCCGTCGCGGCGTGCGCCGCAGCAACCGCGTGCTGCCGCTGATCGGCCTCGGCGCCTTCCTGCTCGGCGCGGCCATCGCCCTGTACGGCTCGGTCTTCTCCGACCAGTTCGTCCTGGTCGCGGGTGGCTCGGCCATCGCCGAGCTGGGTGTGGTCGCCATGACGCCCGCCCTGGTCGGCCTGTTCGGCCGGGCCGGCCGCTGGCTGCCGCTCTCGCCGCGCCTCGCCCTGCGGGACGCTGTCCGCAACCGGGGCCGTACGGCACCCGCTGTCGCCGCCGTCCTGGCCGCCGTCGCGGGCACCGTCGCCGTCTCGACGTATGCCGCGAGCCACGACGCCCAGAGTCTGGCCGAGTACCAGGCCAGCCTGCCGCACGGGGCCGTCGCCGCGCTCGTCACCGAGGAGGGCGGCCGGGACGTCCCCGAGGTCCGCGACGCCGTGCAGCGGACGCTGCCCGTCGACGTCCGCGCCGACGTGTTCCGGATCGCCGTCGGCAAGCCCGGCTGCGCCCCGTATGGCGAGGGCGAGGGCTGTGGCCGCTTCGAGGTCGTCACCCCGCCGGCCAACGAGTGCCCGCTGTGGGTCAGCACCCCCGACGGCTCCGACCCGGCGGAGAAGTACACCAAGGAGCAGCGGCGCGCGCTCGCCAAGGACTGGCGCTGCCTCTCGCTCGACGGCAACGGCATCTACGTCGAGGGCGGTCTCCTCATCGCCGACGCCCCGCTCCTGAAGGTCCTCGGCATCGACGACCCGGGCGCGGCCAAGGCCCTCGCCGACGGAAAGCTCCTCAGCTTCCACAAGCCCCAGGTCGACAGGAACGGCACCGTCGGCATCAAGCTGATCACCGACCTGAAGGCCGCCGACCGCGCCGCCGAGCAGAACAAGCCGGTCCCGGGCGAGCTGAAGTCCTTCCCCGCCTACCAGGTGGCCGGCTCGCCCGACTCCTACGGACTGCAGAGCGTGCTCAGCCCCGCCGCCGCCAAGGCCGCCGGGCTGACCACCGTCCCCCTCGGCGCCTACTTCAGCACCGACCGGATGCCCAGCACCGAGGAGCGGCAGAAGCTCGACGCCGAGATCGCCAAGCTCGGCAGCGACGTCGAGCTGACCGTGGAGCAGGGCTGGGTCGACGAGAACGGGCTCGTCCTGCTCGCGCTGACCGTCTTCGCGGGCCTGGTCACCATCGGTGCGGCCGGCATCGCCACCGGTCTCGCCCAGGCCGACGCGGAGGCCGATCTCAAGACGCTCGCAGCGGTCGGCGCCCCGCCCCGGGTGCGCCGCACGCTCAGCGGCTTCCAGTGCGGTGTGGTCGCCGCGATGGGTGTGGTCCTCGGCTCGGCTGCAGGTGTCCTGCCCGCGGTCGGGCTGCGGCTCACCGAGGAGCGCGAGCAGGTGCGCTTCTACCAGGAGGCTCTCGACAATGGCTGGGGCGGCGCCGGTGACGCCCCGCCGTACGTGCCGATCGTCGTCCCCTGGGAGACACTCGCCGCCCTCCTGGTGGCCGTGCCCCTCGGCGCCGCCCTGCTGGCCGCGCTGGTGACCCGCTCGCGCGGGGCGCTGGCCCGCCGCGCCGCGCACTGAGCCTCCGTTGCCGGACCGTGCCCCTGGACGAGGGTGGATCACCCTCGTCCAGGGGCACACCGTGTGGGACTCGAACTCGCGCTCTCAGCTTGGGAAGCGACGGCGCTTGGGGTGCCAGGTAGCTTCCGACCTGGGAGTATGCGCTCCGGTGAGGCGGCCGAGGGTGCAGGATCACACTGCTGTTGACCGTCATTGACCGCTCTTAAGGGCACGCCATGGGCACGCCGTTGGCTTGGGGCGCGAAGGATCCCCTTCGACCGTTGTCTGCCTGCCCGAGCGCGGGCAGAAAGCGCAAGGGGAAGGGCGCCATTGCGAGAGCACACGAGGGAGGGTTCAGCGGCGGAACAACTCGGGGCGGAGATGGGTGACCGCATCCGGAACGCCCTGACCAGCACCGACAAACCTGCACAGCGAGTTACGCGGGTTCGAATTCCGTCGCGGTCTCAGCTGCCCGAGCAGACAGAAACGGTAGAGCGGCACCCCCAGCTGGGGTGCCGCCCTTTTGTCGAGTCAGGGGAGCGGCCAGGCCCAGGGGTTGACCGCCTTGAAGGAACTGTCGGCGCGGAAGGTGGCGTTGTCCTGGAAAGTGTCGATGCGCAGCTCGTAGTTGTTGTGGCGGAGGTAGCGGCCGGGGTAGTTGAACGACTCCAGACTGACCGAGCCGGTAACGGAACCCGGCCGGGCGCAGAAGGTGGCGTCCTTGGTGAAGACGGCCGTGCCGTTGCTCGCGTCGGCGCGGACCCGGAAGTCCTTGTGGCGCAGGTAGCGGCCGGACGAGTCGGGTGTGCCCACCTACGGCGGCTCCCAGCCGGTCATCAAGGCGAACGGCACCACCGTCTTCACCGGCGGCTCCTCCACGGGCAGCGTCAGCGGTCTGAGCTATGACGGCAAGGACTCCTCGTACGTCTACTTCAAGGTCCAGCCGGGCACGTGGACGTTCACGGCGACGGGCGTCGGCCGCCTCGACGACCTGGCTCTGGGGCGGACGGTCACCAGCAACAGCAGCCTGGAGAACACCAGTTGGGGCAGGAACCGGCTCACCGACGGCAAGCTCACCAGCGTGTCCGGTGCCAGGGGCTACACCAGCAACGAGTTCGCCTCGGCCGACGTCAGCGCGAACCCCGTGTGGGTGGAGATCGACCTCGGCGCCGACACCGACCTGGACGCCGTACGCCTCTTCCCCCGCACCGACACCGGGGGAGCGGGCGGCGGTACGGAGGGCTTCCCCGTCGACTTCACGATCCAGACGCGCCCCGACGGATCCAGCACCTACACCACCGCCAGAACCGTCACCGGCCAGTCCAACCCGAGCGGAGCCGCCCAGACCTACACCCTCACCTCCACCACCGGCCGCTACCTGCGCCTGACCGCGACGAAACTCGGTACCCCGGCCTCCGACGAGAGCACCAAGTTCCGTCTGCAGCTGGCCGAGATCGGCATCAAGTAACACGCCACGCGGTCGCAGTGGCCCGCCCCGCACTCACCCGTGTGCCGGGCAGGCAGCCCGGCGAACAGCGACCACTGGATGAACGAGTTCGGCTCCGGCCGGGGTCCTGCCGCTGTGCCGTTCCGGGCTGAGCCGGCCTTCGAGCATGTCGATGACGGTCTCGCGGAAGGCGGGGCAGGGGAGTGGGGCGGAGTCGATCCGCCGGATGCTTCCGGGCCAGGTCGGAAGTCCTGGAACAACACCTTCCGCAAGCAGCAGTGGAACGTCGACGCGGACGGCACCGTCGCCCCGTTATGTTTTTCGCGGTTCCGCAATGGGACCGCTGGCCTCCGGGCCCGGCATGACTTTTGCCCCCTGTCGAACGCATGACCTGGGGGGTGGTGTCCCCGGGCCCGAGGGGTGCCGTCGGAGACGCTGATGAGAGGTCCGACCGCCGCTTGGCCGGGCGCAATGCCCGGTCGTTCGCGGGCGGCAGGTCTGCATAACGTGGATGCGCGAGAACGGCCCCGACGCCCAGGTCAGCACCGGTATCGAGCGAGTGGGGGCACGGTGATCGACATCAGCGGCGTGGGGGTCTTCCTCGGCCTGGACGTCGGCAAGAGCACGCATCACGGCCACGGGCTGACCCCGGCCGGGAAGAAGGTCTTCGACAAGCCCCTGCCCAACAGCGAGCCGAAACTGCGGGCCGTCTTCGAGAAACTGGCCGCGAAGTTCGGCACCGTCCTGGTGATCGTGGACCAGCCCGCCTCCATCGGCGCCCTGCCGCTGACCGTCGCCCGCGATGCGGGCTGCCAGGTCGCCTACCTGCCCGGACTCGCGATGCGGCGGATCGCGGATCTCTACCCGGGCGAGGCGAAGACCGACGCCAGAGACGCCGCGGTGATCGCGGACGCGGCACGGACGATGCCGCACACCCTGCGCTCCCTGGAACTGACCGACGAGATAACCGCCGAGCTCACCGTGCTCGTGGGCTTCGACCAGGACCTCGCCGCCGAGGCCACCCGCACCTCCAACCGGATACGCGGCCTGCTCACCCAGTTCCACCCCAGCCTGGAACGCGTCCTTGGTCCCCGCCTCGATCACCAAGCTGTCACCTGGCTGCTGGAGCGTTACGGATCCCCGGCCGCCCTGCGGAAAGCCGGCCGTCGCAGACTGGTCGAACTGATCCGCCCGAAGGCCCCACGCATGGCCACCCGGCTGATCGACGACGTCTTCGACGCGCTCGACGAACAAAGTGTCGTCGTTCCGGGCACTGGCACCCTCGACATCGTGATCCCGTCCCTGGCCCGCTCGCTCGCGGCCGTCCACGAACAACGCCGGGCCCTGGAAGCCCAGATCAACGAGCTGCTGGGGGCCCACCCTCTTTCCCAGGTCCTGACGTCGCTGCCCGGCGTCGGCGTCAGGACCGCCGCGGTTCTCCTGGTCACCGTCGGCGATGGCACCAGCTTCCCCACCGCCGCCCACCTCGCCTCCTACGCCGGCCTCGCCCCGACCACGAAGCAGTCAGGCACTTCCATCCACGGCGAACACGCGCCCAGAGGCGGCAACCGGCAGCTCAAACGCGCGATGTTCCTCTCCGCGTTCGCCGCCCTGCACGACCCCGCCTCCCGCGGCTACTACGACCGCTGCCGGGCCCGCGGAAAGACCCACACCCAGGCCCTCCTCCGCCTCGCCCGGCAGCGCATCAGCGTCCTGTTCGCCATGCTCCGCGACGGCACCTTCTACGAATCACGGCTCCCCGAAGCAGCAACCGCATGACCAGCCGGGCCTTGACGAAGGACATAGAGGCACCCCCCCCGTGAACGGCGGCCTCTGCCTCACTTCCGCCGGCGCGGGAACCCCCAACGGCACCCAGTTGGTCCCGTGGATCTGTGACGGCGGCAACGAACAGGAGCGGACACGGTCGTAAGTCCCCACGACGGTGTGACGCGAGGGCCCGATCCGAACGCGGATCGGGCCCTTCGCAGTCCCCGGCCCATGATCAGGGGGGACGGGGTCGCCGCGCAGCCGCCCCTCGCCGCGCCGCTGCTCGATGGTGCTCCTGACCTGGCGGTGGTCGCATCCTGCGGGGCGTAACCACCCTGGGCCGGTCCGGGAGCAGGACACGGCGGCCGGTCGTCTCCTCGTGATCGTCCGGGCCGGCGACGGCTCCGGCTGGCGAACCGCGCTGATGCCCGCGGCATACCGATGCCAACCTAATCTATTACAGAGTATTGACGTTGCGCTGAAAAATTGTAGATTCTGCCCCAACCTTTCCGCCCCGGGCCCACCTCAGGAGCTGCCATGGGTGCTGTGTCTGCTTTCTCTGCTTTCTCTCTGTCCAGAACCTTCGCCGGACTCGCCCTGGGCGCCCTGGTGCTGTCGGGCTGCGGGTCGAGCCTCGACGAGTCCACCGGGAGCGGAACCGAAGGGGACCGGTCCGGCGGCAAAGTCAAGATCGGGCTGCTGGTTCCTCTGTCGGGCGTCTACGCGCCGCTCGGCGAGGACATGAAGGCGGGCTTCGACCTCTACCTCGACCAGCACGACGGCAAGCTCGGCGGACGCGAGGTCGACCTCGTGACCGCCGACGAGGGTGAAGGCCCGCAGACCGGCGTGCCCGCCGCCCAGAAGCTCGTCACGCAGGACCAGGTCACCGCGGTCGCCGGGGTGGTCAACTCGGCCACCGCGCTCGGTCTGCGGGACTTCTTCGACGAGTCGAAGAAGCCGCTGCTGGTCGCCAACGCCGGAGCCGATGACATCACCGGGGCCCGCAAGTCCGAGTACGTGTGGCGGACGAGTTTCAGCAACGGAGGGGTGTCCGGTGCCCTGGGGCCGGCCGTCGCCGAGGAGGTCAAGGGCAGCGTCTACCTCCTCGCGGCCGACTACGCCGCCGGCAAGGAGATGGTCGCGGGGTTCCGTAAGACCTTCGAGGCGGCAGGCGGCAAGGTCGCGGGCGAGAAGTACACGCCCTTCGGCAAGACCCAGGACTTCCAGCCCTACCTCTCGGCGATCCGCAAGTCCGGCGCCGACGCCGTCTACTCCTTCTACGCGGGCGCCGAGGCGGTGAACTTCGTCAAGCAGTACAAGCAGTTCGGCCTCGCCGGCAAGACAGCGCTGTACGGCACCGGCTTCCTCACCGAGGGCGGGGCGCTCGCCGCGCAGGGCACGGCCGCGATCGGCGTGAAGACCTCCCTGCACTACTCGACGGAGCTGGACACGTCGGTCAACAAGGAGTTCGTGGCCGCGTATCGGGCGGAGGCGGGGAAGGCGCCCACGGTCTATGCCGTCCAGGGTTACGACACCGCCGCCGTGCTCGACAAGGCATTGGCCGAGGCGAGCGGCGACAGCGGTGACGCCCTGGTGAAGGCACTGGGCAAGGTCGGCTCGATCGACAGCCCCCGGGGCGCGTGGACGTTCGGCGCCGACCACAACCCGGAGCAGACCTACTACCTGCGCGAGGTCCGTGCCGACGGAGACGCCGCCGTCAACGCGGTCGTCGGCGAACTCGGCTGAGCGCGGCCGACATGGCGACGTATCTGGTGAGTGTCCTCAACGGGCTGGCGATGGGCTCCCTGCTCTTCGCGATCGCGCTGGGCCTGTCCCTGGTGTTCGGCATGATGGACGTGCTGAACCTCGCTCACGGCGCGGTCTACCTGGTCGGCGCCTATGTGGCGGTGGCGCTCGTGTCCGACGGCTCGGGCCTGGCGGCCTTCGTCCTGGCCGTGCTGGCCGCCGCGGCCGCCGGGGCACTCCTCGGAGGGCTGCTGGCCGGCCTGACACGGGCCACCTCCCACCATCTCGACCAGGCCCTTCTGACGCTCGGCGTGGCCCTCGTGGTCGCCGAGACGGTGTCGCTGGCCTTCGGCAACGACGTGCACTCCATCGCCGCGCCCGCGCCGGCCGATGGGGGCGTCACGGTGCTCGGCGAGACGTATCCGGTCTACCGGTTGCTCGTGATCGGGTTCGGCGTGGTGCTGGCGGTGGCTGTCTACTTCTTGGTGGAGCGCGGCCCGCTGGGCTCGGTGATCCGCGCCACCGTCACCGACCGCGCGATGGTGGCGGCGCTGGGCATCAACACGGGCCGGGTGCTGGTCGGGGTCTTCGCGGCAGGCGCGGCGCTGGCCGCCGTCGGCGGCGTCCTGGCCGGGCCGATCCTGGGGGCCCAGCCCGGCCTGGACGAGAAGGTGCTGCTGCTCGCCCTGGTCGTGGTGGTCATCGGCGGTCTGGGCTCGGTCCGCGGCGCGCTGCTCGGCGCCGTACTGATCGGGCAGGTGCAGGCGCTCGGGACGGCGCTGCTGCCCGAGTACGCCTCGTTCCTCGTCTTCGCGGCAATGGCCCTGGTCCTGCTGGTACGGCCGGCGGGTCTGCTCCCGGCACGGACGGCGGTGCACGCATGAACGTGAAAGCGGTGAAGGCGGTGGAGGGCGGCGCGTCCCCGCAGCACGACACGACACCTGTCCGAGAACCGCTCGGCGGTGGCGGAAGTGGAATCGGTGGCCGTGCCAGGGGGCCGGAGCGCCGAAGGGCCGTGGTCGCCGTCGTGGTGGTGGCCCTGCTGGCGGCGGCCCCGGCGGTGCTCGCGCCCTATCCGGTGTCGGCCATGACCCGGATGCTGGCGTTCGCGGTGCTGGTCCTCGGCGTCGACCTGCTGACCGGGGTCACGGGCCTGCCGACGCTGGGTCAGGCGGCGTACTTCGGTGTCGGTGCCTACACGGCGGTACTGGTCGGTGTCCATGTCACGTCGGACGCGATGGTGCAGGTGCTGGCGGCCCTGGTCATGGGGCTGCTGGCGGCGGCGGTCACCGGCTGGGTCGCCGTCCGCGCGGGCGGGCTGGTGTTCCTCATGCTCACGCTGGCGATCGGGGAGACGGTGCACCAGGTGGCCGACACCTGGTCGGCGGTGGGCGGCAGCAACGGCCTCGCCGGGATGCCCCCGATCAGCCTGTTCGGCGGATCGCCGCTGGTGGTCGCGGGGTTCGTGTACTGGTGGGCGCTGGCCGTGGCCGTCCTGGTGTTCGCGGTGGTCGCGTTGGTGGTCCGTTCGCCCTACGGCCGGACGCTGCGGGGCATCCGCGACAACGAGGCCCGGATGAGGGCGCTCGGCTACCGCCCGGCGCTCGCCCGGTACGGCGTCTTCTGCCTGGCCGGAGCCGTCGCCGGGGTGGCCGGTGCCCTTTGGGCGCAGCAGGCCCGGTTCGTCTCGCCCGGGGACATGGGGTTCGAGGTCGCCGCGCTGGCGCTGCTCAGCGTGGTCATAGGCGGCGCGGGCAGCCTGTGGGGGCCGTGTCTCGGCGCGGCGCTCGTCCTGCTCGTCCGCGACAACCTCTCCGCGTCGATCGGCGGTCATGGCCCGCTGGTGCTGGGCGCGGTGTTCGTTGCCGTCGTCTTCCTGCTGCCGCGCGGCATGGCGGGCTTCGACGGTGCCCGCCTGAGGACTCTCGGCCGCGCCCGTCGTCGGAAGGAGAACCCGTCGTGACCACACTCCTGGAACTGCGCGGACTGACCCGCTCCTACGGTTCGCTGACCGCCGTCGACCAGGTGGACCTGACCATCACCCGCGGCGAGCGGCACGCGCTGATCGGACCCAACGGCGCCGGCAAGTCCACGCTGTTCGCCACCATGGCCGGGACACTCCGGGCCTCCGCCGGCCGCATCATGCTGGCCGGGCAGGACGTCACGGCACTGCCGGAGGCGGAGCGGGCCCGGCGCGGCATGGTGCGCACCTTCCAGCACTCCAGCCTGTTCCTCGACTGCTCGGTGCTGGACAACGTAGCCCTCGCGGTACAACGGGTCCACGGGGTGGCCCACCGGTTCGACCGGGCGGCCCGGCGCTTTCGGCGCACCGAGGCCGAGGCGCGCCGCCACCTCGACTCGGTCGGGCTGGCCGGGCGGGCCCAGGACAAGGTGGCCGCCCTGTCGCACGGCGAGCGACGGCAGCTGGAGGTCGCGATGGTACTCGCCACGGAACCCGCTCTGGTGATGTTCGACGAGCCCACGGCGGGGATGTCCGCAGCCGAGACCGAACGGTTCGTGGCCCTGATGGAACGCCTCCCCGAGCACCTGACCGTCCTCGTCGTCGAGCACGACCTGGACGTGGTGTTCCGGCTGGCCGACCGGGTCACCGTGCTGCACCTGGGCAAGGTTCTCGCCTCCGGACGGCCGGAGGAGATCCGGGCCGACGAGGCGGTGCGGCGGGCCTATCTCGGCTCCGCCAGGAGCGAGGACCTGTTCGCGGAGACCGGAGGAGCATGATGACCGACCTGCTCAGTGTGCGCGGGCTGCGCGCGGGATACGCGGGCACCACCGTGCTCGACGGAGTCGACCTCACCGTCCCCGCCGGCACCGTGGTGGCGCTGCTCGGACGCAACGGCGTCGGCAAGTCCACCTTCGTCCATACGGTGATGGGGATGCTCAAGCCGACCTCCGGGAGCGTCCGCGTGGACGGTCGCGAACTCGCCGGAGCGGCCGCGCACACGATCGCCCGCAGCAGGGTGGCGATCGTGCCCCAGGGGCGCCGTGTGTTCGCCCCGCTCACCGTCGAAGAGAATTTGCGCATCGCGGCCAGGGCCGTCAGGAGCGAACGCGGCCCCTGGACCCAGGAGCGCGTCTACGAGCTGATGCCCCGCCTCGCGGAGCGGCGCGGCAACCGAGGCGACCAACTCTCCGGCGGGGAGCAGCAGATGCTGGCCATCGGCCGGGCGCTGCTGCGCAATCCCCGGTTGCTCCTCCTGGACGAACCCTCGGACGGTCTGGCGCCCGCCATCGTCGACCTGATCGCCGGCGTGCTGGAGGGCCTGCGCGGCGAAGGCATCGCGGCCGTACTGGTGGAGCAGGACCTGCATCTCGCCTTCCGCCTGGCCGACGAGGTGGCCGTGATGCAGAAGGGCCGCATCGTGCACCGGAGTTCCACCACCGACTTCCGCAAGGACCGCGAACGGGCCCACAGCCTCCTCGGCGTGGGCTGACATCGGGTGCGCGACCCTCGGAGTCCGGGGCCCAACCACCGCGACCACACTCACGAGCCCAAGGAAATTGATGCGATGAAACGCCCCGATCCCCCAGCGGGTTCGCACCGGTCCGCCCGCCGTTTCCGGCCCGCCGTACTGGGCGGCATGGTCCTCACGATGGGGCTGACGGTCCTGTCCCCGGCCAGTCACGGAGCCGCACTGCCCTCCGGTGACCGGCCCTCCGGTGATCCGGTCAGATCCTGTGCGAGCCTGACCGAGCTGACCTTCATCGACGGCACCCGCGTCACCAGCGCCGGGGAGGCCCCCGGCACCCCCGCGATCTGTCACGTGCGCCTGACCGTGCCGGAGAGCGTCAACATCGCGGTCTCCTTGCCGGCGCACGGTTGGAACGGACGGTTCCAGGGCGTCGGAGGCGGCGGTTACGCCGGTGTCCTGACGCCCCCCGACGACGCCGCGAAGGCCGGCTACGCCGCGGCGGCCACCGACACCGGCCACACCGGATCCCCCGTGTCCGGCGCCTGGGCGTGGTCGCCCACCGGGATGAAGCAGAACCTGATCACCGACTTCGCCCGCCGCTCGGTGCACGAGATGACGGTGAAGGGCAAGGCGGTGACCGGGGCCTACTACGGAAAGGCACCCCACCACTCCTACTGGAACGGCTGCTCGACCGGTGGCAGGCAGGGCCTGATGGAGGCTCAGCGCCACCCCGAGGACTACGACGGCATCCTCTCCGCGGCACCCGCCATCAACTGGGACCGGTTCATCCCGTCGGAGTTGTGGCCCCAGGTCGTGATGCGGGAGAGCGGCCATGTCGTCAGCTCCTGCACCTTCGAAGCGGTCAACAAGGCGGTTGTCGCCGCCTGTGACGGCAAGGACGGTGTCAGGGACGGGATCGTCGACCCCCGGACCTGCCGCTTCGACCCGTCGAAGCTGATCGGTAAGCAGACGTCCTGCGGCACCATCACCGCCCAGGACGCGGCCGTGGTCAAGAAGATCTGGGAGGGTCCGCGCCGCCAGAACGGCTCCTTCCTCTGGTACGGCCTGACACCGGGCACCTCGTTCGCCGGCCTGGCCGGCAGCACCCCCACCGGCCAGGCCGCGCCGTTCCCGATCACGACCGACTGGTTCGCGTACTGGCTGGCCAAGAATCCGGACTTCGACTGGCACAGTGTCACCACGGCCGACTTTGCCGACTGGTTCGACCGGTCCCGGGCCGAGTACCACGACGTGATCGGCACCGACGACCCCGATCTCGGAGCATTCCGTGACGGGGGCGGCAAGCTGATCCTGTGGCACGGATGGGCCGACCAGCTGATCTTCCCGCAGGGCACGATCGACTACTTCCAGCGCGTGGCCGCCGAGATGGGCGGAAAGGCCCGCGCCGAGCGGTTCGCACGGCTGTTCATGGCTCCGGGCGTCGAGCACTGCGCCGGCGGTCCCGGCGCCGCACCGGTCGATCCACTCGCCGCGCTGGTGAAGTGGGTCGAGCAGGGTGATGCTCCGAAGACCCTCCTGGGCCGCAACGCGGACATCACCCGGCCGCTGTGCCGCTGGCCCGCTGTTCCCCGTTACACGGGCCACGGCAGTACGTCCGACGCCGCCAACTTCCGTTGCGCCGCTGCGTACGACCCGCAGCGGCGGTAATCCCCCACATCAACGTTCTACAAAACCTTGACGTATATAGGTTATCTTGTAGAAGATTCCCCTATCGGTACCCAAGCGCGAGGAGGCGCTCGTCATGGTGGTGGCAAGCAACCCGGACGCGGCCCAAGCCGCGCAGGGCACACCGGAGGCCGCGGCCCCGGTGGTGGTGTCCTTCGACCGCAGTCCGGACGCGTACCGGCACTGGAGACTCAGCACGGACGGGCCGGTCGCGTGGCTGGAGATGGACGTCGACGAGCAGGGCGGCCTGGTCCCCGGGTACGAGCTGAAGCTCAACTCCTACGACCTCGGCGTGGACATCGAGCTCTACGACGCTCTTCAGCGGCTGCGGTTCGAGCACCCCGAGGTGCGCTCGGTGGTGCTGACCAGCGCCAAGGAGAAGGTCTTCTGCGCCGGGGCGAACATCCGGATGCTGGCCGCCTCCTCGCACCAGTGGAAGGTGAACTTCTGCAAGTTCACCAACGAGACCCGCAACAGCATGGAGGACGCCTCGGAGCACTCCGGGCTCACCTTCATCGCAGCGGTCAACGGCTCCTGCGCGGGCGGCGGTTACGAACTCGCCCTGGCCTGCGACAAGATCCTGCTGATCGACGACAACTCCTCGGCGGTGGCCCTGCCCGAGGTCCCGCTGCTCGGCGTCCTCCCCGGCACCGGCGGCCTGACCCGGGTCACCGACAAGCGACGCGTCCGCAAGGACCTGGCCGACCTCTTCGCCACCCGCAGCGACGGCGTACGCGGCAAGACGGCGGTGGACTGGCGGCTGGTGGACGAGGTCGTCCCGCGCCGCGACTTCCGCACGATCGTCGAGCAGCGCGCGGTGGAGGCCGCCGAAAGCAGCTCCCGTCCGGCGGACGCCCGGGGCGTCGCCCTGACCCCGTTGGAGCGCGAGGTCACCGAGGACGGCATCACCTACCGCCATGTGCGCGCCGAGTACGACCGCTCCCTCGGCCTGGTCAGCATCACGGTCAAGGGTCCCGGCGAGGACGCCCCCGCCGACGCCGCCGCGCTCCACGCGCAGGGCGCCGACGGCTGGCTGCTGGCCCTCACCCGGGAGCTCGACGACCTGATTCTGCTGCTGCGGACGAACGAGACCGAGCTCGGCACCTGGGTGCTGCGCACGGAGGGCGACCCCACGCTCGTCCTGGCCCATGAGCGGGCCGTACTGGACGCCGCCGACGACGGTGACTGGCTCGCGGGCGAGATCACGCACTACTACAAGCGCACCCTGAAGCGGCTCGACGTCACCAGCCGCAGCCTGATCGCGCTGATCGAGCCGGGCAGCTGCTTCGCCGGGCTGCTGCTGGAGCTGGCCGTCGCCTGCGACCTGCAGTACATGCTGGACGGCCCGCCGATCGAGGACCCCGACAGTGACGACCGGGCCCTCCTCACCCTCTCGGAGGCGAACTTCGGCGCCTTCCCGATGGGTAACGGCCTCACCCGCCTCCAGTCCCGCTTCTACCAGGAGGACGACCACATCGACTGGCTGCGCCGCGAGAGCGGGCAGCCCGTGAGCCCCGCCCAGGCCCGCGAACTCGGCCTCGTCACCGACGCGCCCGACGACATCGACTGGGAGGACGAGATCCGCATCGTCCTGGAGAGCCGGGCCGCGCTGAGCCCGGACGCGCTGACCGGGATGGAGGCGAACCACCGCTTCGTCGGCCCGGAGACCATCGAAACCAAGATCTTCGGCCGGCTCACCGCCTGGCAGAACTGGATTTTCATACGACCCAACGCCTCCGGCCCCGAGGGCGCCCTGCGCCGCTACGGCACCGGTCAGAAGGCGGTCTACGACCGGAAGCGAGTGTGACCCGATGCCCACGAACATCGACTACGACTCCAAGATCCCCAACAACGTCGCCCTCGCCGACGACCGCCGCCTCCAGCGGGCCCTGGAGGGCTGGCAGCCCAAGTTCCTCAACTGGTGGGGCGAGATGGGCCCGACGCTGGAGAACCAGGGCGTCTACCTGCGTACCGCCGTGTCGGTCGGACGCGACGGTTGGGCCCACTTCGACCACGTCAACGTGCCCGACTACCGGTGGGGCATCTTCCTGTCCGAGCCCACCCCCGACCGCCGTATCGCCTTCGGTGAGCACAAGGGACAGCCCGTCTGGCAGCAGCTGCCCGGCGAGTACCGCGCCGACCTGCAGCGCCTGATCGTCATCCAGGGCGACACCGAGCCGGCCTCGGTCGAGCAGCAGCGCCTGCTGGGCCTGACCGCGCCGAGCCTGTACGACCTGCGCAACCTCTTCCAGGTCAACGTGGAGGAGGGCCGGCACCTGTGGGCCATGGTCTACCTGCTGCACGCCTACTTCGGCCGGGAGGGCCGCGAGGAGGCCGAGGCGCTGCTCTTCCGCAACTCCGGCAGTCCCGACACGCCACGCATCCTGGGCGCGTTCAACGAGGAGACCGCCGACTGGCTGGCCTTCTACATGTTCACGTACTTCACCGACCGGGACGGCAAGTACCAGCTCGGCTCGCTCAAGGAGAGCGCCTTCGACCCGCTGTCGCGGACCTGCACCTTCATGCTGAAGGAGGAGGCGCACCACATGATGGTCGGCACCACCGGCATCGACCGTGTGGTGACCCGCAGTGCCCAGCTGATCCGCGAGCACGACACCCTGGACATCGCGGCCTGCGGCGGCATCCCGCTCGACATCATCCAGAAGTACATCAACTTCCACTACACGGTCTCCCTGGACCTCTTCGGCAGCGAGACCTCCACCAACGCGGCGAACTACTACACCGCCGGGCTCAAGGGCCGCTGGCAGGAGGAGCGCCGCAAGGACGACCACCGCCTCGCCGACGACAGCGCCTTCCTGGGCAAGCCGGAGGCCGACGGCAGCTGGTCGCAGGAGGAGGTCCCGGCGCTGCTGGCCCTCAACCTGGATCTGCGCGACGAGTACATCGCGGACTGCGAGAACGGCCTCAAGCGCTGGAACCGGATCCTGGAGGACCACGGGATCGCTTTCCGGCTGAGGCTGCCGCACCCTGGATTCAACCGGAGTGTCGGCATCGCCGCGGGTCACCACATCACCCCGGACGGCACGATCGTCGACGAGCAGACCTGGGAGGCGAGCCGTCGCCACTGGCTGCCCACCGTCGAGGACCTGGCGTTCGTGCGGTCGCTGATGCAGCCGGTGTACGAGCGGGGCAGGATCGCGAACTGGGTCGCGCCGCCGGTCAACGGCATCAACGGCCAACCGTTCGAGTACGAATACGTCCGCCTGGTGTAAGGGTGCGTGAGTCACATGACCGATGCGTTCAACACGGCGGACTACCTGGTCGACCGGCACGTGCGGGAGGGCAACGGCTCCCGCACGGCCCTCGTCACCCCAGTCCGGACTCTGACCTACGAGCATCTGGCGGCCGAGGTGCGCCGGGTAGCGGCCGGACTGCGGGCCCTCGGCGTACGCCCCGAGGAACGCGTTCTGATGTGCATGGCCGACGACGTGGAGCTCTTCACCGGCATCCTCGCCGCCTTCCACATCGGCGCCGTGGCCCTCCCCGCCTCGACCATGCTCACCGGCCCCGAACTGGGAAAACTGGTGGCCGACTCGCGCTGCCGGGTCGTGCTGGGCTCCGCCGAGTTCGAGCCGGTCGTCCGGGCGGCGCTCCAGCAGGCCCCGGAGGTAGAGCACGCCGTCCTCACCGGGCAGGACACGACCGGACTCCCGGGCCACGTCGAGGGCCACACCTGGCAGCAGCTGCTGGACGGCGGCGCAGGCACGGACGACGGGCCGTACCCGACCTGGCCGGACTCGCCCGCCCTGTGGCTCTACACCTCGGGCACCACGGGCCTGCCCAAGGCGGCCATGCACCGGCACGTCGACATCAGGTTCGCGGCCGAGAACTACGGGCAGCGGGTGCTGGGTCTCGGCCCGGACGACCGCTGCCTGTCGGTGGCCAAGCTCTTCTTCGCCTACGGCATCGGCAACTCCCTGTTCTTCCCGCTGGCGGCGGGCGGCACGGCACTGCTGGAACCCTCCAGACCGTCCCCCGCGCTGTTCGCCAAGCGGGCGGCCGGCGACCGGGCGACCGTCCTGTTCGGCACCCCCAGCTTCTTCGGGCCGCTCCTCGCTTCCGCCGACATCCCGGACGACGCCTTCACGACCGTACGGATGGGCGCCTCCGCCGGTGAGGCACTGCCCGCGCGGATGTACGACGGGATGCTGCAGCGGTTCGGAGTGGAGGTGCTCGACGGCATCGGCTCCACCGAGATGCTGCACATCTTCATCTCCAACCGGTCGGGCAGGGTCCACCCCGGATCCTCCGGCGAGCCCGTGCCCGGGTACGCGGTGGAGCTGCGTGACGTCGAGGGCCGGGTGGTCAAGGGCGACAACACGCCCGGCGAGCTCTATGTGCGCGGGGAATCCGCCGCCACCGGCTACTGGTGCCGGGCCGAGACCAGCCGCCAGGTCTTCCTCGGCGACTGGGTACGCACCGGCGACACCTACGTCCGCAACACCGACGGCACCTACACCTGCATGGGGCGCACCAACGACCTGCTCAAGGCCGGCGGCATCTGGGTCTCGCCCGCCGAGGTGGAGGAGCGGCTGCTCGCCCACCCGGACGTGGCCGAGGTCGCCGTGGTCGGCGTACCCGACGCCGACGGGCTGGACAAACCGGTCGCCTGCGTGGTGCCCAAGCCCGGCCACGAGGTCCATCCCGAGGCGCTCGTGGCGTGGTGCCGCGAGGGCCTGGCCGCCTTCAAACGCCCGCGCGGCGTGATCGGGCTGCCCGAGCTGCCCCGCACCCCCACCGGCAAGATCCGTCGCAACGTGCTGCGCGCGATGGTCCGCGACGGCTCCTGGGCGGAGGCGCCGGTGCCTCCGGGCTGAGGTGGCGGCGTCCTGTCGCCCAACCCGCCCCCGCCGCCCCAACCCGCCCCCTGGACCCCCGCTCCTCGAACGCCGGAGGGCTGGATCTTTCAGCCCGTCGGTCCCGCGTTCGAGGACAAGGCCCCTTCGGAGCCGGAAGCGGGGGTCTGGGGGCGGCAGCCCCCAGGGACGGGACGGGTAGGGGCGGCGAGGGCGAGGAAACCCTGTGCCAGGCATCCGTGCCCGCCCGCCCCGCGTGCATCCGGCCACTTGACCCCGGCGCCCCCCCCGCAACCCCGCTCCTCGACCTCGCTCCTCAACCCCGGAGGGGCTGAACCATGCGACAAGGAGGACGTACATGTCCCCGCCCCCCACCGATCACGACACGGATCTGCTCATCGTGGGAGCCGGCCCCACCGGCCTGTTCGCCGCCTACTACGCCGGCTTCCGCGGTCTGTCCGTCACCGTCGTGGACTCGCTGCCCGAGCCCGGCGGCCAGATCAACGCCATGTACCCGGAGAAGCAGATCTTCGACATTGCCGGATTCCCCGCGGTACGGGGACGGGAACTCGTCGACAGGCTCCTGGAGCAGGCGGCGCCCTACGACCCGCACCACCTGCTCGGCCACCGGGCCGACACGCTGGACCGGACCGCGGAGGGCACCTTCGTCGTGACCACGCACCAGGGTGCGCGGGTGCGGGCCGGGGCCGTGCTTGTCACCGGCGGCATCGGCACCTTCACTCCCCGCCCGCTGCCGGCCGCCGCCGCGTACGAAGGGGCCGGGCTGGCCTACTTCGTGCGCCGGCCGGACGACTACGCGGGCCGTGACGTCGTGATCGTCGGCGGCGGCGACAGCGCCTTCGACTGGGCCCTCACCCTGCACCCGATCGCCGCCTCCGTGACCCTCGTCCACCGCCGCGACGCCTTCCGCGCGCACCCGGCCACCGTGGCCGCCGTACGAGCAGCGGGCGTGGAGATCATCACCGAAGCCGAACTGTCCCGCGTGATCGGCGACGGCCGGAGCATCGAGGCGGTCGAGATCACCCGACGGGTTCCCGGCGACGGGATGACCCACCATCTGCCCTGCCAGGGGATCATCGCCGCCCTCGGCTTCACCGCCAACCTCGGCCCGCTCCTCACCTGGGGCATCGACATCGAGAACAGGCGGCACATCCCGGTCGACTCCGCGATGCGTACCTCCGTGCCGGGGATCTACGCGGCGGGCGACATCAACGACTACCCCGGCAAGGTGCGGCTGATCGCGGTCGGCTTCGGCGAGGCCGCCACCGCCGTCAACAACGCCGCGCACCACATCGACCCCGAACAGCCGGTGTTCCCCGGCCACTCCACCGACGTCCCGACGACGGCCCCGGCCGTCGCGTAACACCGAAGAGGACCGAACGCCCATGCCCTACGTCATCGCCGAGGCGTGCATCGACATCACGGACCGCTCCTGCATGGAGGAGTGTCCTGTCGACTGCATCTACGAAGGCGACCGCAAGCTCTACATCAATCCCATGGAGTGCATCGACTGCGGCAACTGCGAGCCCGTCTGCCCCGTGCAGGCGATCTCCCAGGACCGCCGGGTGCCCACGGAGCTGAAGGACTTCGTCGCCGACAACAAGCGGTTCTTCACCGAGCCCCTGCCGGGCCGGGACGCGCCGATCGGTGCACCGGGTGGCGCCGCGGGCCACGGCCCGGCCGGCACGGACACCGAACTCGTCGCCGGGTACGACCCGCGCGGCTGAGCACGCGAGCGAAGGAGGCGCCGTGATCGACGGCGAGACCGTGGTCGACGCGCACGTCCACGCCCCAAGACTCTCCACCATCAAACCGGCCTGGTTCGAGTGGGCGGACACCTTCTGCGGCGACCACCCGTGGCGCGACGCCTACGACGAGCGGGGCGACCCCGTGCCCGAGCGGCTGGACGCCTTGCTGGAGACGCAGGGCGTGGACCGGGCGCTGCTGTTCTGCGAATACAGCCCACGCGCCACCGGCATCCAGCCGATCGAGGACCTGCTGTCCATCGTCGCGTACAACCCGGTCCGCTTCCGGCTGGTGGCGAACGTCAACCCCCACCTGCACCACCCGGTGGTGGCGGAGGCCGAACGCCAGCTGGACCTGGGCGCGGTCGCCGTCAAACTGCACCCGGTGCACGGCGGATTCGACCCGGCCGACAAGGAGCTGTACCCGCTGTACGCGCTCTGCGGCGAGCGGGGCGTCCCGGTCGTCGTGCACTCCGGCACCTCCAGCTTCCCGGGCGCCCGCGCCCGGTTCGGCGATCCACAGCTCCTTCTCGACGCCGTGGAGGACTTCCCCGACGTACAGTTCGTCTTCGCCCACGGCGGGCGGGGCTGGTGGTACGACACCGCGGCGTTCCTGGCGCTCGCCAGGCCCAACGTCTGGCTGGACCTCGCCGGACTGCCGCCGCGCAAACTGCCCGAGTACTACGCCCGGTTCGACCTGCCGAGGCTGGCCACCCGGTGGATCTTCGGCACCGACTGGCCGGGCGTGCCCGGTACCTCCCGCAACGTCGACGCGCTGCGCGCGCTGGGCCTCCCGGCAGATACCGTGCGGGCCGTGCTGTCCGGCAACGCGGCCAAGGTCTTCCCCGACCTCGGGGTCTGACTCAGCGAAAGCAAAACTCCGTGAGGAAATGATGATGTGTCAGAGAGTCGGGGTCATCGGGGCCGGGACCATGGGAGTGGGCATCGCCTATGTCTTCGCCGCGGCGGGTTGCGAGGTCACGCTGGCGGAGCCCGATCCGGCCAGGGCGGACCGGGCGTTGGAGACCGTCCGGGCCCGGGCCGCCCTGGCGCGGGAGCGCGGCAAGCTCGATGCCGCAGAGGCCGACGGGCTGCCGGGCCGCATCCATACCGTCCGGCAGATCGGCCAACTGCCCGAGGAGACCGACCTGTTGGTCGAAGCGGTTCCCGAACGCCCGGAACTCAAGCGCCGGGTCCTCGCCGAAGCCGAGGAACGAAGGCCGGTGCTGCTGGCCAGCAACACCAGCGGGCTGAGCATCGACGACCTGGCCGAGCCGCTGCGCCGCCCCGGCGACTTCCTCGGCCTGCACTTCTTCAATCCGGTGTGGTCGATGCCGTTGGTCGAGATCGTCCGCGGCAGACGCACCACGGAGCCGGCGCTGAACCGGGCACACGAGGCCGCGGTGCTGATCGGCAAGGAGACCATCGTCGTCCGCGACGCGCCGGGTTTCGCCACCAGCCGCCTGGGAGTGGCGATCGGACTGGAGGCCATGCGGATGCTCCAGGACGGCGTCGCCTCGCCCGAGGACATCGACCGTGCGATGGAGCTGGGCTACCGCCACCCGATGGGGCCGCTGCGGCTGACCGACCTCGTCGGCCTCGACGTACGCCTCGACATCGCCCGGCACCTCGCCGAGGCGTACGGCCCGCGCTTCGAACCGCCGAGGATCCTTCTGGAGAAGGTCGCCGCGGGCGAGCTGGGCCGCAAGACCGGCAGAGGCTTCTACGACTGGGACGAGGCGTGAACGACCGAGGCTGAGGTGTGAACGACCAAAACCGGGGACGACTCCGGCGAACCCACCGCAGTGGTCATGTGTCCGAGTGGTGCGCCGCCGATGCGGCACATCTCCGGCTTCCATGCTCTGCGGCGCGTGCGTCGTGCGTAGGTGTCAGACGTGGCCGTGGTCCTCGGTCAACTCCCTCCACCGCTCCAGCGCCGCCGGGCCCCATTCGGCGTGCCTGCCGTGAAAGAGTTCGGCCGCCTTGGCGCCGCTCCAGCCCGCGGGCAGCAACTTCGACGGCAGGCGCGGGTCGAGGAACGGAAAGCGGCGCCACTCGTGCACCAGCATGGTCTGGGCGTGCAGGGCGGAGTCGCCGTCGGCGGGGTGCAGCCCGGTGAACTCGTCGATGAAGGCTTCGTAGCGGTCCTCGACCTCGCTGAGGTCCCAGGCGCGGGCCACCATGGCCGCCTCACTGCCCACGGCGCCGTACGCGGCGGTGAAGGACATCGCGTCGTCGGCGAGCCCGAGTTCCTTCAGGACGCCGAGGGCCTCCGTCTCGCGGTCGGCGCGGGGCGTGATCCACACGCCGGGTTCCGGGGAGCCGAAGCCGGCCCAGGTGAGCCGGGTGCGCACCCGGTGCCGCAGGTCCCGCTTCGCCTCCGGCACGGACACCAGGACCATCAGCCAGGTGCCGTCCCAGGTGCGCTCGCCGCTGCCGAAGTCGTAGATGCGCTGTGCGCCCTCGGTCAGCATCCGCCGGCCCGGCGGGGTGAGGACCCAGCGCACCCGGCGGCCCACCCGCTCCGAGGCCAGCCAGCCCTCCGCCGCGGTCCGGGCGAGCGCCTGGCGGGCCGACTTCTCCTCGACTCCGAACGTCGCCAGCGCCTCCACCAGCGCCGACGTCCACACCGGGCGGCCATGGGGGAGCACGTACTCGCCCAGCATGGTCATCAGCAGCGAGCGCGCGCTGACGTCGCCGAGCTCGCGGCGCCGGCTGACCACCGGCCGTGCGCCTGCTGCCGTGCCTTTGCTGACACGTGCCTTCCGTGCCGGTCCGCGCGCCGCGCCCTCCGCCATGGTTCTTCACTTCCCTCGCTGCCGGACATTCCGATGCGTCACGCCGTCGTGAGACACCGGCGTCACAGCGTATCCGCGCGTTCCGGTAGCGGAATGCGGAGCCCGCCCTTTCCTGAGACAATATCTTGCCGCTGCGAGAATTATCAGTAGAGTGTTGGTCGGGTCGGCGAGCCGCCGACCAGGACGAGCGAGGTGGCAAACATGCCGGTCTACGCCCTCGGGCCCTGCGAGCCGGACATTCACCCCCGTGCCTTCGTCCACCCCGACGCCGTCGTGATCGGGAGTGTGCGGATCGGCGCGGAAGCCAGTGTCTGGCCCGGTGCCGTACTGCGCGGAGACCTCGGCGGACGCATCGAGGTGGGCGCCCGCACCAGCATCCAGGACGGCACCGTGGTGCACACCACCGAGCAGTGGCCGACCGTGATCGGCCCCGAGTGCGTGGTCGGCCACAACGCCCACCTGGAGGGCTGCACCGTGGAGCGTCACTGCCTCATCGGCTCCGGTTCCGTCGTCCTCAACCGGGCCACCGTGCGCGAGGGCGCCCTGGTCGGCGCCTGCGCACTCGTCCCCGAGGACTTCGAGATCCCGCCCAGGACCATGGCCCTCGGCGTCCCGGTACGGCTGCGCGAGACAGAGGTCGACCCCTCCTGGGTGGAGTACGCCGTACGCACCTACGCCGATGCGGCCGCGCACTATCAGCGCAACCTCCGGCGCATCGACCGCTGACCGCTGGCCGCTCAGCGCAAGGAAAGGTGGGCCCTCCCGTGGCCGCGAAACTGCACAGCTACCTCGCCGGCGCCTGGTACGAGGCACCCGACGAGGGCCGACCCCTGCTGGACGCGGCGACCGGCGTCGAGGTGGCCCGGCTCTCGCGGCGCCCCGTCGACGCCGCCGCCGCGCTGCGTCACGCGCGGGAGGTGGGCGGCCCCGCCCTGCGGGAGCTGACCTTCCACCAGCGCGCCGGTCTGCTCAAGTCGCTGGGCAAGTACCTGACCGCGCACACGGACGAGTTCCACACGCTGTCGACCCGCACCGGAGCGACCCGCCGCGACTCCGCCCTCGACGTCGACGGCGGCATCGCGGTGCTGTTCGTCTACGGCGGCAAGGGCACCAAAGAACTGCCCGACGGTCATGTCCTGCCCGACGGCGACATGGAACCGCTCGGCAGGCAGGGCACCTTCGGGGTACGCCACCTCCACGTACCGAGGCTGGGCGCGGCCGTCCAGATCAACGCGTTCAACTTCCCCGTGTGGGGCATGCTGGAGAAGCTCGCGCCGGCCCTGCTGGCGGGACTGCCGTCCGTCGTGAAACCCGCGGGACAGACGGCCTACCTGACGGAACTGGTGTTCCGCCGCATCATCGAGTCGGGCATCCTTCCCGAAGGCGCCGTACAGCTGGTCTGCGCCCCGCCCGACGGCATCCTCGACGCACTCACCGGACAGGACCTGCTCAGCGTCACCGGCTCCGCAGCCACCGCCCGGACCCTGCGCAGCCACCCCGTCGTCGTCGGCAGCGCCGTCCGCTTCAACGCCGAAGCCGATTCCCTGAACTGCGCTGTCCTGGGACCCGACGCCACCCCCGGCACCCCCGAGTTCGACCTGTTCACGAAGACCCTGGTCACCGAGATGACCGTCAAGGCAGGGCAGAAGTGCACCGCGATCCGCCGCGCCCTGGTGCCGACCGGACTCGTCGACGCCGTACAGGAAGCAGTTTCTGCCGAGCTGGACGGCATCTGTGTCGGCAACCCCGCCGATCCTACGGTCGCCATGGGTCCACTGGCCGGGCTCGGGCAGCGGGAGGAGGTACTGCGCGCACTCAAGGCACTCACGGTGGCGGCCCGCGTCGTCCACGGAGACACCGACCGGTTCGACGTCCTGGACTGCGACCGCACACGCGGCGCCTTTCTCCCCCCACTGCTGCTGCGCTGCGACGACCCCGGCCGCGCCGAACCACACGAGGTCGAGGCGTTCGGCCCCGTGACCACTCTGCTGCCGTACGACGGAACCGCCGCCCACGCGGTCGCGCTGGCCGTACGCGGAGAGGGCAGCCTCGTCGCCTCGATCGTCACGCACGACCCCGACTTCGCGCGTGAGACCGTACTCGGGGCGGCCCCCTGGCACGGCCGTCTGCACCTCCTCGACCGCACCGACGCCGCGGAGTCCACCGGCCACGGCTCACCACTGCCGCACACCGTGCACGGCGGCCCCGGCCGGGCGGGCGGCGGTGAGGAGCTCGGCGGCATCCGTGGCGTGCTGCACCACATGCAGCGCACCGCTGTCCAGGGCCCACCCGACACCCTCGCGATGCTCACCGAGCACCGTCCCGAAACCCCTGCTCAAGCGGAGTGAACCCCATGGCAGACATCGAGAACCGCCCCCTCGCGGCGAGTGAAACCACCGGCTGGGTTTCCCCTCGTAGCGTGGAGTCCGTGACAGCAGGGGATGTTGGTTGTCAGGGCGGAGAAGCGTCGCAAGTTCACGACAGAGTTTCGTGAGGGGGCGGTACGGATCGTGACGGAGACCGGGAAGCCGGTCCCCGAGGTCGCGGAGGACCTGGGGATCAACGAGACGACGCCGGCGAGCTGGGTCTCGCGGGCGAAGCGGGCCGGGAAGGCGACCGCCGAGGACAGGGACGCGTTGATCGCGCGGCTGACGGCGGAGAACGCGGCGTTGAAGAAGGAGAACAAGGAGCTGGGGATGGAGTACGAACTCCGCACCCCGCAACCGGCCCTTTGCGTAAGCGACTTGGTCGCCATTTGCTCAACCCTTGGCGCGTGTCACATGAAATGCGTCTCACCATTGGAGACGAACGAGGGTCGGGTGGCGCAAAGTGATACCCGGAGGCCCTCGAGATGGCCGCTCGACCCCGACTTATAGGGCACGCGAAGGGCACGGAGCCCTCGAATTGGTCTAGACAGCAAACAAACCCCAGGCCGCTGGCCTGGGGTTTCATCATGGAGCGGGTGACGAGAATCGAACTCGCGCTCTCAGCTTGGGAAGCTGATGTTCTACCATTAAACTACACCCGCGTAAGACGCCGGTCGGTGCCGGTGTCGGAACGCGTCGTCACTTTACCTCATGTCGGGCCCCGCGCGCTGAAAGCGTGGGGCCCGGACGTGTTTCCGGGGCGGGGACGGGGCTGCGGGGCGCGGGAGTTGGGGCGTACGGTGGACGCGCGGAAGAGGGTCTGGGTGGGCCTCCGACGGGATCGGAGTGCCGCCTGGAGAGCCGTCCCAATCATCCCGTAATGTGGCGCTTCGTCGTCAGGTCGACGTAGGTCGACAGCCAGACGCGGCTCTTGGGGAAGGGACTCTTGGACTTGATGGAGCGCACCGTCGTCCGTTGTGCCGATGGGCACGTGTTCAGCACCGCTTCGTTCCCGATGCAGCAGGCCGAACGCCTCGGCCCCGGTCGGCTCATGCGCTGCCCGCGCTGTGCCCGGCTGCGCAGTGTCGTACCGGTGGTGCTGCAAAAGCGGTAGAAGCTGCAGAAGCGGCAGAAGTCGAACAAGCCGGGATGACCGGAATAAGCGGAAGTAAGTGGGAGTAGTAGTAGCAACCGAGGCGCGCGGGTTCGTCCAGCTGGTTAGGGGTGGCCCGCGCGTCTTGCGTATCCTCGGGGCGTGCTTCTCTCAGACAAGGACATCCGGGCCGAGATCGACGCCGGTCGGGTGCGGATCGATCCGTACGACGAATCCATGGTGCAGCCGTCGAGTGTCGACGTGCGTCTCGACCGCTTCTTCCGGGTGTTCGAGAACCACCGGTACCCGCACATCGACCCGTCCGTCGAACAGGCCGATCTCACGCGGCTCGTGGAGCCCGAGGGGGATGAGCCGTTCATCCTGCATCCGGGCGAGTTCGTGCTCGCGAGTACGTACGAGGTCATCAGCCTCCCCGACGATCTCGCCTCGCGGCTGGAGGGGAAGAGCTCTCTGGGGCGGCTCGGGCTCGTCACCCACTCCACCGCCGGGTTCATCGACCCCGGCTTCTCCGGGCATGTGACGCTCGAACTGTCGAATCTCGCGACGCTTCCCATCAAGCTCTGGCCGGGCATGAAGATCGGGCAGCTGTGCCTGTTCCGGCTCAGTTCGCCGGCCGAGTTCCCGTACGGCAGCGAGCGGTACGGGTCCCGCTACCAGGGGCAGCGCGGGCCGACCGCCTCCCGGTCCTTCCTCAACTTCCACCGGACCCAGGTGTGAGCGCCGAGGAGGCCGTGACGGGCGGCGACGCGATCGTCCGCGAGAACCTCACCTACGAGGCGTTCGGCACCGCCGTACGCGAACTCGCGCAGACCATCGCCGACGACGGGTACGAGCCCGACATAGTGCTGTCCATCGCCCGGGGCGGCGTGTTCGTCGCCGGCGGGCTCGCCTACGCCCTGGACTGCAAGAACATCCACCTCGTGAACGTGGAGTTCTACACCGGTGTCGGCACGACCCTCGACATGCCCGTCATGCTCGCGCCCGTCCCGAACGCGATCGACTTCTCCGACAAGAAGGTCCTGATCACGGACGACGTCGCCGACACGGGCAAGACGCTCAAGCTCGTCCACGACTTCTGCCTCGACGCCGTGGCCGAGGTCCGGTCCGCCGTGATCTATGAGAAGTCCCACTCCCTCGTGAAGTGCGAGTACGTGTGGAAGCGGACCGATGACTCGGTCTGGATTAATTTCCCATGGTCGGTTGAGCCGCCCATCACCAGGAAGCACACCACCGTTTTGGACGCGTAAGACCAGGTCACAGCCCTTGGCCCGCACCTTCGGGTGAGGGTCTCTGCGTGTGTGGAGAGACGGCAGCCCCGGCGTGGCGGTCGCGGCTTTACCCCCGGCAAGGGCCCCAACTGGGGTGGTGGGCTGTGTACAGGAGAGGTCACCTGCGTTCATGGGTGGCCGGTCGTGAGAGCGACCACCGGCTTCGGTCCCGGCTGAACGGCCGTGAACGGTGCTGAATGAGAAGGAAACCGAGACGGACATTCTCCTGGGGGAGCGGCCGGCACTCGCGTTGGATCAGGGGCCGCCAGAAAAGCGGTTCTACGTGATGCCGTACCGGTGCGAGACTGCCTGGCGTGCCTCGACCCGAACTCTCAGAGCTTGATTACCTGCGCGAGATTGAGCGGCTGGCCAAGGCGGTGACCACTGCGGCGTTCGCCGAGGGCCACCTGACCTACGAGCCGGACGCGGACGATGCCACGCCGCTGCAGCGAGCCGTCAACGCACTCGCCCGTGAGATCCGGCACTACCACTTTCCCGGCGACGGCTGTTTGCCCGAGGAGGAGGACCGGCCCACGGTGCGATTGGCGGGCGTGGTCGTACTCAGGCCTGCTTCTATGCCTTCAGGTGTGGAGGAGACCTATGAGGAGGCGTGTGTCCGACTTGATCTTGAGGCCCGTGCTGAGGGCTGGGCGTTGTGGAACACCTGGGGCAAGGGCGGGGCCCGGGTCACCATGGTGGTCTCGTCGGTCGACACAACAGTTGGGCTGGTGGCGAACTGGGCTCGCGGCAGGGTCGTGTACCCGGTGACCCCAGTGCCATCCCAGATAGCCCGGATCCAACAGGGCTGGGCCGGCCCCATGACGTTCTCACCTCTGGGAGCCGAACGGCTGGGCCTCACCGGGCAGTGACCTGCGAGCCCCTAGCGGAACGCGAGCCCTCAGCTTGGGAAGCTGCGTCCCTTTGTGCGCTGTTGGCGCGCTGAACTGGGCGAATGGCTGAGCCGGAACCTCGTCGGGCTCGGCTGCTTTTACCGCGACTCCCCGCTCGATCTGGTGCGGCTGTGGTGCAGTGGCGTGGGCCCAGGAGGTGATCAGCTGGGTACGTGCCATTCATCGAGTCTGATCTTCACCTGACGGTTGTGATCTGCGTGCCAGATCACCTCACCGGCGACAGCGGCGCCCACGGCGGGCAGTTCCATGTGGTGAGGCATAGCGGTGATCTCGGCGAGGCCGACGGCATTCGGTATGCCATCGAGCAGAAGGAAGACGCCGAACGGCTGTCGGCCGATGACTCGTCCGCTGACCTGAGATCCAAGCGGCAGTGCAGAGACGGTTGCTGGCCAGCTCCGGTCTACGGCATCCGGAGCAGGCACCTGGGAGCGGTCCGGCCAACTGAACTCGGGCATCGGCCAATCATGGCTAAACCGGCGAGGGTTGTCGACGGCCGGTCTCGAAACGCCCGACCGCTCAGGCGCGGGCCCAACCCGCTCTCCAACTGTGGTGGTGGCGTGGAGGGCTGTGTGCTGGGGCGTTCACCTGGGTTCATCCAAGGTTGATCGCCAACGTGAGTCGGCCTCGTGGTCTCCGTTGACCGGCCGTGAACGCAACTGAATGAGACGGAAACTGAGGCGGGTCCCTGGCGGGTGATGCCTCCCGTGCAGGCTCACAGACCTTCGTCTAGAGCCGCTTCAGGTTCCGGTCCAGGATCGCCCGAAGCCGGTCAACGTCACCGCGGTCCTGGGCGCCCCGCTTGGGCAGCACCGCAACTCCGGCCGCGCGGTCGCCACCCAGCAGCACGAAGAGCCCGGGCGTCTCCAGATACTCCCGGAACACCGTCCAGTCCACGGTGAAGGACACCCGCTCGCCGGTGCTGACCGCGCCGTGGTCGTCGGCCACCATGCGGCACTGCCCGTACGGCTCCACGATGCTGAACATCCGGCGGGCCATGGTGCGCAGCCCTCGCACAGTGGCCCAGAACGCAACTGGCACGGCGAGTACCAGCGAGATGATCCACACGGGCAGCGGGGCATCCTGGAGAACCGAGAAGACGCTCACGGCGATTAGCGCCACGAGCGGCGCCATGAGGGCCTGGGCCCGCCCCGACGGTGACCGTCGAGCTCGTGCACGGAGCGCCTCTTCGAAGTCCGCTGCCGTTGGCCTGTAGACGAACTCCACGGCCGTACCGGAATCCGTGTGCTGGTGTGAGGGGTCCCCGCCCTTGCTGTCCATGGGCAGGGATCGTAGCGAGGAGCTGTGAGGCGGATCCGACCAGTTGGGCCAAGGTCCACCGCGCCCTTGGCTATCGCCGGGCACGATTGGGCACGCAGCTTGGGAAGCTGCGGTCATTTGCGGCGGTTTCGGCGGTTGGCCTGGGCGAACGGCTACGGCGTGGCCTCGTCGGGCTCGGCTGCCTTCCCCGTGGTTCCCTGCTGTTTCCCGCTCGATCTGGTGCGCTTGTGGTGCGCGTTCCGCTGTGGCGCCCTGGCCGTGTCGGCGCGCTGACCGATGTCGCCGAGGTGGCTTCTCCTGCTGCGGGGCTCCCACAAGGGTTCTGCTTGAATCGGCCCATGACTTCCGTTGGGGCGCCGGGCGAGACACAAGAGACGAAGGAGCTCGCGGTCTGGTTCGGCGGGGCGTCCGTGGCGTGCTGGTTCTGCTGCCCCTTCTGGATGCTCGTCTGTTTCCTCACGCTGCCCATGGCCCTCGTCGGCGTTGTGCGGGCCTACCTCGAGTACCAGGCGTCAGCGCATGGCCGAGCGAGCAGGTCGCGAGCCGTGGTGGGTGGTGTGTTGTCCCTCCTGGGAGGAACAGCGGCGATCGCCTACATGATCTTTCTAGCCACCCACCCGGACCTTCCCGTCCAGGAGTAGTGGTACCGCCAATCATGCTGCGCTCTCTTGCCCACCCGCTTGCCGACTGTGTCGGTGGGGCCTTGGGCTGTGTGCGGGGGCGTTCACCGCTCCTCCCCAGGTGGGATGAGGCGATCGGCGCTCTCCGCGTCGTCCACGTGCCCGTGGGTGTCGACGGTGATGGGCGTGGCCCGGCCCGTGGAGGTGATCAGCCATGCAAGCACCTGCTCGGTCAACGGGTCGTTGTCGGGTCCCTCGTCCTTCCAGAACGCGCGCCAGCCCCCTCCTGGGATGGCTGCCACCACCTGGTCGGCATGCTCCAGGTGGGAGAAGTCCGGGTAGTCCGTCACCGGGCGGCGGGTGCCGCGTTTGGGATCGACCACAAGGGCAACGCCCGTCGCCTCCTCCCAGGCGTCCACGTGCACTGTCCGACCGATCATCGTCTCCGTGCCGGTGAAGATCGCGAGCCAACCTGTCCCGTTGAAGTAGCGCATGCGGTCATCGTCCATGACGGCGCCGGCCTCGACGTAGGAGTGAACCGCTCGGGGATCGGTGGAGGCTTCATGCGTTGACTCCAGCTGCCGGTCGGGGCTGGAGCCGAGCGTTCTGATCCGGGTGCGAGCCCCGGGCGGTGTCCTCCCCGGCCGGGACTGTATGCGTGTGGTGGCGCGTGCCTGGCGGGCGGCTGGATGCGTTGACCCCGTCACGGATGAAGACGAGCAAGTCGACCTTGATGGGACCGAGTTCGCCCCCATGGATCACACCGCCGAGCGGCTGGCCTTTCTGGCACTGGCCGAGGCACACGGTCTGCTCTCGCTGCTGTTGACCGTCGCCCAGGACGACGGGCCGGTCTCGTCGCAGGCGGACCGGCCGGCCTGCGCGGGAGATCGCCGCACACATCCCGTCAGAGAACTGACTTCGTCGGCGACAGCGGCCCTGAAAACCGTGTGACGGCCGCGCGATGCGTCCGAGTGCGCAGATGCAGCCAGGCTGTTACTCACTTACGGGTGACGGGCCAGATCCTGAGGGGGTGGCGTGCTGCGGCGATCAAAAGGCACGGCCCCGCTCCCGCTACGGCGGATCATCTGTCGAGGCGTCAACCTCGCACGTACGAGATATAAATGGACATTGCAGTCGACAGTCACAGAAATGTGGGCAACAGGTAACACGGTCCATGTTTTCCCCTCAATTCCTGCACGCGGTGGACAGAGTGTGGTCAGCGGCCAAACCGGCCGCCACCGCACACCGCACCGACTCCCACGGTGGCTCACAAAGGTCGCCATCGCAGGGAGGGTGCCCGCACCATGCAGGGGACTCCATGTCTGCTTCCTCTCTCATCACCGGCCGCCGCCTGGTTGCTGCTGTGCTCGCGGCCGGCGCTGCCATCGGGGTGGCGGCGCTGCCGGCACCGGCCGCCGACCACGACCGCAGCGCCCGCCCGAAGGTGGAGATCTCGGCCGTCCAGTACGACTCCCCGGGACGCGACGACCGCTCGCGCCGGTCGCTGAACAAGGAGTGGGTGGAGCTGACCAACACCACACGCCGAACCGTCAACCTCGACGGCTGGACTCTCGAAGAAGACGAGGACGGCCACACCTACACCTTCGACCACTACCGCCTGGCCGGCCGCGCCACGGTCCGCATTCACACGGGCCAGGGCCGCGACACCCGCACCGACCTCTTCCAGGACCGCCGCAACTACGTGTGGGACAACCGCTCCGACACCGCCACCCTGCGCAACGACCGCGGCCGCTTCATCGACAACGAGTCCTGGGGCCACAACCGCCACCACGGTGACAACCGCCACCACGGTGACAACCGCCACCACGGTGACAACCGCCACCACGGCGACAACCGCCACTGACCGCTCCCACACCACGCCGGTGACGTCTGAACGCCCCGCCCACGCGTGTACATAAAGCATCGGCGCGCCCGGCCCACTCCATGGGCCGGGCGCGCCGATGTCCAGCGCGTAGGGGCACGCCTGTCCGAACCGATCGCCAGTCTGCCCGTAACGAATGACCACACGGCTCCTGTGCGCCTAGACCTTGACCCGCGAAGTCCGTCAGCTGCACTGCAACGGAATCATGGAGCTGACACAGGCTGCGAAACTCTCGCCTTCCTCAGCGCCTGGGTAGCTCTACAGGTCACCACGGGACTCGGTGTCGTCCCGCCCGAGGACGACCGCTTGTGGTGTGGTGGCGGTGTCCTCGCTTGACGCCGCCGGCTCGTCGGGCTCTCCGTACATGCTGAACCGGAGGCGCTCCTGGGCGGCCTGGAGCCGCTCGGTGTAGTCGGGCATGAAGATCTCGGTCAGTGTCCCGTCCAGCGTTCCTGAGATGGTGTGGATCGGTGACCAGACGGCTCGGTCGCGAATGATCCCCTCAAGGTCGTCGGACCGGAACATCACCTGGTACAGCCAGTCCGACAGCACGAACGCCTGATCGTGCGTGAGTCTGATGGTGACCGCTTCATCGTCCACGGCCTCAACCTAGCTGCCTTCACTCGTGGATTCATGGGCTTTGGCCGCCGGTGCGGGGACGGCACAGGGCAGGACAGGACGGGGGCAGGACGGGGGCAGGACAGGGCAGGGCAGGGCAGGGCAGGGCAGGGCAGGGCAGTACGGTGCGGGGACTGAGGCGGCCTCGTGATGATGGAGGACGGGTGTGGCTCGCCCTTCGGCGGTGACGAGCCGTGCGAGTACCTCGTCGGTGAGAGCCGGTGATGGGTGCGTGCGGTTGCCGGCGTTGGTGTACGTCGTTGCTGTGCCGCAGGATCCGGACCGGCTCGTGCAGAGGTCGAAGCCCCGGTCCATGCTCGTCATGATCGGTTCGGATCCTCAACCTTCGGATCCTCAACCGCAGTCGACGTCGACCGGTCCCCCGCGGAGGACCGGATCGGTGCTCGTGCCGCTGATCTGCAGAAGACCGCCGTTCCGCCCCCACGCCAGTTCGTATGTTCCTGTGTCGATCGGCCGGTATCCATCGTCAACCGTCCAGGATCCCGACTCGCCCAGGGCCAGACCGGTACGCCCCACCGCGTACGCCTCACCACTGCCGATCACGAGAAAGGACGTCTCCCGCACCACGGCCGTGCAGCCTCCCGGCCCCGGCGGGCGCAACACGTGGTACTCCGCGTCGGAAACCAGGTCGTCCACCGCTCCCCACGCAGTGCCGAGCACTGCCGTGACGATCAGAAGACGGCTCCCCAACCGCGCCCACCCGGCTCTCTTCCGAGGAAGCCTCGAAGCGTCGGTCGGGAGGTCCACCCGGGTGAGGGCCCATCGGAGAGCGAGCGACACGACAAGGAGAGCTGCACTCACGCCCCAGCCGGGGATCACCCGCCCCCGCACGACCAGCAGGAGGCTGCCCCAGCTCGCCGCGGCGGCGAGTGCCAGGATGCCGAGGCCAGTCGCCGTGGAGACGGCGGGCGACAACCTCACCCTGTGCTGTGCTGCTTCGGTCATGGCGGGTACGACTCCCCGAGCGCGCCGACAGTTGCTCTGTTCCGCGCCGGAACTCCCGCGTCAGATACGGCGACTGCTCTCGCCGAGTTGCATCCTGCCGAGTTTCATCCCTCGGAGGAACCTCGGGCGCTAGCGTCCGAGGGCATGACGACTGGCGCCCTTCAGGAACTACGGTCCGAGCTGAGGGATCATGCGGAGCCCCGCGTTCGGGCGCAGCTGGTGCGGGTGCTCAGCCCCGCGGACGACGACGAGCTGCTCGGTGTGCGCGTTCCGGTGATGCGCGAACTGGCCCGGCAGTACCGGGAGTTGCCCCTGACGGACGTGGACGTTCTGCTGCACAGCCGGGTGCATGAGGAGCGGTTCGCAGGTCTGCTGGTCCTGGCCGAGCGGATGCGCAGTGCGCGGGGTGCCGACCGGACGGAGCTGGTCGATTTCTATCTGGCACGCACCGATTGCGTGGACAACTGGGATCTGGTGGATGGTTCCGCGCATGTCGTGCTGGGGCCGTGGCTCCTGGACGGACCGTTGGATGTGCTGGACGACCTGGCCGGCTCGGCGCGGCTGTGGGACCGCAGGATCGCTGTGCTGGCCACGTTGGCACTGATCCGGGCCGGCCGCTTCGAGCCGACCTTCCGGCTCGTCCTCAGGCTGCGCCGGGATCCGGAGCCGCTGATCCACAAGGCGTTGGGGTGGATGCTGAGGGAGATCGGCCGCCGGGACGAGCGGGTGATGGTGGACTTCCTCGACCGGAACCATGCCGAGCTGCCGCGGATCACCGTGCGGTACGCGACCGAGCGCGTGGCACCGGGCCTGCGGGCCCGGTTCGTGAGGACGCGGTAGGGCGGTAGGGCCTGTCCGGCGGGTCTGGCCGACGGAAGATCCAGGGTCCCTCGGCCCGGGGAAGCCGCGGGATTCCGATCCCGAGGACCGCAGTATGGGGCTGTGCAGGGGCCTGCGCAGGGATGCATGGGTGCCGGTGCCGGTGCCTGTGCCCATGCGTGTGCGTGTGCGGGCATGCGGCAGGGCCCCCGGCGCAGTCACTGCGCCGGGGGCCCCGTCCTGTCGTACGGAGGTGTCCCGCCTAGAACGTGCCCAGCTTGATCAGCGACAGGATCGCGACCAGCTGGATCGCCGAGGCGCCCAGGGCCTTGGGCCAGGGGAGGTCGTGGGACTTGGAGACCATCAGGGTCAGGAGCGCGCCGGCGGCGACCCAGGTGATCCAGCCGAGGATCTGGACGAAGGAGGCGTCGCCGCCCGCGAACATGGCGACGACCAGGCGGGGCGCGTCCGT
The DNA here is from genome assembly GCF_036346855.1 of Streptomyces europaeiscabiei. Lineage (NCBI taxonomy): Bacteria > Bacillati > Actinomycetota > Actinomycetes > Kitasatosporales > Streptomycetaceae > Streptomyces > Streptomyces europaeiscabiei. The sequence goes on from NZ_CP107841.1 coordinate 5,701,476, forward strand.
GAGGGACATGATCAGCATGGAGAGGCCGACCGTGGGCTGCCAGGCGCCGTCGCCGCCGATCTGGCGGGCCAGGGTGTGGGTGACCACGCCCAGGATGAAGGTGCTCACCACCATCGTGACGGCTGTGACGAGGACGATCGGTACGGCGTTCGAGAGCGTCGCGTTGATCGCGTCCTCGCGGGCGCCGTCGAAGCCGAAGACGGCCAGCAGGCCGTACAGGAACGTCACGATCAGGGCGGGGCCCCACACCGCGTAGTCGCGCATCACCAGGAACGTCTGGTTCGGGCTGGTGACGATGCCCTTGAGGAGGGCCTTCCACGGCAGCCGCGGGCCGAGCGGCGCCGCCGGGGTGTTGCCCGCGCGGTAGGTGTCGCCCTGCTGGTACGGGTCCTCGCCGACCGAGAACATCTGCGTGTGACCCGGGTTGTTGGCGGCGTACGGGTCCGCGCCGCCACCCTGGGGGTGGGGGTGCGTGCCGTCGTCGCCGAAGTACTCCGGCTCGCCGTGGCCCCCGTGGTTGCCGCGAGTCCCGTGATTGCCGGGGTGCCCCCCGCCGTGCGTCTGCGGCCAGCCGCCCTGACCGCCGCTCCGGCCGCCGCCGTACGGCGGCCCTGGGGGCGTCTGGGGGTAGCCGTACGACGGGCCGCCGGCCTGCGGGGCCTGCTGTCCGTACGGAGGGTTTTGCGGTCGCGCTTGAGGAGCGCCGTTGTCCCGGCCGCGTCCGATCCTGAATCCAGCCACGTCATCGAACGTACCTGGTCCCGGGCTGCAGCGTGCCGGGCCGGGGCCAACCGGCCCGGCTTTGCTGCCGAGCTGTGACATCCCCTAAGGGATCGTCAGGGATTCCTGAGGGGTTCGGTCCGGGCGCGTATGGGCTGGTCCCAGGACCGTGGCCCCGATGCGGAGGCGTGTCAGTGGCTGCTCAGGTACCTGCCGTACGACAGTGCCGTCGTGGGGGACGGGAGGCCGAGGTTCTTCGGGGTGAGGGCGCGCGAGCTCGTCACGGAGGTCTTCGGGAAGACCCAGACGCCGCCGGACCTCGCGTTCTCGCCCGGAGCGCCGACGGCCGTGTCCGGAGTGCCGTCGTTGTCGTAGTCGCCGGTGGCGACGGCCGTGCCGAAGGCGTCGTTCGTCTCCGCCACGCCGGGGACGCGGGGACGGTCCTGGTGGTACTGGACGGAGGTCGCTTCGCCGAACTTGTCGACGATGCCGCCGGCGTGGCCCAGCAGCAGGGTGGCCGCGCCGGCCGCCTTGCGGGTGCCGATGGCCTCGCCGGGGGCGCCCGCGATCAGGTCGTCGCGGCCGTCGCGGTTCCAGTCCAGTACGGCGAGGGAGGCGCCGAAGCGGTCGCCGTCCTCGGCGACGCCGTAGACGCCGACGGTGTCCTGGTTGAGGGTCTGGGAGCGGTAGCCGAAGGAGCCGTTCTTGTCGCCGTACTCGATGTGGATGCCGCCGCCCTTGGCGTACGACTCCGGGCCGCACGGGTCGTCGATGTTCTCGTCAGCTATCTCGCGGCACTCGCCGAGGGCCAGGTCGTCCAGGCCGTCGCCGTCGAAGTCGCCTACGGCGAGTGCGGAGGCGGCGCCGTTGTCGGAGTTCCAGGTGTTGTCCATGCGCCGCTCGGCCTCGTTCCACGACCACAGCCGGACGTGCGACTGGGTGTAGGGGTCGTTGACCGTGTGGTAGGCGAGGGCCAGGTCGTCCGTGCCGTCGGCGGTGAAGTCGCCGGTGGCGAGGACGGGGGCGCGACCGCCCATGGGGGCGGCCACGACGGTGGTGGTGACGACGTCCTCGCCGTTGTCGACGACGGCGCGCAGGACGACCTTGTCGCGGCCGCCGACCACCAGGTCCCTCTGGTTGTCACCGGTGAGGTCGGCCGCTGCCACCGACCAGCCGTACGCCGACTTCGCCGACGGGCCGGTGAGGGCCGTGGACCCCGGGCCCGTGCCGTGCTTCGCGCCCCCTACGACGGTGACCGCGCCCGCGTCCGTGCCACGCCCGTCGACGTCCTCACCGGGCGCGCCGATGATCAGCTCCGCGTCGCCGTCGCCGTTCAGGTCCGCCAGCGCGACGGACGCGCCGAAGCGGTCGCCCTTCTCGGGGGCGCCGGGGACCTCGGCGGTGGCCTGGCTGACCCGAATGCTTCCGTCCCTGCCCAGGCCCTTCGCGCCGCCCCAGACGAGGTTCACATAGCCGGCCTTCGCCTTGCCGTTCACGGTCGCGTCGGGGACGCCGACGGCGAGGTCCGCGTAGCCGTCACCGTTGAAGTCGCTGGTCACGGGGGTGGGCTGCGGGGCGGGCTCGGTGCGAGGAGCGGCGGCCGCGGCCGGGGCGAGGGTCAGGGCGAGGGCCGCCGTGGTGGCGGTGGCGGTCGCCACGGTGGCGGCGGCCAGGGCGTACGTCCGTCTGCGCGTCCGTCTGTGCGTCTGTCCGTGCACGGGAGGGCTCCAGGTGGGTGGCCGGATGTCGGGGGTGTGGCTGGTTCACCTGTGTGACACCTGGAAGCCGTATGAGGTTGTGCGGGCGAGAACGAAAGAGCCTCGCCCCGGCCGGGCTACGACCAGAACTCGTTCTCCTTGTCCATGTCCTCCTGGCACTCGTCGATGTCCGTGATCTTGTCCCCGACGATCCGGAAGACGAGGCAGCCGTTCTGCTCGATCCGCTTGCCGGCCCGCTCGGCCGTGTAGCGGTGCACGGAGACGGCGTGGCCCCGGCCGTCCACACAGATGTGGCTGAGGTCGACGCTGAAGGTTCCGTCGGTCTCCTCGAAGAGCCGCTGGTACAGGCCGATCATCGAGTCCTGGCCCTTGTAGTCGCCCGACAGGAGGTGGCTGCCGGGGACGTGGTGCGTGCAGTCCGAGGCCATCAGACCGCGGAGGGTGTCCATGTCGCCTCGGGTGAAGGCGTCGTAGCCCTTGCGGACGAGCGCTGCGTTCGGGTGTTCGGCCATGACAATCGCCGGCTTTCCGCTGTCTGTGAGGTTTGGGGCTGTACGGGGTAATTATCCCCGCGGGTGCGGGTCTCCGCGACCGTGTCATGGTCCTCGACGCAGGGCTCCGGCCGACAGCCGACCTTCGGGTCGTCGCTCACCAGTCCCGGGTGGCGATCAGCTTCTCCACGTCCGCGTCCGTGAACCCGTAGGTGGAGGCGACGAACCAGAAGTCCTCGGCGATCTCCTCCCGTGCGACCGTCTCTATGTCACTCCCGGCTGCCTCGAAATCCGCCTGCAGCACATTGAACTCCTCCGTCGCGGCCTGGGTCAGCGCGTACAGCGACGTCAGGTCCGACGGATGCTCGGCTTCGATCCGTTCGCACAGTCGCAGCAGGATCGCCGTCCCCTTGTCGACGACGTGATCGGGGTAGTACGCGTCCGCGTAGAGCTGCCGCAGGAACGCGCGCCCTGCCACCTGCTGGTTTGTGATCGCCATGGCGTTTCCATCCCCCTCGAAGGTCCGATGCGCCGATCATGCACCACGCCACTGACATCGAGGCGGGACGGCCCGGGCGCCCGGGTGGGCGTTGAGCAGGCGCAGGCGCAGGCGCAGGCCTTGGCCGGAGGTCGCGGTGTCGGTGGGGGTGGTGTCGGTGGGGGTGGTGATCGTCGAGGGTTGCGGGGCCCGTGTCCCGGGCGCCGACGCGGGAGATGGGGCCGGACTGTCTGAGTTTCAGGGCCGCCGGGCCGTTGGTGTGGCGGAGGGAAGTCCTCGTTCTCCGAGGACGAAGACGCTCCCAACTGCCTTGAGATCGCCGCCGGCCCGGAAGCAGTGCACCTCCGCGAAAGCGAAGAGCCCGGCCAGGGGGTCGTCCACACAACCCCCGCCGGGCTCGCCGCCCTCATTCGCGCCCCGCGTTACTGAAGCATCCCCCGGACCGCGTCGCCGTCCACCGCCATCGAGTCGGCGGTCGTGACGCCCCTCGACGAACCTCGCAGGACCATCGAACCGTTCTCCCCCAGCACGTACAGGTCGGCCTTGCCGTCGCGGTTGGTGTCGCGGAGGCGGATCGTGTGGCCGAAGTAGTCGCCGGCCGCCAAGTCGCCCGGCATGCCTGCAGTGTTGCGGGTGAGGAACTGGGAACCCTTGGCCGTCAGGCCCGACTTGCCGCCGTAGAGGACGTGGATCGCGCCCGCCTCGCCCTTGCCGCTCAGGCTCTCGCCCGGCGCGGCCACCGCGAGGTCACGGTAGCCGTCGCCGTTCACGTCACCGGCGGTGATCGAGTCGCCGAAGGCGTCGTACGACTCCGGGGTGTCGGCGATGCCGGACGTGGACTGGGTGAAGCGGGCCGACTCGGACGGGCCCGCGGACGCGCCGTACCAGACCGTCACGCGGCCCTTGGTCTTGTCGTAGACCGGTGTGCCGATGGCGATGTCGCCGTAGCCGTCCTTGTCGAAGTCGTCGATGACGCCGTCGCCGCCGCGTTCGGCCTGGCCGCCGTTGGACCTGATGGATTCGAGGCGGAGGGTCTTGCCGGGGTAGAGCTTGGTCTTGCCGCCGGAGATGAACCAGGCGTCGGAGGCGAGGGTGGTGTCGGTGACGACGTCGCCGATGATGACGAGGTCGGTCCTGCCGTCCTTGTTCACCTTGCCGGAGATCAGCGCGGTGGAGTAGAAGCCCGCGCCGTCCTTGTCCAGGACCGTGACCGAGCCCTTCACCCCCGACTTGGCGATCGCGCCCCGGTAGACGTACGTCTTGCCGTCGCGGACGAGGGCCAGGTCCTGGCTGCCGTCGCCGTTGAAGTCGCCGGTGGCGAAGTCGCGGGCCTCGCCGGAGACGCCCTTCGGGCCCTTGAACGGGACGGTCGTGCCGCCGGACAGGCCCTCCTTGCCGCCCCAGAGGATGGTGACCGTGCCGTTGTCCTTGTACGTGCCGACGTTCTCGCCGTTGGCGGAGACCGCGAGGTCGCCGTAGCCGTCCTTGTTGAAGTCGGCCGCCGTGCGGACCTCGCCGAAGTAGTCGTCCGTCTCGTCGGCCCCGGGCACGCCCGCGCTCGCCTGGTCGATGAACTGGGTCTTCCTGCCCGGGCCGTTCGCGTGGCCGAACGTGACGAGGACGCCGCCGCCCTTGCTGAAGCGGGTCTCGGTGCCGTACGAGAAGACCGCGTTGTCGCGGTAGCCGTCGCCGTTGAAGTCGTCCGCGTACTTGGCGGCCGCGGCGGCGGCCGGGCCGACGGAGAGGGAGAGAGCGAGGGGGGTCACGGTCGCCGCCACGAGCGTCGCGGCCATCGTGGCGCTACGGAATCGCATGCATGTCCTTCGAAGTGAGGGGAGGGGAGGGGCGTGGGCGCGGCTACTGGGCGAGCTGCGTGCCGAAGCTGTACCCGGTCTCCTTGAGCCCGACGTTCGCCGCCGTGATGCTCTTCGCGCCCTTCGTGGTCAGGCCGGAGGCCGTGCCCTTGAGGACGAGGAGCGCGCCCCTGGCGTTCTCGCCGGGGGCCGAGGTGACCAGTTCGGCCTTGCCGTTCTTGTCGAGGTCGATCAGACGGACGGCGCTGCCGAAGCCGTCCTCGGTCTCGGCGGTGCCGGGGACGCCCGCGGTGTCCTGGCTGTAGGTCGCGGCGCCCTTGGTGGTCAGACCGGCGGCCGAGCCGTACAGGACGGTGACCGTGCCGACCCACCGCTTGCCGTTCAGGCCCTCGTACTGCGCGCCGACCGCGAGGTCGGCGTACTTGTCGCCGTTGATGTCGCCGAGGGAGAGCGAGCCGCCGAAGAAGTCGGTCTCCTCGCCCTTGCCCGGGACACCGGGGGTGTCCTGGTTGATGACCGTCGGGGTCTGGGTGAGGTCGGGGCCGCCCTTGCCGCCGTACCAGATCTCCACCTGGCCGCCCAGGTGACCGGCACCGTCCTGGAGCGCCGGGTCCCCGGGGTTGGCGAGGACGAGGTCGCCGTAGCCGTCGCCGTTGATGTCGCCGATGGTGACGCGGCGGTTGCCCTCGGCCTTCGGCATGTCGACCACGACGGTCTTCTTGCCGTTGTACGTGTGATACCTGACCTCGCCGCCGGGGTGGGCGGTCGTCGGGTACGGGTAGACGCGCTCGGCGGCCTTGTCCCCGGTGAGGTCGCCCGCGCCGACGTCGCGCGTGGCGCCGACGGTGCCGACGTAGCTCGCGCTCGCCGCGTTGCCGGTGGTCTTCTTGAACGGACCGTTGTAGATCCGGGTCTGCCACTCGCCGGTGACCGTGAGGTCGGGCGAGCCGTCGCCGTTGAAGTCGGCCGCCGCGAGGCCCTGGCTGTAAGAGTGCTCAGCGGCGATCGTGGCCGGCTGTGGCAGCGCGGTGCCGCCGGCCAGGCCCTTCTTGCCGCCCCACAGGATGGTGACCTGGCCCACGTACGAATCGACGCCGACGCCCTCACCGGTCGCACCGACGGCGAGGTCCGCGTAGCCGTCCTTGTTGAAGTCGGCGGAGGCGAGACTGGCGCCGAAATGGTCCTGCCACTCGGCCGAACCGGCGACTCCGCTCGTGTTCTGCGTGATCACGCTCCGGTTGGCGGCCGAGGCGCCCGACTTCGAGCCGTAGAGCACGACCACCGCGCCGGCCGCCGACGCGCTGCCGACGCTGGTGCCTGGCGCACCCACCGCGAGGTCGTGGTAGCCGTCGCCGTTGTAGTCGTCCGCGTACTTGGCGACCGCCGCGCCGGCGGGTGCGGCCAGGGCGAGCGGGGCCAGACCGGAGGCGAGGAGGCCTGCGGCCAGGAGGAAGGAACGAGTGCGCAAGGAGGACTCCAGGAGAGAGGAGGGCGCGCGCCGAGCGGACCGGCCCCACTGCCGTCGTAAGGGTGTGCGAGCAGAAGACCCGTGAAAGGGCAGGAGGGTTGCACGGGAGGGCGGTCAACTTTTCAGGGTCGTGGGTGCGGGGTGCGGGGTGCGGGGTGCGGGGTGCGGGGGCGGCGGGTGGCGGGTGGGGCGTGCGCCGTCGTACCCCGCCCCGCCCCGCCCTGCCACCGCCCCCATCAGCCGCGTCAGGCGTTGCCTGTCCCCGTCCCCGTCCCTGTCCTCGTGCCCGTCAGCCCCCGAGCACCTCCCCGAAGTACGCGTCGCCCGAAGGCCCGCCCAGGGTCTTGCCGTTGAAGGACTTCGCGCCGGTGCCCGTGACGCCGGACGAGCCGGACTTCAGCAGCCAGACGGCACCGTCGCTGGAGTTCTCGCCGTAGGCGCCCACGACCAGTTCCGCGAAACCGTCGAGGTTGCTGTCGGTGAGACGGACGGCCGCTCCGAAGAAGTCGTACGACTCCGCGGTGCCGGGGACTCCCGAGGTGTTCTGGGAGAAGGACTTGGCGCCGCTGCCGGTGAGGCCGGACTTCGAACCGCGCAGGACGACGACGGCACCGGCGTTCTTCGCCGAGCCGACGCTCTTCTGGGGGACGCCGACCGAGATGTCGGTGTACCCGTCGCGGTTGACGTCTCCCGCGGACAGGCTCCAGCCGAACCTGTCGTTCCTCGTCGCGGTGCCGGGCACGCCCGCGGTGTCCTGGTTGATACGGACCGGGGTGCGGGAGCTGAGGCCCGTGGCGCTGCCGTACGTGATCGTGATCGCGCCGCCGAGGCCGCCGTTCGGCTCGTCGGTCGACTTCTCCATGAAGTTGCCGGTGACGATGTCGCCCCGGCCGTCCTTGTTCACGTCGGCGATGACCGCGTCGTAACCGCCGGCGACCTTGGCGCCCGCCTTGAGGCCGGAGGCGGAGCCCTTGTAGAGGACGCTGCGGGTGCGGTAGCCGTTCTTGATCTCCTGCTGGCCCATGACCAGGAGGTCCGTCGTACCGTCGCCGGTGACGTCTCCCGCGACGATCCTGTCGGTGTTGATGCCGGTCTGCCCGTACGTGTCGACGCCGACGAGCCCCGTGGCCTTGCCGGTGCGGGAGATCGGGCCCTTGAAGACGTTCAGCTCGGGGGACGCGAGGTTGGCGGCGGCCAGGTCGGTGTCGCCGTCGCCGTCGAAGTCGCCGGTGGCCACGGACCAGCCCAGCTCGTTGCGGTTCTCGGGGAGGGGCGAGGTGATGTCGGTCGCCGTCTTGAGACCGCTCGCGCCGCCCCACAGGACGGTGAGGGCGCCGGAGTCGCCGGACGAGCCGAGCGTCCGGCCGTGTGCTCCCACGATCAGGTCCGTGTAGCCGTCGTCGTCGAGGTCGCCCGTGGTCAGACGGTCGCCGAAATAGCCGGACGACTGCGGGGCGCCGGGCACGCCGGCCGTGGCCTGGCTGATGATCTGGCGCTTGGCCGTGTCGAGGCCCTTCGCGGTGCCGTAGACGACCGCGACGTAACCGGCCCCCGTCTTGCCGGAGACCTTGGCGATGGACGCGGCGATCGCGAGGTCGCGGTGGCCGTCGCCGTTGAAGTCGCCGGAGAGGCCGGAGGGGGCTGCCGAGGCGGTGCCCGGCAGCGCGGTGAGGAGGCCGGTGGTGAGGGTGGCGGCCAGGAGGAAGGAGCGAGTACGCAAGGGGACTCCAGGAGGGAGAAGGGCGCGCGCCGAGCGCGGCGGGCCCCACTGCCGTCGTAGGGGCGTGCGAAGCCGTCGTAAGGGTGTGCGGGCAGCAGACCGGTGGAGGGCGGGAGGGCTGCCCGGGAGTTCGGTGAACTTCCGGGGTCGCGGACCGCCCTTGGTGTGTGAGGGGCCCGCACCCTTGTCGGATGCGGGCCCCCTTCACGGACCGTGTACGTCAGCCGGTGCTCAGTTGGCCGCGTTCGAGCCGAAGACCGGCTGGCCGGCGGTGGAGACGCCGACCGCGGACGGGGCGATGGAGCGGGCGCCGGTCGTGGTGATCTTCGTGCCGTTGGAGGGCAGGTAGAGCAGCGAGCCGTTGTAGTCGTTCTCGCCGTACGAGCCGACCGTCAGGTCCGCCCGGCCGTCACCGGTGACGTCGGTGAGCTTGACCTCGCCGCCGAGCAGGTCGTCCTTCTCGTCCGAGCCGGGGACGCCGGCCGTGGACTGGGCGAAGTACTGGAGGCCGGAGGTGGTGTTCACGCCGGAGGCCGAGCCGTACAGGACGGTCACCGCGCCGGTGTTGACGACACCGCCGAGGTTCTCGCCGGGCGAGCCGACGACCAGGTCGGCCTTCCCGTCACCGTTGATGTCGCCGAGCGACAGCTCGCTGCCGAAGAAGTCGCCGCGCTCGGACGAGCCGGGCACGTTGCCGCTGTTCTGCGTCACCGCGACCGTGGTGGTCGGGCCGTCGGCGGAGCCGTAGATGATGTGGACCTTGCCGCCGGTGGACGAGTCGGGCACGCTGGGCTCACTGCCGTCCTTGGACGGGTCCCAGTCCTGACCGGTGACCACGTCGCCGTAGCCGTCGCCGTTGACGTCGCCGATGCCGGTGATGACACCGCGCCTCAGCTCCCGGTCACCGCCGTCCGCGCCCAGGCCGTCGGCCGCGCCCGGCACGTACCAGTTGGTGTTGTAGCCCCAGTCGCCGTCGGTCTCGTAGCCGTCGACCACCAGGTCGGTCCGCTTGTCGCCGTTGGTGTCGCCGGCGGTCAGCATGACCGCGCCCGTGCCCTTGCCGGAGCGGATGTCCATCTTGACGCCGTACTGGTCGCCGAACGACCCGGACTTGGTGATGCCGTCGCCGACGATGTACACGAGGTTCGACGAGTTGCCGATCGCCAGGTCCTCGGTGCCGTCGCCGTCGAAGTCGCCCGAGGCGAGCGACTTGCCCCACTGGTCGTGGGACGAGGGCGCCAGGTCCTTGATGGTGGTGGCACCGGAGAGGCCCTTGGCCGAGCCCCACACGATGAGGACGGTGCCGCCGTCGGTGTCGCCGGACACGTCCTCGTCCGGGGCGGACACGGCGAGGTCGTCGAAACCGTCGCCGTTGTAGTCGCCGTACGCGGTGGACCAGCCGAACCAGTCGTCGGCCTCGGCGCTGCCGGGCACGCCGGTCGTGTTCTGGCTGATGGTCGTGCGCTTGGTTGAGGTCACGCCGTTCGCGGAGCCGTACAGGGCGACGACCTGCCCGGCGGCCGTCTTGCCGCCGACGGAGGCCCCGCCCGCCGAGTACGCGACGTCGCCGAAGCCGTCGCCGTTGAAGTCGGCCACGGGGTGGTGGACCGAGTCGGCCGCCGTCGCCGTCGCGGCCGAGAAGGTGAGCAGACCGCCGGTCAGCGCGACCGCGGAGGCCGTCGCGAGGGCGAGTCTCAGGTGCTTGCGCATGCGGGAATCTCCTGCCGCATGCGGGACGCCTGGCAGGCGTCCCGCAGTCAAATGGGGTGCCCTTCTGTCCGCGTTCGCCCGGAGTTCGCCTGGGCTTCACAGGAAAGTTGGCGAACAAGAGACCGGTGGGGTGGCGGGAGGGTTGTACGGGAGTTCGAGAAATTTTTGGGGTCAGTGGGGCGAGGAGGCCCGGTGGGCCCGGTGGGCCCGCTGGGTCGCTGGGCCTGGGGCGCCGGGCCGGCCGGTCGTCCGAACGTTCCGCGGTGGTCGTGCGTCTGCGGTGCGAGGCAACGACAGACATGCCGTCGAACCGGTAGGAGACCTGATGCTGAGCGGTACCCGTGCACGGATCGCCCTGGCCGCCCTGGCGATGACACCCCTGGCGGTCGGTTGCTCGGCACTGCAGCCGGGCGGGACGAGTTCGGCCTCGTGCGTGTTCGCCGTGGACCACGACGACCGGGTGTACGTCGAGGCGGGCAGGGTCGACTACACCCTCGGCGCCGAGGTGGGCACCGCACGGTACTCGGTCTGTGACGACCAGGGCGGTGGCGAGGAGGACCAGGTACCGGTCGAGGACCTGACCGTCTACGCGGCGTACGCCCTCAAGGGCATCGACACCGAGGACGCGATCGCGGTCCGTGAGTCACCGGGGGGCGAGGTACGCGTCGTGATCCACGCGACCGGGGACGAAGGGGTGAACGAGGCGGCCGAGCGTCTCTTCGGGAAGGACGAGCGGGAGGGCGAGGACGCCGACACCAACGTGAACGAGCCGGGGGACGGCATCGGAGACGGCGCGGGGGACGCCGACGGTGGGGACGCCGACGGTGGGGGCGACGCCGTCGCCCTCGACGAGGAGCCCGAGGACGATGCCGGTGCGGGCGGTCCCGACAGTGGCGACAGCGGCAGTGGGGAGGCTCCGGCGAAGTGCGTGCTCGTCGTGGAGTACGGGGGCGACAGCTACAGCGACCGCGGTGACGCGGCGATCGAGCTGGGGGCCAAGGTGGGGAAGGCCCGTGCGGTGCCCTGCGGCGACACGCCCGGTGAGGTCGACGACACGGCCGAGCCGGCGGCGTTCCAGGCGTACACGGTCAAGGGGCTGGACCCGGCCGACGCCATAGCGATCCGCTTCTCGGCGGACGAGGAGCCGTTCTTCATGGTGCGCATGGCCGACGACCTTCCGCCGGAGGTCGAGGAACTCCTTCCGGCCGAGGAGCGGTGAGCCGGGTGCACCGCGGTGGGCTGATTGCGCGGTGACATGGCGACGCCCCCGGTCCGAGCGGCGGAGACCGGGGGCGACGTACTGGTGGTACCGGCTGCCGTGGTACCGACTGCCGTTGTGGGAGGGCTACTTCACGGGCTGCGGTTCCGGCTCGGATTCCGTCTCCGCCGTGCCCGCCGGGGGCTCGTCGTCCGGGACGGGCGTCTTCACGGACTCCAGCAGGAGCTGGGCGACGTCGACGACCGTGATGGACTCCTTGGCCTTGCCCTCGTTCTTCTTGCCGTTGACCGAGTCGGTCAGCATGACGAGGCAGAACGGGCAGGCGGTGGAGACGATGTCGGGGTTGAGGGAGAGGGCCTCGTCGACGCGCTCGTTGTTGATGCGCTTGCCGATCCGCTCCTCCATCCACATCCGCGCGCCACCGGCGCCACAGCAGAAGCCGCGCTCCTTGTGGCGGTGCATCTCCTGCTGGCGCAGGCCCGGGACGGCGGACATGATCTCGCGCGGGGGCGTGTAGATCTTGTTGTGCCGGCCCAGGTAGCAGGGGTCGTGGTAGGTGATCAGGCCCTCGACCGGGGTCACCGGGATCAGCTTGCCCTCGTCGATGAGGTGCTGGAGCAGCTGGGTGTGGTGGATGACCTCGTAGTCGCCGCCGAGCTGCGGGTACTCGTTGCCGAGCGTGTTGAGGCAGTGCGGGCAGGTGGCGACGATCTTCTTGGCCGACTTGGGCTTCTTCGTCGACTCGTCCTCGTCGTCCTCGCCGAAGGCCATGTTCAGCGCGGCGACGTTCTCCATGCCGAGCTCCTGGAACAGGGGCTCGTTGCCGAGGCGGCGGGCGGAGTCACCGGTGCACTTCTCGTCGCCGCCCATGATGGCGAACTTCACGCCCGCCATGTGGAGCAGCTCCGCGAAGGCCTTGGTGGTCTTCTTGGCCCGGTCCTCCAGCGCGCCGGCGCAGCCGACCCAGTACAGGTACTCGACCTCGGAGAGGTCCTCGATGTCCTTGCCGACGACCGGGACCTCGAACTCGACCTCCTTGAGCCACTCCAGGCGCTGCTTCTTCGCCAGGCCCCAGGGGTTGCCCTTCTTCTCCAGGTTCTTGAGCATCGTGCCCGCCTCGGACGGGAACGCGGACTCGATCATCACCTGGTAGCGGCGCATGTCGACGATGTGGTCGACGTGCTCGATGTCGACGGGGCACTGCTCGACGCAGGCGCCGCAGGTCGTGCAGGACCACAGGACGTCGGGGTCGATGACGCCGTTCTCCTCGACGGTCCCGATCAGCGGCCGCTCGGCCTCGGCGAGAGCGGCGGCGGGCACGTCCTTGAGCTGCTCCTCGGACGCCTTCTCCTCGCCCTCCATGGTCTTGCCGCCACCGGCGAGGAGGTAGGGGGCCTTGGCGTGCGCGTGGTCCCGCAGCGACATGATCAGCAGCTTGGGGGACAGCGGCTTGCCGGTGTTCCAGGCCGGGCACTGCGACTGACAGCGACCGCACTCGGTACAGGTCGAGAAGTCGAGGATGCCCTTCCAGGAGAACTGCTCCACCTGGGAGACACCGAAGACGTCGTCGTCACCGGGGTCGGTGAAGTCGATCGCCTTGCCGCCGGACGTCATGGGCTGAAGGCCGCCGAGGGCCGTGGCGCCGTCGGCGTTGCGCTTGAACCAGATGTTCGGGAAGCCGAGGAAGCGGTGCCAGGCGACACCCATGTTGGTGTTCAGCGAGACCGTGATCATCCAGATCAGCGAGACGCCGATCTTGATCATCGCGGTGAAGTACACCAGGTTCTGCAGGGTGGAGGGGTCCAGGTCCTTGAAGGCGAGGACCAGCGGGTACGAGGCGAAGTACCCGGCCTCGTAGTGGTCCACGTGGTGGATGGCGCCCTCAAGACCGCGCAGCGTGTAGATCGCGAGGCCGATGGTGAGGATGACGTACTCGACGAAGTACGCCTGCCAGGCCTTGGAGCCCGCGAAACGCGACTTGCGGCCGGCCCGGGAGGGCAGGTTGAGCAGCCGGATGGCGATCAGCACCAGGATGCCGACGATCGTCATCACACCGATGAACTCGATGTACATCTCGAACGGCAGGAAGCCGCCGATCACCGGCAGCGTCCAGTCCGCCTGGAACAGCTGGCCGTACGCCTGGGCGAGGGTCGGCGGCAGCGTCAGGAAGCCGATCGCGACGAACCAGTGGGCGAAGCCGACGATCCCCCACCGGTTCATCCGGGTGTGGCCGAGAAACTCCTTGGCCAGGGTGATCGAGCGCGCCTTCGGGTCGTCCGTGCGGCTGCCCGCCGGTACCGGCTGACCGAGCTTCACGAACCGGTAGATCTGCGCCACGGCTCGGGCGATGAGCGCAACGCCGACCACGGTCAGGACCAGCGACACGATGATCGCGGCGAGTTGCATTGGGGGCTCCTCGGGCCTGCGAGGGTTTTCCTCCGGGTGCCTGCCGGGCTCCTCGGAGAGATCATTACTAAGCGGTAACTTATGCAGTCCGTCTGAGACTACCCAGTTCTCCTGCCGCACTGTAGCCAGGGGGGCGGTGATCTGCGTCGCTGAGGGTTGCCTGAGTGCGGCCCTGTCGAACCGAGGTCGATGCCGGCGCGATCGTGCTGTTTCAAAACGATCGTGTTATTCATCAGAAATTGTGACATTCGCGCCTAACTTGGATCCGTGCTGTACGGAATCCTTGCCGCTGCCTCCGCCCTGTTGCTGACCGCCCTGCTCTCGGCGGCCGTTCGCGTGCCCGCGCTGCGGCTGGGGATCGTGGAGCGGCGTCGGGGGCGGCGGGTGCCGTTGCTCGGTGGCGTCGCGGTGATGGCCGGGGTGGGGGTCGTGGCGTGGGTGGGGGAGAGGAGCGGGGTTGCTCCGTTGGGGGGCGAGGCGGGGTGGCTGATCGTCGTGGGGGCCGGGCTCGGGGTGCTCGGGCTGGTCGGTGATGTCTGGCGGCTTCCCGCGGTGGTGGGTGCGGCGGGGGTGGTCGTCGCCGCCGCGCTGGTCGTGCCGTACCGCGACCTGGGCGTGCTGGGCGGGGTGTCGGGGGTCCTCTGGATCGTCCTCGTGGTGCACGGGTTCAAGGGGATGACGCGTTCCGACGGGGCCCTCGGGGTGGTCGGGGCCGTCACCGCGTTCGCGTTGAGCGGGTGTGCGGCGGCCGAGGTCATGGACGGTCTGGCGACACTGTTCAGTGTGCTGGCGGCCGCGCTCACCGGGTTCCTGATGCACAACTGGCCGCCCGCGCGGGTCGTGCTCGGCACGTGTGGGGCCCTCTTCGTCGGCTTCGTGCTCGCGGGGGGCGTGCTGCATGTGTACGCCGTCGGATACGGGGCCGGGTACGGGGTCGGCGTCGGGGCGCCCTTCGCCCTCACGGCCGTGGCGACCGCCGATGTCCTTCTCGTCCTCGTGTCGCGGAAGCGGGCGGGGCGGGAGCTGTGGCGGGGTGGGCCCGACCATCTCGCGCACCGGTTGCGGCGGATCGGTCTCACGCCGCCGGGGGTGGTGGTCGTACTGGGGATCGCCGCGGCGGGCTCCGCCGGTGTCGGGTTCGCCATCCACATGCTGTGGACGGAGCCGCGCTCCGCGCTGTGGGTCGCGGGGGCGGCCGGGGTGGTCGTGCTCGGGATGCTCTTCGTGCCGGTCGGCGGTGCCCGCCCCGCCCCTGCCTCCGCCCGGCCCGCCACCCGCTCGATTCCGGCTGCCACCACCCGCAGCCCCGCGCCCACCGCCGCCCGGGCCGTCCCGGCAGGCGTCCACCGGGCCCCCGACCCCCGGCCCCGCCCCATCCCGGGAGGCCGCGCTCCCGGCCCCACGTCCCGGCCGCAGCGCATTCGCCAACAGGAGACGGCGGAGCTGGGGCGGCGGGGATGGGTGGGGTAGGGGCGCTGGGGTAGGGCCAGGGCGGCGGGGGGCCGGGGTCCGCGGCAGGGCGCTGGGGTGGCCGGGGTCCCCGGCGGGATGGCGATATGGCGGGTTGGCGGGACGGGGGTGGGGTCCGGGTGTGTGGGTACTGGCTGAGCGCGGTCGGATCGTCGCCGTCTCGGTCGTCAGCCCGATCGGATCGGTCGCCGTCTCAGGCGTCGACCTGATCGGATCGGTCACCGTCTCAGGCGTCGACCCGATCGGATCGGTCACCTTCCTGGTCGTCTGCGCGATCGCTTCGATCACCCGTCCTGGTCGCCCGCCAGTCGGAAGACGACCCCCCGCGCAGGGTTGGCGCCCGCCACTGTGCTCTTATATGCCCAGGTCAGGCCCTGGTTGCGTATAAGGAAAACATAAGAGTTGAGCCCCCTCGACTCAGCTCTGTTGACCCATCGCTGGGCGTCATGCACACTTGAGTCCGTTCCACTCAAGTCATTGCTGGAGGAATTGAAATGGCACGTGCGGTCGGCATCGACCTGGGCACGACTAACTCCGTCGTCAGCGTTCTTGAAGGCGGCGAGCCCACCGTCATCACCAACGCAGAGGGCGCCAGGACCACGCCGTCCGTCGTCGCCTTCGCCAAGAACGGCGAGGTGCTCGTCGGCGAGGTCGCCAAGCGCCAGGCGGTCACGAACGTGGACCGGACGATCCGGTCCGTCAAGCGTCACATGGGCACGGACTGGAAGATCGAGCTCGACGGGAAGCACTTCAACCCGCAGCAGATGAGCGCCTTCATCCTGCAGAAGCTGAAGCGCGACGCCGAGGCCTACCTGGGCGAGAAGGTCGCGGACGCGGTCATCACCGTCCCGGCCTACTTCAACGACTCCGAGCGTCAGGCGACGAAGGAGGCCGGCGAGATCGCGGGCCTGAACGTCCTGCGCATCGTGAACGAGCCGACGGCCGCCGCTCTCGCGTACGGCCTCGACAAGGACGACCAGACGATCCTCGTCTTCGACCTCGGCGGCGGCACCTTCGACGTGTCGCTCCTGGAGATCGGTGACGGCGTCGTCGAGGTGAAGGCCACCAACGGTGACAACCACCTCGGTGGTGACGACTGGGACCAGCGTGTCGTCGACTACCTGGTGCAGCAGTTCCGCGCCGGCCACGGTGTGGACCTCGCCAAGGACAAGATGGCGCTGCAGCGTCTGCGCGAGGCCGCCGAGAAGGCGAAGATCGAGCTGTCCTCCTCCACGGAGACCTCGATCAACCTGCCCTACATCACGGCGTCCGCCGAGGGCCCGCTGCACCTGGACGAGAAGCTCACCCGCGCCCAGTTCCAGCAGCTGACGGCCGACCTGCTGGAGCGCTGCAAGACGCCGTTCCACAACGTCATCAAGGACGCCGGGATCGCGCTCTCCGAGATCGACCACGTCGTTCTCGTCGGCGGTTCCACCCGTATGCCCGCCGTCGCCGAGCTGGTCAAGGAGCTGACCGGCGGCAACGAGGCCAACAAGGGCGTGAACCCGGACGAGGTCGTCGCCATCGGCGCCGCCCTGCAGGCCGGTGTCCTCAAGGGTGAGGTCAAGGACGTCCTGCTCCTCGACGTGACCCCGCTGTCCCTCGGTATCGAGACCAAGGGAGGGATCATGACGAAGCTCATCGAGCGGAACACGACGATCCCGACCAAGCGGTCCGAGATCTTCACCACCGCCGAGGACAACCAGCCGTCCGTGCAGATCCAGGTCTACCAGGGCGAGCGCGAGATCGCGGCGTACAACAAGAAGCTCGGGATGTTCGAGCTGACCGGTCTGCCGCCCGCCCCGCGCGGTGTCCCGCAGATCGAGGTCGCCTTCGACATCGACGCCAACGGCATCATGCACGTGACCGCGAAGGACCTCGGCACGGGCAAGGAGCAGAAGATGACCGTCACCGGCGGCTCCTCGCTGCCGAAGGACGAGGTCGACCGGATGCGCCAGGAGGCCGAGAAGTACGCGGAGGAGGACCACGCCCGCCGCGAGGCCGCCGAGTCCCGCAACCAGGGCGAGCAGCTCGTCTACCAGACCGAGAAGTTCCTCAAGGACAACGAGGACAAGGTCCCGGGCGACATCAAGACCGAGGTCGAGGCCTCCGTCGAGGAGCTCAAGGCCGCGCTCAAGGGTGAGGACACCGCCGAGATCCGTACGGCCACCGAGAAGGTCGCGGCCGTCTCGCAGAAGCTCGGCCAGGCCCTGTACGCCGACGCCCAGGCCGCGCAGGCCGCGGGCGGCGGTGCCGGTGACGCCAAGGCCGACGACGACGTCGTCGACGCCGAGATCGTCGACGAGGACCGTGAGCGCAAGGACGGTGCCGCGTGACGGAGGAGACCCCGGGCTTCGACGAGCAGCAACCGCAAGGTCAGCCGCAGCAGCCCGACGTCCCCTCCGGCTCTGACGACGCCGAGCCGAAGGCCGCCCCCCAGGAGGGGGCGGCCCCGGCCGGGGACGCGGCAGCGACGGCCCAGGTGGCCGGTCTGACGGCGCAGCTGGACCAGGTGCGTACGGCGCTCGGTGAGCGCACGACGGACCTCCAGCGGCTCCAGGCCGAGTACCAGAACTACCGCCGCCGGGTCGAGCGCGACCGGATCACGGTCAAGGAGATCGCCATCGCGAACCTCCTGACCGAACTCCTGCCCGTACTCGACGACATCGGCCGCGCGCGGGAGCACAGTGAGCTCGTCGGCGGCTTCAAGTCCGTCGCCGAGTCGCTGGAGACCGTCGCGGCGAAGATGGGCCTGCAGCAGTTCGGCAAGGAGGGCGAGCCCTTCGACCCGACGATCCACGAGGCCCTGATGCACAGTTACGCGCCCGACGTCACCGAGACGACGTGCGTGGCGATTCTCCAGCCGGGGTATCGCATCGGCGAGCGCACCATCCGCCCCGCGCGGGTGGCCGTGGCCGAGCCCCAGCCGGGGGCGCAGGCCGCCAAGGCGGACTCCGCGGAGACCGCGGAAGGTGCCTCCGGTGCCGACGACAAGGAGAGCGGTGGCCCGGAAGAGGGCTGACGCCGACGGCGTACACGGTGGCGTGCGCGGTGACGTGCACGCCGACGTGCGCGGTGAGTGGAAGGAGGGACGTCGCGGATGAGTACCAAGGACTTCATCGAGAAGGACTACTACAAGGTCCTCGGCGTTCCCAAGGACGCCACCGAGGCCGAGATCAAGAAGGCGTACCGCAAGCTCGCCCGCGAGTTCCACCCGGACGCCAACAAGGGGAACACCAAGGCCGAGGAGCGCTTCAAGGAGATCTCCGAGGCGAACGACATCCTCGGTGACCCCAAGAAGCGCAAGGAGTACGACGAGGCCCGCGCCCTCTTCGGCAACGGCGGCTTCCGCCCCGGGCCCGGCGCCGGCGGCGGCTCGTTCAACTTCGACCTGGGCGACCTCTTCGGAGGCGGCGCCCAGGGCGGGGGACAGGCGGGCGGCTTCGGCGGGGGCATCGGCGATGTCTTCGGGGGCCTGTTCAACCGCGGCAGCTCCGGCACCACGCGGGTGCAGCCCCGGCGCGGCCAGGACATCGAGTCCGAGGTCACCCTGAGCTTCACCGAGGCCATCGAGGGCGCGACCGTACCGCTGAGGATGTCCTCGCAGTCACCCTGCAAGCCCTGTTCGGGTACCGGCGACGCCAACGGCACACCCCGCGTGTGCCCGACGTGCGTCGGTACCGGCCAGGTCGCGCGGGGCTCCGGCGGCGGCTTCTCCCTGACCGACCCCTGCCCGGACTGCAAGGGCCGCGGCCTGATCGCCGAGGACCCCTGCGAGATCTGCAAGGGTTCGGGCCGCGCCAAGTCGTCCCGCACCATGCAGGTCAGGATCCCGGCGGGCGTCTCCGACGGCCAGCGGATCAGGCTGCGCGGCAAGGGCGCGCCCGGTGAACGGGGCGGACCGGCAGGCGACCTGTACGTCGCGGTGCACGTCGACCCGCACCCGGTGTTCGGCCGCAAGGAGGACAACCTTACGGTGACCGTGCCGGTGACGTTCTCCGAGGCGGCACTCGGCGGCGAGGTCCGGGTCCCGACCCTGGGCGGACCGCCGGTCACCCTGAAACTGCCTTCGGGCACCCCCAATGGCCGTACGATGCGGGCCCGGGGCAAGGGCGCCTTCCGCAAGGACGGTACCCGCGGGGACCTGCTGATCACGGTCGAGGTGAGTGTTCCGCAGGACCTGTCGGGGAAGGCTCGTGACGCGCTGGAGGCGTATCGCGAGGCGACCGCGGGCGAGGACCCGCGAGCGGAGCTGTTCCAGGCCGCGAAGGGAGCTTGAATGTGATGGACGGCCGCCGTCGAAACCCCTATGAGCTGACGGAAGAGACACCGGTGTACGTCATCTCGGTGGCCGCCCAGCTCTCCGGTCTGCACCCGCAGACCCTGCGACAGTACGACCGTCTCGGCCTGGTCTCCCCGGACCGCACCGCCGGACGCGGCCGTCGCTACTCGGCCCGCGACATCGAACTGCTGCGCACCGTCCAGCAGTTGTCGCAGGACGAGGGCATCAACCTGGCCGGCATCAAGCGCATCATCGAGCTGGAGAACCAGGTCGCGGCCCTCCAGTCGAGGGTCGCCGAGATGGAGGCCGCCCTCGACGGCGCCGCCGCGACCATGCGCCAGCGCGAGGCCGCGGTCCACGCCTCGTACCGGCGCGACCTGGTGCCGTATCAGGAGATGCAGCAGAGCAGCGCGTTGGTGGTGTGGCGGCCGAAGAAGGCCAAGGACTAAGGGCTGTCCCGTAAATGATCTTCGGGTCGCCTCGGGCGTGGTTGGCCGCCGTGCGACCCGCTTGCCTATCCGGCGAGGGCGAGGTTGTGCATCCGGGCGATGCCGAGCATGGCGTGGTGGACGCCGTCGCCCTTGAGACGGCAGTCGCGGAGGATTTTCCAGGTCTTCATGCGGGCAAAGACGTGCTCGACCCGGGCCCGGACCTGCTTGTGGGACTTGTTGTGCTCCTCTTTCCAGGCCGGGAGTTCGGTCTGGCCGCGCTTGCGGCGGTGCGGGATGACGAGTCCGGTGCCCGGGTAGCCACCGTCGGCGATCGTGACGGTGTTGCCCACGGCGGCCTTGGCACCGGACTCCTCCCACGCCTTGCAGTCGTTGCGGTTCCCGGCGAGCGGCCGGCCGACCACGACGACCAGGCGGGTGTCGGCGTCGATGACGACCTGGTGGTTGGTGGAGTACCGGTAGTTCTTCGACCGCTCGGCGATGGTGTGATCCCGGGTGGGCACCAGGGTGCCGTCCACGATGAGCACAGCGTCCTTCGCGAACCGCTTACGGGGCTGGAGCGCGAGCATCGGCCCGAGATGGTCGATGATCCGGTCCGCCGCCGACTTCGACACCCCGAACAGCGGCGCGAGCTGCCGCATGGTCAGGTTCGTGCGCCAGTAGGCCGCGACCAGCAGGGCGCGGTCCTCCAGCGGAAGGCTCCACGGCCGGCCCCTGCGGACTGTGTCCGCGCCCTCGCGCCGCAGCACCGTCACCAGCTTCCCGAACTGCCGCGGGCTCAGCCCGGTGAACGGGGCTATCCAGGACGGCTCTGACGCCGTGATCACACCAGCCACAGCAAGATCATCACATCAGGGTCAGACGGAGGTCCTCAGCCCAGCTCTCGCAGCGGACGCGACCTCTGGGGAATGAGAGCTCCAGAGCTACGCGTCCGGTGTTCGGTTCGTGCTCTTCCCGCACCGCCAGAATGCTTTCCCCGATGTGATCTGCGAACGGTGTCTCGTTGCCGATCGCTCCCACGGTGACGCGTCCCGAGTCGCCCATGTCGTAGCCGGTGTGCGGCTCTGACTCCTCGACGATCAGACACCCGTCCGATCCAGTTGTGACGTGAACGGTTGCACCCCGGTCATCGATCAGCCACACGTCCAGCGGCCCCGCAGGGGCATCGCTGCCATACACATGCTGCGATCCGACGACCTCCGCGAGCAGGCGTCCCACGAGACTCTGTGCAGCCGCCCCACCGCCATGAAGCGGGCACCCGCTCGACTTCTCAGGCTCCATCGGCCGACAGTACCGCCAGCCGACCTCCCAGCTCACAGCCTTATACGGGACAGCCCTTAGGCGGCACCGCGTCAGGCTCACGTGGGCCGGCCGAGGGAAGCGTGTGAAGGGGCCCGGTCTCGGTGCGAACCGAAACCGGGCCCCTTCGGCGTTCAGCCAGGAGTCAGGAGTCAGGAGCCAGGAGTCAGGAGGCCGGTGGTACGGCCACGCTCACCAGTACCGGCAGTGAGGTGGTTCCGTCCTCGCGGACGCCGACGACCTGGTACCACAGGGAGGTACCGGTCGGGACGTTCTCGTCGTAGAGCGGTTCGGAGTCCGGCAGCGCGTCGAACGTGGCGGTCCGCGCGTTCCAGCGGGAGGCCCGGAAGGACGCGTAGTCCTCGGTGCCGGCGGGCGACCAGCCGTGCACCTGCACATTGCCGATGGCGGAGAGCGACACGCCGGCCGCGTGCGTGGCCCCGGCCGGCGTTTCCACGGTGGGCCGCAGATCGTGCTCGGTGACCTGGACCGTGGTGCCCGCGCCGAGGTTCTCGGCGAAGTCGACCGGGCGGACGACGTAGCAGAGGTTCTCACCGTCCGCGACATCGACGTCCCGCCACGTCGTCTCGGTCACGCGGGTGTTGTCGAGCTGTTCGGTGTCCGTGCAGACGCCGTCGGCGATCGTGCCCCGCCACACCGTGTACTGGTCGACCCCAGGGAGTGACCCCGCCGCGCGTTCGCTACGCGGGGGATGCAGGCGTCTCAGGGGAGAGGGGCAGGGGATCGGTGACGAACCACCCCCGTTGGGGCACGGCATACACCCATCCTTCGTCGGCCAGCAGGCCAAGCCCTCTCCGTACGGTCGTCCGAGCGATCCCGTAGCGCTGCACGAGCTGGGCTTCACTCGGCAGCATGCGTCCGGGCTGCCAGTCACCGCGCCGAATCTGCGCGCGGAGGATCTCGGCCAGCTGCCGGTACGGGGTCAGAGGCGCGCCGTGGTCGATCTCAGCGTCAGGGTTCATGGAGTCGACGCTAGGCAAGTGGACTGGTTGGCGCTCTTTGGGATACGTATCGATACGAAGCGATACAATGCGCTACCATGAGGCTCAAAGAAGCGCCCCGGCGGGAAGGGTGAGAGCTTCCGTGCCGGGGCTTAGCCGACTGAAAAGGAGTCGACCTGTGCGCACCTACTGGCCGCGATCCTGAGCCTTTTCCTGCCTGCCCGCGGAGCGCACCGCGCTGTCGTGTCGCCCCCCGCCGCCCCCTCCCGTCCGCCCATGCCCACGTACCGGCCCGCACCCCAGTGCCCGTTCCTGGGTGACGTCATCAGGGCCGATGGGCTGCCGCTGGTCCGGCCGTACGTCGTCGTATGGGAGCGCGAGCGGGACGAACTCGATCGCAGGCGCCTTCAGCGGGCGCGGCGCCGGGCGGCCGTCCTGGCGACGCCGGGCCAGGACCACTACCCGTGGGGGGCTGCCGTATGAGCGTGCCGCGTCTTCGTAGTCTCGGCGTGGACCCGGGGACGGGCCGGGAGTCCTTCGCCGACACGCGCCCCGGCGGTCTCCTCGACGCGCTGGCCGACACGCACGCGCTGAAGGCCGCCGCCGTGCTGGTGACGGTCGTGGGTGCCGTGCTGGAGGCGGGGAAGGCGTCGGACGCCGAACTCGCCGCCTTCGTACCGGCGTTGTG
Source organism: Streptomyces europaeiscabiei (assembly GCF_036346855.1). NCBI lineage: Bacteria > Bacillati > Actinomycetota > Actinomycetes > Kitasatosporales > Streptomycetaceae > Streptomyces > Streptomyces europaeiscabiei. Next base: position 5,724,391 of record NZ_CP107841.1, read on the forward strand.
CGCGGCGCTCGAAGAATGCGTCCGCATCATGACCGCGGACGCGGACAGGAAGTGACGGCGAAAGGGAGTCCGGCCGCAGGGCCGTGACGCCGGTGGGTGGTCAGGGCTCCTCCCTGGCCACCCACTGCTTGCTGGTGACGTATCTGTCGTGACGGACCGACAGCTCAACTCATCTCCGCCAGCCTCTCCTCGATGGGCCCGGCCGAACGCAGGCGAATGGCCTCTTCGTACAGCTTCCGTTCGTCCTTGTGGTCCAGCCACGGATAGCGGACACGCCAGCGGTCGACGACGTACTGCAGCAGGTCGAACCGGCCTGCGGCAGCGATCGTGGCTGCGGCGACCAGGCTCTGTCTCGTCGAGAGCTGCGTCTCAGCCGCGTCCTGGTAGTTGCGCTGTCGCACCGCCATCATGGCCTGCAGGGCCAGCACCGGCTGCGGGAAGTCCCAGAAGTGCTCTCCGCGGGTCCACGCGGGCAACTCTCTTCCGGACTCGGGAGTCCAGTCCGCGAAGTCGGCGAGCAGATCCGGATGAATGGTCACGACGTCGTCGCGTGGCCCGAACGGTGTGCCTGAGAGCACCGCTCGCATGTGGGAGCGAAGAGCGGTGGACCCGTGGAACAGCTCGCGCACCAGTCGGGCGTTGAGCCATGGATCGTCCTGTGCGAGGAGTGCCGGAACCAGCGTTTCGTCCCGCAAGTGCCCCCATCCGAGGCGACCTTCGCTGCCCGTCAGGGGCCAGAAGAGCCGCCTCGGGTTGAGGAGGATGTCCCACAGCTGACGGTCGCCGTGCCTCACCAACGCCTGGAGTGTCTCGGCACTGTAGGTGGTCCGGGCAAGGAGGAGACGGACGGGAACGTCGAGCCGGGCCACCGCGGAATCGATGACGGCGCCCGGAGCGAGGCCGAGCAGTACGGCGGCGGCATGGTGCTCCACGAGCATTGATGCAGCTTCCGCGGAGGGCGTTTGTTGTTCTTCCCGGGTGGCGGCGTCCAGGAGCGCGGCCAGCGGGCCCTCGAAGCCGTTGGCGAGCAGGCGCACCGCCTTGGCCCAGTGCGCTGGGAGGATGCTGAGGTGCTCACGCACCTTCTTTGCACTGGCGTCGTCAAGATCGGGGCCGACCAGGAAATCGGCGGCAGGCAGCACGTCGACTGTCTCCGCGCCGACGGCGAGTTCTACCGCGTGCCGCACAAGGCGCGGCAACGGTGCCATGGAGTACGGGGTGATGCGGGACAGGTGAGTCCACACGTCGGCCTCGTCCACTCCCGGCTGCGCCGCCCGCGTCTCGTCCAGGACCTGGGCCACGATCCGGCCGATGTGCTCGTTGCCGACGGCCCTGACGATGCTCCGCACAGGGCGGGCATGCCGCACCACGTCCTCGACGGTCACTCCAGGCACCCAGCCCGGCTGGGCGGAGGCCGCGTTCACGAGCGCTTGAGGCTCCATGCCTCCCGACGCGGGCGTCCACGGAACGATGCACCGGGAGGCGAGCGTGTCGATGGCGGTGTCTCGGTTGGCCAGGACATGCTGCAGGTCCAGCGGGGTGAGGTCGGCGTCGGCCAGGGACCGGGCGACATCCTCCGGGCAGTCGTCGTGAGCCAGCAGGATGCGGTACCGCGCCAGAGTGAGGTCGCGGTGATCGCTTGCTCGGGGGGAGGAAAGGCGACTGCGCACCAAGTCCCAGTCCACCTGGTACCAGGGATCGCCGGTGATGGTCCGACCCGCCGCAGCGACCTCGCTCTGTGTGAGTTGGAGGAGGTCGTGCGGCTGCGGCGGGCATGACAGCCGCAGCCACCAGGTGCGCAGAGCCTCGTCCAGGTGTTCGTCGCGATGCCGGCGGCGCTCTTCGGCGGCGGCCTGGAGCGGACGGACGGATCGGATACGCAGCGACTCGGCACACACGTCGCGAACGTCCCGGTCCCGGATGCCCGTCGTGCTCTGCGATGTCAGCGCACGCAGGTCGTGGACATGGTCCGACTCCCACAGACGTATGCCGGCGACCAACTGTTGGTACGGCGTCAGCACCTCTTCGTCGCCCTGCCAGGAGGCGTGCAGAGCGTGCGCCACGAGGCCCGGCTCGCGGGAGTCGTAGCACAGGCGCAACAGGTCGGTGTCCCACGGCTCGGACGCTGGGAAGCTGAGTCTGGCCTGTACCGCGTAGGTGCGCGGGAGAGAGGGCTCGGAGGTGGAGCCGAAGGGGCGGCCCTCCAGGAGTGCCAGACGCGTCGCGGGAGGCAGCCGGCGCTGCGCGTCGGTGGCGCCGATGAGCAGCCACTCGTTGATCCGGGGAACGTCGAGACGGAGGAAGGCGCGCTCGATGTCCGCGCCGCCGGACGATCCGTGGCTCATGGAGTCGTCACGACGTCCCAGGATGCTCTCCCACACGGCCGGGTTGCCCGACGCGATGAGCAGTGAAGCGAGCCGGGCACGTAGGTCGGAATCGGCCCCGGCCAGCATTCCCGGGCCGAGGCGAGCAAGAAGCCGCTCCGGTAGATCACCCGGTGCGATGAGACCCAGCCAGCTCACGTTCTTCGGGTCGACGTGCGTGCGTGACGCGGCCACGGAGGCATCGTGTCGTGCCGCGTGGTCGAGCAGGTCGGGGAGATCTCCGGGGAAGCCGCGAGCCAGCAGGACGAACGCGGTCTCCCAGGCCCGGACGTCCGAGCCGAGCCGGGCACGAACCCGCTCCTCCACCTCCGGCAGCGGTGAGGTGGACCAGGGTTGGCCCGGCATTCGGAAGTGTCCGGCAGGGGTAGTACGCCACTGCTGCTCCACCAGTTTGGACGACACAGCGGAACCACCGTCGCCGAGCACCTCGACGAAGTCGCTGTCCAAGCCGGCGATCAGGTCGGCCCGCGTGACGACGAGGGCCGCCTGTCGCGCGGTCAGCCCCCAGTTCTCGTACAGGGCCTCCACCTCGTCCGCATCGCCATGTTTGGCGATCCAGTCACGCAATCCCTCCGGCGGCGGGTACCGCCGCTGGTTCAGAAGGTACAGACGGCCCTGTGCTTCCATCCGGTCGGCGACCACTGCCGCCGCCGAGGGCGTGGCGTTCTGGAAGAGCCGGACGAACGTCTCGTCGAACTCCTCCTTGCCTTTCGTCACCGAGAGCCACCCGACTGCTGACCGGGCCAGTTCGGCGGCGGCCCCGGGGCCCAGCTGCCCGGATGCTGGGGCGGCTGGACCGGGGGCATCCACTGGGCCTGTGGGGCAGCCGGAGCGTAAGGCTGCTGAGGCGCCCCCGTGTGAGGCTGTGGGGGCGTCGAGGGGTGTTGCACGGGGGCGTAAGGCTGCTGCGGAGCGACATACGCCTGATCGGCGGTGATGGCGGGAGCGGGGATGTACTGCGGCGGTGTGTCGAAGCGGGGCAGCGGCTGCGTGCTCACCCGGTCCAGGAGGACGACGTTGGGGTTGCAGTCGCCGGCGTGCACCTGAACGGCACCACCGGGCTGCCGTTCCACCACCAGCAGGTTGAACTCGGCGAGCGACTGGAGCTGCGTGGGTTCGAGGGCGTACTCGTAGACGCGCTGCCGCCCGGTCGCCAGGCTCGTGCTGTCGCTGTCTCCGGTCGTGTGGGTGGTGGACTCGTTCGTGGTGTGGGTGACGCTCATGGAGGTGCCGGTCGTCTCGCTGTAGCTGCCGCCGGAGTTGGTGGAGTCCGACGTCGAGAGCGGGTTGAACCAGCCCTGGTAGGTCGTGGAACTGCTGCTGCCCCAGTTCCGGCCGTACGTCTCCGAGTGGCTGGTGGTGGTGCCGCGGCTTACGGAGGAGCCGATCGTCTTGGCGACGGAGGTGTTGACGGTCCGGCCCTCGGTGTCCGTCAGCGAGTGCAGGACGAAGGAGTGGTGGCGGCCCAGGAAGTCGGCGGCGACCGTGGCTTCCTGGTGGTTGCCGAGCCGCATGAAGGCGACCGTTCCGCCGCCGATGAGCTCCTCGCCGGCATCCCGCAGATGCGAGTGCACGAAGGTGAGTTGGGCGCCCCGGCGCTCACACACCTGGGCCAGCTGTTCGAGGTGACGACGCTGGAGGCCCTGCTCGCCCAGCATCACCACGACGCACGGGGCCTCCTCCTGGAACGAGGAGAGCCGCCGCATCACGCTCTGCAGGGCGAGGTCGGCCAGCAGCTCCGCGCTCGCCGAACCCGCGCCGAAGTCCAGTGCGACGCAGGTCAGATAGCCGGGCCCACGCCCCTCACGGGCCGTTCCCAGCTGCTCCAGCGGGTGCACGAAGGACGCCAGCCGGATGAGGCTGTCCCGCATCTGGTCCTTGTTCTTGTCGCTGAACAGATCGTCCGCGATGCGGTTGCGCTCCTCCCTGCTCAGCGCCTTCGTGTCGTCGGCCTCGCCCACCAGGATCCGCAACCCGGCACCGAGCCGCGCCAGGGTCACGTCCTCGCCCAACGCGCCGCACAGTTGGGTGAGGATCCGGGTGTAGACGGCACGGTCGGCCCGGGCCGACTCGGGGCTGTCCCCGTGGATGGCCTCGACCAGGGCCTGCACGAGTTCGTGCGGCGCGAGCCCGCTCACGATGCCGCTCTCCGCCGTACGGCTGGGCAGCAGCTGCACGTCCACGGGCACGCCGCTCGCCTCGGCGAGAACGGACAGCTCACGGCACACCAGGGCCTGGGTCAGGTCCAGCACGATCAGCGGCCGCTGGCGCAGCGTCGAAGCGCCGAAAACCGTGAGGAAGCCCTCGCGACCGCGCTGGCTGCCGCCGAAGACGTCCAGCCGCCGGGTGCCCGCTCCGAAGGGCAGCGCGCCCCAGGCGTCCAGGCCGGCGATCCACTGCGTCTGCTGGGCCTCGTGGAGTGTCCAGCGTTGGTGCCACGACTGCCAGTCGTTCTGGAAACGTTCCTCCAGCGCCTTCGCCTGGGCGGTGCGGGCACGGGTGGCGGCGGTGTACCGCAACGAGGCGTAGAGAGCCCGCACCACCAGGATGCCGACGATGACACCGCCGATGGTGAGCATCACCGTGAAGACCAGGCTCAGCAGGTAGAACACCACGGCGACGACGATGCCGATCCTCAGCGCGGAGCTGATGCGGTCCTTGCGGTCCAGCCTGGCGGCCTGCACACGGTTCTCGTAGCTGCCGTCCAGCTCCGTGCGCTGCGGCTCGGCTTCGACGAACGGCTGACGGAGCGACTCGGGGTCGCGGTAGGTCCAACCGACGCGCTGGCCGGCGTCGAACAGTCTTTGATACGGGCCGAGCTGCCCGGCCTCGGTGTTCTCGATCGTCATGGGAGGGCTCCAGGCCGGTCAGGCGACGAAGGTCTCGATCGCGCGTATGCGCTTGTGCAGCGGCGGATGTGTGGACATGAGGCGCGCCATCGTTCGCTGCTTGCGGCGGTCGTCGTCGGCTCCCGCCGCGTGCCACGCGGTGAACACGGAGACCAGGAGCGGACCGTAGCCGATCAGGCCCGCGAACCGGTCGGCCCGCAGCTCACCCTGGCGCCCGGACCAGGCGAGCAGGAACGGTACGGCGTAGAGGGCCAGCGCGGCCGGGAAGGTGAAGAGCAGGGCGATGGCCAGTACGCCGAGGAACAGCACGAAGAGCCCCGCGAGCACCTCGGAGATCGCGGCGAGGACGCGGATCACGAGCCGCAGAGCGCTCATGACGAGCCGGGCGGGCACGGCGTACCAGTGGCCGAGCAGACCGGCCCACGCGTGGCCGCCGACATGATGGCCCAGCTCGTGGGCGAGCACGGCGGCCAGTTGCTGGGGCGGGAGACTGCGCATGGCGCCGCGCGTGACCCCGACGATGTGGCCTGCGGCGGCGGAGGCGTTCAGCTCGTCGGTGTCCTCCATCCACAGGTCGTACTGGGAGCCGTCGACGCCGGCCCGTTGGGTGACCTCGTACCAGATCGGCTGGAGCACGGCGAGTTCGCTGCCCAGGGGCTCACGCATCTTGAAGTACAGCTTCGCCAGGCCGCGTTCGGTCGGCCGGTTGAACACCAGGGCACCCGATGCGAGCCACGCGACGACGAACGCCACGTCCACACCGCTCGGCATGGACAGCGAAATCAGGAACATCACCAGCAGGCTGCCCAGGAAGAGGGGGATGTTGAGCAGCAGGGTGGTCACGGAGGAGGAGTCGGCTCCGCGGCGAACCTCGGGGGTGCCCACCGGAGCGTGGGCAGCGGGGAACTCGTCACCGGGGGTGGTGGCGACGGGGGCGGGCACAGGTGGTGGGGGCGGTGCGTAGTACACGGGCTGGGGCGTCTGCGGAAGCGGTGCTTGCGGAGCCGCGTACAGCGGGTGGTGAGGTGCCTGGGGTGCCTGGGGTGACATCTGCGGGGTGCTGTACGGCTGTTGAGCCGCTTGAGGGGGCGCCGGATAGTGCTGCTGCGGGTGCTGCTGCGGGTGCGCGTGCGGGGGCGGATACGAAGGCTGATACGGCGGCGGCGCGAACTGCTGGGGTGGAACCGCCTGCTGGGGCGGAACCGCCTGGTAGGGCGGCTGCGCCGGAGGCGGGTGGGCAGGGCCCGGTGCGTACGTCTGCGAGGGCTGGGCCGGGGCACCGTACGGCGGCATGGCAGGCGGTGCGTCCGGAGCCTGGTACGCGGGCGGCACCTGGTGCGGCTGGCCGGGGGGAGGGTAGCCGTGGGGGAAGTCGCCCTGGGGAGGATGGCCGGGGCCGACCGGCCGGCCCGGTTGGTGCGGATCGACAGGATGGGTCACGTAAGAGGTCCGCCCTGGGAAGGAAGTGGGCCGAAAAGGCAGCCACATGTGGACAGTTGAGAAATGACCGTCCCGAGGGCGGCAGCACGTACGCCTCTGGTGATGTGAACTCGCCCCCGTGACCGCCGAAGCGGCAGCCAGTCATTGATTCGCAGCCGAAACATGCTGCATGAATTCGCCCCCCGAGTCCAGTTGGAACCACCGGTAACGAAGTCACAGTTGCAAGGCTTGGCCTGGGACCCGACCGGCTCTAGGGTGTAGGCGCAAGATCGACAACGGGGGAGACGTTGCGAACCGCACTGCTTGCGCACGATTCTGGTCAACTCGCTGATGACGCCCGTTTCTTCGCGCCGGCTGACAACTCCGGCAACTGGGGCGGTCCGCCCGTTTGCCGGAGTGAAGTCGACGAAGGGGCTGCTTCTTCTGCCGCCTTGGAGCGGCGCGGCAAAGGGCCTGACCGTCCGCATCATGTGAGCCCGGCCCGGTATCGCGGACGCGCGGGCCAGTCGTATCCGGTCGAGACACAGCGGCCGCGGCTGCGCGCCGATCAGCGAGCGAGAGCGGTCCGCACCCCATGAACACCACGCCGTACGGCGGCACATGGCAGCGTTTCCTCGACATGGACGCCTGCCTGCTGCGAGAGGTCCCTCGCCAACGCCTCACGGACGACCGGCCAGGCGGTCCCGGCGACGACCTGCACGCCCAGCGGCTCGCCGCCCTGGTCTCCGCGCATCACGCACGGCGCTCCGAAGACCACACGGGCGGTGCGGTGTTCGTCGGTTGGGCGCGCAGCGCGGCGGACCGGCCCATCGACGTGATGGTCGGAGGGAGCGCTCTGCTCGGCGGTCGTGCCGACGCCGACGGCGGCAGCACTCTGCTGCGACTGCCCGCAGGCGCACGCGGGCCGGCCCAGCCGAAGGGAACCGCGGCATCCCTGTTCGCCGGCTTCCCGCACTGGAGTGCCGTCGCGGGTGTCACCGACGGGCTGCTCGTCGACGCGGAGCCGAACGCCACCGGGAACGGCGCCGCACGGCAGCGGCCCAGCCTGGAGGACTGCCTCCTGGCGGTGTGGCAGGAGCCCTTCGCCTGGATGGTGTTCGCCGAACCGGTGCCCGCCGACGAACTCGACGACCTCACCGGCGACATCGCCGACGAACAGCGCCGCGCCATGTCCAAGGCGGACGGCTCGCCCGAGTACGCCATCGCGGCGACCCGGTTGGAGCGACGCCACAAGGACCTGGCCAAGGCGGCGGCCACCGGACTGTGGCGGATACGTCTGCTGGGCGGCGGACGTACGCCGGAGGAGGCAGCCCGTGTCGCCGCGCTCGTCTGCGCGTCGGCGGACCTGGAGGGGCTGCCCTACGCCCTCCGGCCGACCGGGCGGGTCGGGGACCTGCCCACGGTGCTCGGCGGAGCTCTCCCCGCCCCTGAGGAGTACCCGTTCCATGCCGGATCCGATCTGCTGGCCGCTCTGGCCCGGCCGCCCGCCCAGGAGATACCGGGCGTACGGTTCGCGCTGCGCCCGGAGTTCGACGTCACCCCCGAGACCACCGGTCGTCCGGCCACGGCCGACACCCCGTCTCCGGTCCGGCTCGGGTCGGTGCTCGACCGCAACCGCAGCCCCGTGGGTGACCTGGAACTGACCCGCTCCACCCTCAACCGCCACACCTTCGTGTGCGGGGCGACGGGCGGCGGCAAGTCGCAGACCGTGCGCGGACTGCTGGAGGCGGCCACCCATGCGGGCATCCCGTGGCTGGTGGTGGAGCCGGCCAAGGCCGAGTACCGGTTCATGTCGGCACGGCTCGGCGACACGAGCGATGTCGTCGTCATCAAACCCGGCGACCCCGACACCCTCCCGGCCGGCCTGAATCCCCTGGAGCCCTCGGCGTTCGCGAACGGCGAGCGCTTCCCGCTCCAGACGCACCTCGACATGGTGCGCGCCCTGTTCCTGGCCTCCTTCGACCCGCAGGAGCCGTTCCCACAGGTCCTGAGTGCCGCGCTGACCCGCTGCTACGAGGACCTCGGCTGGGACCTCACCCTCGGCGAACCGCTCGTGCCCGGCACCGAGCCGCGCTACCCCACCCTTGAGGACCTGGAGCACACGGCCCTCAAGGTCGTGACCGACATCGGCTACGGCAAGGAGGTCGCCGACAACGTCCAGGGTTTCATCAAGATCCGCCTGGCCAGCCTGCGGCTCGGCACGACCGGCCGCTTCCTGGAGGGCGGCCGCCCGCTCGACTTCGGTGAACTCCTGCGCCGCAACGTCGTCTTCGAGATCGAGGACGTCGGCGACGACAAGGACAAGGCGTTCCTGATGGGCACGATCCTCATCCGGCTCGTCGAGTACCTGCGCATGGAACAGCGCGTGACCCGCCGACTGTCCTTCCCCTTGCGGCACTTGAGCGTCTTCGAGGAGGCGCACCGGCTGCTCCGCCGCTCGGAGGAGGGCGGCGCGAGCGCCCACGCGGTGGAGATGTTCGCCGGTCTGCTGGCCGAGATCCGGGCGTACGGCGAGGGCCTGATCATCGCCGACCAGATCCCGAGCAAGCTGTTGCCCGACGTCATCAAGAACACGGCGGCGAAGGTCGTCCACCGTCTCCCGGCCCAGGACGACCGCGAGGCGGTCGGCGCGACCATGAACATCACGGCGGCCCAGTCCGAGTATCTGGTCACCCTGCGGCCGGGCGAGGCGGCCGTCTTCACGGACGGCATGGACTATCCGCTGCTGGTCCGGATGAAGGACGGGACGGACCGCGAGGACGCGGGGGCGATCCGGCCGGCGTCGGCGGCCGCGCTGACGGGCGAGCGCAGTCGGGCGTGCGGCCCCTGCTGCACTCCGGAGCCGTGCACTCTGCGCGACCTGCGCAGGGCGCAGCGGCTGATGGAACAGCCCGAGCTCCGGATCGTGTTGTGGGCGGAGATGGCGGTCGCGGCGCATCTGCTGGGGTGGACCACGCCGTTGCCGGGCGAGGCGATGCGGCGGGCCCTGGAGCCGCATCGGGGGCGCCTCCTGGACTGCGCGATCGGCCAGGCTGCGGACCGTGCGGTGCACAGCCGGGTCGGAGCCCCCACAGCCCCGGAGGTCCTCGCCGAGCACGTGGCCGCGATGATGCGCGCCCAACTCGACGGACAGGATCCGTGTCCGGTGGCGGAGCCGCGGTTCAAGGCGCGGAAGGGGACGAGTACGCGTTTCTACTACCACGGGGGTCGTACGACGCCGTCCGTGGTGGAGCGGATCGTCGGGTGCGCGGATCCGTCCGAGGGGTGGGCCGAGCGGTTCGCCCGGGCGCTCGTGTGCTTCGCCCGGGTGCCTCGGCGGACGAGGGACGAGCGGGGATGAACAGGGGGAACAGAGCCGCTGTGATTATTGAGGAGGACGGTACGTGAGCGAGCTTCAGGAGGCCGATCGTCCACCTGTGCCGGAACTCGAAGCCCCCAGACCGTGGGAGGCGGGAGAGACCGGCGCCCCCGCGGAGCCGAGGGCCGCCGATTCCTCCACCGCGGTGAAGGACAGCAGGACCGGCGAGGGGTTTCTGGAGCCGACCGAGCCCGAGAAACCGACGGAATCCGCAGAGCCGCAGGAGCCCGCCGAGCCAGATGAGGTGCCACTGGAACCCGAGGAGCTGGAGAGGCCAGAGGGGTCGGTGGACTCGGCCGAGGCGTGGGGCGCGGGCGAACCCGAGGAGCCGTTGGAGTCGTCGTACTGGAGTGCCGAAAGCGACACGGACAGTCCTCAGACGGCGGAGGAGCCCGAGGAGCCCGAGGGGGCGGAGGGGGCGGAGGGGGCGGAGGGGGCGGAGGGGGCGGAGGGGGCGGAGGGGGCGGAGGGGGCGCACGGTTCTTGGAGGTCAGCGGAGTCCGGCGAGCAGGATGGCGAAGGCGGCACGGACAGCCTTGAGTCGGAGGAGCCGGTCGAGCCGGAGGAATCTTCGGAGCCTGCGGAGTCCGAGGAGTCGGATGCCGAAGAGGGCGAGGCCAGTCCGCAACTGGAAGAACAGTCCGCGGACTCGGTCGAGGCCCCGGACTCCCCGCAGTCGGCGGAGGCCGCCGAGCCCACACAGCCCACTGAGGTTGCACAGCCCGTCGAGTCCGGGGAGCCGGACGAATCGGTCAAGCCCGGTGACTCCGGCGACAAGATCCAGAAGACGGTCGATCGTCCTCCCATCGAGAACATGTACTTCGATGACGGGGAGGAAATCGAAGGACTGACTTACGGTGACCCGATCAACGAGCGCCCGGAGGGCAAGGTCCCGCTCTTCGACGGGCCGCCCACGCGGGAGCAGACCGCGCAGGGCAGTCTGAACGACTGCGGTGTCATCGCGTCGCTTGGAGCTGTTGCGGGGCACCGCCCCGAGGCCATCGAGAACGCCGTTCAGGAGAACCCCGACGGCACCTACACGGTGACCCTCCACGACACGGAGCGCGGAGCGGACGGCATCTGCCGGGCCACCGACCAACGGATCGAACTCCTCGTCGAGCCGGACCTCCCCGTCGTCGAGGACGATCCCCATACGCCGGTCTTCGCACAGATGGAAGGGACGGCGTGGGCCGCAGTGCTGGAGAAGGCGATGGCCGCAGTCGACCAGACGTGGGACGACAAGCGCACGAACGACTGGGACGCGGAGTGGAAGGCGGACACGGATGTCCCCAACGGTCCCGCGCCGGTCGGCTACGAACGGCTCAACCAGGGCTCCAGTGTGTGGGAACAGACCGAAATACTCACCCAGCTCACGGGCAGGGACAGCATCGTCTATCCGTTCCCGCAGGGTGAGGGCGCCGGCCCCGCACTGGAGGGGCACCTGCAGCAGCAACTCGCGGACAACAAACCGATCTTGGCCGCATCGCGCATGCTCAACGAGGACGCCGACGAAGAAGAACTGCCCTACGAGCTGGTCCCGAACCACGCGTACGAGGTGGTCGGGGCGCAGGACGGCATGGTCCACTTGCGCAACCCTTGGGGTGTCGACGATCCGGAGGAGATGTCGACTGAGGAGTTCATCAGGAACTTCAGCGACCAAGGGTGGGGTCTCTACGGCACGCTCACCTAGAGCATGCAAACAACCGAGGAAAGCACTCCCACTCGGGGTATTTGGAGAGGAGATTCGTATGGCGCGGGACAAGTTGGTGATCCGCTCCGGGCAGCTCACGAGGACCGGAGAGGGAAAGGTCGGCGGTGTGAGCAGCACGTCGGCCACCGAGTCGAGACCGGCCCGCGTGAAGCTGGCCGTTGTCGACGCGGACGGCACGGAACGCAAGGAGCGCCTGGAGCTGAACGACACCTTCCCCGTGGGCTCGGAGACCTGGCGCTTGGTGGACATCACACACTTCACCGGCGGCCGGTGGGCGGCCGTGGCTGTTCCCGCAGACGCACCCTCCTCGGACACCGTGCGCGAGGATTCCACCTCTCCGGAGGCCCCCGACGCATGACGTGGTCATGATTGCTTTGGGTGAGCGGTGGTCGCGTGACAGCGCGCAGGGGCGCGCCGATCGGGGGAAAGCGCAAAGGGGCGCAGGCCAAGGGCTGATGGGTTCTCCTGCTGGGTTGTTTCCACACCCTCGATGCTGTCTACCGCGCTGAACCGCTAAGGAGTCCTTGCAGAAAGATCGTGTTGTGGCACGGTGGAGATGTACGTGATCCCGTCTTCTGTGGGGTGTGAGCATGGCGCGGCGGAAGCCGTGGGAGATCAGCGACGAGTTGTGGGCGGTGATCGAGCCGCTGTTGCCGAAGCATGAGCGGCGGTTCCGGTACCCGGGGCGCAAGCGGATCGATGACCGCAAGACGCTCCAGGGAGTCCTGTTCGTCCTGTACACCGGTGTCCAGTGGGAGTTCCTGCCGCAGGAGTTGGGGTTCGGTTCAGGTCCCACCTGCTGGCGGCGGCTGGCCGAGTGGCAGGAGGCCGGAGTGTGGGAGGAACTGCAGCGGGTGCTGCTGGACCGGTTGCGGGCTGCGGACCGCCTGGACTTCTCCCGCGCCACGATCGACGCCTCGCACGTGCAGGCCAAGCGGGGGCGTGGCAGCCCAAAAGTCGGTCCGAGTCCGGTTGACCGCGGGCGGCCGGGCTCGAAGCATCACGTGCTGACCGACGCGCATGGCACCCCGCTGCGGGTGTCACTGACCGGCGGTCACCGCCACGATGTCACCCAGCTTCTGCCGCTGGTCGACGGGATGCCGCCGGTGCGGGGCAAGCGGGGCCGGCCCCGGCGCAAGCCCCGGACCCTGTATGCCGACCGCGGCTACGACTACGACGTCTACCGCCACCGGCTGCGTGAACGCGGCATCACACCGAAGATCGCCCGACGCGGACAGCCGCACGGTTCTGGCCTGGGCAGGGTCAGGTGGGTTGCCGAGTCCGCCATCGCCTGGCTCCACGGCCCCCGCCGCTTACGGACCCGCTGGGAAGCCCGAGACGACATGCACGACGCCTTCCTCCAACTCGCCCACTGCATGATCCTCGCCCGCAAGAACCCAGCATTCTGAAAGGACTCCTAAGACGGTCACCCCGGTCACGGCGCGTGAAAGTCAAAGGCGGCTCGGCGTCCCTAATCCCCATCTCCTCCCCATCCCCTTCCCGCCCCCGCCGCATGGCATGACCATGGGGAGACGGTGGGCACGATGATCACCGGGCTGGTCATCATGCCGCTGTTCTGCCTGGCGGCCGTCGCCCGTTTCGTCGTCTTGCTCTGCGAGTTGCTTCCCGCCTTCCTCTCTCCCCTGTGGGAGATACGGCGTCTGCGCGTCCGGCACGGGATGACCCTGCGAACGGCCCTGGGGCGCTGAACCGTCCGGTGCGGGATGACGTCTCATCAGGGGAAACGCGTACGCAGCTGTCGGGGAGGCACTCATGGCCATGGTCGGACTGTTCTGGATCGCCGAGGACGGCGGGGTGTACGTCGGGGCACAGCCGGAGGGGTACGGGGACGGGGTACGGCTGACGCGGGACTGGGTGGAGGGGCTCGGGACCGGCCAGAGCGCGGTGTGGGGCTGGTCGGAGATCCGGTCGATCGCCGTGCGGTACGTGCGGATCCGGTCCGGCGCCCGGCTGCTCGCCACCACGGCCGTCGACCTCGTCGCCAGCGCCGTCGCGGGCGGCGGTGACGCCGCGGCCGCGTTCGAGGTGCACCTCGAGACCGTCGACAGAACCGTCGAACTGAACACACTGTCGGCCGCGGCCCTCGGCGGCTACGTCCAGTCCGAGTACGACCTCTCCGTCGCCCTGCTGGATCGCATCGTGGCCGGTACGGCGGACGTCGACACCCTCGCGAGCTGGGGCCGCGCCCACGCCACGGAGGGCACCCCACGCCGTGAGCAGCGGGAGGCCCTGCTGCGGAAGTGGGCGACCGAGGGCTGATGCGGCGGTGAACCGCGGCGGGTGCCCTTGCCGGCTCCGACCTCCGGGTTCCCGGGAACCCGGCTGCCCTCGTCCGCCGTCCCCCACAATGACCACTGGAGACCGGGACACCGGAGGGACACATGACGGCACGGGACACTCCGCAGGGCGCTCCACGGGACACCGCACGCGGCAACGGCATCTCGGTGACCCATGATCTGGAGCCGCACGACTGGTCGAACGAGGAGACCGCGGCGTACGAGGCGGCGATCGAGGCCGTCAACGGGGCGGTCGGCGCCTACAGCGCGCTGATCGCCGCGGAGGAGGACAAGGACGCCCCCGACCCCGCCGTCATCGAGGCCGCGCGCGCCGCGCAGGGGCGGCTGGCGAAGGAGCGTGAGCGGCTGCGCTCGGCCGACCGTGAGCAGATCGCCGAGGCCCGCTCACGCTACGCCCGGCTCGCCCGCGAGGTCCTGGCGAGCCTCACGTGACCGACCCGGCCGACCGCAGGCGCATGACCGATCCGGCCGAGCACCAGCGTGTGACGGATCCGGCCGAGCTCCAGCACATGGCCGCCCCGGCCGATCGCCTGCCCGATCCGCCCGCGCGTGTGATCGATCCCGCCGAGGTGGAGCGGCACCGGCTGTCCGACGCCGAGAACCGGCGGATCTTCCGTGAGCGGATCGTCCCCGACCTGCTGGCGGGGCGCACCGGGCAGGAGACACCGACCGTGGTGTTCCTGGTCGGCCAGCCCGGTGCGGGCAAGAGCAGGGTCACCGAGATGGTGGCCGGCGTACTCGACCGGCACGGTGGCTTCGCGGACGTCGACAGCGACCTCTACAAGCCCTACCACCCCGCGTACGCCCGGCTGATGGCCCAGGACGACACCCTGATGGCCGCCTACACCCGCGCCGACGGGCGGGCCTGGATGGCCTTGGCCGAGGCGTACGTCCGTGAGCACGGGCTGCACGCGATCATCCAGGAGACCTCGCAGAACGCGCGGGCCGTGGAAGAGAAGATGCGGGCCTACCGGGACTCCGGCGCGCGCGTCGAGGCCCTGTTCATGGGGGTGCCGCAGGCGATGAGCAACCAGGGCATCGTCAACCGGTACTACGAGCAGCTCGCGGACCGCGGCCAGGGGCGGCTGACCGTGCAGTCCAACGCCGACGAGTCCTACGCCGGCATCCTCGAACTCGCCGACCGTGTCGACCGGGGCGCCCTCGCCGACCTCGCGAGTGTGTACCGCCGCGGTGAGAGCAAGCCCCGCTACAGCAACTCCCTCGACGGCACCGGCGACTGGACCGGTCCGCCGGAGCTGCGCCAGGCCCTCGCCGCGGAACGCGTACGCCCCTGGACGGCGGCCGAGAGCGACTCCTTCGTCACCACCCAGCTGCGCCTGCGCGAGACCGCTCGGGCGCTGGGCCCCGAGTGGCCGGGCCGGCTCACCCGCATCGAGGACCAGGCCCGCCCCCTGCTGACCCCGGCCTCAGCGGCACAGCTGACCCCGACACCAGCCCCGGCCTCAGCGGCACAGCTGACCCCGACACCAGCCCCGGCCCCAGCGGCACAGCAGGCTCCCAAGGCAACTCCGGCCTCAGCGGCACAGCAGGCTCCCGAGGAAGCCCCGGCCTCAGCGGCACAGCAGGCCCTCACGGGAACCCTGACCGCGCCGTCGGCGACCCCGGCTGTTCCGCCGGCAGCCCCGACAGCCCCCTCGGCTGCTCCGGCTACGCCTCCGACGGCCCCCGCCGCGTCGCCGCCTCCGACGGCCCCCGCCGCGTCGCCGTCGCCCTCGGCCGCCGCCGCGCGCTCCCGCAGCACCCCACGCCCCACCAGCCCCACCAGCCCCACCACCCCGCAGTCTCCGAGTCAGGGGGCGCGCCCCGGTCCCAGCCGCGCGACACCTCCGCAGGGACCGAGCGGCCCCGAACCCAACCGACACGGCCGATAACAGCCAGGCGCCCGACCCGACCGCTTGACCGCCTGGCCGCCCGCGACCGTCCGGTAGTAGCCGCACCCGAACCCCACCCCCCGCCTCCGAAGCCGCCCGCGTGAGGGTCGCGTGAGGTCCGCCACCCGCCGTTGCCCGGCCCGCGACCGGACAGGGGCGGCGGGCCTCCGGTTACGGGGGCCGTCCCGGCCGTCGGCGGCCAGGCACCACCCGTCCAGGGGCGGCAGGCGGTCACCGCGCTGACCTGCCACCCCGCGCAAGATGCCCTCGACCACCCCCGCCGCGACCCCCCTCATTCCCAACGCCCGGTCGCGCAGGGACCATTGATCGTCGGGGGTACCCGGCGGCAGCCGTTGGCTCGTGTCACGCACAGGCCGAGCGGCGACAGCGGGGGCCCTTTGCTCTACCCTCTTCACACCGAGACCACACAAGGCTGTTGTCATCTCGTTAAGTGATTAGTTCTTGACGCTGAGGTGATCACCACGTTGGCTTTCAGCCACATGGGTCGCAGTTGCGCTGCGCCCACGCCCGGAAGGCCCTTGATGTGAACGCCCGTACCACCAGCAACACCCCCAGCACTCGTATACGTCGTCGCACCACTGCTCTGCGCCGTACCGCCACCGCCCTCGCCGCCTCTGCCGCGGCCCTCTCCCTCGCCTCCTGCGGGGTCGTGGACGTCGGCGACACCGCGGAGGCGAGCCCCACGAAGGGCGACGACATCACGGTGGGCGTGCTGTTCCCCGACAAGGACACCAAGCGGTACGAGCAGTTCGACTACCCGAACATCAAGAAGAAGATCGCCGAGCTGACCGACAACAAGGGCGTCACCAAGTACGCCAACGCGGAGAAGGACCCGGAGACCCAGAACACCCAGCTCGAACAGATGGTGCAGGACAAGGTCGACATCATCATCGTCGACGCCGTGGACTCCAAGACCATCGCGTCCGCCGTGCAGAAGGCGGACGACGCGGGCATCCCCGTCATCGCCTACGACCGGCTGGCCGAGGGCCCGATCGACGGCTATGTCTCCTTCGACAACGAGCTCGTCGGGCAGGTGCAGGGCCGCTCGCTGGTGGAGGACCTCGGCGACAGCGCCGCCAACAAGATCGTCATGATGAACGGGTCCCCCACCGACCCGAACGCCGCCATGTTCAAGGAAGGCGCCCTCTCCGAGCTCCAGGACAAGGTGACGATCTCCGCGACGTTCGACACCAAGGACTGGGACCCGGTCGTCGCCAAGGCGAACATGGAGAAGACCGTCGCCAAGCTCGGCATCAACAACATCGACGCCGTCTACGCCGCGAACGACGGTATCGCCGGTGCCGTCATCGACGTGCTGAAGACCGCCGGTGTCTCCAAGGTGCCGCCGGTCACCGGGCAGGACGCCGACCTGGACGCCGTGCAGCGGATCCTCACGGGCGACCAGTACATGACGGTGTACAAGTCGTTCCCGACGCAGGCGAGCGCCGCCGCCGAGATGGCCGTCGCCAAGGTCCAGGGCCGCTCCATCGAGTTCGACGCCCTCGCCAAGGACAGCGTCGACTCCCCGACCACCAAGAAGATCCCGGCCCAGCTCGTGCCCCCGGTCGCGCTGACCAAGTCCAACATCGAGGACACGGTCATCGCCGACGGCATCTACACGGTCAAGCAGATCTGCACCTCGGCCTTCAAGGCCGAGTGCGACGCGGCCAAGCTGGGCTAGCCTCCGGCCGTCCTACAGCCGCGGCCGTCCCACAGCCCGACGGGGCCGCACCGCGAGAGCGGCACGGCCTCGCCCTTTCTGGACCGTTTCGCCCCGCCCTCAAGCCACCCGCGTGAACTCGATCGTCACCTCCGGCGGCCCCCCGGCCACCCCCCGGTAGATGCCCTTGTGCGGGGTCACGTCGTCGTAGTCGCGGCCGCGGCCGACGACGACGTGGGACTCGTCGGCGGGGACGCGGTTGGTGGGGTCGTAGCCGGTCCAGTCGCCGGCCCAGTACTCGATCCAGGCGTGGCTCTGGCCGGCGACGGGGCGGTGCAGTTCGGCCTCGCGTTCGGGGTGGAGGTAGCCGGAGACGTAGCGGGCGGGCAGGCCGAGGCCGCGGAGCATGCCCAGGGTGAGGTGGGCGATGTCCTGGCAGACACCGGCCCCCTGCTCCCAGGCCTCGGCCGCGCTGGTGTGCACGCCGGTCGCGCCCGGCACGTACGAGACGTGGTCGGCGACCATGGACGCCACCGCGGTCGCCGTCCCGTGCACGTCGAGCCCGGCGGACGCCTCCCGGGCCCGGTCCAGCAGCCCGGCCGGGAGCGTCGTACGGCCGGTCGCGGTCAGGTACTCCAGGAGGGGCGAGTCGGCGGTCGCCCGGCGGACCTCCTCCCACTCAGGCGCCTCCGGCAGTGGCTCGGGCGGGGCCGTCTCCACCAGGCTGGTCGCGGTGATCGTGAGGTCGGAGTGGGGCTCGATGAGGTCGAAGCCGGTGACCTGGGTTCCCCAGTAGTCCCAGTACGACCAGGTGGGCGTCGAGGGATTCACCAGTACCCGGGCGTCCAGGGTGGTCTGGCCCGGGAGCGTCAGCGGGGTCATGCGGACCTCGTTGTGGGAGGAGGCCGCGGGCTGGGCGTACGCGACGCGGGTGATGTGCCGGATGCGCAGGCGCCGGGTCGCCCGGGTGGCGGGGCGGGTGGGGCCGGTGGGCGTCACGGGGGGTGGAGGTGTCATCGGGATTGCTCACGCGCCTTCCTGGGCCCACTCGACGGGGCCTTGGTACGGGAAGAACTTCTCGGCCACCGCCTCCGCGGAGGCCATGCACGCCTGCTGCAGATCCCGCAGCAGCGTCGGCAGCCCGGCTTCCAGGGACTCGGAGTCGAGGTATTCGAGGTGGGTGCGCAGGGCGCCGATCGGGCGGCGGGCCGGGTCCTGGCGGGGGCGGCCGAGCGCCGCCAGGCACTCCTCCGCCGTGGTCAGCGCGTGCAGCGCCGAGCGCGGGAAGTCCCGGTCGAGCAGCAGGAACTCGGCGACCTTGGGGCTGTCGCCGAAACCGCCGTGCACGCGCGCGTACGCCTCGTCGGCGCCGCTCGCGCTCAGCAGGGTCGGCCAGTCGGGCGCGTGCGCCGCGTCCAGCACCCGCACCGACAGCAGCCGTACGGTCATGTCGACCCGCTCCAGGCTGCGGCCCAGCACCACGAAACGCCAACTGTCGTCCCGGCTCATCGTGGAGTCGGCGAGCCCGAAGAAGAGGGCCGCACGTCGTCGTACCAGCTCCAGATACGCGTACGGGCCGCCCGTCCGGCGCGCGGCCGTCCGCTGGTCGGCGAGAGCGTGCCAGGTGGAGTTGAGGCACTCCCACATCTCGGAGGAGACGGCCTCGCGGGCACTGCGGGCGTTGAGCCGCGCGGCCCCGAGCGCGCCCTCGATGGAGCCCGTCGAGCGGGCGTCGAAGGCCAGCCGGTCCAGTACCTGCTGCATGTCGCAGTGCAGGTCGGGCGCGTCCACGCCGAGGATCGCGTACAGCGAGCGGCAGGCCACGTCCTCGTCGCGCCAAGGGTCTTCCAGCAGGCGGTGGAGGTAGGCGTCGAGGATGCGGCCCGTCGCGTCGGCCCGCTCCACGTACCGTCCCGTCCAGGTCAGGGCCTCGGCTATCCGGGAGAGGATCACGTCGTTCACTGCTGGGCCCCTTCCTGCACGACCGTGCGGGTGCCGTCGGGTCCGAGCTGGCGCGGCGCCTTCTCCAGCAGCGGTCCGCCGGTCTCCTCGCCCCGCTGCTCGGCGGGGCCCTCGGCGAGCACCCAGGTGTCCTTGGAGCCGCCGCCCTGGCTGGAGTTGACGATGAGGTTGCCCTCCTGGAGGGCGACCCGGGTCAGCCCGCCGGGCAGGACCCACACGTCGCTCCCGTCGTTCACGGCGAAGGGCCGCAGGTCGATGTGGCGCGGGGCCATGCGTTCGCCGGCGAGGGTGGGGGAGGTGGACAGCGCCACCGGCCGTTGCGCGATCCAGCCGCGCGGGTCGGCCTGCACGGCCGCCCGGGTGCGCTCCAGCGTCTCCCGGTCCGCCTTCGGTCCGATGACGATGCCCTGCCCGCCGGCCCCGTCGACCGGCTTGATCACCAGCTGGTCGATCTGGTCGAGAACGGCCTCCAACTGCCCGGGCTCGTCCGGCCGGAAGGACTCCACGTTCGGGAGAATCGGTTCCTCACGGAGGTAGTAGCGGATGAGATCCGGGACGTAGGTGTACAGCAGCTTGTCGTCCGCGACGCCGTTCCCGACCGCGTTGGCGAGCGTCACGTTCCCCGCCATCGCGGCGCCCATGATCCCCGGGCAACCGATCACCGAGTCGGGCCGGAAGTGGAGGGGATCGAGGAAGTCGTCGTCGAGGCGCCGGTATACGACATGGACGGGCATCTCCCCGCGGGTCGTCCGCATCCACACCCGGTTCCCCCGGCAGACGAGATCGTGCCCCTCCACCAGCTGCACGCCCATCAGCCGCGCCAGCAGGGCGTGTTCGAAGTAGGCGGCGTTGCTGGGGCCGGGGGTGAGGACGACGACGCGCGGGTCACCGATGCCGCCGGGCGCGGCGGCCCGCAGCGCGGCGAGCAGCCGCTGCGCGTAGCCGTCGACGGGCACGACGTGCTGCTCGGCGAAGAGGGACGGGAAGACACGGGTCATCGCACGCCGGTTCTCGATGACGTACGACACCCCGGACGGCACCCGGACGTTGTCCTCCAGCACCCGGAAGTCGCCCGCCTCGTCCCGGACCAGGTCGATGCCGGCGACATGGATACGGACCCCGCCCGGAGGCTCCACACCGTGCGCGGCCCGGTGGAAGTGGGCGGAGTTGAGGAGCAGCCGCCAGGGCACGACCCCGTCCTCGAACGCCCGGCACGGCCCGTACGCGTCCGCGAGGTACGCCTCCAGCGCTCTTACGCGCTGGGCCACTCCGCGCTGGATGAGATCCCACTCCAGGGCGTCCAGGATTCTCGGCACCAGGTCCAGCGGCCAGGGTCTCTCCTCGCCCGCGAAGGCGTACGTCACACCCCGGTCGGTGAACGCGCGGGCCATCTGGTCCGCCCTGAACCGCAGTTCGGCCGGCTCGATGGGCTGCAGCGCCGCCAGCACCGGCTCGTAGGCGGCCCTGACCTCACCCGGCCGCTCAAACATCTCGTCCCACGCGTCGGCCAACGCGTACGAGTCAAATATGTCCGCCATGGCCCGACGGTAGGCGCGCTCCGTAACACCCGGATCACCGGAACATTTCCGGCAGCTTGCGGGGGCGATCGCGACCTGCGGAAACGGAGGGGTTGAAGCACGGCCGGGCGGGGGAGCGGCGGCACGCTGCCCACCCCCCGATCAGGGGTGGGACCCCCCGCTGGGTGGATTCTCGTGGAGATCGCCGCCGGGCAGAGTGATGTTCGCAGGGACCGCACGGAACGCGCTGTGCGGACAGCCCTGTTCCGTCCACCGCGGGGACGGCTGAAGCATCCGGAGAGAGGAACACTCTGTGAAGGTCGCAATCGCAAGACGTCTGGGCGTCGGCGTCATCGCCGCCCTGGCGCTTGGAACCGCCGCGCCGGCCATGGCCTACGAGATCGGTCCGCACACGTACCCCGGCGAGCTGAGGTTCTGGACCGAGGGCACCCCTGACCGCGGGATCATGAACATCAAGGACACGGGAGAGGACCACTGGGTCAAGGCGGAGTACTACCGCGTCGCCAACCCGGACGACAAGCTGACCCTCTGGAACAAGGACGGCCCCAACGGCCCGGCCGACAACGACGGCAACAGGGGCACCGTGGAGAGCGGCGAGCACTCCGAGATCTTCAAGGCGCGCGGCACGGTGTCGCTCAACAACTCGCCCGACTGGCACACCGAGTGGTACGCGGACTGACCTCCTTGCACCGGCCTGACGGATCGTTAGCCAGATCCTGAGTTCCGGCAGCCCGACCTGACCGAGAGGCCGAACTGTGCCTCTCGGTCAGACGTGTTCGCCGTCCCCGCCGCCTTTCCCCTTCCGCCCCTCCGACCCAGGGAGCCCCGTGTGACCCCACCCCCCACCCAGCCCGTCCTGCGTCTGAGCGACGTCGTCTACGGGGTAGCCGAACGACGGCTGCTCGCGGGCGCCGATCTCATCGTGCCGGCCGGCCGCTCCGTGTCCGTGATGGGGCCGTCGGGCAGCGGGAAGTCCACGCTGTTGATGTGCCTCATGGGACTGATACGCCCGGAGTCGGGCCGGGTCGAGGTCATGGGCGAGGATCTCGCCCGGCTGTCGTCCCGCGCCCTCGCCGCACACCGGCGCCGGCACATCGGCATGGTGTTCCAGTTCGGCGAGCTGCTGCCCGAACTCACGCCGGTGGAGAACGTGATGATCGCGAGCCTGCTGGCCGGCGACCCCGCCGACTCCGCCCGGTCGCGCGCCGAGAAGCTCCTCGACGACCTCGGGGTGCCCCACCGTACGGCCACCCAGGACCTGTCCGGTGGTGAACGCCAGCGCGTCGCCGTCGCCCGGGCCCTGGTGAACACCCCCGAACTGCTGCTGGCGGACGAGCCGACCGGCTCCCTCGACGGGGAACACCGGGAGGCCGTCGCGGACCTGATGTTCAGCACGCCCCGTGACCACGGATGCGCCCTGGTCGTCGTCACGCACGACCCCGCGGTGGCGGGCCGCGCGGACGTGCGACTGCATCTGCACGAGGGTCGGCTGGTCCAGGTCGAGGAGGCGCGGTGAACGGGGACGGGCTGCGCCGACAACTGCTGCGGATGGGCCGGGCCGCCTCCTGGACCGCCGAGGCGGGCCGGATCCGCTTCTTCGCGCTGTTCGCGGCGACGACGGTCGCGGTCCTCGCCGTGTGCGGATACCTCCTCGCCTCCGCCACGTTCGACGGCCGGGCCGAGCGCAGCGGGGCCCGCTGGCCGCAGGTCACCGAGAAAGAAACGGGCGAGCTGCTGTGGAAGGCGACGGTCGCGACCGTCGCCGACCGGCAGTACGACGTGGTGTACATCGAACCCCGTACGCCCGACGCCCCGTTGCCGCCCGGTCTGAGCCGCTGGCCCGGACCGGGCGAGGCCGTCCTCTCTCCGGCGCTCACGGCCGCGCATCCCGAAGTGCGCCATGAATACGGCAAGCCCGTGGGGACGATCGGCGTGGCCGGGCTGGAGTCCCAGAGCGAGTACTTCGTCTACGCCCGGCCGTCGGCAGAGCGCCTCGATGTCACCTCGATGGCCGAGGTGACGGGCTTCGGCGTCCCCTGGTCACCACCCCTCGGCGAGCATCTGTACAACTTCGGCCCCGAGCATTTCCATTGGGCCTATCTGGCACTGTTCGGACTGCCCGCCGGGCTGTTCGTCGTGATCGCGGCCCGTGTCGGTGCCGCGGCCCGTGACCGGCGCACCGCGGTCCTGACGGCCCTGGGGGCTTCGACGGGGGCGCGTGCCTGGTTCACGGTGGGGGAGGCCGTCGTACCCGTGACCCTCGGCGGCCTGTCGGGCGTCCTGGCCGTCATCCCTGCTCTCGCCTTCGATATTCCCCTGCCCTTGGTCGACTTCGCGCTGTACCGGCCCGACGCTCGTGCCGCCGTCGGCGCCCTGGCAGTTGCCGCGCTTGCGGTCCCGGCGGCTGTCCTCGCGGCCGTGGTGCTGCTCCAGCCGCCGTACCGGCCCGGCCGTTCGACCCGGCCGGCCTCCACGCGGCGGCGCCGGGAGTGGACGCTGTGGCTGTTCCCCGTCGCCTTGTTCGGCACGGTCCAGGGCACCGGCCTGGCACCGTACGATCTGCGGCTGCCCGTGCTGGCGACCGGGTCCGTCGTCACCATGGCGCTGCTCCCCGGAGTGGTCGGGGCGGTGGTGGCGGCGGCCGGTCCGACGATGGCGCGGGCCGGGGTGGCGCGCGGCCGGATCGGCATGCTGATCTCCGGGCGACGGCTCGCGGCCGGGGCACGCCCGGTGGCGAGGCTGGTCGCCGCGGTGGTCGTCGCGATCGGGCTGGCCGCTCAGGGCCAGATCGCCATCAGCCTCTTCACGGAGATGAGCGACCGCGTCGACGTGGTGGAGAAACACCTGGGCACCAGCGTGCTGCGGGTCTCGACCACGATGGACACGACGTCGGCCGATGCGGCGGCCTTCGAGCGGGCGTTGGGCTCGGGGATCGGGGTTTTCGCCGTACGGCAGGACCCGCGCAAGGGCCGGATGGACCTCGTGGCCCCCTGCGCGGTGTGGCGCGGGCTCGATCTCCCCTGTCCGAAGACGGCCACCGAACTGCGTACCACCCGGCATCCCGGTCTCGCACAGGCCGTGGAGCTGGAGCGGTCGGTGGGAGTGAGGCTGTATGCCGCTACCGGGGACGTCTCCGAGGCGGTGCGGACGACCGAGGACCCGATCCTGATGGTGCTCGCCGACGACGGACGGGAGCTGTCGACGGCAGGGGTGCACCGCGCCGCCAACGAGCATCTGGCGATGGCGACGACGGTGACCGTCTTCGCCATGACCGGCACGCTCGGTGGAAGCGGTGAGGGCATCGCGGCACAACAGTGGCTCGAACTGCTCTCCGTCGCCGGGGTGCTGGTCATCGTGGTGGTGGCCGGTATCGGGTCCGTCGCCCAGTTCGTGCGCGCCGGGCGCGAGTTGGGGCCGGTGTCCGTACTGACGGGCGATGTCCGGGTGTACTACTCCGTCTCCGTGTGGTCCCTGCTGGTGCCTGTCGTCTTCGCGGTGTGCGCAGCGGTCGCCGTGACCTGGTTCGTGACCACCCCGCTCATGGCCAGCTCGGCGAGCCGACTGTCCGCGCTGTCGGCGGTGGGCGGCGCGGGACTGCTCTGTGCAGCGGTGATGGCGTGGTGGGGTGCCCGCACGGCGGCGGCGACGGGCTCCGTGTGGCGCCCGCGCAACGACTGAAGCCGCCCATCGGGGGCTCGGGGCGCGCCCCGAGCCCCCGATGTCGGTGCGGGTGACGTCAGCGTGGGTGGGGGATCAGTGCACCGCTCGGCCGGAAGCCGATCCCCGTACCCCTGACCGTGACCGCGCCAGTGACCGTGCCGATATGCCCGGCCCCGGTGGACCTGCCGCCGTCCGCCTGCCAAGCGATCCGCGCGGCCTGCACACGGTTGTCGACTCCGAGTTTGGCGTAGACGGCACGGACATGATCCTTGACGGTGTGTCCGCTGATGGTCAGCGCATCGGCCATGTGCGAATTCGAAAGGCCTTTCTCCAGGAATCGCAGAATTTCCTGCTCGCGCGGACTGAGTGCGTTCACCAATTTCCGCGCGGCGACTGTTTCCTCCGTCAGACGGTCGGGTCGCGCAAATTGTTCCGTCACAAATGCGGCAGCGGTGGGCGAGAGGGCGAGGCCGCCGGCCGCGGCGGCCCGTACGGCCCAGCGGAGATGGTCGAGGGAGTCGTCGCGGAGCAGGATTCCGTTGGCGCCGTGGCGCAGCAGCACCCGGGCCGCCCGCTCCGACAGACGGCTCACCAGCACGATTCTCGGCAGGCTCGGGGCGGTCGGGCCCAGGTCGCCGAGCGCGTCGTCCGGGCCGTCGTGGAGAGTGACGAGCAGGTCCGGCCGGACCGTCCGCACGAGGCGCGACGACTGACCCGCACTGCCCTCACCCACGACCCGGATCCACGCGTCCTCCTCCAGGACGCGCCGAACTCCGGCCCGTTCCAGCGGTACGCACCCGAGTATTCCCACACGTAACATTGTTGCCTCCCCGTTTCCGTGGCGAGCCGAGAGGAACTCGCCGAACGAGGAAAAGGAATTCGCTCGGCAGGCTGTTCGGCAGTGCCGTGTGTGGCGCGCGACCCCTCACGTACGGGTATGCGTGCGCGTACTCACTGAATTGAGCAATCAATCTCAACGAGTTCACTCACTCTGCACGGAACGTACACCCCGTCGCTATCTTCAGCTTGTTGCAGAGCGCACTGCCTGAGGGGTGGAGATATCGGGGTGTAATGGCATGTAGAAGGGCAGAACGATGGTGATGGCGTGTTGCGGAGCCGCTGTGGGCCGCGCATAGTTGCGCTGCGAACAGGCTGGAACCGGGGGTGAATTGGGTGATGGCCGGGCACGCGAACGAGGAGCATCCGCACGGCGCCGATCGGCTCTGCGCCGCCGGGGACCGCGTGTACTCCAGAGCCGTACGGCGGGGCCGCGTCCCGCGCGCGGACGCCGACCCCGTGCCCTGCCTGCTCGACCTCGCCCTGCTGCACCCCGACCCCGACGACATGGGCTGGCTGGTGCCCACCTCCCCGCAGGAGGTCATGACCCGGCTGCTGCGCGGTGTCCACGCGGAGGTCAGCGCCAGCCAGGCCCGGATGGGCGCGGCGGTCGACGCCGTCGAGTGGTACGCGGGCCTCGGCAGCTCCCGGGGCAGGCAGTCGTCGGAGAGCAACGCGATCCGGGTGCTCGACGGGCTGGCCCGGATCCGGGCGGCGATCGACGAGGCCACCGACCGCTGCACCTCGGAGGTGCTGACCGTGCAGCCGGGCGGCATCCGGCGCGAGGACGAGCTGCGCGAGGGGCTGCACCGGGCGCTGGCGATGTGCCGCCGGGGTGTGCGCATGCGGGACCTGTACACGCATGTGGCCCGGCACGGGCAGGGCCTGCACAACTACATGGAGCTGATGGGGGAGTCGGCGGAGGCCCGCACCCTGGACGAGGTCGTGGAACGCCTCATCGTCTTCGACCGCACTGTGGCCTTCATCCCCGCCAACGCCGACCGGACCATGGCCCTGGAGATCCGCCACCCGGCGCTGGTGGAGTACCTGGTCACCGTCTTCGAACGGCTGTGGCGTCTCGGCGTCCCGCTGGCCGCGTCCCTCCCGTCGACCGGTGTCGCGGGCATCACCCACCGGGAGCGTTCCATCGCGGCGCTGCTGGCGGAGGGCCACCAGGACGCGGTGGTCGCCGAGCGGCTCGGCATCAGCGTGCGCACCTGCCGGGCCCACATCGCCCGCCTCTCCGAACGGCTCGGCGCGGCCAGCCGTACCCAGCTCGGCGTCCGCATCGCCGAGGCCGGCCTCGACGGCCCACCCCGCTCCACCCCACCGGACGACCTCCCCGCCCTGCCCTCCCCTACGGCCCCTCTGCCTGCTCCAGAATCCCCGACCGCCCGATGAGATAGCCGAGCTGAGCCCGGCTCTCACTGCCCAGGTGGGCGGCGAGCTTGGCGATGTGGAGGCGGGCAGTGCGGACATTGAGGCCGAGACGGTCGGCGATGGCGGTGTCGGTGTGGCCCTCGACGAGGAGGCGGGCGATGGCGCGCTGGCGGGGGGTGACTCCGTCGACGACGGGGAGCTGGACGGCCTTGGGGTACATGGGCGTCGCCAGGCGCCAGAGACGGTCGAAGGTGGTGGCGAAGAAGGAGATCAGCGTCGGATGGCGGATCTCCAGGGCCATGCTTCGGTCGGCGTCGACAGGGATGAAGCCCACTCTGCGGTCGACGAGGATGAGGCGGTTGGTGACCTCGTCCAGGGTGCGGGCCTCGGCGTCTCCGCGCAGTTGTTCGTAGCGGTCGACGACGAGGGGATAG
The DNA here is from genome assembly GCF_036346855.1 of Streptomyces europaeiscabiei. Taxonomy (NCBI): domain Bacteria; kingdom Bacillati; phylum Actinomycetota; class Actinomycetes; order Kitasatosporales; family Streptomycetaceae; genus Streptomyces; species Streptomyces europaeiscabiei. The sequence goes on from NZ_CP107841.1 coordinate 5,751,835, forward strand.
TGCCGGAGGGTGTGCGGGTAGAGGGTGCGGATGCGGGCGCCCCGGGCCAGCAGGGCCTGATCGCGGTCGAGGGCGATGACGTGCCCTTTCTGGCCGCGCCTGCCGTGGTAGTGAGTGTTCGGCTGGATGCAGAGCAGTTCCTCGGAGGCCCCGGCCATGGCCTCGGTGATGGCGGCGTTGATCTGCTCGGTGCCGCTGAGGAGAGTGATCGCCGGAGGGCCGGTGTCGGCCGGTGTCGTACGCCGCTCCGCGATCCGCAGCAGCGGCTCGAAGGCCGTCGCGAGCTTTTCCCCTCGCCGCCTCTCCTCGGCGACCCGGTCCTCGATGCCGCGCAACAGCCGGTGCAGGGCGGTCGCCGGGGCCGCCGGTTCCAACCAGGACGGTTCCCCGATCACTGGGTGCAGCAGTCCGGCATCGATCAGGCAGGGCACGGCCTCGGCTTCCTCGCCGCGTATCCGTCCCTCCCGCAGGGCGCGCGCGTACACCTCGGTGCCTGCTTCGCACGGGTCGTCCATCGTGTGGACCCAGTGTCCTCCAGTGCTCACTGGTCCGTGTCCTCCTGCTTGAGAATGCCGGACTCGGCGATGAGATAGCCGAGTTGGGCGCGGCTCTCGCTGCCGAGTTTGGCGGCGAGTCTGGCGATGTGGAGGCGGGCGGTCCGGATGTTGAGTCCGAGACGTGCCGCGATGACGGTGTCGGTGTGGCCTTCCACGAGCAGATGGGCGATGGCGCGCTGGCGTGGGGTGACGCCGTCGGTCGAGGGGACCCGCACGGCTTCGGGATACATGGGGGCGGCCAGCCTCCACAGGCGGTCGAAGACCGTGGCGAGGAAGGAGACCAGGGCGGGCAGCCGGATCTCCAGGGCGTGTGTGCGGTCCTCGCTTGCGGGGAGGAAGGCCACCGACCGGTCCACGATCAGGAGGCGCTTCGTGACCTCGTCGAGGGTGCGGACCTGGACGTCAACCGTCAGTCGCTCGAAGTGGGCGATGACCCCGAGGTCATGTCGCGTGGTGTCCTGGTAGAGCGTGCGTATGCGGCAGCCCCGGGACAGCATCCGCTGTTCTCGGTCGAGGCCCACATCACGCAGAAGCGCGGCGGAGCGTTTGCCCCCGGGCTGGATGGTGAGCAACTCGTCGCGGGCCTCGTCCATGGCCAGGCCTATGGCCTCGTTGATCCGGTCGAATCCGGCCAGCAGACCGATACCCGGAACCTCTGTGACCGACTGGGGAAGCCCGTCGAGGGCCAGCAGTGGTTCGAACGCCTCCGCCAGCCGGGCCTCGTCGTGCCGCCGCCGGGCGATGTCCCGGGCGCTCTCGTGCAGCAGTCGCGGCAGGGCCAGGGCCGGCGCCAGTGGGCGCAACCACCGTGGGTCTTTGGCGTCCGCGTGCAGGAGCCCGAAGCCGAGCAGACAGGGCACGTGATCGGAGTCCCCTGCCGGGATCCCGCCCTCGCGCAGCGCCTGCCCGTACAGGTCCAGCCCGGCCTCGCACAACTCCGCCGGTCCGTGCTCGTGCCCCTCGGCGACCCCGTATAACCCGTCTCCCACGTCGGTCAGCTCTCCTGCTCCAGCATCCCTGACTGGGCTATGAGATAGCCGAGCTGAGCCCTGCTGCCGCTGCCCAGCGCCGTCGCCAGCTTGGCTATGTGGGCGCGGCAGGTGCGGACGTTCATGCCGAGGCGGCGGGCGATGGCCTCGTCGACATGGCCCTCGATGAGCAGCTTGGCTATGGAGTGCTGGATCTCGCTGATTCCGTCGGACGCGGTCTCGTAGGGGGCGCCGGCGGTCAGTGGGACCGCTCGGCCCCACATGAACTCGAAGACCTTGACCAGGTAACGCACGAGGCCCGGATGCCTGAGTTCGAGGGCGACCTGCTGGTCGTCGCGGGTGGGGATGAAGGCGACGGTGTCGTCGCAGATGATGAGGCGCTCGACCAGCTCGTCGATGGTGCGGTACTCCACCTTGCCGTCGGACAGTCGTGCCACGTAGGCCAGCTTCTCCGGGCTGTGCCGGGCCGTGTGTTGATACAGGGTACGGATCCGCACACCACGTTCGATCAACGGTCTGTCACGTTCCAGGCCTTGGAGCAGGTTGCGCTCTGATATGCGGTTGCTCGGCTGGACCGTGAGCACCTCATTCTGGCACTCGGCGGTGGCCAGGTTCAGTGCCATCTGGATCCGCTCGCCGCCTTCCAGCACGCTGATCGCGTGCGTCGGGGCCGACACCTGTGCGCTGAGGGCCATGAAGGGTTCGAAGGCGTCGGTGAGCTCGATCGATCGCCGCCGCTGCTCGGTGATGTCGCGCTCTATCGGGTTGAGTCGCTGGGCCAGCACGACCGAAGGGGGAACGGGACGGAGCCAGTTCGCGTCATCGGGGTCGGGATGCAGGAGGGCGAACTCCATGAGACATGGGGCGGGCTCCACGTCCTCACGTGTGATGCGTCCCGTCCGCAGTGCGTGTGCGTAGAGACGTGCTCCGTCGTCACACAGATCAGCCACCGTGTGGGGATGTGTCCCTTTGGATCGATTTTCCATCAAATCTCCACCCCCCAGGGTCCTGAACATGCAGGAACATGATGCATTGATTATGTGGCCATGACGTGCCCGAATGAGCCATCGTCGTACTCGACGGGGGAAAGAGGGGACCTTCAAGTGAGGACGAAGCCGACTATGCGCAAGAGAATGCTTCGCTCGGTGCTTGTCGCCGCCTTTTCCACCGTTTTCATCTTCGGAGCGCTGGGTGGTCTCTCCGATGCGAAGGGTGATATTCGCGCGGACACCAGTTGGCCGGCGGTGGCGAAGTCGACGGCACTGGCGCAAGCCTTGGACACCAGCTGGCCGGTACCTCCGGCTGATGATGGTGCGGGGGGCTGATGTGACCACTCCGCCTGACGACCGTTCCTTCCGCCGGGAAATGGCCACCGCCTACCGCTCCGGTTGGCACTTCATCGACCTGGCCACCGCCATCCCCCACAGCGGTGACTCGTTGATGGTGACCGTGTTCGGCGAACCGGTGGTGGTGACCCGGGACGAGGACGAGGACATCCGGGCGTACCGGTGTCTGCGGCGACCGCGCGGCGCGCCGCAGCCAGTGCGGTGTGCCGTCCGGTACGGGATGGTCTTCGTCAATCTCGACCAGCGCGACCACCGGCTCGCCGAGCCGGAGACCCCGGCCTCCACGGCCGTATCAGCCACCCCCCGCAGTGCCTGAAGCGATCCCCCGTCGTTTCAAATCGCTCAGGCGCTTCCCCCCAGCAGCGGCGTCACCGTGACCTGAACACGGTGACGCCGCTGCAGGCTTGCGGGGACATTTCGGGATGTCCACCGGTATCGGGACGGTCCCGCCTGCCCGTTCATCTGTCCGAAAAAAGGTCAACCGGAAGCCGGCGGTGACCGTCAGCCGCGCCCCAGTGCCCCCGTCAGTTCGATCTCGATCACGACGCGGAGCGGGTTGGGCCGCGGCTCCCTGCCGTAGCGCTCCGCGTACCGCCGCTCCGCCTCCGCGACCCGCTCCCGGTCCTCGTGGACCCGGGCGAGCCCCTCCAGCGTGGCCCAGCGCGCGCCCTCCATCTGGCACACCGCGACCCGCGCACCCTCCGCCCCCGCGGCGCGCACGTGGCGTGCCTTCGCGCTCCCCGTGCGGGTGATCACCCGGGCGAGTCGGGCCCCTGGCTCGTAGGTGACCCCTACGGGCACCACGTGCGGGCTGCCGTCGGCGCGCAGCGTGGTCAGGGTGCAGAGATGGCGTTCCTGCCAGAAGGCGAGGTACGCGGCGTCCGGGTCACCGGGGTCCACTCGATATGTGCTCACGGTCCTGGAATCTAGCGGGGAATCGGGTTACCCGGTCCTCGGGTCTTCCGGGAACCCTCCCCGCTCCACCTTGAGTGGAATAGACTCAACTTTGTGCACGTTGCCCAAGTCAGTATGGCCGGGACCGACCGACACCGCCGCCCGTCGGCCACCGACCACCGACCGGCGTAACGGGCTGATGACCGACGCAACGGCTGACGCAAGGAGGGAAACGCGAACGTGGATGCCGAGCTGACCAACAGGAGCCGGGACGCGATCAACGCGGCCAGCAACCGGGCCGTGTCCGAGGGACACGCCGACTTCACCCCCGCCCACCTGCTGCTGGCTCTGCTGCAGGGCCAGGACAACGAGAACATCACCGACCTGCTCGCCGCCGTCGACGCCGACCAGGCGGCCGTGCGCGCGGGCGCCGAGAAGATCCTGTCCGGCCTGCCCAGCGTGACCGGCTCCACCGTGTCGCCGCCCCAGCCCAACCGCGAGCTGCTCAGCGTGGTCGCCGAGGCCCAGGCCAAGGCGAAGGAGCTGGGCGACGAGTACGTCTCCACCGAGCACCTCCTGATCGGGATCGCCGAGAAGGGCGGCCAGGCCGGGGACGTACTCTCCCGGCAGGGGGCGAACGCCAGGAAGTTGCAGGAGGCGTTCCAGAAAGCCAGGGGAGGACGCCGGGTGACCACAGCCGATCCGGAGGGGCAGTACAAGGCCCTGGAGAAGTTCGGGACCGACTTCACCGCCGCCGCGCGGGAAGGCAAGCTCGATCCCGTCATCGGCCGGGACCAGGAGATCCGTCGCGTCGTGCAGGTGCTCTCCCGCCGCACCAAGAACAACCCCGTCCTCATCGGTGAGCCCGGCGTCGGCAAGACCGCCGTCGTCGAGGGCCTCGCCCAGCGGATCGTGAAGGGCGACGTGCCCGAGTCGCTCAAGAACAAGCGGCTGGTCTCGCTCGACCTCGGCGCCATGGTCGCGGGGGCCAAGTACCGGGGTGAGTTCGAGGAGCGGCTGAAGACGGTCCTCGCCGAGATCAAGGACTCCGACGGCCAGATCATCACCTTCATCGACGAACTGCACACCGTCGTCGGCGCGGGCGCCGGCGGCGACTCCGCCATGGACGCCGGCAACATGCTGAAGCCGATGCTCGCCCGCGGCGAGCTGCGCATGGTCGGCGCGACGACCCTCGACGAGTACCGCGAGCGCATCGAGAAGGACCCGGCGCTGGAGCGCCGCTTCCAGCAGGTGCTGGTCGCCGAGCCGACCGTCGAGGACACCATCGCGATCCTGCGCGGACTCAAGGGCCGCTACGAGGCCCACCACAAGGTCGTGATCGCGGACGCGGCGCTGGTCGCCGCCGCCACCCTCTCCGACCGGTACATCACCTCCCGCTTCCTGCCCGACAAGGCCATCGACCTCGTCGACGAGTCCGCCTCCCGGCTCCGGATGGAGATCGACTCCTCGCCCGTCGAGATCGACGAGCTCCAGCGGTCCGTGGACCGGCTCCGCATGGAGGAGATGGCCCTCGACAAGGAGACCGACGCCGCCTCCCGCGACCGTCTGGAGAAGCTGCGCCGCGACCTCGCCGACAAGGAGGAGGAGCTGCGGGGCCTCACCGCCCGCTGGGAGAAGGAGAAGCAGTCCCTCAACGCCGTCGGTGAACTCAAGGAGAAGCTCGACGAGTTGCGCGGCCAGGCCGAACGCGCCCAGCGCGACGGCGACTTCGACACAGCCTCCAAGCTGCTCTACGGCGAGATCCCCACGCTGGAAAGGGCGTTGGAGGAGGCCTCCGAGGCCGAGGTGGAGGCCGCCGCGTCCAAGAACACCATGGTCAAGGACGAGGTCGGCGCCGACGACATCGCGGACGTCGTCGCCTCCTGGACCGGCATCCCGGCCGGCCGCCTGCTGGAGGGCGAGACCCAGAAGCTGCTCCGTATGGAGGACGAGCTGGGCCGCCGCCTCATCGGCCAGAGCGAGGCCGTACGGGCCGTGAGCGACGCCGTACGCCGGTCCCGCGCGGGTATCGCCGACCCCGACCGCCCCACCGGCTCCTTCGTCTTCCTCGGCCCGACCGGCGTCGGCAAGACCGAGCTGGCCAAGGCTCTCGCCGACTTCCTCTTCGACGACGAGCGGGCCATGATCCGCATCGACATGTCGGAGTACGGCGAGAAGCACAGCGTGGCCAGGCTCGTCGGCGCGCCCCCCGGGTACATCGGCTACGAGGAGGGCGGTCAGCTGACGGAGTCCGTCCGCAGGCGTCCCTACTCGGTCGTGCTGCTGGACGAGGTGGAGAAGGCGCACCCCGAGGTCTTCGACATCCTGCTGCAGGTGCTGGACGACGGCAGGCTCACGGACGGACAGGGCCGTACGGTCGATTTCCGCAACACGATCCTGATCCTCACCTCGAACCTGGGCAGCCAGTACCTGGTCGACCCGGCCACCAGCGAGGCGGTGAAGAAGCAGCAGGTCATGGACGTGGTGCGGGCCTCCTTCAAGCCGGAGTTCCTCAACCGCCTCGACGACCTCGTGGTCTTCTCCGCGCTGGACAAGGCGGAGCTGGAACGCATCGCCAGGCTCCAGATCGACCGCCTCGCCAAGCGCCTCGCCGAGCGCCGCCTCACCCTGGAGGTCACCCCCGAGGCCCTGGCCTGGCTCGCCGACGAGGGCAACGACCCGGCGTACGGCGCCCGCCCGCTCCGCCGCCTCGTCCAGACCGCCATCGGCGACCGCCTGGCCAAGGAGATCCTCTCCGGCGAGGTCAAGGACGGCGACACGGTCCGGGTGGACGCGTTCGGGGAGGGCGAGGGGCTGATCGTGGGCCCGGCGACGGACGCCCCTACGGCACCAGGAACCGCACCGGGAACGGCGCCCGGGACAGCCTCCGGGACAGCCTCCGGGACGGACGCTCCGACGGCCCCGTCGATGGAGAAGAAGCCGTGATCCGGGGTACCCGAAAGGTTCCCGCCCACGCTCGTAGCTGAATCCCCCGGCGGATCCGGCCAAGGGCGACGAACCGCGCGGGGCAGGGGTTGCCACCCCCCGCCCCGCATGGGGGAGGATGGCGGAATCCGTACGAAGGGAAAATCACGGTGAGCATCGACCCGTCCTCGATTCCGAACTTCGGGGGCCAGCCCGAGCCGCAGCCCCAAGGGCCGGCGGGCCCCGTCGTTCCGGATCAGGACCTTGTGAAGCAGCTCCTGGACCAGATGGAGCTGAAGTACGTCATCGACGACGAGGGTGACCTCGCGGCGCCGTGGGAGGAATTCCGCACGTACTTCATGTTCCGTGGCGAGGGTGATCAGCAGGTCTTCTCGGTGCGCACGTTCTACGACCGCCCGCACCAGATCGACGAGAAGCCGGGTCTGCTGGAGACGATCGACGACTGGAACCGCCGCACCCTGTGGCCCAAGGTCTACAGCCACACTCACGACGACGGCACGGTCCGTCTCATCGGCGAGGCCCAGCTGCTGATCGGCACCGGCGTCAGCCTGGAGCACTTCGTCTCGTCGACGGTCAGCTGGGTGCGGGCCGCCATCGAGTTCGACAAGTGGATCGTCGAGCAGCTCGGCCTGTCCGAGGACGTCGACGAGGCCGACAAGCCCAAGGACGGCGACGACGGCGACGACGGCGAAGCGTAGTCGGCGGCGCACGCCCCGCAGACGTACGAGAGCCCGGCCAGGGCCCCCGCCACCTCGGCGGGTGCCACGGCCGGGCTCTCGCCTTTCCCGTGCGGGGAAGGAAGGCCCGGCTTCACCCCGAACGGGGCCGGAGTGGCGTCAGAACGCCGACTTCAGCCGCTTCGCCGCCGCCTCCAGCACCTCCGTACGCTTGCAGAACGCGAACCGTACGAAGGGCGCGCCGGCCTCGCGGTGGTCGTAGAACACGGCGTTCGGGATGGCCACCACGCCCGCCCGCTCCGGCAGCGCACGGCAGAAGGCGAAGCCGTCGGTCTCGCCGAGGGGGCGGATGTCGGTGGTGATGAAGTACGTGCCGGCCGTCCGGAACACCTTGAAACCGGCGTCCGAGAGCCCCGTCGCCAGGAGGTCCCGCTTGGCCAGCATGTCCGCGCGGAACGCCTCGAAGTAGCTGTCCGGCAGCGCGAGCGCCTCGGCGACGGCGTACTGGAACGGCCCGGACGCCACATACGTGAGGTACTGCTTCGCCGAGCGCACCGCCGTGACCAGCGCGGGCGCGGCCGTCACCCAGCCCACCTTCCACCCCGTGAAGGAGAAGGTCTTGCCCGCGGACCCGATGGTGACGGTCCGCTCCCGCATACCGGGGAAGGTCGCCAGTGGAATGTGCTCGGCGTCGTCGAACACCAGGTGTTCGTACACCTCGTCCGTCACCACCAGCAGATCCCGCTCCACGGCCAGCTCAGCGATCGCCGTCAGTTCCTCACGGGTGAGGACGGTGCCGGTCGGGTTGTGCGGCGTGTTGATCAGCAGCAGCCGCGTCCGGTCGGTGACGGCGGCCCGCAGCTCGTCGAGGTCCAGCCGGAAGCGTCGATCCGCGTCGCCGCCCCCCGGCCCCTCGGACGGCCGTAGCGTCACCGGTACGCGGGTCCCGCCCGCCATCGCGATGCAGGCCGCGTACGAGTCGTAGTACGGCTCCAGGGCGACCACCTCGTCGCCGGGCTCCAGCAGCCCCAGCAGCGCGGCCGCGATGGCCTCCGTGGCGCCCGCCGTGACCAGCACCTCCGTGTCCGGGTCGAACGCCAGCCCATACCGCCGCCGCTGGTGGTCGACGATCGCGCTGCGCAGCTCGGGAACGCCCGGCCCCGGCGGGTACTGGTTGCCCCGGCCGTCGCGCAACGCCCGTACGGCGGCCTCGCGGATCTCCTCCGGGCCATCGGTGTCCGGGAAACCCTGGCCCAGGTTGATGGACCCGGTCTGCAGGGCGAGCGCCGACATCTCGGCGAAGATCGTCGTCCCGAACTCGGCGAGCCGCCGGTTGAGCGGCGGACGAGGGGTGCGGGCGGGGCTTGCGCTGGAGGTCATGGCCGTCATCCTGCGCCCAACCTCTGGACTTCCTCAACTCGGCTTTGAGCGGTGAGACCCGAGGGCATCCCCACGTCACGCACGGCCCACGGGGGGTCTGCAAGGGGGAACGAAAGGCAGGTGCCGAGATGGAGGTCTTCTTCTTCCTCTTCATGGGCGCGGTCGTTCTGGTCAGCATCGTCTCGAAGGCCGGTCGCGGTTCGCAGCGGGGCCGTCGGCGCTCGCACAGCTGGTGGGCGGACGGCGGGTCGTCCCGCCACGGGAGCGGTGGCGGCTCGTCCTGCGGCGGAGGGTCGTCCTGTGGCGGCGGTTCTTCCTCCTGCGGCGGTGGCTGCGGCGGCGGAAGCTGATCGCCACATTGCCGACAAAGCTCTGGACTTGCTCAACTCGGCTTTGAGCGGTCCGCGGCGGGGGCATCTCCGCGACACGCAAGTGCGCGAGGCGCCCACGGGGGGTCGCTTCGGGGGACACAGGAAAAGAAGAGGGGAGGGTGAGTCATCGTGGAGAACGACCTCATCCTTGTGCTCGTCGCCATGGGAGTGGTGGTCCTCATCGGCTTGGCGGTCGCCGTCCGAGCCGGCAGGACTGCCAGGCGCCGAGGGCGGCGCGGCAGCTGGTGGGCGAATGGCGGCTCGTCCGGCGGCTCGTCCAGTGGATCGTCGTGCGGAGGTGGCTCGTCCTGCGGGGGCGGTTCCTCCTGCGGCGGTGGCGGTGGCGGTGGCGGCGGCTGCGGCGGCGGAAGCTGACCGATGGTCGTGACACTCCTGCCGCTCGGCGTCCTGCTGTTCGCCGCCCTCGTGGTGGTGACGTCGCTGGTGGTGCCGATCGTCATGGTGATCGCGCGAAGCGGTGTCGGCGACGCGCCCGGCCTGGGCCCGCCCCGACCGCTCCGGCGGCACGACAGCTGGTGGGACGATGCCGCACGGTCGCCGTGGCCCGGCAGTGACGGCGACGGTGTCGGCGCCGACAACAGCCACGGTCCCGGTCACGGCGATTCGTCGTCGTGCGGCAGCGGTGGCGGCTCGTCCCGCGGGGGCGGCTCGTCCTCCTCCTGCGGCAGCGGCGGCTGACCGCACGAACAAGCTCTGGACTTGCTCAACTCGGCTTTGAGCGGTCAACAGCGGGGGCATCTCCGCGACACGCAAGTGAGCGAGGCACCCACGGGGGGTCGCTTCGGGGGACTCAGAAGAAAGAGGGGAGGGTGACGCCATGAACGCGATCGCGGTGATCGGCTTCATCCTGGTGACGGTGATCGGTCTCACGACGGTGATCGGTGTCGTCAGCAACCGCAGGACGCGCGCGGCACGAGCGGCCGCACGGCGCCGTTCGTCGAACGGACGCGGCGGCGGCAGCGCCCACCGCAGTGCCCACCGCAGCGGCAGCAGCTCGAGCAGCAGCTCCAGCAACAGTGACAACAGCTGGTGGGTGCTGGGCGCCGCGGGCGTCGGCGACAGCGGGTCGTCCCACTCCTCGTCGGGCGACGACCGCGGTTCGTCGTCCGGGGGTGGTGGGTCGTCCTGCGGCAGCGGCAGCTCGTCGTCGTGCGGTAGCAGCAGCGGCTCGTCCTGCGGTGGCGGTTCCTCCTGCGGTGGCGGGGGCGGATGCGGTGGAGGCAGCTGACACGGGGCAGCCGAGCTCCACGACACGAGCGCCCGCCGGGACGGACTTCCCGGCGGGCGCTCGCGTGTGTGATGCCGACCGGACGGGGCAGGCGCCCGAGTAGCCGTGCTCGCGTGCCCGCTGCACGTTCGGGCGGCGCACGGGTGTGACTCCTGTTCACGCCTGAGTACGCCGGGTGGGCCCGGTTGTCCGGTGGGCGCTTCCCGGGGTTCGCGCGCCCGGCCCGGCGGGCGCGCGGGGAGCGCGTTGACCGACGGAGCGTACGCCTGGTTGAACAGTTGAGCTGGGCAGCCCTCGGGGGGATGGAAACCGCGTCAAGTTGGGTAAAAACGCTGTGGCGGCGCCACAGTTCATGATTCCCTATAAATCGCCAACGCAGCCCCCGGACGTCCCTCCCGGCAGGCCTGACGCGGCTGACCGGACCGACTGGGACGTCGTCCTCACCCGACCTGGCTGACCGGGCCACGATTCCCGGTGCCGACCGGGGTGCGCCGGACCCACACCTCTTCTCTTTTGCGTCGCTGCGGAGCCGACCCATGCTCACGACCCTGAACACCGCCTACACCGACACGCGCGCGGCAGACCTCGCCTGGGCCCTGGGGCGGGAACCGCTGCCCGCGCTCGCCACGCTCGATCTCGAACTCGCCGGTGCGAAGCTGCAGTTGCGACTGCTCGGCGCGTCCCACCAGGTACTCCTTGAGGAGGAGCAGGGCAGCCACTGTTCGGAGACGGTCGCCTGCATCCCGGGGTCCAGCACGCCCCTCCCGCTCGGTGTGGCCAAACGTGTGGGCGACTGGGAGTACGAGTTCGCCGCCCGCGTCGAGGTGCTGTCACCGGGTTCCTTCGCCGGCCGCGCCCAGGAGCTTCTGGCCCTCGTCTCCGACCATCCCCACGGCCTGGCAGGCGTCTTCCCCGGCAGCCCGCACGCCTTCACGGCGATGCTCGCGCAGAGACACGAGGGTCAGGTCCACTGGCGTACGTGGCACGCGTATCCCCAGGACGGGCAACTGGTCGCGACGAGAACGAGGGTTGGGGTCAGGGTGTCGGTGACGCTGTGAGTGGGGGTGCGTCGGGGTGGGCGGGACGAGTGGTGGGGTGGCTGTGACGGGTGGTCGGGTGCGGGCCCGGTGGGGCTGGTCGCGCAGTTCCCCGCGGGCCTGAAAGACCAGGCCCCGCGGGCCTGAAAGACCAGGCCCTGCGTGCCTGAAAGGCCAAGCCCTGCGTGCCTGAAAGGCCAAGCCCTGCGAGCCTGGCAGACGACGGCCCTACGGGCCTGAAAGCACGGGGCGCAGCCCCTGCCTTTCAGGGGCGCGGGGAACTGCGCGACCAGCCCCCACGCACCCGCACCCGCCAACGCACCCGAACCCCCGAGCGATTAGGCACCCGGCGAAGCGTCGCAGACCACCCGTGTGGGTGACCCAGCGGAGCGCGACCGTGACGGTAGCGTGCCAGGAGTGATCGAGCCGCACGCCCCCGCACCCCCCGGCGCCCCTCCCCCCTGGCGCGGCCACGGAGGCCCCGGTGCCCAGGCTTGGTTACCGGTCCGCCCGGGAGTCGGCCGCTTCCTCGTTCTCGCCGGCGTCTTCGTCTGCGCCGCCTGCGGACTCGTGTACGAACTGGAACTCGTCGCCCTCGCCTCGTACTTGATCGGCGACTCCGTCACCCAGGCCTCCGTGGTCCTCTCGGTCATGGTCTTCGCCATGGGGATCGGCTCCCTCGCAGCCAAACGCCTGCGCCCCCGCGCGGCCCTCGGCTTCGGCGCCATCGAGGCCGCCCTCGCCCTCGTCGGTGGCTGCAGCGCCCTGGTGCTGTACGCGGCGTTCGCCTGGACCGGCGACTGGGGCGGCATGTGGGCGAGCGGCTCCCGCTACCTCCTCGTCGCGTTCTCCCTGGCCATCGGCCTGCTCATCGGCGCCGAGGTCCCGCTGCTGATGGAGCTGATCCAGCGCATCCGCCGCCAGGACGCGGTCGGCGCGGTCGCCGACCTGTTCGCGGCCGACTACGTGGGCGCGCTGGTCGGCGGCCTGGCCTTCCCCTTCCTCCTCCTGCCCTGGCTCGGCCAGCTCACCGGCGCCCTGCTCACCGGCACGGTCAACGTCCTGGTCGGTGGCGCCCTCGTCCTCGGCCTGTTCCGCCACGACATGACCCGCCGGGCCCGCCGGCTGCTCCTGGCCACCAACCTCGCCGTTCTCGGTCTCCTCGCCACCGCCGCCGTACACGTCGACGACTTCGAGCGCGCCGCCCGGCGGGCGGTGTACGGCAAGGACGTACGGGTCGCGTTGCAGACCGGCGTCCAGGAGGTCGTCCTCACCGGCGGCAGGGACGGCCGCCCGCTCTCCCTCTTCCTCGACGGCCGCCTGCGCATCAGCGGCCGCGACGAACACCGCTACCACCGGGCCCTCGTCCACCCCGCCATGAACGCGGGCCCCCATGCCCGCGTCCTCGTCCTCGGCGGCGGTGACGGCCTCGCCGCCCGCGAAGTGCTCCGCCACGACGACGTACGCCGGGTGGACGTCGTCGAACTCGACGCGGGCGTGGTGCGTCTGGCCCGCACGGACCCCGCCCTCTCCGCCCTCAACGACCACGCCTACGCCAACGACCGCGTCCGCGTCTTCACGGAGGACTCCTTCGCCTGGCTGCGCGGCGTCCGCCCGACGGAGCCGTACGACGTCGTGATCTCGGACCTTCCCGACCCCGGCATCACGGCGAGCACCAAGCTCTACTCGCAGGAGTTCTACGGCCTGGCCCGTGAGGTCCTGGCCCCCGACGGCCGCATGGTGGTGCACGCGGGCCCGGTGTCGTCCCGGCGGCAGGTCTTCTGGACGGTCGACGCCACCGTCCGCGCCACCGGGCTGCACACCACGCCGTACCGGGTCACCGCCGTCGCCCCCGGCTTCGTCACCCGCCCCGACCGCACGGCCCACACCTCCCGCGCCCCCCACGACTGGGGCTTCGTCCTGGCGACCCGGCCCGACGTCGGCCGACGCCCACCACCGGACCTCGGTACCGGGGCCACGCGCCTCGACGCCGCCGACCGCGTGCGGGGCCTGCAGCCGTCGACGCTGGTGCACCCGAGGTACACCGGCTGAGCCGTGCGGGGCGTGTGGGCCGCGTGGGGAGCATGGGCCGTGTGGGGAGCATGGGCCGCATGGAGCGGCATGAGTCAGATGAATCCGCGAGGTGCGTGCGATGAGTGCGATGAGTGAGGGGTGTGCGGGCCGCTTGGGGCCGCGTGGGGCGGAATACGAGCAATAACGCGTATGTACGGGTGCGGTGCGGTGCCACCTGGGTAGGCTCGGTTTCCATGGAGCATGAGGTGTTCGTTCCGGTTCCCGTCGGCCGCCTCCGGGAGGCGCTGTCCGATCCCGAGCGGGTGGCCCGAGCGGTCCCCGGGCTCCAGCAGGACGTGGGCACCCCGCCCGTCGCCGGCCGCGTGAAGGTACGCGTCGCCGGCCACACCATCACCTACCGCGGCACCCTCCGCGTCACCGCCCAGGACGACGGCTCCTACGCCGTGGAGGGCGACGCCACCGAGGCCCGCGGCAGCGGCGCCGTGAAACTCACCCTCACCCTCCGCCTCACCCCGGCCACCGAGGGCACCACCCTCATCTGCACCGGCACAGCCACCGCCGACGGCCGCATCACCGAACTCCCGGCCGACTCGGTGTCCTCGGCGGTGACGCGGCTGCTGGGGCGGTTCGCGGAGAACTTGGGGAAGGCGGCCGAGACCGAGCCGAAGCCCACGGTCGGATCCGAGGCTCCGGGATCCGAGGCTCCGGGATCCGACGCTCCCGGATCCGAGGCTCCGGGATCCGACGCCCTCGGATCCGAAGCCCCCGAAGCCGAGGGCGCCTCTGACGTCGGCGTGGCCTCCGAAAGCGCTGAATCCCCCGAAGCCGCTGAGGAGCAAGGTGAAGCCGCTGACGAGCAAGGTCGGGATGAGGGAGAGCCCCCGGCCCCCGTCGAGGACGAGCCGCCCGCCTCCGTCTTCGAGGCCGAGGTCCCGCCGTCGGCGCTGGACCCCTTCGCCGAGGAGGACTTCGTCGCCGGGGGCGAGCCGCCGGCGGAGGCCGCGCACGCCCGCCGGACGATGATCGGCCGTAGCGCGGAGGAGGTCGACCACGCACCGCCGCGCGGCCGGTACGCCCCGGTCCCGGCGCCCGAACCCGTCTCCGCGAGCGCCACCCTCCGCTGGGCGGCCCCCGCAGCCGCCCTCGCCGTCGCCTCCGCCATCATCGTGACCCGCGCCCTCCGCAAACGCCGCTGACGCACCGCCCGCGGGCGGTGCGCCGCCGTACGGACCAGGCAGGTCATCGAACTCGACGACGCCGCAGCATGGAGGAGAAGGACCCACACAGCCGTGCGGCCGGCACGCCCCGCCCCTGGCCCGCCTCCACCGACTTCGCTCTCCGCTGTGCCGTCCCCTCGCGGGAAGCGTGGTCCGGCAACTCCTCGGTGGGGTGGGCCAGTAGGGTCGAGGGGTGAGTAGCGAAGAGATCACGTTGGCCGCGGGTGACGCGGAGGTGGTGCTGGCACCGGGGAACGGTGGCCGGGTGGCGGGCCTGGCTGTCGGTGGGGTCCAACTGCTGCGGCAGGGCGAGCGGTTCGGCTGCTTCCCGATGGTGCCGTGGTGTGGACGGATCCGCGACGGACGGTTCCGCGACGGCGGCAGCGTGCAGCAGATGCCCCTCAACGCCCCGCCCCACGCCATCCACGGCACGACCCGCGAGGGAGCCTGGCGCGTCGCGAGCCACGGCGGCACCGAGGCCGTCCTCACCTACGACCTCGTCGAGCCCTGGCCCTACCCCGGCCGCGTCACCCAGGTGGTCACCCTCACCCCGGACGCCCTCACCCTCACCATGTCCGTGGAGGCACACGACTCCTCCTTCCCGGCCCAGATCGGCTGGCACCCCTGGTTCAACCGGAGCCTGGCCGACGGCGGCGAGGACGTACGGATCGACTTCACGCCCGCCTGGCAGGAGGAGCGCGGCGCGGACCACCTCCCCACCGGCAACCGCCTCGACCCCGCGCCCGGCCCCTGGGACGACTGCTTCGGCATGCCCGGTGGCGTCGACGTCACCCTCACCTGGCCGGAACGGCTGGAGCTGAAGGTCGCCTCTCGCGAGGAGTGGGTGGTGCTCTACGACGAGCAGGCGGAGGCCGTCTGCGTCGAGCCGCAGACCGGCCCGCCGAACGGCCTCAACACCCACCCCCGCCTGGTCACCCCCATCGACCCCCTCGAAGCCACGACGACCTGGACCTGGCGGCGCCTGGAGAAGGACAGCTCTCAGGAGGACAGCCGGTAAGGGGACATTAGGGGCCCTTTAAGCTGGCTGCCATGACTGACGTGGACGTACGTGGATCTTTGCTGCAGCAGATCAAGGACAAGGCCGTGGTGCACGGCAAGGTGACCCTGTCGTCGGGTCTGGAGGCGGACTACTACGTCGACCTGCGCCGCGTCACCCTCGACGGCGAGGCCGCCCCGCTGGTCGGGCAGGTGCTGCTCGACCTGACCGCCGACCTCGACTTCGACGCGGTCGGCGGTCTCACGATGGGCGCCGACCCGGTCGCCGGCGCCATGCTGCACGCCGCCGCCGCGCGAGGCCGCAGGCTGGACGCCTTCGTCGTCCGCAAGGCGGCCAAGGCGCACGGACTTCAGCGGCAGGTCGAAGGTCCGGAGATCGCGGGCCGCCGCGTACTCGTCGTCGAGGACACCTCCACCACCGGCGGCTCCCCGCTGACCGCCGTCGAGGCCGTGCGCGCGGCAGGTGCCGAGGTCGTCGCCGTCGCCACCATCGTCGACCGGGCGACCGGCGCCGCCGAGAAGATCGAGCAGGGCGCCGGGGTCCCGTACCGCTTCGCGTTCTCCAAGGACGAACTGGGCCTCGACTGAGCGCGTCGTGCCTCGATTGAGGCCCATCCGCGGATAAGAACACCAAGGTCAGGGGTTACCGAACAGTTCTGGACACCCTGGCCGGAGCATCGGGTCCCGTCTGGAAGGATGGGGCCGACGATGACGTCGCAACCCTAGGTCAGGGCTCGTAAGCACAACGCCACCCGCACATACAAGGAGCGGACCATGCCCATCGCAACCCCCGAGGTCTACAACGAGATGCTCGACCGGGCGAAGGCAGGCAAGTTCGCCTACCCGGCCATCAATGTGACCTCGACCCAGACGCTGCACGCCGCGCTGCGCGGCTTCGCGGAGGCGGAGAGCGACGGCATCGTCCAGATCTCGACCGGCGGCGCCGAGTTCCTGGGCGGTCAGTACAGCAAGGAAATGGTGACGGGTTCCGTCGCCCTGGCCGAGTTCGCGCACATCGTGGCCGAGAAGTACCCCGTCACGGTCGCGCTGCACACGGACCACTGCGCCAAGGACAAGCTGGACGGCTACGTACGTCCGCTGATCGCGGTGTCGGAGGAGCGGGTCGCGCGCGGCCAGAACCCCCTCTTCCAGTCCCACATGTGGGACGGCTCGGCGGAGACCCTCGCCGACAACCTCTCCATCGCGCAGGAACTCCTCGCCCGCGCCGCCGCCGCGAAGATCATCCTTGAGGTCGAGATCACCCCGACCGGTGGCGAGGAGGACGGCGTCTCCCACGAGATCAACGACTCCCTCTACACGACGGTCGACGACGCGATCCGCACCGCCGAGGCGCTGGGCCTGGGCGAGAAGGGCCGCTACCTGCTGGCCGCGTCCTTCGGCAACGTCCACGGCGTCTACAAGCCGGGCAACGTCGTCCTGCGCCCCGACCTCCTCAAGCAGCTGAACGAGGGCGTCGCCGCCCGCTTCGGCAAGGAGTCCCCGTTCGACTTCGTCTTCCACGGCGGCTCCGGCTCCACCGAGGAGGAGATCCGCACCGCACTGGAGAACGGCGTCGTCAAGATGAACATCGACACCGACACCCAGTACGCCTTCACGCGTCCGGTCGCGGCCCACATGTTCCAGAACTACGACGGCGTCCTGAAGGTCGACGGCGAGGTCGGCAACAAGAAGACCTACGACCCCCGCACCTGGGGCAAGCTCGCGGAGGCGTCGATGGCGGCCCGCGTCGTCGAGGCCTGCGGCAACCTGCGCTCGGCGGGCACGAAGATCAAGTAACCGACCCGGGACGGCCCCGCCGCCCGGTCCGGTGCACCCCGCCGCCCGGTCCGGTGCGCCCCGGCGACATCACCACGACTGCCCGCAGCCGCACATGCGACTGCGGGCAGTCGTGTGGAGGGGTTGGAACTGTTTGCCAAGGAGTGCGCACAAGGTCGAGTTGGCTCGGTCGTGTGATCGTCCGTTTGCGGGCTTGCGGGCTTGCGGGCTTGCGGGCTTGCGGGCTTGCGGGCTTGCGGGCTTGCGGGCTTGCGGGCTTGCGGGCTTGCGGGCTTGCGGGCCGGGCGGGCGTGCGGGCTTGCGGTGCCCTGGGCCGTTCGGGCTAACGTGATCGTGCGACCTGGTACACCGGGTGCGGCGTCAGCGTGCGGGGCCCCTGCTCCACCAGAGGATGGTTCAGGGCCTCCCCGTCGCCTCTGGCCGTATCCACTTGGCCAGGTCGCGCAGGGAACTGGCCTCCCGGGCCCGGGCCACGCACAGGATGCGTGTCGCCGCCCCGGGGTCGAGTACGCCGGGGACCGGCTCGCCCAGGACCGTTCGGGGCGCGCGGGCGCGCGGCTGAACTGACTCACCCCCGCTCAGTCCAGAGGAACGGTAGTCCTGTCGGCCGTCCCGGCTGTGGGCGGTTGTGTCGCCGGGGATAGACCCGTCGACTGTCCCTGCTGCGGGCGGCAGTCGTGCCGCCAGGGGCGGCGCGCGTGGGCGCAACGGCACCCCGTCAGCGCCTGCCGGGTCGCGCGACGACCGCGCCCTCGCCCGCGCCCCCACTGTCCGCCCGCACCCTCACTGTCCGCGTGCGCCCCCACTGTCCGCCCACGCCCCACCGTCCGGCCTCACGGCCAGGGCAACGGGCCGCTCGACGGCTCACCCGCACACCTGGCCCATTCGCCCCCGTCGCGGGATGATTCCGACCATGGCCGACGTACGCCTGGCCTCGCCCCAGGGCAAGTGGATCCTGCTGACCACGGTGCTCGGCTCCAGCATGGCCATGCTGGACTCGACGGTCGTCAACGTCGCCCTGCCCCGTATCGGCCTCGACCTGGACGCCGACCTCGCGGCTCTCCAGTGGACCGTCAACGCGTACATGCTCACCCTGGCCGGCCTGATCCTCCTGGGTGGCGCGTTGGGCGACCGTTTCGGCCGCCGCAAGGTGTTCGTCGTGGGCGTGGTGTGGTTCGCCGCGGCCTCACTCCTCTGCGGCATCGCCCCGAACGGCGGCGTACTGATCGCCGCCCGAGCCCTCCAGGGTGTCGGCGGTGCCCTCCTCACCCCCGGTTCGCTGGCCCTCATCCAGGCGTCGTTCCACCCCGACGACCGCGCGAGGGCGGTCGGCCTGTGGTCCGGCTTCGGCGGCATGGGCGCGGCCGTCGGCCCGTTCCTGGGCGGCTGGTTGGTCGACGGCCCCGGCTGGCGCTGGGTCTTCCTCCTGAACGTTCCCCTGGCCCTCCTCTGCGTCCCGATCGCCGCCCGCCACGTACCGGAATCCGCGGACGGCCGTAGCCACGACCGCGGCTTCGACGTCCTGGGTGCCGTACTCGGGGCCGCGTCCCTGGCCTTCATCACGTACGCGCTGATCGAGGCCAGAGCGGGCACGCTCGCGGTCGCGGTCACCGCACTCGCCGGCGTGGCGACGGCCGTGGCTTTCATCCACGTCGAACGCCACCGCCCCGACCCCATGATGCCGCCGGACATCTTCGCGTCCCGCCAGTTCACGGCGGTCAACATCGTCACCCTGTTCGTGTACGCGGCGTTCAGCGGCTTCTTCTTCCTCGCCGCGCTCCAGCTCCAGGTGGTCTCCGGCTACTCGGCCCTCGGCGCGGGCACGGCCCTCCTCCCCATCACCGTCCTGATGCTGCTCCTCTCCGCCCGCGCGGGCGCCCTCGGCGAACGCATCGGCCCCCGCATCCCCCTCACCGTCGGCCCGCTGCTGTGCGCGGCGGGTGTCCTGCTGATGCTCCGCGTGGGTCCCGACGCCGTGTACGTCACCGACGTCCTTCCCGCGCTCCTGGTCATGGGCCTCGGCATGGTCACCCTCGTGGCCCCCCTGACCGCCACCGTCCTCGCCTCCGTCACCACGGACCACGCCGGCCTCGCCAGTGGCATCAACAACGCCGCCGCCCGAGCGGCAGGCCTCCTGGCCGTGGCCGCGCTCCCCCTGATCGCCGGCATGGGCCCGGAGGCGTACCGCTCACCCATCCAGTTCGACAGCGCCTTCGACACCGCCATGTCCGTTTGCGCCCTCGCCCTCCTCGTCGCCTCGGCCCTGGCCTTCGCCACGGTCCGCCGCCCCGCGCCCGACTGCCAGCACCCCGAATGCCGCACACACGGCTGCGTGACGGCTCCGCCGCTGGAGGGGGAGCAACGAGGCGAGGCGGCGAAGGACTAGCCGGCCCCGAGAGCGTGCCGGACCGGGGCCGGAATTCGGGTGCGGGTCGTGCGTGGCCGGTCGCGCAGTTCCCCGCGCCCCTTGACGGAATGGGGCGAGCTCCGCGCGTCCCAGAGGCGCGGGGAACTGCGCGAGCACCCACGCACCACGCGTACCGGCCCGCTCATGGTCCGTACCGGCCTACGCACCACGCGTACCGGCCCGCTCATGGTCCGTACCGGCCTACGCACCACGCGTACCGGCCCGCCCACGGTCCGCACCGGCCTACGCACCACGCGTACCGGCCCGCTCATGGTCCGTACCGGCCTACGCACCACCCGTACCGGCCCGCCCACGGTCCGCACCGGCCTACGCCACAGTCCGTACCCGCCCGCCTACAGCCCGCCCACACCTGCCCACAGCCGCCCACAGCCCTCCCCGAGCTCTCGGGCGCCCAAGGGGGTCGAAGGGGCGCAGCCCCTGGTGGGGATGGGACGGGTAGGGGCGGCGGGGGCGAGAAAACCCGCCCCGACACCCGGCACCGAACCCCCACCCCCCACCCGGCGGACCCGACCCCACGCATGGGCCAGACTGGAACCCATGACGATTCACCAGAACCTCCTCGGCGGCCCGCCCCCGACGCACCTCCCGGACTACCCGGAACCCCGCGAACTCCTCGCGAACGGCACACCCCCGGCCGAGGTCGCCGCCAAGTACCCCACCTCCTCCCTCGCCTGGGCCCAGCTCGCCGACGACGCGTACGAGCGGGGCAGCGTCGTGGAGTCGTACGCCTACGCCCGTACGGGCTACCACCGCGGCCTGGACTCCCTGCGCCGCAACGGCTGGAAGGGCCACGGCCCCGTCCCCTGGGAGCACGAGCCGAACCGCGGCTTCCTGCGCGCCCTCCACGCCCTCGCCCGCGCCGCCGGAGACATCGGCGAGCAGGAGGAGTACGAGCGCTGCTCCCAGTTCCTGAAGGACTCCTCCCCGACGGCGGCACAGACACTCGGCTGAACGGGCCGGACACCCGGACACCCGGCTGAACGGCCGGACACCCGGCTGAACGTCCGGACTCTCGGCTGGGCGGCGCGGTCATGCGGCCGGGCGCGCACACACCGGCCGGGCGGCACACACCGGCCGGGCGGCGCGCCCATTCGGCTGATCCGAAGGCATTGTTCGTGCAGGTCCGCCTGGTGTGACCAGGCGGACCTTGCGGTGCGGGGGTGGTATCGCCGAACATGCCGGTGGGGACCGGGGCCCCCGTGTCGGAATTCGGCAGGGGCGGACCGCTACCCGGAGTACACAGCAGGAGACAGCGATGTCGCTTCCGGCTCAGCCCCACGAGGCTTCGGAGCCCGAGACCCCGCATCTCGACTTCCAGGGCACCACCCCGTACGAGGACTACGTCCAGGCGGACGTTCTCACCCACCTCCAGCACCCCCTCTCCGACGACCCCGGCGAGATGGTCTTCCTGGTGACCACCCAGGTCATGGAGCTGTGGTTCACCGTCATCGTGCACGAGTGGGAGACCGCGACCGCCGCGATCCGCAATGACGACGTGGCGACCGCGAAGGACGCGCTGAAGCGTTCCGTACGCGAACTGGAGGCCTTGAACGCCTCCTGGCGCCCGCTCGCCCAGCTCACCCCCGGCCAGTTCAACTCCTACCGCGCCGCCCTCGGCGAGGGCTCCGGCTTCCAGTCGGCGATGTACCGCCGGATGGAGTTCCTGCTCGGCGAGAAGTCCGCGTCCATGCTCGTCCCGCACCGGGGTGCCCCCCGCGTCCACGCCGAGCTGGAGAAGGCACTGCACGAGCCGAGCCTCTACGACGAGGTCCTGCGGCTGCTGGCCCGCCGCGGCCACGCGATCCCCGAGTCCGTCGTACGCCGTGACGTCTCCCAGCGCTACGAGCCCTCTCCCGAGGTCGAGGAGGTGTGGACCGAGCTGTACTCCGGCGACCCGGACCACGAACTCGCCCGCCTCGGCGAGGCGTTGACCGACGTCGCCGAACTCGTCTGGCGCTGGCGCAACGACCACCTCGTCGCCACCCGCCGCTCGATGGGCTCCAAGGCCGGCACGGGCGGCTCCGCCGGTGTGGCCTGGCTGGAGAAGCGCGCCCGGAAGAACGTCTTCCCCGAGCTGTGGACGGCGCGCTCCCATGTCTGAACTCACCGCACTCAGCACTGAACTGACCTCCCAGGCAAGGGAGTTGGACGCGGCCGACGAACTGTCCGGCCTGCGCAGCCGCTTCGTCCTCGACGACGCCGTGTACCTCGACGGCAACTCGCTCGGCGCGCTGCCGGTGTCCGTCCCCGGACGGCTCACGGATGTCGTGTACCGCGAGTGGGGCGAACTGCGCATCCGTTCCTGGGACGAGAGCGGCTGGTGGACCGCGCCCGAGCGGATCGGCGACCGCATCGCTCCGCTGGTGGGTGCCGCGCCCGGCCAGATCGTGGTCGGCGACTCCACGAGTGTCAACGTCTTCAAGGCGGTCGTGGCGGCGGTACGCATGGCGGACGGGGCCGGTGGCGGTCGCCGCGACGAGATCCTGGTCGACGCGACGACGTTCCCGACCGACGGCTACATAGCCGAGTCCGCGGCGCGCATGACCGGCCGCACACTGCGCCCGGTGACCCCGGCGGAGGTCCCGGCCGCCCTCAGCGACCGTACGGCCGCCGTCCTCCTCAACCACGTCGACTACCGCACGGGCCGCCTCCACAACCTCCCCGCCCTGACGGCGGCGATCCACGAGGCCGGCGCCTACGCCGTCTGGGACCTCTGCCACAGTGCGGGCGCCCTCCCCGTGGGCCTCGACGAACACGGGGTCGACCTCGCGGTCGGCTGCACCTACAAGTACCTCAACGGTGGCCCCGGCTCCCCGGCGTACCTCTACGTCCGCGAAGACCTCCAGCCCCGCTTCGACTCCCCTCTCCCCGGCTGGACCTCCCACGCCCAGCCCTTCGCCATGCACCCGTCGTACGAGCCGACTACGGGCGCGCCGCGGGGCCGGGTCGGCACCCCTGACATCCTGTCGATGCTGGCTCTGGAGGCGGCACTTGACGTCTGGTACGGGGGCAGGGGAGCCGGCTTCGCCGCGGACGCCGGAACTGAGGCCGCGAGTGGGGCCGGGGTCGTGAGCGGGACCGAGGCCGTGAGTGGGACCGAGGCCGTGAGTGGGACCGAGGCCGTGAGTGGGGCCGGGGTCGTGAGTGGGGCCGTGAGTGGGGCCGGGGTGACGATCGAGTCGGTCCGCGCCAAGTCCCTCGCCCTGACGGACTTCTTCCTGCGCTGCGTGTCGGCGTACGTCCCCGAAGGCCGGGTCGAGTGCCTCACGCCGACCGCCCACGCGGAACGCGGCAGCCAGATCGCCCTGCGCTGCGACGACGCCGCCGACGTCATGAAACGCCTCATCCACCAGGGCGTCATAGGCGACTTCCGCCACCCCGACGTCCTCCGCTTCGGCTTCACCCCCCTCTACGTCACCTTCGAGGACACGGAGCGAGCGGCCCGGGTGCTGGGGGAGACGGTGGGGACGCTGGGGTAGAGGCGCCGGGGGAGAGCGCGCAGGTGCTGGGGCGGTGGCGGTGCCCCAGCACCTCCGGAGGCCTCCGCGAGCCTCCGCAGGCCTCCGCCAGGCAGGGGCAGCCGCGCCTGCCCGGTCTGTGGGCAATCGTGCAGCCGGGGCGGCACGGGTGGGCGCAGGCGGCATCCGGCAAGCGCCGATGAGCGAAACCCGCCCCCGCCCGGTCGCGGCGGACGGCTCCGCTGCCACCCCGGCGCACCCTCACTCCGCTACCCCGCCCCACCTCCCTGACCCTGCGTCACATCCGCGTGTCGATGCACGTCACGGGCCTGATACCGTCCCCGCCAACGGCAGGCGCCCCTTTCCCAGGCACCCGCCCACCCAAACCCTTCCAAATCCGTTTCACCCGAGAGGTTGGCGCATGCCGGACGACGACGCCGCAGCCCGCGATGCCGCCGAAGAGGCATCCGCCTTCTCGCACCCGACCATCGCCCCGGACGCCACGGTGGCCTACGGCGACCACCCCGACCAGGTGATCGACTTCTACGCCCCCCGCACCTCCGACTCGGGAACAGGCGAAGGAACAGGCGAAGGAACAGGAACAGGAACAGGCGGGGGCAGGGGCGCGGTCGCATCCCCGGGCACCGCCCCCGTGGTCGTGGTCCTGCACGGCGGTGCCTGGCGAGCCCCCTACGACCGTCACCACATCACCCCCTTCGCCGACTTCCTCGCCCGCCACGGTTTCGCGGTGGCCAACATCGAGTACCGGCGAGGAAGCTCACTGCCCGCCCAGACCGGCCCCACCGGCACCCCCGCCCCGACCGCGGGCCGCTGGCCGGAGACGTTCGACGACATCGCCGCCGCCCTCGACGCCCTGCCGGACCTCGTACGCGCGGCCCTGCCCCAGGCGGACCCCCGCCGCATGGTCCTCACCGGCCACTCCGCCGGCGGTCACCTCGCCCTGTGGGCCGCGGCCCGCCACGTACTCCCGCCCGACGCCCCGTGGCGCACCTCCCGCCCCGCCCCGCTCCGCGGAGTCGTCGCCCTGGCCCCCATCGCCGACTTCGGCGTGGCCGAGAAGCTGGACGTCTGCGGCGGCGCGACCACCCAACTCCTCGGCGGGCAGGACAAGTTCACCGACCGGCGCCCCTACGCCGACCCCGCGCTCCTCCTCCCGACCGGCATCGCCACGGCCCTCGTCCAGGGCCGCTCCGACATCGTCGTCCCGCAGGCCGTCGCCGAGGCGTACGCCGACGCCGCGGCCAAGGCGGGCGAGGTCGTGGGCCTGACCCTGCTGGAGGACGTGGGGCACTTCCCCCTCATCGACCCGGCGGCGGACGCGTGCGCCGTGGTGGTGGAGGAGATCTCGCAACTGGCCTGGTGAACGGTGCCGTGACACGGCCCCCGCCACCGTCCAGGCTCCTCCCCGCTGATACCCGTAATACCTGAGGGCTACATCCCGAATGAGCTCCCTGGCGTGACGCCGACGACGGCTCCCGATCCATAACTTCTTTCCCAGAGCGGCCCGATGGACGGGCGGCCCGAGGGGGAAGGGGCGGGTGACATGGGGGTCGCGACATGGCCGGAGGCAGACCTTCGGCCATCCACGGAACCACGCCCGAAGGCACAACCACCCCGACCGTCCCCCACACCGGCGGACCCCCGACCCGGCGACCCCCGGCAGGCCGCGCCCCGGTTCCGCCCCTCCTGGCCGGCCCGGCTACGGCGAACGCTGCTCGCCCTCCTGGTGGCGACGGCCGTGATCGTTCCCCTCTCCGCCGCGGCCCGGCCGCAGATCCCCGCCCCGCCCCCGGCACCACTCGCCCCGCCGACGCCGACGACCCTCAGGTCGACGTACGAGGCCAACCGCGAGAACGCCGCGGTGGCGGCCCGTATGGCCGAAGCCCACGGCGACCGGAGCCGGGCCGCGACCGACCGGTGGATGGCGGCCCCCGCCAGGCAGCTCCTGACATTCGACGGCCGGGGCCCCGGCCAGGCGGTGGAAGTCCTGGGTGACCTGCTGAAGGCCGACCACATAGCGGTCCTGGTCCCGGGCTCGGACACGAGCCTGGACACCTACGACCGCTTCCACAGAGCCGCACAGGCCCTGTACGACCGCACGGGCCCGGACACGGCGGTGATCGCCTGGCTCGGCTACGAAACACCCGGAACCATCAGCACAACGGTCCTCACACCCACCCGAGCCGAACAGGCGGCCCCCCACCTCCGCGCGTTCATACGCGAACTGCGAGGCCTGGTGGGCGACTCCACCAGCGTCGCCCTCCTCTGCCACTCCTACGGCTCGGTCGTCTGCGCCCGCGCCGTCACCGATCTCGACGACGTCGACGACATGGCACTGATCGGCAGCCCCGGCACCGGCGCGGACAGTGCGGCCGCCCTGCACACCTCGGCACGCGTATGGGCGGCCCGGGGCACGGACGACTGGATCGGCATGGTCCCCCACACCCGAACCGACCTCTTCGGCACCACCCTCGGCTTCGGCTCCGACCCCACGTCCCCCTCCTTCGGTGCCCACGTCTTCACCGCAGGCCCCGCCGGCCACAGCGGCTACTTCGCCCCCGACTCCACCTCCCTGAAAAACCTCGCCCGCATAGCCCAAGGCGCCCCCGCGGAGGTAACCCATGCATGACCGCACCCCCACGCCCAGGGCTACCCAAGCTCCAGCAGGAGCAGGAGCAGGAGCAGGAGCAGGAGCAGGAGCAGGAGCAGCCGCGGGAGTCGGGGCAGCCGCGGGAGTCGGGGCTGGCGCCGGGGCGAAAGCCAGGAGTGGTGTCAATGCCCGGGGTGCGGCTGAAACGCGGGCCGCAGCCGCCGACCACGCTCAACTCCCAGAGGGGTCACCCGCACCCGACCACGGTTCCCGCACGGACGGTGCGGGTGGGAACCGCGGTCGGGTCGAAGGCCGGGAGCACCCCGAGGCACCCGCACGACCCACCCGCACCGAACGCCCCCGATCCCCTCTCGCCGCCATCCGCCGAGCCGCCCACCACGTCGACACCGCCACCCCACCCCACCGAGACCGCGCAGTGGACGCCCTCCGGGCCCTCGCCATACTCGGCATAATCCTGGGCCACTGGCTGGTCACCGCCCTCGTCGCGGACGGCAACACCCTTCACGCCGCCAGTCCCCTCCAGCACCTGCCCCAACTGGCCCCCATCTCCTGGCTCTTCCAGACCCTCGCCGTCTTCTTCCTGGTGGGCGGCCACGTAGCCACGAAGAGCTACACCTCGGCCCGAGCCCACGGCACCACGTACACCCCATGGCTCCGCACCCGCCTGACCCGTCTGTTCCTCCCGGTCGCCGCCCTCCTGACCCTCTGGACGGCGGTCACGATCACTCTCCTGGCCACAGGCGCCCGCGTCGACACGGTCCACACCCTCGCGAAACTGGCCCTGTCCCCGCTGTGGTTCCTTCTGGTCTTCGCCGCCCTGACGGCAGCGACACCCCTGCTGACCCGCCTCAACCCGCTCTGGCCCCTGGCCGTCGTCCTTCACGTGGACCTCATCCGATTCGGTCTCGGCGGCCCCCAGGGCCTCGGCTGGATCAACCTGGCCGCGGGCTGGCTGGTCCCGTACACCCTGGGCGCGGCCTGGACCCGAGGCGAACTGGAGCGCCTGCGCGCAGGCTGGACCCTGCTGGTGTCGGGTACGACGGCGACGGCGGCCCTGATCATCTGGGCCGGCTACCCGGCGTCGATGGTCGGCGTCCCCGGCGCGCAGATCTCCAACCTCAACCCACCCACCCTGGCCGCCGTCACCTTCGGCCTGGCCCAGTGCGGACTCGCCCTGCTGCTGCGCGGCCCACTCCGCCGCATGCTGCGACGCCGACCGATGGCCTGGGCGGCGGTGGCCCTCGTCAACCTCTCGGCGATGACGGTGTTCCTCTGGCACCAGACCGCGCTGATGGCGACCACCGCCACCGGCCTCGCGGCAGGCCGCCTCCCCGGCCTGCACACCCTCCCCGACGACCTCGGCTGGGTGGCCGCCCGCCTCGTCTGGCTGCCGGTGTTCGCCCTGGCGCTGCTGGTCTGCCGGGCAGCCTTCCACGGCTACGAGAACCGCCGTCCCCGTACCCGCGAGGGCTCCCGGGTGGTGCGCGTCCAGCGGCGGCAACAGCCGCAAAGGCCGCGGCGATCGGCAGGCATACGGCAGCCTCACAGCACACAGCGGCATGACAGCACGCGGCAGTCGAAGAAGACGGAGACCAAGGCGGTTCGTCATGCCTAGGGTGGTGCGGATGAGTGCGGTGGAGAAGCGGCTGACCAAGGGCCTACGGGTGCTGCGCGAGGACCTGTGGAGTGGCACGTCGCACCCGCTGCCCCCGTCGGTCTGGCTCCGCTGGCTGCCGCACGGCCTGGTCTTCCTGTTCGCGTTCGGCACCACGGTGGCCAACGCCGATTACATGGTCGACGGGTACGGCCTTGGCATGGAGTACGGCCTGCTGTGCGCGGCCGCGCAGGGAGCGGCGGTGGCGCTCGCGCTGTGGTGGCCGGTTCCGGCGTGGTGGCTGTCGACCACGGTCATGGTCGTGGCGGCCTTGGGCGCCCGCGTTCACCAGATCTCCAACCCGACTTGGGACGCTCCCTTCTGGCCGTGGAGCGGGCCCGGGATCTTCGTACAGACCATGGTGCTGTTCCTGCTCGCGCTGCGGTTGCCCACCCGCGTGGCCGTCGAGGTGCTGGCTCTCACCGCGCTGGTCACGTACGTCCTTCAGGGGCTGGTCGGCGGTCAGAACTACGTGCCGTCGGGCGCGTTGGCGCTGGCGATGTTCACGGGTGTAACCATCCTCGGTGGCGCCCTGCGCGGCCGCCGTGAGGCCCGTAGCCAACTCGTCGAGCAGACGAGCATGACCGCCGAGGAACGCTCCCGCCGCACCGTCCTGGAGGAGCGCAGCCGCATCGCGCGCGAGCTGCACGACGTGGTCGCCCACCACATGTCGGTGATCTCCATCCAGGCCCAGGTCGCCCCGCACCTGGTGGAGAACCCGTCCGAGGAACTGAAGGAGAACCTCCACGGCATCCGGCAGAACGCGCTGGAGGCCCTCACCGAACTCCGCCGCGTCCTGGGCGTCCTGCGCTCGGAGAACGACCCGGACGCCGACCCCGACGACCCGCACGGGATAGCGGCCCTCACCGAGGGCACCGCTCCGCACGCACCGCAGCCCACCCTGGACCGTCTCGACGCGCTCATCGACAACACCCGCGCGGCCGGCCTGGCGGTCGTCACCGAGATCCACGGCGAGGTGAGCCCGCTGCCGCCGGGCGTGGAGCTGTCGGCGTACCGGATAGTGCAGGAGGCGCTCAGCAACGCCCTGCGGCACGCGCCCGGGTCGACCGTTCGGGTGGAGCTCACCCACTTCCCGCGCGGTCTGCAGGTGCGGGTGATCAACTCGCGTCCCGCCCGCAAGGCCCCACCGTTCCCCGGCGCCGGCCACGGGCTCCTCGGTATGCGTGAGCGTGCCGCGATGCTCGGTGGCACCCTCATGGCGACCGAGACCTCCCACGGCGGCTTCGCCGTCGTGGCCTTCCTTCCGCGTAACGGCGAACCAGGCAGCGAGCTCTGGGAGCAGGCACCGGACACGACAGGAGAAAAGAGTCCATGACGAGCAGCACCATCCGTGTACTGATCGCCGACGACCAGCAGATGGTCCGGCAGGGCTTCTCGGTGCTGCTCAACACCCAGCCCGACATCGACGTCGTCGGCCAGGCGGTGCACGGCCTCGACGCGATCGACAAGGTCGCCGAACTCGCCCCGGACGTCGTCCTGATGGACATCCGGATGCCCGAGCTGGGCGGCATCGAGGCCACCCGGCGCATCACCACCGAGCGCCCGCACATCAGGGTCCTCGTCCTCACCACCTTCGACCTCGACGAGTACGTCTACGAGGCACTGCGCGCCGGCGCGTCCGGCTTTCTTCTCAAGGACGCCTCCGCCGACCAGCTCGCCGAGGCGGTACGGGTCGTCGCGGCGGGCGACGCCCTGCTCGCCCCCGGCATCACCCGCCGCCTCATCGCCGAGTTCTCCCGCCTCGGCACCACGCCGCGCGCCCCGTCGAAGGAACGTGTCGGCGACCTGACCGAGCGGGAGACCGAGGTGCTCACCCTGATCGCCCAGGGCCTGTCCAACGCCGAGATCGCCCAGCGCCTCGTCGTCGCCGAACAGACCGTGAAGACCCACGTGGGCCGCATCCTGGTCAAACTGGGCCTGCGTGACCGCACCCAGGCAGCGGTCTTCGCCTATGAGTCTGGCCTGGTCCGCCCCACGGGCTATTGAACGCCCGCCACCGCCCGACACGAAACGGTCCACCGGATCACGGACACGCACGCCGACCACATATGACCCGTAGTACCTGAGACGGACCCGGACAGACCCTCCTCACTGGTGACGACGCCGGCCCGGCCCTCCGCCTACCGTTTTCAACGTGACCGAGACGACCCAGACGCACACGATGCCCTTGCGCGGCGAGGGCAAGCCGAGCAACAGCCCGGAGTTCCGGGTGGCCATGGACGCGTGGCGCAGGCTACGCCAGGACCTGTTCCACGACGGGTTCGCCTACCGACCGATGCCCCCGATGAAGATGGACGGCCCGTTCACCGGCCGGCTCTCCGGCCGCCCGCGCGAATACGTGGCCTGGGCCCCGCATGCCGCCGTGGTGATGGCCGGCCTGCTCTCGATGGCCATCGCCGCCTCCGCCAGCGACGGAAGCGGGCTCACCGCGATGGTGGCTGCCGCCTTCGCCCTGATTCCGGTCCTGCTGACCATGATCAGACCCGTGGCGGCCTTCTGGGTGTCCATGATCGCGGCTCCCTTGACCGCGGTGGGCAGCGGTCTGTGGGACGACTGGCCGTGGACGGCCGGCAGCTTCGCGGCCCATCTCGTGGTGATGACGGTCGTGGCCTTGCGCACGCGACCGCGCATAGCCGCCTGGATGTGGGGCCTGACCGCGGCGTACGGGGCGTTCCTGGAGACCGCCCTCGGCGGCGACCACTACGCGGCGAACAACACGGTCCCGCTGCTCGTCGTCTCCGCCATGTCCTTGCTGGCAGCCTCCGCCCTGACCATACGCCGCACGGCCCAGCGCGAGGTGACCGCGCAGCAGACAGTGACCGAGCACGAGCGCTCCAAGCGCACTCTCCTGGAGGAGCGCACCACGATCGCCCGTGAGCTGCACGACGTGGTCGCCCATCACATGTCGGTGGTCGCCATCCAGGCCGAGGCAGCGCCCTACCGCGTGGAGAACCCGCCGCCGGAGCTGGAGCAGGCCTTCGTCACGATCCGGGAGAACGCGGTGGCGGCGCTCACCGAGCTGCGCCGTGTCCTCGGGGTGGTCCGTGCCGAGGACTACGAGGCCCCGGACGCCCCGCAGCCCACCCTCGCCGACCTCGACGGCCTGCTCGCCAACGTGCGGGAGGCCGGCCTGACGGTCGACAAGGCGGTCACCGGAGCGGTCCGTGAACTCCCGCAGGGCGTGGAGCTGTCGGCGTACCGCATAGTGCAGGAAGCCCTCAGCAACACGCTGCGGCACGCGCCGGGCGCCACGGCCCGCGTGGAGATCGGCTATGTCCTGGGCGGCCTCGGGCTGCGCATGGTCAACGGCCCGTCGCCGGAGGTGAGCCTGGTGAAGTCCACGCACGGCACCGGCCACGGCCTCACGGGCATGCGCGAACGCGTCACGATGCTGAACGGCGAGATGACGACGGGCGGTACGGAGGACGGAGGCTACGAGGTGACGGTCTTCCTGCCGGTGCCCAGCGCGAGCGAGGGCGACGCATGACGATCCGCGTGCTGATCGCCGACGACCAGATGATGGTCCGCGAGGGCTTCTCCGTGCTGCTCGGCGCGATGCCGGACATCGAGGTGGTCGGCGAGGCGGTGAACGGCCGGGACGCGGTCGAGCGGGTCCGGGAGCTGTCGCCGGACGTCGTCCTGATGGACATCCGGATGCCCGAGCTGAACGGCATCGAGGCCACCCGGGAGATCGTCGCGTCGAACGGCGGGGCGAAGGTGCTGGTCCTGACCACGTTCGACCTCGACGAGTACGTGTACCAGGCGCTGCGCGCGGGAGCCTCCGGCTTCCTCCTCAAGGACGCCTCCGCCCGCCAACTGGCCGACGGGGTCCGTGTGGTGGCCGCCGGGGAGGCGCTCCTCGCCCCGTCGGTCACCAAGCGCCTGATCACGGAGTTCTCCAAGCTGGCCCAGGCTCCCCGCCCCTCGGCGGCCACCCAGCTGGCGTACGGCGAACTCACCGACCGCGAGACCGAGGTCCTGGTCCTCATCGCCCAGGGGCTGTCCAATCTGGAGATAGCCGAGCGCCTGGTGGTCGCCGAGTCCACGATCAAGACCCATGTGAGCCGGATCCTGGTCAAGCTGGGCCTGCGCGACCGCACCCAGGCGGCGGTGTTCGCCTACGAGGCGAGGTTGGTCACTCCCGGCTGACTGGGCCCGCAAGCGGGTTCGTCGAGGTCACACGCTGGTTCCCCCTGGTCATAGGGCCCGCTCGCGGGTTAGCGTCCGGTCATGGCAGCTGCTTTTGACCTCGCTTTCGACCCGTGGGACCCCGACTTCGTGGCCGACCCGTACCCGGCGTACGCGGAGCTGCGGGCCCGGGGCCGTGTGCAGTACTTCGAGCCCACGAACCAGTGGCTGGTACCGCACCACGCGGACGTCTCGGCGCTGCTGCGGGACCGGCGGCTCGGGCGGACGTACCAGCACCGGTTCACGCACGAGGACTTCGGCCGGGGCGCGCCGCCGGCGGAGTACGAGCCGTTCCACACGCTGAACGACCACGGGATGCTCGACCTGGAGCCCCCGGACCACACGCGGATCCGGAGGCTGGTGTCGAAGGCGTTCACACCGCGCACGGTGGAGCGGCTGAAGCCTTACGTGGAGGACCTGGCCGGTGAGCTGGTGGCCGGGCTGGTGGAGGCCGGCGGGGGTGACCTTCTGACGGATGTCGCGGAGCCGCTGCCGGTGGCGGTGATCGCCGAGATGCTCGGTATCCCCGAGTCGGACCGGGCACCGCTGCGGCCCTGGTCGGCGGACATCTGCGGGATGTACGAGCTGAGCCCGTCGGAGGAGACGGCGAAGCGGGCGGTGCGGGCATCGGTGGAGTTCTCGGAGTATTTGCGGGAGCTGATCGAGCACCGTCGGGCGGAGCCGGGCGAGGACCTGATCTCGGGCCTGATCGCCGCGCACGACGAGGGCGACCGTCTCACCGAGCAGGAGATGATCTCCACCTGTGTGCTGCTGCTGAACGCGGGCCACGAGGCGACGGTCAACGCCACGGTGAACGGCTGGTGGGCGCTGTTCCGGAACCCGGCGCAGTTGGCGTCCCTGCGCGCGGACCACTCGCTGGTGCCTGCGGCGGTGGAGGAGCTGATGCGGTACGACACCCCGCTGCAGCTGTTCGAGCGGTGGGTGCTGGACGACATCGAGATCGACGGGACGACGGTTCCGCGGGGCGCGGAGATCGCGATGCTGTTCGGCTCGGCGAACCATGACCCGTCCGTGTTCGCGGACCCCGAGAAGCTGGACCTCACCCGTGAGGAGAACCCGCACATCTCCTTCAGCGCGGGTATCCACTACTGCATCGGCGCGCCCCTCGCCCGTATCGAACTGGCGGCCTCGATGACGGCCCTCCTGACCAAGGCCCCGACGCTCGCCCTGGCCACCGAGCCGACACGGAAGCCGAACTTCGTCATCCGGGGCCTGGACGGCCTATCCGTCGAGATCTGAGAAGTCCCCACCGCCCGATCCCGACCCCGATCCCGATCTCGGTCCCGACGAGGGCCCCCGCCCGGACTCCGCCCCCGGCCCCCGTCGCCGGGCGAGCAACAGCGCGATCACCAGGCAGACGGCTGCCGGGAGGGCGGCGCCGGCCAGGGCGACGAAGGGGAGTTCGGTGGCGAGGACGGTGTAGTCCATGTCCTCGCCTTCGAAGCCGCCTTGGAGATGGCGTCGCGTGCGGTCCGAGGTGCTCCAGGCGAGCGTCGCGGCCAGCATGCCCACCGCTGACAGCGCACATCCCCCACACCCCAAGCTGCTCTGCCGATTCACCCCCGGCCCCCTCGCGTCCCTCGTTCCCCTGGTCCTGCTCGTCCCGCTCGCCTCGCTGCTCCGGTTGGTCCATGACGGACATGACGGAAGGGACGCACCCCGGTCGGCCGTGGTTCTCCTGGGTGCCCGCCTTCAGCTGCTCAGATCCCGCCGCCGCAGCCCCGCCAGACCTCCCGCCACGAGCAGCACCGCGACCCCGGTCAGCACCAGCACCGGCGTCCACTCCATCTCTCCGCCGGGCAGCTTGGGGAGATGACCGAAGGGGGAGAGGTCGAGGACGGCTTGGGGGGCGTTGAGCACGGGGCCGATCCAGCCGATGAGGAGGGCGGCGCCGGCGAGCCCCCAGGCCGCCGTGACCGCTCGGGGGGTGAGCCCGTGGAGCAGGACGGCGGCGCCGCCGATGACCCACACCCCGGCGACCTGGACGAGGCACGCGCCCAGGATCGGGGCGGCCTCCTTGCCGTAGCCGAGGGCGAAGCCGAGACCGGCGAGGAGCATGATCCACGCGGTTCCGCCGAAGGCGACGAAGAGGTGCCCGGCGGCCCAGCGGAGCCGGCCCACCGAGTTCGCCAGGAGCGGTTCGGCACGCCCGGAGGTCTCTTCACCGTGCAGGCGCAGCACCGAGCCGACGATGTAGAGCGCGGCGATCAGACCGAGCATGCCGATCATGGAGGCGAGGAAGGCGTTGGTCAGACCGGACTGGCCGCCCATGCGTTCGAAGATCTCGCGGGCGCCCTCGTTGTCGCCGACGAAGTCGGCCGTGCCTTCGGTCAGCCCGCCGTAGACGGCCCCGGCGAGGAAGAAACCGATGCTCCAGCCGAGGACGCTGCCCCGCTGCAGCCGCCAGGCCAGCGCGCCGGCCGTACCCAGCCGGCCGGCCGCCGGTCCCGGCCGGGTCGGCAGAAAGCTCATGCCGACATCGCGGCGCCCGGCGAGTGCGTACGCCAGCGCGCCCTGGATCGCCGTCGCCGCCACGAACAGCAGCAGCACCCACCACCGCTCATCCGCGAACGAACGCTCGTTCTCCAGCCACCCCAGCGGCGACACCCACGTCAAGAAAGACGAACCTTCGTTCTCGGAAGCGTCGCCAGCCGCCCGCAGTACGAACGCCGCGCCCAACACCCCCGCAGCCAGCCCCCGCGCCAACCGCGCGCTCTCCGTCAGCTGCGCGACGACCGCCGCCATCGTCGCGAACACCATCCCGACGCCCGCGATCCCCAGCCCGAAGGCCGCCGCTCCCATAGCGCCCTGCCCGGCCAGCCCGAGCGTGACCAGCAACGCCAGTCCGCCGTTCGCGACGGCCGCCGTGAGCAGGGCGGCGGTCAGCGGTGCCCGGCGGCCGACCGTCCCCGACGCGACGAGTTCCTGGCGGCCGCTCTCCTCCTCGTCACGGGTGTGGCGGATGACGACGAGGAGGCTCATGACGGCGGCGAGGAGACCGGCGTAGGCGCCGACGCGCCAGGCGGTCAGGGCGCCGAGGGAGTCGTCGAAGGCGGGGCCGACCAGGGCACGCAGCGACGGGTTCGTGGTCATCTGGCGCATGAGGTCGGCGCGTTCGGCGGCGGTGCCGTACAGGCTGTTCAGGCTGTTCGGCATGGATAGGACCATCAGCCCGGTGACCGTGACCCAGACCGGGACCATCACGCGGTCGCGGCGCAGGGCGAACCTCAACAGGGTTCCCGTACCGGCCAGTTGACGGGACCCGCCGGACCGCGAGGCGAAGAGGACGGCGGTGGCGGTGCCGGCGGTGGAGGGGCCGGAGGCACTGGTGGAGGCGGTCATCGCGCGACCGCCTCTCCTGCCACGGTTTTGGCGGCGGCCCGTACGCCGTCCGTCTCGTCGTCCGTCTCGTCGTCCTGGTAGTGCCGCAGGAACAGCTCCTCCAGGGTCGGCGGCGTGGATGTCAGGGACCGTACGCCGGAGTCGGTCAGGGAGCGGAGTACGGCGTTGAGCTTGTCGGTGTCGGCCTGGAAGTGGACGCGGTTGCCCCGGACATCGAGGTCGTGGACGCCGGGGAGGCCGGTCAGGCCGACCGGCGGACCGACGAGTTCGGCGGTGACGATGGTGCGGGTCAGATGGCGCAGGTCGGCGAGGGAACCGCTCTCGACGGTGACGCCCTTGCGGATGATGCTCACCCGGTCGCACAGTTCCTCGACCTCGGTGAGGATGTGGGACGACAGCAGGACCGTACGGCCCCGGTCGCGCTCCTCCCGTACGCACCGCTGGAAGACCTCCTCCATCAGCGGGTCCAGGCCCGAGGTCGGCTCGTCCAGGATGAGGAGGTCCACGTCTGAGGCGAAGGCGGCGACGAGGGCGACCTTCTGGCGGTTGCCCTTGGAGTAGGTGCGGCCCTTCTTGGTCGGGTCCAGCTCGAACCGTTCGAGCAGCTCCGCGCGACGCCCCGCGTCCAGCCCGCCGCGCAGCCGTCCGTACAGGTCGATGACCTCGCCGCCGGACAGGTTCCGCCACAGGGTCACGTCGCCGGGGACGTACGCGATCCGGCGGTGCACCTCCACCGCGTCCGCCCACGGGTCGCGGCCCAGTACCTGCGCGGCGCCCGAGTCGGCGCGCAGCAGGCCGAGCAGGACGCGGATGGTGGTGGACTTTCCGGCGCCGTTGGGGCCGAGAAAGCCGTGGACCTCGCCGGTCTCGACGGTCAGGTCGAGGCCGTCCAGCGCGTGGGTCCGACCGAAGGACTTGTGGAGTCCGGAGACGGTGATGGCCTTCGTCATGTTCAGAACGTACGCTTACTTCAGAAATTTGTGAAGTTAAGGAAGGGTGTGAATCACGGGTAGGCTGGCCATGGTGTCTGACCAGGGCATATCGAGGGGGCACCGAGGGATACCGAGGGATACCGAGGGAGCTGATCCAGGCATGGCGGAGTCGAAGGCCGGAGCGAAGGCCGGAGTGGCTGCCGGAGCGGAAGCCGTGGGGCGCGACGCCGTGGGGCGCGACGCCGAGTCGGTCTCCCGTTTCGTCGAGCACTTCGCGGCGCAGCTCGTCGAGGCCGGGGTGCCGCGCATGCCCGCCCGGGTCTTCGCCGCGCTCCTCGCCTCCGACGCCGGCGCGCTGACCTCCGTCGAGCTGGGCGAACAGCTGCGGATCAGCCCGGCGGCCGTCTCCGGCGCGGTCCGCTATCTCGCCCAGGTGCACCTGGTGTCACGCGAGCGCGAGCCCGGCTCGCGCCGCGAGCGCTACCGCGTCCACGGCGAGCAGTGGTACGAGGCCCTCACCAATCGAGAGGCCCTCATCAAGCGTTGGGAAGAGTCGTTGCGCGAGGGTGTCGCCAGCCTGGGCGCCGACACCCCGGCGGGGCGC
The DNA here is from genome assembly GCF_036346855.1 of Streptomyces europaeiscabiei. NCBI lineage: Bacteria > Bacillati > Actinomycetota > Actinomycetes > Kitasatosporales > Streptomycetaceae > Streptomyces > Streptomyces europaeiscabiei. The sequence goes on from NZ_CP107841.1 coordinate 5,788,626, forward strand.
CGGCTCTCCGAGACCCTCGCGTTCTTCGAGTTCATCGAGACCGAGGTCGAAGCGATGATGGGCCGCTGGCGCGTCCACCGCGACGAGATGTTCGGCCGAGGCTGACCGGCACCTCGACTTGAGCCCCTACCTGTCCGTCTTCTGCGTATCCCTCTTCTCTGCGTCCGTCTCCGTGTCCGTCTTCGCGCCCGCCTCAGTGCCCGTCTCCGTACGGCTCGCCAGCCGCTCGTAACGCTGCCTCGCCGCCTGGGGCGTCTGGAGGCCGAGGCCGAAGGCGATCTCCGGCCAGGTCATGCCACGACCCCGGGCCATTTCGAGGAGCCCGACCTCCAGTTCGTCCATCTCGCCACGGGCGAGGGGGATGAGAGTCAGGGCGGCGGTGATGTCGGCGCGGTCGACCCCGTCCTCGCCGTCGGCGAGGAGGGCGGCGCCGCTGAGCAGGTACGAGACCAGTCTGATCGCCTCGTGCGCGCCGAGGACATGGGGGTGGACCTGGCGGTGACGCTGCTCGTCCGTGGCCGCGTGCCGCTCGGCGATGCGGAACAGGGACGTGTAGACGCGCTGGGCCCGCGCCCCGTCCGCGCTCGGGGGCGTGAAGGGGTCGGCGGGGGTGCCGGGAGGGATGGGATCGGAGCCATCGGCCGACGGCGAGGTAGACGACATGCGACCAGCGTCGAATACAAACAAACTGTTGTCAACGATTTATTTGCTCTGTGGATCTCGGGACTTGCCTCGCATCCGCTGAGGACCGCGGGAGCCGGCGACTCGTTCTTCCTGTGCGGACGCGAAGACTCCGCCGAAGGCCAGTGGTTCGCGAGTGAAGCGCGGGATCGGCGCCCTCGTGCAGTCGTCGGCGGCGCGTGGCCAACTCGCGGCGACTGTTGGTGGATCGGGGCGTGGGGCCCGATCGCGAATTAAGACCGGCGAGCAAGGCCAAGGTCACGGTCGACCTCCAGGTCAAGTCCGGGAGTGTCTGTGATTCCCCCCACCGTGATCGTCGGTCTGCACGGCATTCTGCGGCGGCATGCGTGGTTCGACCGGGTGGTGGAGCAGGATCCCGAGACTCCGTCGAGGAAGGTCTCCTCGCTTTTGCGATCGATCGGGCCGGTTCCTACGGCTGGCAGACCGTGAGCACTTGGCTGACCGACGTACCCGTGAGTGGTCGCCGGACATCGCGGTGTGGCTGGTGGAGATGGTCGCGGACGGATTGCGGGGGGTCGGGCGGCCGGCACGGTTGGTGATCACGGTTTCCCTGGCATCACCGGCGGCGCAGTTCCCGGACACCGGCCCGGTACGTCAGGCGCACACCGTTCCACAACGGCAGGGCCAGGCCAAGCGGAAAGAGTTGACCAAGCGCGACCAGGAGGCCGGCCCCCTGGTCGCGCAGGGCGGCCTGACCGACCAGATCGCCGACCCGGCGCCCGGCGCCCCGACTGACGGGATACGGGTCTCGCTCAATCAGAGCCGTTCCGCCGTTCCGCACCCGCCGCCTTCCTGGCCGCGCGGTGCTGTCTGGCCAGCCGCATCGAGTGAAGACACGAGACGCCGTCTCTGCGGCAGGCGTCCATGCAGGCCACGGCGTGGTCCAGCCACTCGCTGAACGTGGCCATGACCGGGTCGAGCGGCGGGGCACCGCCCTCTGGCCGCTTCGGTTCGTCGCTCACGCCGTACGCCTCTCACTCGGGTAGGTCGTGACGTACGCCCGCACGAGGTCTCGCTCGTCTCCCTTGTCTCCTTCGGCGGGATATAGGCCGTAGTCCGGTTGCGGCCGCCGCTCCCAGCAGGGTTCGCGGGGCGGCATCGGCAACCACCGGCCGTAGGTGGTCCGGTACCGTTTCGCCCGCGCGGCCCAGCGCCGCCAGCGGCCCCGGTACGGGCTCAGCGTCGCCGCCGTCACCGCGACCGCCCCGGGATCACGAAGTACGCCCACACGCACTTCGTGAACGGCCGCAGCTCATGCCCCCACCGCTCCGAGAGCCCGGCGACGAGGACGAGCCCGCGCCCGCCTTCTCCTTCCGGTGCGGGGTCGCTGTCGGTGCTCGGCACCTTTTCCTTGTCCGGGTCCGACACCTCGACCAGCACGCCGCAGCCCCGGACCGACACGACGACCTCGACCTCCGCGAGCGTCACCCGACAGTGCCGGACGGCGTTGGTGACCAGTTCCGTCGCCACGGTGGCGATGTCGTGGGCGAGTTCAGGGTCCAGGGCCCAGTCCTTGAGGATCCGCCGCACGCGGGCGCGGGCTTCGGGGACGTGTCTTGTGCGTTTGGGGATGCGGAAGGAATCGCGACGTGGGGTGAGTGCGGGCATGGCGAATGGACCCCCTGACGTGCAGTCAAGTAGCGCCGAGTAGTCGTGCGCTCACGTTGAGGCTAGATCGCGAGTATGCTGAGAAGCAACTAGACGAAGAGCATGCATGCTTAAGGGGTGGTTGCTGGGGGCTGAGGCCGTCCTAGAGTTGTCTGCCTGAGACCTTGCAGGAGAGGGGAAGCAATGCCCGCAGGGGGACGGCCGACCGTGCGCAGTAGGCGACTTGGCGCCGCACTCAAGAGGTATCGACAGGCCGCCAAGTTGGATCAGCCGCAGGCGGCGGACCTGCTCGGGGTGCACCAGACTCGGATCAGCCGGATGGAGAGCGGCCATGTGACCGCGCGCATCGTCGAGATTCGCGTGCTACTGAGCGCGTACGGTGTCGAGGACCCGGAAGTCGGCGCCAAGCTGGAGGACTTGGCGAGGCGGTCCAACCATCGGGGCTGGTGGCTCGAACATGCGGAGCATCTGAGGCCGGACTACCTCGACTTCATCGCGTTGGAGGACGACGCGACATATATCCGGGAGTGGCAGCCGGTCGTGGTGCCGGGGCTTCTGCAAACTGCGGCCTACGCGGAAGCCGCCATCGCGGTGACGCCTCACTATGTCGCTCCTGAACGGATCGCTCAGCTGGTGAAGGTGCGTGAGGCCCGGCAGGCGAAGATCCAGGAAGGCGGGGCGACGTACACCGCCATCCTCTGGGAAGCGCTCATCAGGCAGTCGCTGATCAGCGCCGATGCCCACCGGGAGCAGCTGGCTGCGATCCTTGAGGCCGGAGAGCGGCAGAACGTCACCGTGCAGGTGCTGCCCTTCAGTGCGGGGCCGGTGGCTGGTGTGACCTCCGCTTTCCAGTCCTTCAGCTTCGAATCCGAGCCGACGGTCGAAGCGGTGACCCTGGACAACATGCGGGGCGCTTCGGTCCTTGAAGCGCCCGAGGACCTGGCGGCTTACGCGAATGTGTTCGACCACCTACGATCGGTGGCACTGGCACCGGATGTCAGCACGCGACTCATTCGGAGCACACTGCTCAGCAAGGAAGACGCATCGTGACCGAGGTCATAGGCCCGTTCTGGAAATCGTCGTACACCACAGGCGAGGGACAATGCGTCGAGGTCGCCCTCACCTCCACCGGCGGCCGAGCCATCCGCGACAGCAAGAACCCCCACGGCCCCCTCCTGCACCTCTCGCCCACTGGCTGGCAGGCATTTCTCGACGCTGCCAAGAACAGCGCACGGGTGGAGTAATCACCGGCCCGAGGCCAGACCGTACGGATTAGCATGGAATGGTCATCCCCCGGGGATCAGGGATACCTCCGTGCCGGAACCCCGGCTCGATTACGGCGAGCCGGGGTTTCCGATGGTGCGGTGAGGGGATGCCTCTATCCGTTGGCAGATTCGGCCGCGTCAGTGGTGGTCGTTTTCTTTGTGGACCACGTAGAAGCTGGCTTCCAGCCTTCCGGTACCTGCCACGCTGATCCCGGGGTTGAAAGTGTGAGCGCCGACCGGGGTGTAGAGGGGGCCGGTGCAGTCGGCCCTAGGAAAGAAGCGGACGGTCTTGTCGCTTTCGTTTTGCACGGTGAAGGTGGCTGTCCCTGTGGTGACTACAGCGTCCGCGGCGACGGTGTAGCAGAACCCCGGCTCAGCGGGATACTCGCGACCGTTGATTTGGATCAGGCCCTCGTCCCGGTGGTTCCTCCGGTTCTCGCCGCGGAAGTCCTCCCGGCCCTCGCTCTTCTTGGAACCGCTCCAGCTCTCCTTCGACCCGGCGTCGGCCGGGGCGTTCGCGGCGTTCGAGCCGGCCTCGGTGCCGGTGCCGTTGCCGCCACGCGGGGCGACAGGGGCGGCGTCCTGGACGATCGAGGCGGACTGGGGGGCGGACTCCAGGGCGGAGCTGGCGTAGGTGACACCGGTGGCGGCCGCGACTGCCACGCCGACGGAGGCGGCGATCACTGTGGCTTTACGAGTGCGCAATGCACTTCCCCTTCTCTTCGTTCTCGTCGACAGGACCTGCCGACGAGAACGAACGTAATGACGGCCATTTCCGCTGTCATGTCGAGGAAGCCCGGAGCAGTGTGAAAATAGGGCTGGACGGCCGTATGAAATGTCGCCCCGGAGAGTGACGGTCGGCGTGCCTGACGCCTCATCAAAATATGGCAATGAGCTGGTATTTTGATTCGAGAGAAGCCTCTGTTCGGAACCGGCTGACACGTCGTCACCCTGATGGAGGTCCCGTAGGCGGACCTTTCCCTGAGCAGTCGTCAGGTTGGCGCTCGATCTGAATGACTGACGCCTCCTCAAGAACCGTCGGAGCGCGGCGAAAAGGCCTTGCGTCCCGTCGCGTGAATTCAATGACGAGAAGCTGTTGCGACGGCGTGTCGCGCACTCGTGCGGGCCTTGTTGTGCCTATCGTGATCGGCCCTCTGTCGAGGGTCGCGACATCGGCAACGCACGCCCCCCGCGCGCTCACCTGAAGGGGTGGAAGCGGGCATATCGGTGTGCGTGCTGGGCAGGTCGCCGTGTCAGCTGTGGCTGGCCCCTGTCGACCGACCACCATTCCCGGGAATCCACCCCATGCGCCAACTCGCCATCCTGTCCGCGGCTTTCGCCGTCCTCCTCCCCACCGCCTCCCCGGCGGTCCCGGCCACCGCGCCGGCCACCCCGGCCGCCGTACCGCCGGGGCATGTGTACTTCTGGCCCGAGCGCGGTCAGATGGGTCCGGGCGGTGCCTGGGACTACGCGCCGGGCGGCTACCGCGAGGCCGACGCCCGTGTGAAGCGCCACGCGTACTCCTTCGACTCCCACGCCCCCATCAGCGTCTTCGCCATCCACTACAAGTCCGGCGGCGGCTGCCTCTACCGCGAGATCCGCCCCGACGACTACGACGACGACTGGAGCGACTGGGCGACGAAGTTCGACGGCGTCAGCGACACCAGGATGGGCTGCGAGGCGGGCTGAGCGACGGCAACCGTCGAGCGGACCGGACCCACGATGAACCCTCGCCCCCGTACGGCCTTCGCCGCGCTCCTCGTCTGCGGCCTGTTCCTCACCGTCGGCACCGCCTGTTCGGCGGCCCCGGCCCCGCCCCGGCTCTCCCCGGACGACGTCGTCAAGGCCGCGACCCAGCGGCTGACCGACGCCTGCCTGACCCGTCGGGGGCTCACCCCGCCGCGCCCGGGACAGAGCGCGCCGCCCGACGCCGAGCGGGCGCGGGTCGCCGAGGCGATGTTCGGGGCGGGACGGACGGAGCTGTCGTTGCGGCTGCCCACCGGATACGTCGTCCGCGCACACACCGACGGCTGTCTGGCCGCGGCCCAGCGGCGGCTCTACGGCGACCAGCGCCGCTGGTTCCGTACCTCGACGATCGTCAACAACCTCAAGCCCGAGGCCGCCCACACCGACCGCACCCTCGGCGAGGTCCGCGCGGAACACCGTACGGAACTCGCCGACTGGCGGCGGCTGCGGGCCCGCGCCCTCACCGAAGCCACCTCTCTGATCGGCAGTACCAACCCCCCACCCCTGAAGGGAAAAACAGCACAGTGAAGCGCTTCACCGCCCTGTTCTCCGCCGTACTCCTCTCCGCCGGAGTGGTCCTCGCGTCGTCGGGCTCCGCTCAGGCCGCCGCCTGCGGCAGCGGCAACTTCTGCGTCTGGACGGACGCCAACTTCTCCGGCATGAAGATCGAGTGGCCGGGCGACGACCACTGGTGGGAGAGCAACATCGCCGACGAGGACTCCTCCTGGGCCAACCACGGCATCTCCGGCGCCGGCATCAAGGACCACGTCAAGGTGTACTCCAGCGGCAACCTCGGCGGCCACATGACCATCTGCCTCACGCCCGGCCAGGAGGTCGGCTACAACGGCGCCGCCAACGACGACGGAGACTCCCACACCTGGGCAGCGAGCTGCTGACCGGCGATCCAGGGGGCGCCCGGCACGCACCGGGCGCCCCCGCCCCGGCGTCGCCCTCACCCCGGCAGCGTCAGCCCCCAGGCCCCCTCCCGTACCGTCCACGTCCGCGTCCGTACCGGCCCCGCCACCAGGGAGTCCGCCCGGTAGCGGAAGTCCGCGCCGGACACCGTCACCCGGTGGCCGACCGCGTGCAGCGGGGCCGCCTCGGCGCCCACCGACACCGGCCGGATCTCGATGTCGGCGCCGCCGTCGATGCAGGGCGTGATCGACACGGCCTCTACGGGCTGGTCCAGGTCGATGAGCAGGATCCCGTCCACCTCCACCCGCAGCCGCGAGGGCCCGGCACCGCCCCCGGTGGCGACCCGTATGCGCGACGGCCGCAGCGGACGGGACAGCCGGGCGGGCCGCGTCGGCCGCGTCGACAACGTGCGGGCGAGGGACTGCGGCCAGGCGCGCTGCCAGAAGTGCGGGCCGTGCGACGGGTCACCCGTCGGCGCGCCCTCCGCCCCCGGCCCCCGGTCCGTTCCCGTACCGGCGCCCGTCCCCGGACCCGTTTCTCTGCCCGGCCCCGACCCAGGGCCCGTGTCGGTGGCCGCAGGCCCCTCCGCCCGGTCCGGAGGGGGCGCACCCGGCAGGACCGGTATGCGCAGCGTGCCCAGCACCACCCCGTCGCTGTCGTCGACGAGCAGATCGAGCCGGTGTTCGACACCGTCGAGGGCGGCACGGGCCGCCGCGACCGCGCCGGCGGGCACGCCGAGCGAGTGGGCCAGGCCCAGGGCGGAACCCACGGGGATCAGGGAGAGGGCGCACGCCGCCAGCTCCCGTCGACGGTGCAGAAGAGCCACCGCCCGCAGCAGCGCGCGGTCGTCGCCGATCACCACAGGCCGCCGCGAACCGCGTCGGGAGAGAGCCCGCGCAAATTCCTCGGGCCCCTCGGGAAGACACACTTTCGTACTCGCCGCACCCGCGCTGAGCACGTCTTTCGCGATCCGTACGGCCTCGCCGTCCGTGCGACGGGCGAGGGGGTCGATGACCACGAGGAGCTGGTCGTCAGTCGCCACCTCGGTCCTGCCTCGCTTCCTCGGGTAGCATCTTTGTGCAAGAGCCCCTTGCGCTATTGCGCCAGGGGCTTGGTCTATTCCGGGGCATCCGGGTCCGACAGGTGCGACCAACGGCGGTCGCGGTGCACGCGGCGGTAATGAGCCACCGCGTACGCCCCCGACCTTGGACATGCCCCGCCCGGAAGGGGTGTACGCGCGTGCCCGCACTTGTGCTGCTCGGTGCTCAGTGGGGTGACGAAGGCAAGGGAAAGGCGACGGACCTGCTAGGCGGTTCCGTCGACTATGTGGTGCGCTACCAGGGCGGCAACAACGCCGGCCACACGGTAGTCGTGGGCGATCAGAAGTACGCCCTGCACCTCCTCCCTTCCGGAATCCTCACACCTGAATGCACTCCCGTCATCGGCAACGGCGTCGTCGTCGACCCGTCGGTCCTGTTCTCCGAGCTGAACGGGCTGAACGAGCGAGGCGTCGACACGTCCAAGCTCCTGATCAGCGGCAACGCTCACATCATCACGCCGTACAACGTGACCCTCGACAAGGTCACCGAGCGCTTCCTCGGCAAGCGCAAGATCGGCACGACGGGGCGGGGCATCGGCCCGACCTACGCGGACAAGATCAACCGTGTCGGTATCCGCGTCCAGGACCTGTACGACGAGTCGATCCTGACGCAGAAGGTCGAGGCGGCCCTCGACGTCAAGAACCAGGTCCTCACCAAGCTCTTCAACCGCCGGGCCATCTCCACCGACCAGGTCGTCGAGGAACTGCTCGTCTACGCCGACAGGCTCGCGCCCTACGTCACCGACACGATCCTGGTCCTCAACCAGGCCCTCGACGACGGCAAGGTCGTCCTCTTCGAGGGCGGTCAGGGCACGCTCCTCGACATCGACCACGGCACGTATCCCTTCGTCACCTCCTCCAACCCCACCGCGGGCGGCGCCTGCACGGGCGCGGGCGTCGGACCGACGAAGATCAGCCGGGTCATCGGCATCCTCAAGGCCTACACGACCCGTGTGGGCGCCGGCCCGTTCCCGACCGAGCTGTTCGACGCGGACGGCGAGGCCCTGCGCCGCATCGGCCACGAGCGGGGCGTCACCACCGGCCGTGACCGCCGCTGCGGCTGGTTCGACGCGGTCATCGCCCGCTACGCGACCCGCGTGAACGGCCTGACGGACTTCTTCCTCACCAAGCTCGACGTCCTCACCGGCTGGGAGCAGATCCCCGTCTGCGTCGCGTACGAGATCGACGGCAAGCGCGTCGAGGAACTCCCGTACTCGCAGTCCGACTTCCACCACGCGAAGCCGATCTACGAGACCCTGCCGGGCTGGTCCGAGGACATCACCTCGGCGAAGTCCTTCTCCGACCTCCCGAAGAACGCCCAGGCGTACGTGAAGGCGCTGGAGGAGATGTCCGGGGCACCGATCTCCGCGATCGGCGTCGGCCCCGGCCGCGACGAGACGATCGAGATCAACTCGTTCATCTAGCAGCTCGCCTCCCAGAGGCTCACCCCGGGGCCGGGCACGCGTCGGCGTGCCCGGCCCCGGGCCGTTCCGGCCGCACCGGGCATATCCTGAAAAGGTGCGCGAATGTCGGCACATCGGACGAGCAGAGGAAGGTGAGTGCGATGCGCGTCCTCTTCAAGGCGGAATTCGACACGGAGAAGTCGAACGAGGCCATCCGCAGCGGCACCCTGGGGAAGCTGATGCAGGCCTCCATGGAGCAGGTGAAGCCGGAGGCGGCCTACTTCACGACCGACCACGGCCATCGCACCTGCTTCATGGTCTTCGACATGCAGGACAGCTCCCAGATGCCGTCGATCGCCGAACCGTTCTTCCTCGAACTGGGCGCCGATGTCACCTACAGCCCGGTCATGAACCCCGAGGATCTGCAGAAGGGCCTGGCGGCACTGGGTCGCTGAGCCGACCACCGCTGAGCCGCCCACCGCTGAGCCGCCCACCGCAGAGTCTCAGCTGAAGACGATCATCGATCCCTGCGCCAGACTTCGGGTCGCCGCCGCGTGCAGGCCCAGCCAGACGTGCCGTTCGCGAGCGAACGGGCTGGGGTCGTAGGGCGCCGGGACGGCGGGTTCCTCCAACTCCGTGGGCGCGAGCGGCGCTTCGGGCGGTGTCGGAGGGTTCGCCGGGTCGATGCCGATGGCCGGGGCCACGAACTCCAGTTCCCTCAGCAGGCCCTGGGCAGAGCCCAGAGGGCCGCCTCCGGCGAGGAGTTCGTCGCTGGACAGGGGCTGCGGGAAGTCGACCGGGACGTAGGCGCCGGCGTGGTCGTAGTGCCAGACCAGGTGCGACTGCTGGGCCGTGCCCTCGAACATCTCCAGCAACTGCTCGTAGTCGCCGCCCAGCGCGTCCACCGGGGTCACCTCCAGGCCGCACACCTGGAGCAGATAGGCGCGGCGCAGGAAGTGCAGCGCGTCGTAGTCGAAGCCGGCCACCGGAGCGACCTCGCCGGTCAGCCCCGGCATGTACTGGTACACCGGAACCGGTGGCAGCCCGGCCTCACCCAGCAGCCTGTTGTAGAGCGCGAGTTCCTCGGCGAAGGGGTTGTCGGGCGTGTGGCACAGCACGTCGACGAGCGGGACCAGCCAGAGGTCACAGGCCAAAAGAGAACTCCTCGGTCATCCGGCACGCACACGGACGGTAGGGATACGTTCGCATACGGCACACAGTGGTCAGGGAAGCGTAGTCGCTGAACGCGCCTTCGGTCCCCTTCGTGCAGGTCCCATACCCACACACCGCCCACCCATTTACCGGGTCGCCCGACGAGCTTGTCGACCTCCTCGCGCCGCTGCTCGTCGTACGGCTGCGGGCGCGGCACCAGGGCGCTCGCACGCCAGTACGCGAAGTCCTTCTCGGCCCGCGCCCGCCAGTTCACGCCGATCACCGTGGCCGGGGCGATCGGCAGCAGGGCGAGGGTGATCGGCATGGAGCCCACGTCATCAGGTTCACGCCGTCGGGAAGCCCTGGCAGGTGGTGAAGAGGGGGGTGCGGAGGTGGGCGAGGTTGTCGGCCGTGACCGCTAAGAACCACTCCCACTGGCTCTGGTCCTGGAGGGAGTCGGGGAGACAGCGGCCGTTCGGGTCGAGCCGGCGGCCGATGTGGAGGGCCACCGCCATCAGGAGGAAGACGGCGACGGCGACGGCGAAGGCGTCGGCCGGGCGGACGGAACGGACCCGCAGGACGGCGAGTTCGCCGAGGACACGGGCGTAGTCGCTCGGCCGGATCTTCGAACCGGGCTGGTGGGACCAGCGGACGGGGACCTCGACGACGGGCCAGCCGCTGCGGCGGAAGTACCGGAGGATCTCCACGTCGATGCCGAACCCGTCGAGCCGGGAGACGGCGAAGGCCTCGCGGGCGCGGTCGCCGTCGAACAGCTTGAAACCGCACTGGGTGTCGCGGATGCCGGGCACCGCGACCCCGCGTATGAGCAGGTTCCCGGCTCGCCCGAGTGTCTCGCGCAGCCGGTGCTGATGGCGCTCGATGCTCGCGCCGGGCGCCTCGCGTGAGCCGATCGCGGCCGTGTGGCCGTCGGAGAGCGCTTTGTCGAGCCGCTCCAACTCGTCGATGGGCGCGGCGAGATCGGCGTCCGTGAGCAGGACCCGGCGGCCGTGCGAGGCGAGGACACCGAGCCGCAGGGCGTGGCCCTTGCCCCGGTTGTGGGGCCCGCCGGAGACGAGCTGGACGCGGGCGTCGCGGGCGGTGACGTCGGCCACGACGTCGGCCGTGCCGTCCGTCGACCCGTCGTCGACGACGATGACCTCCCAGCGGGCGGCGGCCTCCGTCGCCGAGAGATGGCTGATGATCGAGTCGAGCGTGGGGGCGAGCCGGTCCTTCTCGTTGTAGGCGGGGACGACGACGGATAGGTCGACGCTCGCCCGGCCGCCGCCCGCCTTCGGGGTCGCGCTCATCCGTCCGCCAGGCGTTCCACCAGGGTCAGGGACTGCTCGTCGTAACCGGCGATGAGCTCCTGCGCGGTCTGCGCGTCCCGGCGGGTGAGAGCGTCGACGAGGTCGGTGTGGTCGGCCCACAGCCGGCCCTTGAGATCGTCCGGGCGGTCGTTCGCCCCGTCGTGCATCCGGTCGGCAGTGCGGTCGTTCATGCGGTCGGCGGTGCGGTCGTTCATCCGGTCGTTCGATCGGGAGCCCGTCCGGACGTCCGTCTGACGCAGGTGCTGGACCGCGCACACCCAGGCCTGCACGCGCAGCCGGTGCAGGAAGTCGGTGAGGTACGGGTTGCCGAACAGGGCGCTCAGCTCGCGCCAGAACCGCAGGTCGTAGCCGATCAGGATGTCCAGGTCCCCGGCGGTCGCGGCCCGCCGCGCCTCCTCGCCGCGCCGCCGGACCCCTGCGAGGGCGGCGGCCGTACGGGGATCGACCTTGCGGTCGCCGAGCCGCCGGAACATTCCGTCGGTGACCAGGATGCGGGCCTCGACCATGTTCCGGTAGTCGGCCACGGAGTACTCGTGGACCTCGAAACCCCGGTGCTGCACGGCGTCCAGCAGTCCCTGCGCGGACAGATCCACCAGCGCCTCGCGCACGGGCGTCGCCGACACCCCGTACTGTTCGGCGATCTCCTTGACCGTGAACTCCTGTCCCGGCTTCAGGCGGCCGGCCAGCACCTCGTCACGGAGCGCGTCCGCGAGCTGTTGCCGCAGGGTGCTTCGGGTCACGGCGCCATTGCCGCCGCCGGTGCCGGGCATCGTGGTCTGGGTCCCCCATCCGCGTACGCGTACGCGTTCTGTGCGTGCTCTCTGACTTCTCTTACGAGCACGTCACCTTACGCGTTCGGGTTCTGGGGAGGAGTTTTTGCCCTTCTGCTCGGCACCGGGGGGAAACACAGGGGAAACACGGGGGAACACAGGGGAGAGTTACGGCCTCACACCGTGTGTTCGTCCGCCACGGACAGGGCCGCGTCCAGGGCGGCGAGGCCCTCCTTGGCCTCGGTCTCCGTGATGTTGCACGGGGGGACGACGTGGGTGCGGTTCATGTTGATGAAGGGCCAGAGACCGTTCGCCTTGGCGGCGGCGCCGAAGGCGAGCATGGGGGCGTTGGCCTCGCCGGCCGCGTTGTAGGGGACGAGGGGCTCGCGGGTCTCCTTGTCCTTCACCAGCTCCAGCGCCCAGAACATGCCCGTGCCGCGCACCTCGCCCACACAGGGGTGCCGCTCGGCGAGTTCACGGAGAGCCGGTTCGATGAGCGAAGCGCCGAGGGTGGCCGCGTTGGTGACGACCCCCTCCTCCTCCATGACCTGGAGCGTCGCGACGGCGGCCGCGCAGGCCAGCGGGTGGCCGGAGTACGTGAGACCGCCGGGGTAGGGGCGCCGGGCGAAGGTCTCGGCGATGGCGGGGGAGATGGCCACGCCGCCGAGGGGGACGTAACCCGAGTTCACGCCCTTGGCGAAGGTCATCAGATCGGGTACGACGTCGAACAGGTCGGCGGCGAACCAGGTGCCCGTCCGGCCGAAGCCCGCCATGACCTCGTCCAGGACGAAGACGATCCCGTACTTGTCGCAGATCTCCCGGACCCCGGCCAGATAGCCCGGCGGCGGGACCATGATCCCGGCCGTGCCCGGAACGGTCTCCAGGATGATCGCGGCGATGGTCGACGGCCCCTCGAAGGCGATCGTCGTCTCCAGGTGCTCCAGCGCCCGCGCACACTCCTGCTCCTCCGTCTCCGCGTGGAAACGGGAGCGGTAGAGGAAGGGCGCCCAGAAGCGCACGACCCCGGCCGTGCCGGTGTCGGAGGCCCAGCGGCGCGGGTCGCCCGTGATGTTCACGGCCTGCTGGGTGCCGCCGTGGTACGAGCGGTACGCGGCCAGCACCTTGGGGCGGCCGGTGTGCAGCCGGGCCATACGGACGGCGTGCTCGACCGCGTCGGCACCGCCGTTGGTGAAGAAGATCTTGTCCAGGTCGCCGGGGGTGCGCTCGGCGATCAGCCGGGCCGCCTCCGAGCGGGCCTCGACCGCGAACGCCGGGGCGAACGTCGTCATCGTCGCCGCCTGCGCCTGGATCGCCGCGACGACCTTCGGGTGCTGGTAGCCGATGTTCGTGTAGACGAGGCCGCTGGAGAAGTCGAGGTAGCGCCTGCCGTCGTAGTCCCAGAAGTACGAGCCCTCCGCTCCGGCGACGGCGAGCGGGTCGATGAGTTCCTGCGCGGACCAGGAGTGGAACACGTGCGCTCGGTCCGCGGCCTTCACCGCGGCGCCTGCCTGGGGGTTGGGGTGAGGGGTCATGGGGCGAGGTTAGGGGGCGGGGGTGGGGAGAGGGCACGGGCGACTTGTATGCGTGCGGCCGTCCGAGCACGACAGTGTGTCGCCCCCGTGAGGGGCTGCGTCGCTGGGCCGGGTGCCTGATGGCCAGGGGGTTCGGGTGCGCCGACGGGTGCGGGTGGTGTGTGGTAACTCGCGCAGTTCCCCGCGCCCCTCGAAAAGCAGGGGCTGCGCCCCGTGCTTTTTGCTTCCAGGGGCGCGGGGAACTGCGCGGCCGGCCCTCACCTGCCCGCACCGGCCCCACCCCCGTAGCTGATTGACAGCAGGCTGCCTTATTGACAGCAAGCTGCCCGAATGGCAGCATGCTGTCATAGAGCGATCCGCCGGAGTGCCCAGGAGGAGCCATGAGCGACCGCAAGCCTGTTCATCTCGCCGTGTACGACACCTACGCCGACTGGGAGACCGGGCACACGACCGCGTGGCTGGCCAGGGGCGGATATGAGATCCGTACGGTCGGGCCGAGTGCCGACGCCGTGCGGACCATCGCGGGGGTGCGTATTCAGCCGGACGGGGTTCTGGGGGAGCTGCGGCCGGAGGAGAGCTCACTGCTCGTCCTCACCGGCGCGGACCTGTGGGACACGAGTGACGAACTCGCGCCGTTCGCCCGGAAGGCGAGGGAGTTCCTGGCCGCCGGGGTGCCCGTCGCCGCGATCTGCGGGGCGACCGCCGGGCTCGCGAGGGAAGGGCTGCTGGACGACCGGGACCACACCAGCGCGGCTCCCTTCTATCTGGCCGCCACCGGGTACAAGGGCGGCGAGCGGTACGTGGACGCGGACGCCGTCACCGACGGAATCCTGGTCACCGCCGGACCCACCGAACCCGTGGCCCTGGCCCGCGAGGTCTTCCGCCTCCTCGGTGTCTACGAGGGCGAGGTCCTCGACGCCTGGTACCGCCTCTTCCACGACTCGGACCCGGAGGCGTACGCCGTGCTGGAGGCGGCGGGACAGTGAGCCGCGAGCAGCAGGACCTCCTCAGCCGTGCCGCCCTCGGGATCTTCCGGCTGAACGGGCAGTTCCTTTCCGTGGCCGACGAGTTGGCGCGCCCGGCGGGGCTGACGGCCGCCTGGTGGCAGGTGCTGGGTGCGGTGCTGCCCGAGCCGCTGTCCGTCGCCGGGGTCGCCCGGGTCATGGGCATCACCCGGCAGAGCGTCCAGCGGGTCGCCGATCTCCTCGTCGACCGGGGGCTCGCCGAGTACGTCCCGAATCCGGCCCACCGCCGTGCCAAGCTCCTCGCCCCGACCCCCGCCGGCCGCACCGCGATCGCGCGGATCGAGCCCGGCCACGCGACCCTGGCCGCGCGCCTGGCGGAGGCGCTGGGGGAGGAGGAGTTCGCGGAAACCGTACGGGTGCTCGAACAGCTGTCGGGTGCCCTGGACCGCATCGCGGCGGCATCGGAGACCCGCACACCACCGGCCGCTGTTACGGAACCGTAGACACCGCTCCATCCGCCTCCCCCTACCGCCGCACTACGATCGGTCCGTTGCGCACGTACGCGACGTACCCGTACGTACGCATACACATCTGCAGGGGGAGACGGGGGACGTGGCCATGGAGAAGCTCGGGCCGGGGGATCCGCAGCGAATCGGGGCGTACCGGCTGCTCGCGCGGCTGGGGTCGGGCGGCATGGGGAACGTGTACCTGGCCCGGTCCGAGCGCGGCCGTACCGTCGCCGTGAAGCTCGTCCGGCAGGAACTGGCGGAGCAGGAGGAGTTCCGGGCGCGGTTCCGGCAGGAGGTGCAGGCCGCGCGGCAGGTGGGCGGGTACTGGACCGCGCCGGTCCTGGACGCGGACACCGAGGCGGGCATCCCGTGGGTCGCCACCGGGTACGTCGCCGGACCGTCCCTGCAGGCCGTGGTCGGGCGGGATCACGGGGCGCTGCCCGAGCGGTCCGTACGGATCCTCGCGGCGGGGCTCGCGCACGCGCTGGAGGACATCCACGCGGCCGGGCTCATCCACCGGGACCTCAAGCCGTCCAACGTGCTGGTGACCATCGACGGGCCGCGCGTCATCGACTTCGGCATCGCGCGGGCGCTGGAGACCGTCACGGACGGCGGGCTCACGCGCACCGGCGCGCTCGTCGGTTCGCCGGGCTTCATGGCCCCCGAGCAGGTGCGCGGCGACCGCATCACCCCCGCCTGCGACGTCTTCTGCCTCGGCTCCGTCCTCTCCTACGCCGCCACCGGCAACCTCCCCTTCGGCGCCGCCAACTCCGGGGTCCACGCCCTGATGTTCCGCATCGCCGAGGAGGAACCGGATCTGGAGGGGCTGCCGGAGGGTCTGTACGACATCGTCCGCGACTGTCTGCGAAAGGACCCCGCCGCCCGCCCGACCCTGGCCCAGATCCTCCAGCGCACCGGCGCCGAGGACACGGTCTTCGCCGGCCGCTCCCGCGACCCCTGGCTGCCGAGCGCCCTGGTGGCCCAACTGGGGCGGCACGCCGTGCAGTTGCTGGACGCCGAGGATCCGGAGGATGCGGAGGGCGCGGGCGGTGCGGGAGCGCCGGGGGCGGCGGCTGCCGCGGGTGCCGCAGGGGGCTCGGCGGCTGCGGGTGATTCGGGTGCGCCGGGAGGCTTCGGTGTGTCGGGAGGGCCGGGGGCGGCGTCGGCGGCGGCTTCCTCTGCTCCGGCCGGGTCGGCCGGCGCGTCGCCGTCCGGCCCCGCGGGCCGGCCCTCCGCTCCGCCCGCCCCCGCTCCCGCGACCCCGCCCGCTCCCGCGGGCCCGCCGTCGGCTCCGCCCGTGTACCCGCTGGGCGCCCCCGATTCTCCGTACGGCGGCTCGGGGGGCCCGTCCGGCGCCCCCGCTTCCCCGCCCGAGCACCCGGCCGCCGCGCCCCTGGACCGGATGCCGACGCAGATCGCCGGGACGGGCTCGCAGCCGCCTCCGCCGAGCGCCCCGCCCGGGCACGCACCAGGGGCGGCGCCCGCCGGGTACGGCTTCCCCCAGCAGTACACCCAGCAACCCGCCGGCGGGTACGGGCAGCAGCAGCCCGGCGCCGCCTCCGGCTACGGCTACCCGCAGAGCGCGGCGCAGGCGCCGTACGGGCCGTACGGGGCCTACGGACAGGGGCCGTACGGCGGTGGGCAGGGGGCCGGAGTCGCTCCCGCTCCCGGGCCCGGTCCCGGCTCGACCCCGCCCTACGGGCCGAACCCCCTCTACGCGCCCGGGCCGGCTACGGTCCCCGGCGGGCAGCCCGAGCCCGCACGGGGCAACCGGCGCTCCTCCGCGCTCCTCGTCGTCGTCGCGCTGGTCGTCGCGCTCGGTGCAGGCGGCTCGGTGTACGCGTTGATGAAGAAGGGTGACGACGGCGGCAAGGAGGACGACGCCAAGAGTGGCCCGGCGACGAGTGCGCCAAAGACACCGGGGTCCGCGACCGACCAGCCGACGGAACCGGAGACCTCCCCGGACGACACCACCGAGTCGCCCGACTCCGGCACGGTCCCGGAGGGCTTCCTCGGCACCTGGAGCGCCTCCATCGCCGGTTCCGGCGGCGCGGACACCCGCCGGCTCGTCATCCAGCAGGGCGAGGTCGGCGAGACCGTGCTCTCCCTCACGGCGGACGGCCCGCTCGAAGGCGGAGGCACGTACCACTGCGTGTTCGAGGCGCCGCTGACGGACGAACCGGCCGACGACGGCCCCCTCCGGATCGGCCCCTCCACCGTCACCACCGGCGAACCGGCCACCTCCTGCTCCCCGGGCGCCGCCACCACGGTCACCCTCCTGCCCGACGGACAACTACAGCGCGTCGACACGGCGGGCAAGTCGGTGACGTACACGAAGACGGACTGAGAATCGGTCTGCGGGCCTGAAAGCGGGCCTGAAAGCGGGTATGAAGGCGGGCCTGAAAGCGGGTATGAAGGCGGGCCTGAAAAGCAAGGGGCGCAGCCCCTGCTTTTCAGGGGCGCGGGGAACTGCGCGACCAGCCCCCACCGGACCCGCAGACGAAATCCGGGGGGCCTGGGGGCACAGCCCCCAGCTTGCGGAAGGGACGGGTAGGGGCGGCGGGGGCGAAGAAACCACCCCACAGCTCACCGCGCCTCCGGCGGCCGCTGCCGGGGCATGTTCGGCCGGGCCCCCGGCGGCATCGGCGCCCGCCCGTTGGCGCTCCCCTCCGGCCGCGAACCGGCACCCCCCGCCTGCACACCCAGCGGCGAACCCCCCGCCCGGAACTCCACCATCCAGTCCGCCGTCTCGGCCCGCACCAGCTCCGTGACGTCCTCGGAGAACCGCCGAAGCACCCCGAGACACCGCTCGGCGGCCTCCCCGGCCGTCCCCTCCGCCGGTCCCAGCACCTCCCGCGCACTCTCGGACGCCCAGTCGAACCGCAGCACCTGGAGCCGCCGCTGCACCGCCTGGGCCGTGGCGACGTCCCGCATCCACCCGGAGGTGACACCGAAGAACCGATCCACCGCGACGCACGCCACGCAGGACAGGAGTGCGAGATACCCCCAGGGGGCCGCCCCGCTCACCGCCCCGGTGAGGTCGAGCAACGGCAGCGCGGCCCCGGCGAGCGCCCCCGTCGCCGCGCCGATCCGCAGCACACGCGCCGCCATCCGTTTCCACACCCGGTCCGTGAGGTACCACGAGGCGGTCTCCAGGGCCGCGCGCTCGACCCAGTGGTACAACTCCTCCAGCCGCTCCGCCGGCGCCCCCCAGTCCCCCTGCGGGAAGGGCCGCCCGGCCAGGTCCCCCACCCACGGCCCGGTCGCCGACGCCCACGGCTCCGCCCACAGCCCGGACCCCTCACCCCGCCCGTCCTGGGGTCCCCCCTCGGGCTGCATCTCCGGCTGGCTCACCCGGCACTCCCTACTGACGACGCTGCTGACGACAGTGCGAGACACGCGTACGGGCAGATGAAGGCACCCTGACGCGGCCGGACCCTTCCTACCTCCCAATGGGTGGCGAAGACCCCGTTTTCACCGCTTTTCCCCCTGGAAGAGGCGCTTGATCAGGTATACGAATCCCCGTCGGCTCACTCGAAAGAGTGGCGCGGCACAGGCCGTGCCGACCACGTAGGCTCGTGACGACCGCAAGAACGTCCGCGGGGACGTTCGTAGGACGACTGCCGTGCGTG
Source organism: Streptomyces europaeiscabiei (assembly GCF_036346855.1). Taxonomy (NCBI): domain Bacteria; kingdom Bacillati; phylum Actinomycetota; class Actinomycetes; order Kitasatosporales; family Streptomycetaceae; genus Streptomyces; species Streptomyces europaeiscabiei. The sequence continues at coordinate 5,807,252 of NZ_CP107841.1, forward strand.
GTCGTTCGTGAGTACTCGTGCGAGGGAGCTGAACGTGATCCCCGGTGGTGGCCAGCCCAACATGCAGCAGCTGCTCCAGCAGGCCCAGAAGATGCAGCAGGACCTGGCGAAGGCGCAGGAGGAGCTCGCACGGACGGAGGTCGACGGTCAGGCGGGCGGCGGGCTGGTGCGGGCCACCGTCACCGGCTCCGGTGAACTGCGCGGCCTGAAGATCGACCCCAAGGCGGTGGACCCGGAGGACACCGAGACCCTCGCCGACCTGATCGTCGCGGCCGTCCAGGCGGCCAACGAGAACGCCCAGACCCTCCAGCAGCAGAAGCTGGGCCCCCTCGCCCAGGGCCTCGGCGGCGGTGGCGCGGGCATTCCCGGCCTGCCCTTCTGAACACCTACGCGACCCCCCTCCGACCCCATCCGTGCCGCGTACCGCCTTCCTCGGAGCGGCGGCGGCCGACTACGGTACGTACTGAAGACACCAGGAAGGACGGCAGTCCGTGTACGAAGGCGTGGTCCAGGACCTCATCGACGAGTTGGGGCGGCTGCCCGGCGTCGGTCCCAAGAGCGCGCAGCGGATCGCCTTCCACATCCTCCAGGCGGAGCCGACGGACGTACGGCGGCTGGCGCACACCCTCCTCGAAGTGAAGGCGAAGGTCCGCTTCTGCGCGACCTGCGGCAACGTCGCCCAGGAGGAGCTGTGCGGCATCTGCCGCGACTCCCGCCGCGACATCACGGTCATCTGCGTGGTGGAGGAGCCGAAGGACGTCGTAGCGATCGAACGCACTCGCGAATTCCGAGGGAAGTACCACGTCCTCGGCGGCGCGATCAGCCCGATCGAGGGCGTCGGCCCCGACGACCTGCGCATACGGGAGCTGCTGACCCGCCTGGCCGACGGGACGGTCACCGAGCTGATCCTGGCCACGGACCCGAATCTCGAAGGCGAGGCCACGGCCACGTACCTCGCCCGCATGATCAAACCCATGGGCCTCAAGGTCACCCGCCTGGCCAGCGGCCTCCCGGTGGGCGGCGACCTGGAATACGCGGACGAGGTGACCCTCGGCCGCGCCTTCGAGGGGAGACGATTGCTGGATGTCTGACGCCACGCTGCACGCGACGGACCTGAACCCGGACGACTTCGCGGTCCAGATCGCGGACCAGATCGAGAGCTTCCTGGTCGCGGTCACCGAGGTGGCCAAGGGCGACGAGCCGGACTCGGCCGTCCCCTTCCTCCTCCTGGAGGTGTCCCAGCTGCTCCTGGCCGGAGGCCGTCTCGGCGCGCACGAGGACATCGTTCCGGACGAGCGCTACGAGCCCGACCCGGGCCCCGAGACGGACGTCGACGAGCTGCGCGAACGCCTGGCTCTGATGCTTGAGCCGGTCGACGTCTACTCCGAGGTCTTCGACCCCTACGAGCCCCGCAAGGCGCCGGTTCCGGCCCGGATCTCCGACGACCTCGCCGACGTCATCGCCGACCTCCGCCACGGCATGGCCCACTACCGCGCGGGCCGCACCTCCGAGGCCCTGTGGTGGTGGCAGTTCTCCTACTTCTCCAACTGGGGCTCCACGGCCTCGGCGACACTCAGGGCCCTGCAGTCCCTCGTCGCCCACGTCCGTCTCAACCAGCCCCTGGCCGAGCTCGACGGCCTCGACACCGACCAGGAACTGATGGGCGACGAAACCCTGGAGTTCGAGGCGGGCCAGGTCATGGTGGAGGAGATCGCGGAACCGCTGGGACTGCGGAAGGTGAAGTAGCCCTTCGCGCCGCCCGCGCCCAGCCTCAGCTCAGGGAATCGGGTCCCGTCCGACGCCGGGCGGGACCTTTCCACGTCATGGGGCGGGACCTTTCGACGTCATCGGGCAACTGGGATGAGCAGCGGCAGGTGACGGAAAGTGCTCCCGCAGAGGGTCCTGCAAGTGGGGGCACCGGCGGTAGCGTAGGCACCGTCGTCGTACGACGCCCCGTACCTCCTCGCGCGATCCCCTCGCACCCCGACAGGAACCGGACCCAGTGACGTGACCGTTCTCCTGCTCCTTCTCGCCGCCGTGGCCGTGACCGCCGCAGTGCTGGGCCCCCGCGCCCTGGTGAAGGCGATGTGGCCCGAGCGGGAACCCGTGGTCGCGCTGTGGGCGTGGCAGTGCCTGGTGGCGGCGGCTCTGCTGAGCTGCCTCGCGGCGCTCGTGCTCGGGGCAGCGGCGGTGTTCGAGACGGTCCGCACGCAGGCCTTCGCGCCCGCGCCCCCGGCCGTGACCGCCGCGTACGACCTCACGGCCGCGCCGCCCTGGACGGCCGTACTGACGCTGGCGCTGGCCTGCGGGGCGGCGTGGAGCGGCGCGATGCTGGCCCGGGAGCTGGTCGAGGCCCGGCGCAGCCGGCACCTCCGCCGCGCGCACCTGCGCGAGCGCGCCCCCGACCTCCCGGCGGGGCTGCCGCAGACGAAGGGGCCGCTGCTGGTCCTGGAGGACGAGTACCCGGACGCGTGGCTGATGCCGGGCACCCCGCCCCAACTGGTCGTCACCACGGGTGCGTTGGGCAAGCTGAGCGACCGCCAGCTCGACGCCGTGCTCGCTCACGAACTCGGCCACGCCCGCGCCCGCCACGACTGGCTGCTCCACCTCTCCACCGCCCTCGCCACGGGCTTCCCGCACATCCCCCTCTTCGCCCACTTCGCCGACCAGACCCACCGCCTGGTCGAACTCGCCGCCGACGACACGGCGTCGCGCCGCTGCGGCCACCTGACCACGGCCCTCGCCCTCATCGAACTCAACCAACACCGGGGCGTGTTGAGCTGCTCCAACACCCGCCGCCTGCTGGGCGACCGGGTGGAGCGCCTGCTGGAACCCCCGCCCCGCCTGGACCGCATCCGCCGCGCGGCCACCACCACGGCCGCCGGGCTCCTGGCCCTCCTCCCGCTCCTCATCGCGTTCGCACCGGCGCTGGGGACGCTGTAGGGCCGGTCCTCGGGTTTTTCAGCCGCCCTTATCCGGCCGTCTGTTGCCGGAGGAAGTCCAGGAGTACGGCGGTGAGTTCGACGGGAGCGTCCTCCTGGACAAGGTGCCCCGCGCCGGAGATCGACTCGAATCGCGCGCCGGGGACGAGGCCGGCCAGCTCCCGCCCCTTCGCCAGGGGAATCCACCCGTCCTCCTCGCCCCAGCACACCAGCGCCGGGATGCCGATCTCTCCGTACCGGTCCTGGATCTCGTCGGTGTGGGTCTGGTCCGCCTGGGCGATCTGCCGGTAGAAGGCGGGCTGACCGTGTTCGCCGAGCCACGGCTGGACGAGCCGGTCGAGGACCGTCGGATACAGCCCGGGGCTGCTGGCGGAACTCACGTACTCACGCACCAGGGCCCGGTGCAGGGCGGGCGGCAGTTGTTCGAAGACCTCGGCGTGGCGGCCGAGCAGACGGAAGGCCGGGGAGCCCCACGGCGCCAGCGCGACCGGGTCGACGAGGGCGAGTGCGCGGTAGCGGGCCCCGTGCAGCAGATGCGCCCGCAGCGACACGGCGCCACCGAAGTCGTGGGCCACCACGAAGGGCTCCTCCAGCCCCCAGTGCGCCAGCAGCTCGGCGAAGACCCGGCCCTGGGCGGCGAGGGACACGTCCTGACCGGCGTGCTGGTCGGACTCCCCGTAGCCGGGCATGTCCCACACGAACACCTGGTACCGGCCGGTCCCGGCCAGCGCACGGGCCACGCCCCGCCAGACGTACGACGAGAAGGGCGTTCCGTGGAGGAGCACGACAGGATCCCCGCCGGGCTCCCCGAGACTGCCCCACCGCACGTCCCCGGAGCCACTACGGAAGGTCTCGGTCAGTCGCACGTCACTCACGGTCGGCTTCCTCTCGGTCGGCTTGAACTGTGCGCACTGCGGTGAGCAGCAACTCTGCTTCCACGTAAGGGGTTTCGGAGGTCGGCTCGGAGTACCAGCGCAGTGGGAAGGTGTTGCCGTCGAGGGCCGGAATCCCGACGTACGTCACCGTTCGCATGTCCCTCGCGGCCAAGCCGAAACGCTGCACGCCCGGCAGCCAGGCGTGTCCGTGCACCGTCCCCGGCCGCAGCAGGAAGTACATCCACCGGAACCCGGCCTGTTCGAGAACGACCGGTCCCGCGTCCCCGCCGGTCATCTCGATCAGCTTGCCCGCGACGGTCTCGCCGCGACCGCCCTCGATCCGTACGGCGTCGAAGTGCACGCCGATCACGCGAAGCCGGTGTCCCGACACGGGTACCCACGGGGGCCGGTGAATTGCGTTCGTCATGGTCACACGGTGGCGATGTCAAGGCTACGCTCGGTAGTGACTGAGGTGATACACGCCGGTGTGTATCGGTCGGAGGTGCGCGTGGTGTCGGCCCGGTACAACTCCCAGCCACCGGTTGCCTGGCGGTACGGCGGCAACCAGATGAAGCGCTGGCGCACGAAGGCGAACGTGAGCCGTGAGGAACTGGCGGTGGCCGCGAACTACTCGCCGGACACCATCAAGTCCATGGAACAGGGGGTGCGGATGCCGACCCCGAGGGTGCTGGACGTGGCGGACGAGCTGTGCAGGGCGGAGGGGTTGCTGAGCGCGGCCAAGGAGTACTTGCAGAGGGAGAAGTTTCCGGCGAGGGCTCAGGACTTCATGCTGCGGGAGAGGGAAGCGATCAGTCGGTGGTCGTACGAGGTCGCTCTGGTCCCTGGGCTGTTGCAGACCGAGGGGTACGCGCGGACGCTGATCGAGAATCGCTACCCACCTCTGGACGAGGAGACGGTGGAGGAACGGATCGCCGCCCGGCTGGAGAGGCAGACGATCCTCACGGAGCGAAAGCCCCCGGTGGCTTTGAGCTTTGTGCTGTACGAGGCCGTACTGCGCAGCTCTCAGGTGGACACCGATCAGCTCCGCCGATTGCTGGAGGCGTCCTGCCTTCGGAACGTCCTGTTGCAGGTGCTCCCCTTCGAACGGGCCGTCAGTGCTGCCCTCCTGGGGCCCATGGTGCTGCTGGAGACGCGTGATCACGAGCGGTTCGTCTTCACGGAGGGACCACTTGCCAGCGAGCTTTCGGCCGATCCAGAGGTTGTCAACCGCGTGACCGAGCGGCTTAGCATGATCCGCGCGCAGGCTCTCAGCCCCGCTGAATCGACCCGTTTCATCGAGCGGATGGTGAACCGTGATGAGTGACCAGCTGGCGTGGTTCAAGTCGAGCTACAGCGACGACGAGGGCGGCGACTGCGTCGAAGTCGCGCTGCCCGACGCACGGTTGACGGTCCACGTACGAGACTCGAAGAACCCCACCGGGCCCACCCTCACCCTGACCGCACCCGCCTGGGTCGCCTTCATCTCCGCAGGTCAGCCCGGAGCTTGAGCCCCGGGACCCGAGCTCTTCCCATGGGTTTCCAAGATCTCTGGGCTGGGTGAAAAACCAACCCAACCAACCAAGCTTGTACGTGAGTTGAAGGGGCGTAACTCGAAAGGGTGACGTTCCGTGATCAGCTTGCTTCGGAACGTAAAGTCGCTCTAGGTTCGCGGCAAACGACCAAATAGATCGGCCCCGGCCGGTGCGCCAACACCAGTGCCAGGGCCTAGACCTACTCATCGAACGGAACCTTCGATGGTGGCTTACGCCAACCCTAGTGCTGCCCTGCCCTCCCCGTCGCACCCGATGGCCAAAACGGGTTACGGAAAACGCTCCGTGGGTGACGAAGACCCGCACGCGGACCCGGACTTCGCACACCTGAGCCGCCGTGATGCCGAAATCGCCGTCTTCATCGACCACCTCGAAGACGGCCACGCCATGGGCCACAAGGTGATCGCGGCGGAACACCCCCGCTATGGCCAGCAAGCCGTACGCACGTCGTCGGGCCGCCTCGTCCACGCCGGTCATCTGCGCTGGATCAAGGAACACATCACCATCGAGGACAGCTCGATGCGGTGGGTGACACGCACGTACTGGTCGCGTCCCCCCAGGTCGGTGGAGTGGTGGGCGAACTTCGCGCGGGAGCGCGACGGCAGGGACGTGACGGAGCACTACCAGTCGGGACTGGCCCGGGTCGAGGAGAGCGAGCCCGCAGAGCCGACCGACCGGGTGGAGCCTGAGCCCGCCGAGTCCGAGGGGCCCGCCGAGCCCGACAGGGCGGAAGCCCCCGTCCCGGAGCCCAGCACCGCCTACCAGACCCTTGCCGAAGTCCGCTCCGCAGATTCTCGAATGCCGCTGTCCGCCGCCGACTGCCACTCCCTCGAATCCCTCGTCACACAGTGGCTGTCGCGTGGCGCGACTCCGCAGGACGTCACCAAGGCGCTGACGGACGGACTGCCGTCGGACGTCACCAACCCGGGCGGCCTCGCCCGCAAGCGATTGGAGAACAAGATGCCTCCGATGAAGCCCAAGAAGGCGAAGATCCGGCAGAAGGCCGGTCTCCGTGCGCGTATCGACCGCGTGATCATGGCCTGCGGTCTGTGCGACGCGGACGAGCGGACCGTCGAGATCGTGAACGGGCTGTGCCGTGAGTGCCTGGCGGAGTGCGAGCTGGACGGGCCGATGCCGGTGTATGTGCCCGTCCCGGACACCTTCCTCCCCGCCCCGCGCGCCGGTGGCCTCCCGGGCGCCGACGAGGTCGTGGACGTGACGGCCCGTGTGGAGGAACTGCGCCGGGCGGCCGGTCTGGGTCGCTGGAAATGACCCGGTCCACGGAGTTCCCGGAGAGCGAGCGGTTCTCCCTCGACCTCGGTGACGACCTCACGGTCCGCCTGCGAGCACGAGCGACGGTCAGCCGGCGGTCTGCTGACGCCGTGGTCGCGGCGGCCGATGCCCGGATCGACCGGTCATGGGTCCGGCTGACGACGAGCAGGGCGGGCCTCCCGCTGGAGACCCGCCGGACGGGAGGGGCGTATGAGCGTGCAGGACGTGCCGGTCAGGGCACCATGGAGTCGAGGAGGCGACGCCATGACCCCCAGGACCGAGCACCGGCCGCAGATGTCCGTCGAGGAGTTCGAGGAACTGGAACGCCATGCCCCGGAGACCGTCTGGCTGGAGTTCATCAACGGAAAGGTCGTGGTCAAGCCCATGGCGGACGGCAACCATCGCGAGATGATCGCGTGGCTGCAACGGGTGTGCATGCAGCATCGCCCCGATCTCTGGCTGCACTCGGCAAGCGGTTTGAAGACGGAGCGTTACCGCAAGGGGCGCGCCCGCGCGGATGGCGTTCTGGTGCGCGTGGGCGGTCTCAAGGGGCATGGAGAATGGTCGGAGGCCGAGGCCGCCCTGATGGCGGTGGAGGTTACGTCCTACGACTCCGACACGAATCGACGGGACCGAGTTGAGAAGCCCGACGGTTATGCGGCTGCCGGCATCCCTGTCTACCTCCTTATCGACCGCGACGACTGCTCGGTTGTCGTGTTCAACCAGCCGGAGAACGGTCGCTACCGCCATGAGGAAAAGTTGGCGTTCGGGGCCACCATCAAGCTCCCGGAGCCGGTGAACATCACACTCGACACCGAGCCCCTCAAGGAGTACGTGGACTGACGCCCCCCGTCCCCCCATTCGCCCCCGAGGCGGACGGGGGTGGACGGTGAATGGTGCATCGGCGGGGGAGTCCGGCGGGCCGTCGATGGAGGCGTCGGGGGAGCGGTCAGTGGCCGCTGGGCGGGACATGGGGGCAGGTCGCCTCGCCACCGGGGCGCGGTTACCGGGCCGGTGCGGTAGCTGCTCCGGCGGACCGCGCAGTTCGTCGGCGGGAACGTGAACCAGCCCTACTGGGCGAGGCGTTCGAGGCGTCCGGTGGGCTCCTGGTGCATGCCGCGCACGGGCTCGGTGGGGTAGGCGCGTGGACGTCGGCGGTGCCGTGGGCTGCCGGACGGGGTGTCGCCGGACCGACTCCGGACGAGTCCGGCCGACCCCGTCCCAGCCCTCCCCCGAACACCTTGTACGAACGTTGCCCCGGGCCTGTACGTCCACTGCATAACCCCTAACCGGCGTCACGCGAATCTTGAGTCACTTCCACCGCACAAGAAGCGGAGGGAGTAACACCCCCACCTCGCACGGGAGATCGCGATGACCCGCAAGAACCGCATACGCGCCGCCATCGTCACGGCAGCCGCACTCGTCACCGCAGGCACGGTCACCGCCGGAGTCAGCACGGCCGGTGCCGAGTCCGCGCCGAAGAAGCCCTCCAAGAAGGAGATCGCGGCGCTCTTCGACGGCTGGAACAAGACGCTGCGGACCGGCGACTCCAAGAAGGTGGCGGACCGCTACGCGAAGGACGCGGTGCTCCTGCCGACGGTCTCCAACAAGATCCGCACCGACCGCGCCGGCATCGTCGACTACTTCAACCACTTCCTGGAGAACAAGCCGGTCGGCAAGAAGACCAAGACGATCATCAACGTCCTGGACAGCAACTCCGCCATCGACACCGGCTCGTACTACTTCATCCTCACCGACCCGAAGACCGGCGAGAAGAAGAGGGTCGACGCCCGCTACACGTACGAGTACGAGAAGCGGAACGGCGTGTGGAAGATCGTGAACCACCACTCGTCGATGATGCCCGAGGGCTGAGCGGCAGCAGACCCCCAGTCGTGGCTGGGCCATACCCCCCGGCCCAGCCACCCCACCCCGAGGCCGGCCGAGCCACCTCCCCCGGCTCAGCCACCCCCGTGCCGCGCCGCCCGCAACGTGAGCGCGACGCACAACCCGCCCCCGGGGGCGTCCTTGAGGGCCACGGTCCCGTTGTCGTCGGTGACGAGTTGCTTGACGACGGCGAGGCCGAGGCCCGAACCGGACTTCCCGGTGAGGCCCTGACCGCGCCAGAAGCGGTCGAAGGCGCGGGACTTCTCGGCGTCCGACATGCCGGGCCCCTCGTCCAGCACCGAGAGCACCACCTCGTCGCCCCGGGTCTCCGTCGAGACCGTGATGGTCGCACCGTCCGGTGAGACCTCCAGGGCGTTGGACAGCACGTTGTCCAGGACCTGGTCCAGATGACCGGGACTGGCCAGCACAAGCAGCCGGCCGTCGGCACTCCCCCTGAGCGTGATGGTGACTCCGCGCTCGTCGGCGGCCGGCCTCCACACGTCGAGACGTTCCCCGATGACCTCCCGCAGGGACAGCGGTTCCGCCGCCGTCACCTTTGCCTCGGCCCGCGCCAGCACCAGCAGACCGTTGACCAGGCGGCTCATCCGGACCACCTCGGCGGTGGCCTGCTCCACGTCCTCCCGAACGAATTCGTCGTCCGTGCCGTCCGCGATGTTGTCCAGGGACAGGCGCAACGCCGTCAGGGGGGTGCGCAGTTGGTGCGAGGCGTCGGCGACGAAGATGCGCTGCGACGCGATCAGCGTGTCCAGGCGTTCGCCCGCCTGGTTCAGCGTGCGCGCCAGGGTCTGCGTCTCCTGGGGTCCCGTCACGGGGGAGCGGGCCGTCAGGTCGCCATCGCTCATCTTGCTCGCCATCTCGTTGAGCTGGCGGAGGGGGGCGGTCAGACGGCGGGCGGCGAACACGCCGATGATCGCGGCCGCCAGCAGGACGAGGGCGGCCAGCGCCGCCCGGAAACCCCAGATCTTCCAGAGCCGGACCGTGAGGTGATCGGTGGAGAACATGATGCGGACGGCGCCGACGGCCTCCGTCGCCTCGCTTCTCCCGTCCGGCGAGTGCTCGAAGGCGGGAACGGTGACCACCAGGTTCTCGCCCCAGATGAAGTCGGAACCCCAGTCGACGGTGTTCTCGCCGTGCTCCAGAGCCTTGGCCAGCGCCGCGTCCGCGGTGGGTTCCCGCAGGCCCTCCCGCGCACACCTGTTGGTCGCGGTGACCTCGACCTTCTCCTCGTCGGGCGGATACGCCCCGGCCATCTGCGCCAGGGCTGCGCAGGATGCGGTGTCACCGGTGCCGAGCAGCCGGGCCATGGTCTCGGCCTCGCGCTGGACGGCGTCGCTGGTGTCCTCCCGAAGCTGATCGGTGAGCGTGAACGCCACCGGCACCGTGAACAGGGCGATGGCCACCGCCACGAGGAGCACGTAGCTGCGGATGAGCTGACGGATCATGACGTGCCGTTGCCCTCACGCGTGCCGCCGGTCGGCGCGGTCTCTTCGTTCCCGACCGCGTTCCCGACCGCGTTCTCGGGCGCGTTCACGTTTGCGTTCACGATCAGCCGGAACCCCACCCCCCGCACCGCCTCGATCGTGATCGCCCCGGCCAGCTTGCGCCGCAGCGCCGCCACATGGACGTCCAGTGTCTTCGTCGGGCCGAACCAGTTCGCGTCCCAGACCGCTTCCATGATCTGTTCGCGCGACATCAGGGCGCCCGGCTCCTCGGTGAGGAAGGAGAGGAGGTCGTACTCCTTGGGGGCCAGCCCCACCTCCGTACCGTCGAGGTGGACGCGCGCGGCCTTGCGGTCGATGGTGAGGCGAGGGCCGTAGCGGTCGGGGCCGGCGGCGGGCGCGTCGGCGGCGCGCGGCTGCACGCGGCGCATCACCGCCCTTATCCGGGCGATCACCTCGCGGACGCCGAACGGCTTCGAGACGTAGTCGTCGGCGCCCAGCTCCAGGCCGACCACGCGGTCCGTCTCGTCGCTGCGGGCGCTGATCACGATGATCGGCACCTGGCTGCGGTCCCTGAGGGCCTTGCAGACGTCGAGGCCGTCGGTGTCGGGCAGGCCCAGATCGAGGAGGACGACGTCGTACGGACCCCCGTACGACAGCGCCGCCCCGCCCGTGTTGACCCACTCCACCTCGAAGCCGTACCGCAGGAGTCCACGGCGCAGGGACTCGGCGACCGGTTCGTCGTCTTCCACCAGAAGTACGCGCACGGCCATGACCTTAATGCTTGAAAGTTGGCGTTCCGTCGCCGCAGGGGCCTCAGGTGTGACTCCAGGCACTTTTCCCCGTCCGCGTCGACTGTTCCACGACGACCTGGGCAGAGACGTTCCCGGAGCGGTCGAAGGTCCGGGCGAGAAGCCGGGGTGAAATCGGTGGATGGTCCGGAGAAAACCCAGGTGATCAAAAGGTGAGCGGGACATCTCACCATGCGGTACCAGGGAAGGGAATTTCGGCCGCTCGATAGACTGAGCCGACCGCCGCAGCACGTATGAGTACGTGTGTATGTGCGGATAAGGGACTGAAACGGAGCGAGGAGCGCACGTGGGCCTTGTCGTGCAGAAGTACGGAGGCTCCTCCGTAGCCGATGCCGAGGGCATCAAGCGCGTCGCCAAGCGGATCGTGGAAGCGAAGAAGAACGGCCACCAAGTGGTCGTCGTCGTTTCCGCGATGGGCGACACGACGGACGAGCTGATCGATCTCGCCGAGCAGGTGTCACCGATGCCTGCCGGGCGTGAGTTCGACATGCTGCTGACCGCCGGAGAGCGTATCTCCATGGCCCTGCTGGCCATGGCGATCAAAAACCTGGGCCACGAGGCCCAGTCGTTCACCGGCAGCCAGGCAGGTGTCATCACCGACTCGGTCCACAACAAAGCCCGGATCATCGACGTCACGCCCGGCCGGATCCGTACGGCGCTGGACGAGGGCAACATCGCCATCGTCGCCGGGTTCCAGGGCGTCAGCGCGGACAAGAAGGACATCACCACCCTCGGCCGCGGCGGGTCGGACACGACCGCCGTCGCGCTGGCCGCCGCGCTGGAGGCCGAGGTCTGTGAGATCTACACCGACGTCGACGGCGTCTTCACCGCCGACCCGCGGGTCGTGAAGAAGGCGAAGAAGATCGACTGGATCTCCTCCGAGGACATGCTCGAACTGGCGGCGTCCGGTTCGAAGGTGCTGCTCCACCGCTGTGTCGAGTACGCCCGCCGCTACAACATCCCGATCCACGTCCGCTCGTCCTTCTCCGGACTGCCGGGCACCTGGGTCAGCAACGAGAAGCCAGAGTCGCAAGGGGACCACAAGGTGGAGCACGCCATCATCTCCGGAGTCGCCCACGACGTCTCCGAGGCCAAGGTCACGGTCGTCGGCGTCCCGGACAAGCCGGGCGAGGCCGCCGCGATCTTCCGCGCCATCGCGGACGCCGAGGTCAACATCGACATGGTCGTGCAGAACGTCTCGGCCGTGACGACCGGTCTGACGGACATCTCCTTCACCCTTCCCAAGACCGAGGGCCGCAAGGCCATCGACGCCCTGGAGAAGAACAAGGCGGGCATCGGCTTCGACTCGCTGCGCTACGACGACCAGATCGGCAAGATCTCCCTGGTCGGCGCGGGTATGAAGACCAACCCGGGCGTCACCGCCTCCTTCTTCGAGGCGCTGTCCGACGCCGGCGTGAACATCGAGCTGATCTCGACCTCCGAGATCCGCATCTCGGTCGTCACCCGCGCCGACGACGTGCCGGAGGCCGTGCGCGCCGTGCACTCCGCCTTCGGCCTCGACTCCGACAGCGACGAGGCCGTCGTCTACGGGGGTACCGGACGATGACGGTCCGCTCGTACGCCTCGTCGTACGGCTCGTACGGCTCGTACGGTGCGCGCTGCTGGTGCGACGGCGGCTTGGGTCGTTGAGGGCCGTCGATGCCGGGCGTGCCGGCAGGCCGACGCTCGCGGTCGTGGGCGCGACCGGTGCCGTCGGCACGGTCATGCTCCAGATCCTGTCCCACCGGGCGGACATCTGGGGCGAGATCCGTCTGATCGCCTCTCCGCGCTCGGCCGGCCGCAAGCTGGCCGTGCGCGGGGAGCAGGTCGAGGTGACGGCCCTGTCGGAGGAGGCCTTCGACGGGGTCGACGTCGCCATGTTCGACGTACCGGACGAGGTGGCGGCGCACTGGGCGCCGATCGCCGCTTCCAAGGGCGCGGTCGTGGTGGACAACTCGGGCGCCTTCCGGCTGGACCCGGAGGTGCCCCTCGTCGTCCCCGAGGTCAATCCGCACGCCGCCCGCGTCCGGCCGCGCGGGATCATCGCCAACCCCAACTGCACGACCCTCTCCATGATCGTGGCGCTCGGCGCGCTGCACGCCGAGTTCGGGCTGCGCGAGCTGGTGGCCTCCTCGTACCAGGCGGTCAGCGGCGCGGGACGGGCCGGCGTGGAGACCCTGCGGCAGCAGATCGCCCTCGTCGCCGGTACGCAACTGGGGACCACCCCCGGTGACGTACGGCGGGCCGTGGGCGACAACACCGGGCCGTTCCCGGAGCCGGTGGCGCTGAACGTGGTGCCGTGGGCCGGGTCGCTCCGCGCGGACGGCTGGTCGTCGGAGGAGATGAAGGTCCGGGACGAGTCCCGCAAGATCCTCGGGCTGCCCAAGCTGCCGGTCGCGGTGACCTGTGTACGGGTGCCGGTCGTCACCGCGCACTCCCTCACCCTGCACGCCCGCTTCGAGAGCGAGGTCACGGTCGCCAAGGCGCGCGAGATCCTCGCCACGGCCCCGGGCGTCGTCCTTTGCGACGACCCGGGCGCGGGGGAGTTCCCCACTCCCGCGGACGTGGTCGGCACCGACCCGACGTGGGTGGGGCGCGTACGCCGGGCCCTGGACGATCCGACGGCCCTGGAGCTTTTCGTCTGCGGGGACAACCTGCGGAAGGGCTCCGCCCTGAACACGGCGCAGATCGCGGAGCTGGTGGCGGCGGAGGGTGTGGGGTCGGGCGCCCGGTAGCCCGGTAGCCCGTTAGCCCAGGGGTTCGGGTGCGTGGGCGGGTGCGGGTGATTCGTGGTTGCTCGCGCAGTTCCCCGCGCCCCTAAAGCCGAGGCCCCTGCGGGCCTGGCAGGCGACGGGCTGGTGGGCCGAAAAGCAAGGGGCGCAGCCCCTGCTTTTCAGGGGCGCGGGAAACTGCGCGACCAGCCCCCACCGGACCCGCACCCGCCGACGAACCCTGTCCCCCAACCCCCTGGGCACCCGGCGAAAGCGGCGCAGTCACTCGTGGCGTGTAAGTTCTTCGAGTCGACGGTTCGGCGGACGGAGAATTTCCGGCCGTGCCGTCGTCGGGTCTCCGGGTTGATTCAGGCCTCCCGGTGATCGAGGATTTTTCTCCCCGTCAGCCGCAACCGCGCGGCTGACGGGGAGCGTCTTTCACGGGCGCCCTTCGGCGGGGCTGGGCGCCAACACTTGGGGCATAGGGGAAGAGCTGGTACGCATGAGGGCGTTCGACGCGCTGTCCGGTGTTCGGTGGGCCGTACCGACAGCTGAGCGCAGCGTGCCGCAGGGCGCGTCTGCCGCACCGACCCACGCATGTGTCATGCGGACACGTGTGCGGTCCGACGCAAAAGAGATGCCTGTCGCGTACAACCCCCACGGGGGGATACGGGTCCAACAGGCGTGGCAGAGGTACTCGAATTCACCGCGGTACAGACGAGGGGCACCACCCTTCGTCCACCCCGCCGTCCCCGCTTGCCCGGTTCGGCCGGCGGCATGCCGGTGATCGCGCCGATGCCCGCGGCGCGGCCGACCCGCATACCCAACCAGCGCGACGGCGCGGACGACACGTCGACGGTGCCGGCCTCCGGCACGACGGTCGACCATCTCACCGAGACCTATCGCGCCCACTACCGCTCGCTTCTCGGGCTCGCGGCGCTCCTCCTCGACGACACCGCCTCCTGCGAGGACGTCGTCCAGGAGGCGTTCATCCGCGTGCACTCGGCGCGCAAGCGCGTCCGTGAACCGGAGAAGACGCTCGCCTACCTGCGTCAGACGGTCGTGAACCTCTCGCGCTCCGCCCTGCGCCGCCGCATCCTCGGTCTGAAGCTGCTGTCGAAGCCGATGCCCGACATGGCGAGCGCGGAGGAGGGCGCGTACGACCTGCTGGAGCGCGACTCCCTCATCAAGGCGATGAAGGGGCTGCAGCGCCGCCAGCGCGAGGTCCTCGTGCTGCGCTACTTCGCCGACATGACCGAGGCCCAGGTCGCCGAGACCCTCGGCATATCGCTGGGCTCGGTCAAGGCGTACGGCTCCCGGGGCATCGCGGCGCTGCGTGTCGCCATGGAGGCGTCGGCATGAGCACGCACGGCAAGAACGACGGATCCGACAGGCGCGACGGGCGGGATGAGCTCCACGCCCAAAGGCGTGCCTCCTGGGGACGCCGGGACGACGACGAACGCGCCGAGGAGCGCGGGGACGAACGCGGGGACGAACCCGCGGAACAGCGCGAGCCGGACGAGTGCGTCGGGGGACGCGGGCTCGAAAGGCACGAAGAGCGCGAACAGCACGCAGAGCACGAAGAAACGCAATCGCACGCTGGGAACGGAACTGTGAATCACGGCCCCGAAGAACACGGCCCCCACCCCAAGGGCCGGCATCTCGAAGGCCGCACTCCGGACGACTCGCGGCCGGACGGCCCGCGTTCGGAGGACTCGCCTTCGGAAGACCTGCTTTCGGACGATTCGAGCTCGGAGGACTCGCCTTCGGGTGACCTGCCGTTGGACGACTCGGCGTTGGATGACTCGCCGTCGGGTGAGTCGCGGCCGGGTGAGTCGCGATCAGGTGAGTCGCGGTCGGCCGACCTGAATTCGGCTGATGTGGATCCGGATGCGGACGCCTCGGGTGAAGACGCCTCGGGTGCGGACGCCTCGTCTTCGGGCTCCTCGTCTTCGGGCTCCTCGGGTGCGGACGCCTCGTCTCCGGGCTCCTCGTCTTCGGGCTCCTCGGGTGCGGACGCCTCGTCTCCGGGCTCCTCGTCTCCGGACTCCTCGGGTACGGCCGAGCCGGATGTCGACGAGCCGCGCTTCGGCGCGCTGCGCTCGGCGGACCTGTGGTCGGGCGGTGTGGGCTCCGGCGGCTCGGGTTCGAACGGCTCAGGGCCGGACGGCTCGGGGCCGAAGGGGACCGGTGGGTTCGAGCCGGACGACGAGCTGGTGCTGCGCAATCTGCTGCAGCACGCGGTGTCGGAGATAGAGCCCAGGGACGGCACGCTGGAGCACCTGCGGCGGGCGGTACCGGCGAGGCGGGCTCGCAAGCGGCAGGCCGTCGTCGGCATGGCCGCCGCCGCGCTCTTCATCGGCACGGCGATCCCCGCCCTCGTCCACGTCTCCAACTCCACCGGCTCCGACCTCAACACCTCCAACATGGGCAATGGCTCGCAGACACAGGGGAGCGGCGGCCAGTCCAAGGGACAGACCGGCGGGCACAGTTCCTCGGGCGGCTCCACCGGAGGCTCCAAGGACACCGGCAAGGACAGCACCAAGGACAAGGGCGACAAGGGCAAGGGCGAGAACAAGGGCTCCACGGGCGGCGCCCAGCCGACGCCCACGACCGATGTCTCCACCCTGTGTACGTCGGTCCAGCTCGGCGGCGCCGCCAGTGTGGGTGCACCGGACTCCAGCGGCGCCGTCTACGGCACGTTCCGCGTCTCCAACATCTCCGGCACGAGTTGTACGGTCAGCGGCGCGGGCGGCGTGGTCACCACCCCGCAGGGTGCCGCGGACCAGGCGAAGATCACCGTGGCGAACCATGTCGCGGGCGACGTGGCGGCCGGACTGCCCGATCCGTCGCTGTCGGTGACCCAGCTGATGCTGGCACCGGGAGCCGCGTACGAGGTGAAGTTCGCCTGGGTGCCCTCCGAGCCCTGCCCCACCACCAGCGGCGGTACGACCGATGGCGGCACCGGCGGCACGGACCCCTCCACGGACCCGACGCCCACGGGGGAGGCGACCCCCGGCACCACCACCGAAGGCTCCAACTCCATCTCCACCCAGCTCTTCACCGAGGACGGCGTCGTCGACGGCAGTGTCCTCGTCTCCCACACCGCCGAGGGCGGCATCGCCACCTTCACGACAGCCGTCAGCAACGCCTGCGCGGGCGTGGTCTACCGCACGGGCCTGCTGACAGCCGTCTGACCCGACGCCTCCCGGAGGAGCACCGCCGGCCCGCGCGGTGCTCGCCGGGGTACGGCGGCGCGTGGTGGTTCGGGTGGCGCGTGGTGGTTCGCCGGTCCTACTTGGCCGGCTCGGCTTCCCGGGAGAGGGCCTCGTCCGGGCGGCCTTCGTTCGGCCCGTTCTCACCCGGCCGGTCGTCGTCCTGGTCCAGGCCCAGTTCCGCGTCCCGGATGAACTCGACCTCGCGGCGGACCAGGCGGAACCACATGAAGACGACGAAGCCGGCGAAGACGAACCACTCGCCGGTGTAGCCGAGGTTCTGGAAGGCCTTGAGGTCGAGCCCCGTGTCCTGCGGCGTGGTCGCGGGTACGGCCTTCATGCCCGAGTCGGCCTTGTCGAGCGTGATCCAGGCGTCGTACAGGTCGTCCGGCACGAGGTTCACCAGCGTCGCCGCGCTGATCGCCGAGGTCTGCCCGGCCGGGAGCCCGCCCTGGACGGGCACGCCGTTCGACCCCGGCAACTCGGCCGCCTGCAGCGAACCGGTGACGGTGACCTCGCCGGAGGGTGCGGCCGGGGCGCGGTCGGAGTCAGCGGCGCCGGGCAGCCAGCCCCGTACGACGGGCAGGGACTTGCCCTCGTCCGTGCGCAGCAGCGTCAGCACGTAGAAGCCGTTCCTGCCGTCCACCTCGCGGTTCGGCACGAGGAGCTGCTCGCCGTACCGTCCGGTCACGGTGGCCGCCTCGCCCGAGGTCTCCTTGTCCACCGGCAGCAGCTCATCCAGCGGGCGGGCCGGCGCCCGGTCCGCCGGGTCGATCCGCTCGGTCGCCTCGCGATGGTCCTGCATCCGGTCCTCGAACCGGCTCAGCTGCCACGACCCCATGAACACGCAGAAAGGGATGGCGAGCAGCACGAAGACGTTGATCCCCCACCATCGGGGCGTCAGCAGAAACCGGTACACGCCGTCCACCGTACGGTGCCCGCGTCGGGCGTACGGCTGCGGGGTCGGCCCCCGCGGCCCGCGTGGCCCGCCGCTCAGTACCGCTCGACGAGGTGCTCACGCCCGGCCGGCGGCTCGTACGGTTCGGGCCAGAAGTCGGTGACGGTGGCTATCCGGCCGTCCGAGTCCCCCGTGAAGAAGGAGATCGCGTACATCTCCTCCAGCCCCACGGTGACGTACGTCCAGCTGACGACCTGCCCCGGCTGATCCGGCTGATCCGGCCGATCCGGCTGCTCGGTGTCCCTCACAGGCCCCGGTTCCGCGACGATGCGCTCGATCCGGGCGTGCCAGTCGCCCGGATACTCCCGGTTGAACTGCACATACCGCTCCCTGCCGCGTATCCGCTCCCGCGTCTGCGGCAGCTCGTACCGGACGTCCTCCGCCAGCGTCTCGGCGAACGCGGCCCAGTCCCGCTCCTCGGCCGCGGCCCAGAATCGCTCGACGGTGCGGCGCAGATCGGGCGTGGAGGGCGCAGATGGCGTTGAGGGCGAGGAGGGCGTCGAGGTCATGCGGTGAGTCTGCACACGGCCACTGACAATCGGCCCGGACGAACCCGTCGCGAGCGAAGTTATCCACAGGCTGGGGACCTCGGCGGCACATTGTCGTGCGGGCGGGGCAGTATGGGGCCATGACTGAGAGCAACGGGTCCACCCCGCAGCAGCAGAGCGGGTCCATGCCCGACTGGGAGAAGAGGTTCCGGGCGCCGAGGGTGTCCCTGCCGGACTGGGCGGAGGACGCACCGCACCGCTCGCTGTTCGTCTCCAACGCCACGGGCACGTACGAGTTGTACGCGTGGGACCGTGCCACCGGCGAGCAGCGCCAGGCCACGAACCGGGCCAACGGCACGACGGACGGCGTGCTCTCGCCCGACGGCGAGTGGATCTGGTGGTTCGACGACAAGGACGGCGACGAGTTCGGTGTCTGGCGCCGCCAGCCGTTCCACGGCGGCCCGGACGAGGAGGGGGCCCCGGGCCTGGACGCGTCGTACCCGGCGGGCCTGGCCCTCGGCCGCGACGGCCGTACGGCGATCGTCGGCCGCTCCACGGACGAGGACGGCTCCACGATCCATCTGTACCGGCAGGGCGAGGCCCCCGTCGAGATCTACCGCCACCGTGAGTCGGCGGGCGTCGGCGACCTCTCGCACGACGGCTCGCTGATCGCGATCGAGCACACCGAGCACGGCGACGCGATGCACTCGGCGCTGCGCGTGGTCCGGGCGGACGGTACGACGGTCGCCGAGCTCGACGACACCAAGGGCGGCACGATCGAACTGGGCCTGGAGGTGATGGGCTTCGCCCCTGTCGACGGCGACACCCGGCTGCTCATCGGCCATCAGCGGGGCGGTCGCTGGGAGCCGCTCGTCTGGGACGTGGCCTCCGGCGAGGAGACCGACCTCGGACTCTCCGGCCGACTGCAGGGCGACCTGAGCGCCGAGTGGTATCCGGACGGCTCCGCCCTGCTCGTCGCCCACAGCTTCGAGGCCCGCAGCGAGCTGTTCCGCTACGACCTGGCGTCCCGCGGCCTGGAGCGCGTGGACACCCCGCGAGGCACCGTCTCCGGGGCCACGGCGCGCCCCGACGGCAGCATCGAGTACCTGTGGTCCTCGGCCGCCGAACCGCCGGTCGTCCGTTCCACGACGGGCGAGGTGGTCCTTGACCCGCCGGGTCTGAAGTCGCCCGGCTCGGTGGCGGTGGAGGACGTGTGGGTGGACACACCCGGCGGCCGCGTCCACGCCCTCGTCCAGCGCCCGGCGGGAGCCTTGGGCCCGTACCCGACCGTCTTCGACATCCACGGCGGCCCGACCTGGCACGACAGCGACGCCTTCGCCGCGGGACCGGCCGCCTGGCTGGACCACGGGTACGCGGTGATCCGTATCAACTACCGGGGCTCCACCGGTTACGGCCGCGCCTGGACCGACGCCCTCAAGCACCGGGTCGGCCTCATCGAGCTGGAGGACATCGCGGCGGTGCGGGAGTGGGCGGTGACCTCCGGCTTCGCCGACCCGGACCGGCTCGTCCTCACCGGTGGCTCCTGGGGCGGGTACCTCACTCTCCTCGGCCTCGGCACCGAGCCGGACGCCTGGGCCCTCGGCATCGCCGCCGTCCCCGTCGCCGACTACGTCACCGCGTACCACGACGAGATGGAGGCCCTCAAGGCCATGGACCGCACCCTCCTGGGCGGTACGCCCGAGGAGGTCCCCGAGCGTTTCGAGGCCTCGTCGCCCCTGACGTACGTCGACGCGGTGAAAGCCCCCGTCTACATCTCCGCGGGCGTCAACGACCCCCGTTGTCCCATCCGCCAGATCGACAACTACGTCGACCGGCTCGCCGCCCGCTCCGCCCTGCACGAGGTCTACCGCTACGACGCCGGCCACGGCTCCCTGGTCGTCGACGAGCGCATCAGACAGCTCCGCCTGGAACTGGACTTCGCCGAGCGCCACCTGGGGACACGCGCCTGACGCCCCAACACCCCGCGCCCCAAAGGGGGCGCGGGGAACTGCGCGAGCAACCACACACAACCCGCACTCGCCCGCCTCGACTCATTCCCGAGCCATGAGATCCCCAGGGGAGCGAAGGAGCACAGCCCCTGGGGATGGGAACGGGTAGGGCGGCGGGGGCGAAGAAGATCAAGGGCACCCTCACGCGGCCACCAGAACCTCCTCCGCAGCCGCCAACAACCCCACCAGCGTGGCTCGAGCCCGGGCCACCCGTGACCGGACCGTCCCGATCGGGCATCCGGTCAGCTCCGCCGCGTCCTCGTAGGACAGTCCCAGCATCTGGGTGAGGACGAACGCCTCCCGCCGCTCCTCGGGCAGCGCCCCCAGCAGATCGGTGAGCGCGACGCCGTCGTCGAAGCCGGGCAGCCCGCGCGGCTGGGCGTGCTCGACGGCCAGTCGCCAGTCCGCCACGTCGGACAGCCGGGGCCGGGCCGCCGCGTACCGGAAGCTGTCGGTCACCGCCCGCCGGGCGATGGACAGCAGCCACGTACGGGCGGAGCAGCGCCCCTCGAACCGGTGCAGGCTGCCGAGCGCCCGCAGGAACGTGTCCTGGGTGAGGTCGTTCACCGCCTGGGGGTCCGCGCAGAGGTGGGCGACGAACCGTTGGACGTCACGGTGCAGTGCGCCGACGAACCGTTCGACGGCCTCCGGGTCCCCGCCGCGGGCGGCGAGCGCCCAGGCGGTTATGGACTCGTCGGTCGTGGACCGGGCCTGCGGGATCGACGCGGGCGGGGGAGTAAGGGTGATCACCTGGTGTCCTTCGCGGGTCATCCGGGATCCGGGCCACCGACACGGGCACGTGGGCGCACACAGCGACACAACGACGCAGCGACACAAACAGCCGTACGGACAGGCAGATGTAGAGACAGCCGTACGGGCGGGCGGGCGTGTGCGTACGTGCTACGTGAGGACGTGAGGACGTGGGAACGCGGGAACGTGTCCGGTGGTCCGGTGAGGAAGGGAAGCGGCCGTACGGCACGCGTGGCGGCGGCGTACGGCCGAGGCCCGAAGCACGAGCCGTGTCGGCTGCCTCGGGTCACCGGCTGTCGTCAGATGACAGCGGTCCCGGCGGGCGGACCCCGAGAGGTGATCGCATGGACGAGCAGGAGCCGGCGCGGCGAACGGTCCGCGCGGCCGCTCCGCACCCGGGGGCGCGGCCGCTCCGCGGCGACGGGCAGCGCGAGCGACAGCCGCAGCGGTGCGGCCAGCCACCCGGCCACGGCCCGCAGCAGCCCGAAGGCGGCGCGTTCGCCGTACGCCAGCCACAGACCGCACAGCAGCGCGGCCAGCAGATGCGCGGCGAACATGCCGGACGAGGACGCGTACATGGACGCGAGCGAGGACATGAGCGACGAGGAGGACGCGGACGAGCCGTCCAGGAGGTACCCGGTGTGGTCCACATGGCCCATGTGACCGGCCGCGCCCGTGGGGACCGTGTGAATCATGTGGGCGGAACCCATGTGCATGAGATCCGTCGAGCCCGAGGGGCCCGTCGAACTCATCGCGCCCACAGGGTTGTTGGCGGCCGTCGGGGTCGACGACTGGGCCAGCTCGAAGCCCCAGTGAAGGGCAGTCTGGGCGGCGACCACCACGGACGTGATGAGCGGGAGCCCGCGCTCACGTCCGGCCAGGCACCAGCCGACGGCACCGGTGGCGGCGGCCCCGGCGACCAGGGTCCACCAGGGGACATGGCTGCCGGACATCATCACGTGGCCCAGGGCAGCGAGCAGCACACAGACGGCCGCGAACATCGCGGCGCGTGTCGTGCGCGAACCCCACCCTGCGGTCATGGCGCCCCATCCTCGCATCCGGACACCGCCGTCGCCCCGTCCCTCTTGAGTACGGATTTCCACCCGCCGTCGCACTCACACCGCCGACTGTGATCCGGATCACCGGGGAACCGGCCGTGTCGATGGGGCAGTCTTCTGCTTCGTGGGGACCCCTTCGCAGCAGAACAGCCGTACAGGTCCGGGCAGACAGGCGGGTCCGGCCGACCCGGTGACGACCGGTCCGGCCGGAACGACCGGTCCGGCCGGAACGACCGGTCCGGGCAGGTCGTCCGGTCCGCTCGGCGCGGGCCGCCAACTCGCCCCGGGCGGGCGGAGCAGGTCGGCCGCCGACTCCGGCGCGCACATGGTCGTCTGCGGGGACGACGGGCTGGCGCATCGGCTCGCCGCCGAACTGCGGACCGTGTACCGGGAACAGGTGACGCTCGTCGTGCCGCCCACCGCGCGGATCGCGCAGCGGCCGGTCGTCGGGCGCGCCCGGACCGCCGCCGCGTTCCTCGACCGGATGACGGCGGCGGTCAACCGGGCCACGGGTGTCGGCGATCCGACGGCGGGCGACCGGGCCGGCGACCGAGGTGACCGAGGTGACCGAGGAGCGGACCGAACTCCCCGGGACGGCGGCGAGCGGGTTCTGGAGGCCGGGGAGGCCACCGAGGCGGTGCTCGCCGAGGCCGGGGTGGAGCGGGCGGCCGCGCTGGCACTCGTGTACGACGACGACGAGACCAACATCCGCGCGGCTCTCACCGCCCGGCGCCTCAACCCGCGCCTGCGGCTCGTCCTGCGGCTCTACAACCGCCGCTTGGGCCAGTACATCGAGGAACTCCTCGACCAGGCATCGGCGTTGGCGGCGGGCGACGCCGAGGCCGACGGGGTCGACGGCTTCGGAGCCTCGACGACCGTCCTCTCCGACGCCGACACCGCCGCGCCCGCGCTGGCCGCGACCGCCGTCGCCGGGACCAGCAAGGTCGTCCAGACGGACGGGCTGATGCTGCGGGCCGTGGAACGCCCACCGGGCCGCAGCGGCCAGAGCCCGGGAGGCCTGTGCACGCTCGCGCTCCTGTCGGCCACGACCAACGACCCCGCCGGGAGCGAGGGTTCCGAGGGCAGCGGGGAACGCGGCCCCCAACTCCTGCCCGACGAAAGGGCGGTGGCCGAGGCCACCGGGCGCGGCACCGTCGTCCTCGACACCGTGCGCTACGCGGGACCCGCGCTGCCGCCCGGCCGGGCGGGCGGCGGATCGCTCGGGGCGTTCGGAGCGTTCGGATCGCTGCTCTCGCGCCGGCTGCGGTGGTCCCTCGCCGGAATGATCGGGTGCGTGTTCGCCCTCGCCGTCGCCCAGATGGTGATCACCGGGGAGCACCCGCTCCAGGCGACGTACGCGACCCTCCTCGACCTCTTCGGGACCGCCGACCCGGCGACCGACCAGAGCGACTCCCGCCAGATCCTGCAACTCCTGTCGGGCCTGATGGGCTTACTCCTCCTGCCCGTGCTCCTGGCCGCCGTCCTGGAGGCCCTCGGCACCTTCCGCAGCGGCACCGCCCTGCGCAAGCCGCCGCGCGGCCTGTCCGGACACGTCGTCCTCCTCGGCCTCGGCAAGATCGGCACCCGCGTGCTCGCCCGCCTGCGCGAGCTTCACATCCCGGTCGTCTGTGTGGAGGAGGATCCGGAGGCGCGCGGCCTCGCCGAGGCCCGACGCCTGCGGGTACCGGTCATCCTCGGCGACGTGACCCAGGAGGGTGTCCTGGAGGCCGCCAAGATCCACCGCGCCCACGCCCTCCTCGCCGTCACCAGCTCCGACACGACGAACCTCGAAGCGGGCCTGTACGCCCGTTCCGTACGCCCCGACCTGCGTGTCGTCCTCCGCCTCTACGACGACGACTTCGCCACCGCCGTCTACCGCACCCTCCGCGCCGCCCACCCGGGTGCCCTCAC
Source organism: Streptomyces europaeiscabiei (assembly GCF_036346855.1). Taxonomy (NCBI): domain Bacteria; kingdom Bacillati; phylum Actinomycetota; class Actinomycetes; order Kitasatosporales; family Streptomycetaceae; genus Streptomyces; species Streptomyces europaeiscabiei. The sequence continues at coordinate 5,831,147 of NZ_CP107841.1, forward strand.
CCGCAGCCGCAGCGTCACCCATCTCGCCGCCCCCGCCTTCGCCGGCGCGATGATGGGCCGCCAGATCCTGGGCGCGATCCCCGTCGAACGCCGCGTCCTCCTCTTCGCCGCCGTCGAGGTCCGGGGCCACCCCCGCCTGGAGGGCCGAACCGTGGCGGAGGCCTTCCGCGCGGGCGCCTGGCGGGTCCTGGCCCTGGACACGGCAGCCCCCGGAGAGCCGGACGCCGAACGGGCGACGGGGGCGGGTTCGGGGGCGGGTTCGGGCCTGGTCTGGGACCTGCCGCCCACGTACGTGCTCCGCGCCGAGGACCGCGTGGTGCTGGCGGCGACGCGACGGGGGCTGGCGGAACTGTTGGGGAGACGGGCGAGGACGGGGGCGTAGCGCTGGAACGTGGTTGTCCGCGGGTGGGGCGTGGTTGCTCGCGCGGTTCCCCGCGCCCCTGAAGAGCAAGGGCTGCGCCCCGTGCTTCTCGGCCCGGAAGGGCCGTAGGCCCTCAGGGGCGCGGGGAACCGCGCGACCCGCCCTCACTCACTCGCAGGCAACCCCGTACGTGTCCCACGCAGGGAACGGATCGCCGAGGTCCGATGCGGAAAGAACCTCCCCGGAGCCCACCAGACACCCGGCCAGGGCCGAACGCAGCGCATCCGCCCGCAACCCCGTCCCGATGAACACCAACTCCTGCGCGTACGGGGCCTCGTCGTCCCGCGCGGCGGACGGCTCGAAACGGGCGACGGCCCCGGCCTGCGACCACAGCCCGATGACACGCGGTCGACTGGCGAGCGTGAAGAACCCCTTGGAGCGCAGGACCTGCCCGAATGTGCCGCTGTCGAGCGCCTCGGTCACGAAGGTCCACAACCGCTCGGGGTGGAAGGGCAGTTCGGACCGGAAGACGGTCGAGGAGATGCCGTACTCCTCGGTCTCCGGCACATGGTCCCCGTTCAGCTCCCGCACCCACCCCGGCGCCTGCTGGGCCCGTTCGAGGTCGAACACCCCCGTGCCGAGCACCTCCGCGACCCGCACCCGGCCATGGCTGACCGGCACGATCCGCGCGGCCGGGTTGAGCCGGGCCAGCGTCGCCGCGAGCCGCTCGGCGGTCGCCGCGTCGACCAGGTCGAGCTTGTTCAGGACGATCACATCGGCGAACTCCACCTGGTCCATCAGCAGATCGCTCACGGTGCGCTCGTCGTCCTCGTACTGGTCGAGCCCCCGCTCCACGAGCTCGTCCCCACCCGCCAGCTCCGGCAGGAAGTTCACCGCGTCGACCACCGTGACCATGGTGTCGAGCCGGGCGAGATCCCCGAGCGTGGCCCCGTCGTCGCGCGCGAAGGCGAAGGTCGCGGCGACGGGCATCGGCTCGGAGATCCCCGAACTCTCGATGAGGAGGTAGTCGAAACGCCCCTCCCGCGCCAGCCGGTCCACCTCCTCCAGCAGATCGTCGCGCAGGGTGCAGCAGATGCACCCGTTGGTCATCTCGACCAGCCGCTCCTCCGTGCGCGACAGCGCGGCCTCGCCGCCGCGCACGAGGGCGGCATCGATGTTGACCTCGCTCATGTCGTTGACGATGACCGCCACGCGGAGTCCCTCGCGGTTGGCGAGAACATGGTTGAGCAGGGTGGTCTTGCCCGCGCCGAGGAACCCGGAGAGGACGGTGACGGGCAGCCGTTCGTACGTCATGGCCGTGCCCTCAGCCCTCGGGGTGGAGCAGCCCGCGCTCGTACGCCTTCAGCAGCCGCTGCGGTACGAGGTGGGTGACGCCGTCGACCGTGAACGGCACCAGCTGCGGCGTGCTCGCCTTCCACTGGGCGCGACGGTGACGGGTGTTGCTGCGGGACATCTTCCGCTTGGGTACGGCCATGGGGTCCTCCTCCACAGGTGATGGACCGGAACGCTACATGAAAATGGATCCCATTACTAAAAGGGCTTCTCGGTGGACGTGAGCAACCCGGCCTCCAGCGCCGTATGGGAGGAAAGGGTCGAACGGGGCCCGCTCAGCACAGCCGTTCCTTACGGAGGTACCGTCCCCCGTGGCCACAACCAAGGAAGAAGTGCCCCAGCGCGGTCGGCACCTCGACCCACCCCTCCTTCTCACCATGCTGCTGGTCCTGGCGGTCGTGGCGCAGGGCCCCCTGCGTGGTCTGCTGTCCGCCCCCGTGACGCAGAGCTGGATGACGGTGTTCGTGGCGGTGGTCGTGCAGGCCCTGCCGTTCCTGGTCATCGGGGTGCTGCTGTCGGCGGCCATCGCGGTGTTCGTGCCGGCGTCGTTCTTCGTCCGCGCACTGCCGAAGCGGCCCGCGCTGGCGGTACCCGCTGCGGGCATGGCCGGTGTGGTGCTGCCGGGGTGCGAGTGCGCCTCGGTGCCGGTGGCGGGCGCCCTCGTACGCCGGGGCGTGACACCCGCGGCGGCGCTCGCCTTCCTCCTCTCCGCCCCCGCGATCAACCCGATCGTCCTGACGGCGACCGCCGTGGCCTTCCCCGGCAACCCCGAGATGGTGCTGGCCAGGCTCGTGGCGAGCCTGCTGGTGGCCTGTGCGATGGGCTGGCTGTGGCAGTGGCTGGGGCGCGGCGACTGGATGCGCCCGCCGGAGCGGCCGTCCTACGAAGGTCAGACCAAGGGTGCGGCCTTCTGGGGCTCGGTACGCCACGACGTGATGCACGCGGGCGGGTTCCTGGTCGTCGGCGCGATGGCGGCGGCCACGCTCAAGGCGGTCGTCCCCGCGAGCTGGCTGAACGCCGCCGCAGACAACCCTGTCATCGCCATCCTCGCCCTCGCGGTCCTGGCCGTGCTGCTGTCGATCTGCTCGGAGGCGGACGCGTTCGTGGCAGCCTCCCTGACCCAGTTCTCCCTGACCTCCCGGCTGGCCTTCCTGGTCGTCGGCCCGATGATCGACCTGAAACTCTTCGCCATGCAGACAGCCACCTTCGGCCGCGCCTTCGCGCTCCGCTTCGCCCCCGCCACCTTCGCTCTCGCGATCCTGGTGTCGGCCCTCGTCGGGGCGGTGCTCCTGTGAACCGCCAGGCCCAGACCGTCATCCTCTTCCTGACCGGCGGCGCCCTCCTGCACGCGGGCTTCACCGACCTCTACCTCCGCTACGTCAAGGCCGGCCTGCGCCCCCTCCTCATCGGCGCGGGCATCGTCCTCATATCCGCCGCCGTCGCCACGGTCCTGTACGAGCGCCGGGCGCGGCGACAGGGCGACGAGCAGCACACCCATCACGAACCCCGGGTCTCCTGGCTCCTCGTCCTGCCCCTGCTCGCCCTCGTCCTGGTCGCCCCGCCCGCCGCCGGTTCCTACACCGCGATGCGCACCGGCACGGCACTCCAGCAGCAGCCCTGGGGCTACCCCACCCTCCCCGCCGACGGCACCCTCCGGCTGAGCGTCGCCGACTACGCCGGGCGCGCGGTCTACGACAAGGGCCGCGCCCTCTCCGGCCGCCCGCTCAAGGTCACCGGGTTCCTCGCCCTCGACGGCTCCGGGAACCCGTACCTCGTCCGCATGGCGCTCAACTGCTGCGCCGCCGACGCCCAGCCCGTCAAGATCGCCCTCACCGGCGAACTCCCGGCCGTCCTGCGGCCCGACACCTGGATCGAGGTCACCGGCACCTACACCCCGAAACGGACCAAGGACCCCCTCAACGGCACCGCCGTCCCGTACCTCCACGTCACCGCCACCAAGCCGGTCGAGGCGCCCCAGGACCCGTACGACGAGGCCTGGAACGGCTGAGGACGGGCGCGCCCCAGCGTCGAGCGCCCCCGGGACGCGGGCGACTCGCCGTGACGGTCCTGGGAGGCGGGCGACTCGCCGTGACGGTCCTGTGGGCTGATGGTCCGTCAGCCATGGGCGCCCGCAACGCCGTACCCGAGGGGATGAACGCCTCACGGACACGCCTCACGGACATGTCTCAGGGACACGCCTCACGGACACGTCTCGTCTCGCAGGCACGGCTCGACGGTCCCCGGTCGTCCGGCACGCCGCCTCGGCCGTCGCCGCACCGCGCCCCCCGGTCCGGAGGTGGCAAAGCCCCCGGCGGCGACCCGGCCGGCGCGAAGAGCGCCGACCGGCCGGCGGCAGCAGGTCCTGATGGCCGGGGCTGAGCAAGGTGGGCCTCTACGGCCTCGCAGCGGACGACCTGGCCGCCGTACGGACCGTCGTGCACGAACTCGACGAGAGGATCGTCCGCGGGATCGCCCACCGGCTCACCGCGGCGGGTGGCGATCGGGTGGCGATCGGGCGGCGGTGCCCCAGGCATGAAAGGGCCCGGTCGCTGGCGACGGGGGATGCACCAGCGACCGGGCTATGGCCAAGGTTAACAAGGCTGCTCGCAGGACGGGAGCCGACTGCTCGACTGCGTTGACAAGTTGTGATCGGTATCACGTGCGCGGCATCGTTCGGTCAAACGTTTGGTAGGCGGTCCGACGCAGCGCCGGCCAAGCGTCCGGCAGGTCTGGCCGCGTCCCACCCGGACGCTTGTCAGACCTTGATAACCGCCGCCCAGGGGCCTGTCAGGCACCCTCGCACGGCGGCTCGTACGACAGTCGAGGCAGGTACTCGTCCCACTTCTCCCGCGTGAGCACCCCGTGGGTCGTCGAACAGATGTGCCGTTAGGGCGTCGTCCACGTCCAGGTTCCACAGCCGTACGGTGTCGGCGCCGCTGGACACCCCGAGCGGTGGGCGGCGTCCTCGGCGGTCGCCACGGCCACCGCGCGGGCGGCCCGGTTCTTCGCCGCCCGACGGCCGTACAAGCGGGCGCACATCGAGGTCAGCACCTCGGTGATGTCGCGCACCAGGTCATCGGTGGTCTCGGTGGGGTCGAGGACGACCAGGCGCCGCCCGGACGCAGAGAGGACGGCCTCCAGATGCTCGACGCCGAACCGGGCCAGCCGGTCACGGTGCTCGACCACGATCACAGCTGCCTGCGGGTCGGACAGCAGGCGGTGCAGCTTGCGGCGCCGCCCGTTCAGTCCCGACCCGACCTCGGTGACGACCTCGGCGACCGGCAGGCCAAGTCCGTTCGCCCCGTCCACCACCCGTGACGCCTGCCGATCCAAGTCGGCTTTCTGATCGGCTGACGAGACACGGCAGTACGCCACCACCCGCCCCGATGCCGCAGAGACGGCCGGCGCGGGCTCAGCGACCAGCCACGTTCCGGACGGCGCCTGGCGGACCGGAACGGGCATCTTCTCGTCCTTCACCCACCGCCAGCGTTTTGGTAGCTCACGCCCTGCTGACGCGCCCACTCCGAAAGCTTCACATCGCCAAGATATTCAAGAAGTACGACTAGAGACGACTATGAATGACTAGAAAAATCTGTAGCAGCTTTCACCCCATCGGGAACGGACCCGCAAGCGTGACCGACCCCTTGAAGGACCCGCGGTTCTTCGCCGATCCCTACCCGACCTACGCTCGGCTGCGAGACGCGGCGCCGGTGCAGAAGGTGCCCACCGGCTCGGGAGGGCGCCACAGCTACCTGGTCACGGGCTATGCGGAGGCGCGGGAGGCGTTCACCGACCCCCGGCTCTCGAAGAACACCACGCGGTTCTTCGCCGACCGCCCGTCGCAGCGCGACCTCCATCCGGCCGTCTCCCGGAACATGCTCGCCACCGACCCTCCGGAGCACGCCCGGTTACGGGCTCTGGTGGCAAAGGCGTTCACCACGGGTGCCGTCGCGCGGTTGCGCCCCTACATCGCCGCCCTGGTCGACGACCTGCTCGGAACCTGGCCCGACCGCGGAGCCGTGGACCTGGTCGAGAGCCTCGCGGTACCGCTCCCGGTCACTGTCATCTGCGAGATGCTGGGCGTTCCCGAGTCCGACCGCCCACTCGTGCGCACGTGGTCGAGCGATCTGTTCGCCGCCGGAGACCCGGGCCGGATGGACGCCGCCTCGCACGCCGTCGCCGACTACATGACCGACCTCGTCGCAGCCACGCGCAGCTCACCCGGCGAGAGCCTGCTGGACGCCCTCATCGCCGCACGCGACGGCCAGGACCGGCTGGCCGAGGACGAACTCGTCTCACTGGCCGTCCTCCTCCTCGTGGCAGGCCACGAGACCACCACCAACTTCATCGGCAACGCGGCCCTTGCCCTGCTCCAACACCCGGAGTCGCTCGCTCGCTTGAGGGCCGAGCCACACCTCCTCGCAAGCGCGCTGGACGAACTGCTGCGCTTCGACCCGCCCGTCGGAATCGCCACGTTCCGCTACAGCACCGATGAGCTCACCCTCGGCGGCACCCCGATCCCCAAAGGCGTCCCGGTCCTCATCGCCCCCGGTGCCGCCAACCGCGACCCCGACCGCTTCCCCGCCCCGGACCACCTCGACCTCACCCGCAGCACCACCGGCCACCTGGCCTTCGGCCATGGCATCCACCGATGCCTGGGCGCCCCCCTGGCCCGAGCCGAAGCCGAACTCGCCCTCCGCGCGGTCATCTCCCGCTACCCCGAGATCCAGCTGGCCGCCCCCACCGAGTCCCTGAACTGGCGCCACACCCGCCTGATGCGCGGCCTCGCATCCCTGCCAGTCACCGTGTGACGCCGAGGCCCCCATCCTCCGTGTGGGGGGTGCGCGGCTTTCCACAGCCGTGCGTTGGCGTCATCACGCGGTGGGATGCTCACCCCGGCTCACTGGGCGGGATCACCAACTGGCCCTTCAACGCCGCGTAAGCACGCTCGATCTCGCCCAGGTACTGCTCCAAGCCGAAGCGAACCTCCTCGACGGGCCTGCCGTCGAAGCCCGGATAGGCCAGGTCGGACCAGATGACGGTCTCGCCCCGGAGCCGGACCCGGATGGTCAGCCTGTCCCGCTCCGGCTCTGGCTCCGGCTGCTTCTGGGTTGCTACATCCACCGTGCACGGCAGGTCCGTCGGATAGAGCGGTCCGCCTGGGCGGAGCATTCGCCTCGGACCGAGGCCCACCATTCTGCTGTCGTTGCGCGTGATCACGTCGAGGCCATCGACGAAGAGGTACGTGTGAACGGCAATACACGCCGGCGACCCAGGACACGCGCTGACGAGCAGCGAACTCACCGCACCATCGCACTGCCCATCGGGACCGGTGGCCCTCACCTCGCGCGGCGACCTACGCGGCATCCGCCTGTGACGTCATGGGCCGATGCTAGCGGCTATGCCGCGGTGCGGAAGATCGTGTAATCGCATCAGTATGAAGCCGCGATCATTCGAGCCTGTCACATCCTGACCTGCGTGAATGGCTGGGGGTACGGCCTCGTCGTGTCCGGCCGATTTCCCCGCCGTTCCCCGCTGCCCTGAGCGGGCCACCTGGGCCTGGAGCCGGTCTGGAGCCGGCCTAGAGCTGGTCTCGCCACCACGGCTCGTCGACGCTACCGACCTGGATGGCCTTGCCCCTCGCCAAGATCTTGTCATCGAGAGCCTGTACGAGGGCACGCAGCTCCCGAGCGCTCTTCTTGGGCAGGGCGTGCAGCACGGCTTCGAGATGATCGCGGAAGTAGCCCGGGTCGCAACAGCCAGGGATGCCGCAGCGCTGCGCTGTCGCCGGGGCCGCGATACGTCTGAGCGGGCCGTGGGCCAGGGCCTTCCAGTGCCAGAACGCTTCTGCCGTGTCCTCGGGCCAGCGGCGGGCCCGTTCGAGTCGACGGAGATCGGCTGTGCAGGATCCTGACAGGTGATCGATGGACGGGTACCGTCGCCGCCCCGAGCCGCGAACAGGGAACTCGCCCCGCAGGACTGATGGGCGCCTACGCGGCATTGCCCCTTCGGTAGTCGGTCATTGGGGCAACGTACACAACCTGTTGTCAGGTGGCCACTGTGTATCTGTGGGTGGCAGTTGGTGATTGCGCTGATTCGACAGCTCACCCACCGGGCGTCAGGCAAATCGCCGCCACGGCTCCGGAATGCCGACGGGGTGGCGGCGTGCCACGCTGAGATCAGGGAACGAGCCAGTCCGGGATGCCTGGCTGACCGGACGGCTCTGCGATCCAAGGAGCCGACATGGCCAGTGACGCCACCCGACCGCAAACGGCCCACGCCGACCCCCGTCCCTGGCATGGGCCCACATCCGGAACCACCGTCCTCGCAGCAACGCTGATGATCCTCGGTGGAGCGATGGCGATCTTCGAGGGGATCGCGGCGATCGCCAAGGACGACCTGTTCGTCGCGACACGTCACTACGTGTTCGAGTTCAGCCTGGCGGGATGGGGCTGGGTTCACCTCATTCTGGGAATCGTCCTCGTCCTCGCCGGGTGCGCCGTGCTCAGCGGCGCGCTGTGGGCGCGCTTCTTCGGTGTGGCCGTGGCCGGGCTCGGCGCGCTCGCCAACTTCCTCTGGATTCCGTACTACCCTCTGTGGGCCCTGGCGCTGGTCGCCCTCAACATCTTCATTGTCTGGGCGCTGTGCACGGGTATGCACAAAGAGGCCCACGACGGCCACATGCCGTGACATAAACCTGCCGTGGCCTCAGGACGGGTCCAGAGCCCGAAGCGGGGCGGTGACGGAGGGGCCCGGGTTTCAGAAGAGCCCCGGAGCAGACGTGGTGACGTGTGAAGCACGCAACTCGCCTCTTCCTCACCTGTTGCGGCAAGCCGCTCGACGCGGCCGACGTCCACCTCGCCCTCCGCAAGCGCTCAGGGATGTCCACGGGGATCGAACACCGACGAGGCACTCCGGGACCGCCATGGCCGAGCAGGTCTACCGGAAGCAGATCCGGCCCGCGATCCGAATCGGCACCGTCGTCATGGGACGGCAACCCAGGCCCGCCAGGCAGCAGCCGCAATCACGCAGCACACACTCAGGAATCGATGGTCACGCAGTCAGACCCGCAGCAACGCCAAAGGGCCCTCACCAGATCGGTGAGGGCCCTCTGACCTGCTATCCAGCTGTCGGGGTGGCGGGATTTGAACCCACGACCTCTTCGTCCCGAACGCGGTCAAGGGCCCTCGTGACGTGGCAACCACGCTATCAGCGCTGCTCGTTCGGCTCCGGGACTGTCCACTACTGTCCGGGATGGTCCTCGCGCGGCTGCACTGTTTGGCCCCCTGTTTGGCCCCCCGATCCCCATCGGTCAAGCGGGGATCGGGCATGCCAGCACCTGGTCAAGAAGTCGCTCGCCGTCGGCTTTACGACGGCTTCCCTTGAAGTGTCCTGCTTTTCCGCAGGCTACTTGTCGTTGTAGCGAGCTTCGCACGCTGCCCTAGCATCCCTGCGTAGCCGGCTGTGTTGGATCGTGTCGTTCAGGCTTTTGCGCCTTGCCTTGTCGTCTTCGTCCAGCCAATTCTGGAAGTCACCGGCAGCACTTGTAGCCAATTGATCACTCTCGATGGCGTTGAGGTCGCCGGCGGCGTCAAGGGCTTCCTCGACCCAGTCCTCTTGCAGCTCCAACTCGGTGAAAGTTGGGGCCATCTGTTCATGGAACTTCTCAAGTTGGATCAGTAGGCGTGTGGCTGTATACACGAGGCGTTGCTGGAGTATCAGTACTCCCTCGTTACTCAACGCGGCCACTCGCGAAGTGAGCGGTAGATCTGCTGATGCAACTGAGCTGAATTCTAGAAAATCTGCCTTATAGCTGTCACTGTCGGGACCATTTAGTTCAGGCAGAGGCATGATGCGTACAGATTTTCGCCAATCGGCAGGTGTAAAGCCATGCCTTTTGACGGGAACTACTGTCAGTCGGGGGCGAAGCTTGGCGCCGGCACGCATGTTGCAGGCATGCATTACGATCTGGGCGGCTTGAGGTTGGTCTCCAAGTCCAGGAAGTATTACCTGATCGAACACGTCGCCTTGCATGATGGGGCGTGCAATGGAGGGCTGCTCGCCCCATGAGGCGTACAATTGTTCTAGAGATTTAGGAGCGGACAGCTCTCCCACGTATCCCCCTCGCCCTCCCTAGTGACCAGCCTGGCGCTCCTGAATAGCCAACTGGCCATCATCTGCCATGAACACCTCGAAGTTGGAGCGCTGGGTGGTGCGCCACTCCGGGGCGATGTCATCCATGACACGCTCGGGGTCCCGCCGCAACCCTGCGATCTCCAGCAGGGCAATCATATGTCCATCCAGATACAGTTGCGTGGGACGAACCGTATATCCTTCAGGCAGTGCCAAGTTGATCTCCATCCACTGGGCGGGGTCTTCGATCGCCGACTCGGACAAGAGATCTAGGAAAGCTGCCAGCTCTGCCAGTTGTAGGCGCTTCTCTGGTGACGCATCGCCCCCCTTCCTCCACTTCCGCACCGCTGACACGCTGACCCCGACCAGTCGAGCGATGTCGGACCACGCCATGCCGCGCTCAACGGCCAGCTCATGTAGGAGTGTTGACACGCCCTTCCTGGCCTTGACGGCGGCTCGTGCTTTGAGGTTGCTGGCAGTCAGTCCGTTGTGGAGCTCCGCTGTGGCCTCTTCGAGGCCCTCCGCTCGCGTGCGTAGGACCCCGGCTTCGGACTTGAAGTACCCCGTGCTTTGGATGGCCGCTGAAGACGTGCTGGACCCTGGGCCGTAGCGTCGAATCATCGACGAGTTCTCGTCAGAGTGGCGTACTTCCGGACTGATGCTCATGAGACCCCCCTGAAAACATCACGCAAGCGATCGGTAAGGGCAGATTGGAAAACCTGCCCCATTGGCGCATGGAGACGTGAAAGCGTGGACCGAAGGAAATCGATACTGAAATCTGTAGATTTCTCCGGCGTAGCAGCTTTCCAGAAGCTGTCCAGGTCTAGCACAAAGAACGGACCGGGCTCGAAATCTGCCAGTCGGCGCAAAGGGGAGTTGTTGACTACTGGCGTTCCGTTCACTGCCGCGAACTGGAACTGTAGCTGCGCGGAATCCCCAAGGTCGAACAAGGCGATCCCTTGACTCGTTTTAAGGGGGCCAGGGGGGTTGTCGATACTTGGGAGCAGTCTGGGGTTCACCCAGTCGACCCATTGTGCAGCGCTTTCGATTGCCTCAGGAACTCGAATCTCGTCAATGTAGCGCAGGCCAACGCGCTCGACTGCCGGGATTGCCTTTTCTCGAATGAGTACTTCGCTGACTTTCGTTACGACGGTCAGAAAAGAATCAAACTCGTCATAGCTTGTCGTCTCCACGGTGAAAGCTTCTGGTGACGTTACAAGAGACAATCTATGGGGGCGATCAAGGAAGCGTTGAACGTCAATTGAAGAGGCCTGGCTTTCCTTTCCAGCGCTGATTTGGAGGGTGAATCGCTTCTCTGTTCGGCGTACCGGGAGGAGTTCCTCTAGCGCGAGCTGGATGCGGTCGAGAGTGTCCTCTTGTCGCAGCCTTGGCGAGTACGGGAACTGAACCTCTGCTGTCACCAGAGCCAGAGGCGCATGCTTGTAGATCTCCCTACGGTCGTACACGGCCCCACCACCATCCTCGGTCGATCTTGACGCAGTCTGTCGGACTAGTCGTACCTGGACACGTACCGAGACTGTAACCGTATCGCGTACCGAAGGGTTTGCGAATACCTGGGATGTCCACACCTTGGGATGCATTGCCAAGCGTGTGGGTGTACGTGTGGGCGTTCGTAAGCTTGCGCACCACTACCCCCCCGTTCGTGGTCTTGATGCTGCTTAGACGCTAGTGCTGGCACCTTGGCAGAGCCTGTGTAGTCGCCTGAGGGCAAGTAGAGGTGGGGCTCGATGGCGGGGTGGCATGAGGCTTCGAGCCCCTCGCAGGGCGTTGCTCCAAACGCGTCAGACTCGCCGAATGAAGTCTGGGCCGCTCATTTGAGCTGGTTGTTCTGGGTAGGTCTGCTTCGCGCTTTGGGCCGGGGACTACAGCATGATTCGGGCGGGGTCGCACACACTGTGACGGCTACTGTGGCAGGAATCCGGGCTTCTCTTGTCCAAGTACTTGCAGCCGTGAGAGATAGTCCTGTGCCGCGGGCTCTGAGGAGTATCGGCGCTTCATCTCGGCAGCGAGTTCACGACTGGTCATGATGAGCGAGGGTACGGATTGGCGGTCCCCTTCGAGGGCGCGTTCCCCCATCATGAGCGCCTGCTCCAGGTCGCCCTCGCGCGCTGCTGTGACCCCCAACGTGACGCGGGCTTCCGCGTTGCGCATCGGTGAGCGCTCGCGTCCGTCGAAGTCCGTGCCTGCCCTGAGTACTTCCTCTGCCAGCGTGCGAGCGAGCTTGTCCTCACCGACCAGGCGATAACAGTCCATCGAGTAGAAGTCGAACTTGGCGGGGTCCACTACGAAGTGGTTGTCCAGGTTGTCGGGATGCGGCATCCCTTCGAGCAGGCGCCGCCCCTTGTCGAGAGCGACCTCGACTTGCCGACGGTCGCCGAGCCGCGCCCACGCCTTGGCTTCCTGGCCTGCGAGCTGCACCGCCACGCTGTGGTGCGGCGCCACCTCACCTCCGGCCTGCGCTGCCGAGATCACGCCGCGGTAGTCGCCGGTCGTGAGGGCGAACCATGCCCGCATCTCGTGCGCCCATCCGGCGACTTCTGGATGGTCGGCTTCCGTCGCGAGTGAGAGAGCCGCGCGCCGTGTCGACTCGGCAGCGTGACGGTCTCCCATGTCGTACTCGACGCAGCCGACCAGGAGCGCGAGCCATCCGGACAGGGCGAGCACCTCGCGGTGCTGGGCAAGGGTGAGGCTCTTCGTGTGGAGTTCGACGACGCGGCGCAGCCACTGGCGCCCCTCGATGATGAGCTGCCCGCTCGGCATGTACGGGTACTCCGAGCACAGCCGATCGGTGGTGATACGCAGAGCATCGAGCGTCGCGCTGTCGACATCGGACCGGTTCAGCCGGCTCACGATCTCCAACGTCTCCATGCCGCTCGCCGCCAAGATCTCCCTGTCTCCGTCTCGCCGCGATGGCGCCGGGAAGAGCGCATGGGTCACGGTGCCGAACACGGCCGCGATGATCGGTTGGTAGAAGTCGTTCGGTGTCTGGCCGGACTCCCAGCGCTTCCACTGGCGGATCATGCTGTCTTCAGCCGGCAGCTCCGTCGGAGCGTGCGCCCGTAGAGCCCTGACTGCGTCACGTTGCGACCAGTCGCGCGCCGCGCGTTCAGCCGCGATGCGTCGCGCCCATGCGGGCCTGTCATCGGTCATGCGCCCTCCTCCGAGTACCTGCTCCGAGTCTCGCGCGCGTGCCGGGGGGACAGGGAAGGTGACAGGGGGGTGTCACCGGGCATGTCCCCTCCCCTGTTCTGCCGTCCCCGGGCTGTCACTTACCTCACAACTCCCGTTCCACGCATGCTGGTTGCAGATCACGCACCACCCGGTTCGGAGCGACTTTCGAGCGCTTCGACCCTGCCGCGAAGTTCCGAGACTTGGGAGGTGAGATGTTCGAGCCGGCGCAGCACTTCGGGAACGTCGACAACCGCGTCGGTTCCGCTGCCTTCGCCGGCCTGCTCCGGGTCGCGGGCATAGCTGCCCCGCGACGTCGTCATGATGAGCCCATCCTCACGGAGGATCGCAAGGGCCCGCTGCACTGTCATTCCCGAGATCTTGAACCGTTCGGTCAAGTCTCGCACGGAGCCCACATGCCCTCCGGGCTTGATGTCGCCACGCAGGATCTCTTGCCGCAGGATGTCGGCCGCCTGCTCGGACTCTGGCCTTGGGTCGTCTTTCGAGATTTCAGCGCTCATCACGCCATCGAGCGTACCCACCCCTAGTACGACCTAGCACGAATCTGTGGCGACCTCTTGCGCCATGGTGCGTGCTAGTACATGCTGTTACAAGTTAGTACGGCAAGCCCGGAAGGGCTTAGCCGACTGCACCCGTAAGCGCTTGACCTGCAAGACCGCACGACCAGGAGCCCCGCATCGGACGGGGGGAGGCGACCCGGCGCCTTGGCATTCACCGGAGGGCTTAGACCGAAAGGTCACGTCTCCATACGCCTACTTCGAGGCCGGACAGCTCTACCTGACACGGGAGCGCGGTCGCGATGAAGGAGACACGCACCACCTCAACTTCCGCGCGGGCCGGCCGCGTCTCACCACTTCACTGCCGCGGCCGTTCCGCCTGTTCGCGCACGTCGTGTCCCACTCCAACAAGCCTTTGGGGGCTTACCCATGACCGAGCGCATTTTCGACTCCGAGACCTCCGGCCCGATCGTGCTGGGACTGTCGCTGCCGGTCGGCAGCGTTCGTGTCCAGGTGATCGAGAACCTGATCACCGCCCGCGTGGTGCTGCGCACCGACGACAACACGGGGCCCTCGGCCGACGCGATCAACCGTGCTCGCAGTCAGCAGAACGGGCAGGCATTCGGCATCGAGGTACCGGAGATGCCGAACGGCGTGACTGTGCAGGGTCGCCGCGGCACCGTCATTCAGAGTGTCCGCAGCATGAACGTCGTTGGCGGCACGGTCCGGATCAACGGTCGTGTGGTCTCCGGCGGCATGGTCGACATGCCGACCGTCAGTCCGATCGAAGTCACGGTCTGCCTGCCTGCTCAGTCCTCCCTGGCGGTCGTCTCGCAGTCTGCGGATACCGAGGTCTACGGCTACGTCGACCGTATGGAGTTCCGCTCCATCTCCGGTGACCTCGGAGTTGATGGCGTCCGTGAGCTGCGCGCAACACCACCTCGGGGGATATCCGCGTCGGTCGGGCCACCGAGCAGATCAACGCGCACTCGGTGTCCGGCGACATCAAGGTCCGGCTGTACGACGGTCGCAGCGCCGCCCTGAACACCACCTCTGGGGATGTCGAGGTTCAGGCCACAAGCGGAGCCGCCGGGCACGTCAGCGCTCACAGCATATCCGGCGATATCGATGTATCAGGAGCCCGCCACCTGAACGTGTCCGCCGACAGTGTCTCCGGCCGCGTCCGCAACCGCTGATCGCTCTACCGCCCCGATGGTCGCACGGACCGTTCGACTCGGTCCGGGGGCTCTTTCCCCTGCCGTGCTGCGGCTCGGGTTCTTCCGGAAAAGCCGCCGTCTCACCAAACGCCTGCGGCTGTTCCGGCTCTTTGTCCCTCCCACTTCAGGAGCCTTCCATGCGTACGTACATCGGCCGTCAACAGGCCGTATCCGCTGAGGACTTCGCGGAACTCGCGCTCGGTACCCCGGTTGAGCTGTGGCTCGGGGTCGAGGGCGAGAGCAACGAAGAGCGCGCGGCCCGTCTGGACGCGGCGCGCGACATCCTCGCTGAGCACCCCGAGATGCCCGACGACCTGATCCGCATCGCGGCCGAGACTGTCGAGGCGCACCCCGAGTTGTTCGACGTCATCCCCATGGCCCGGTTCGCCGGCCGCCGCCGCTCCGTACGGAAGGGAGCGGCGGCATGAGCGCCACAACGACCGCCCTTACGGCGCCCCCGTCCGGGGTGCCGCCGCTGACCAGGCCGGAGATGGGTCTCGCCGGAATCGCCGCGCTTGCCGCGGCCGGAGTCGGTGCGCTCGGTCTCATCTCCTCCTTCGACGCCGTGTCGGCTGCTGCGGCCCGCTGGGGATTCGGCGAGCCGTGGATGCTGCCGGTCGGTATCGACGTAGCCATTCCGGTGTTCACCGTGGCCAACCTGTTGTTGATCCGGATGGACATGGCGCTTGCGTGGGTCCGGTTCGTGCCTTGGGTGCTCACGCTCATCACGTGCGGGCTGAACGTTGCGGCCGGACAGGGCATGTGGGCCAAGGTCGCGCACGGCACCATGCCGCTGCTGTGGGTGGTCTTCTCCGAGATCGGCGCGCACATCTACGCCGCACGAATCGGCGCGGCCACCGGGCGGCGCATGGAAAAGATCCGGTTCTCTCGGTGGCTGCTCGCGTTCCCGTCGACGTTCGCTCTGTGGCGCCGCATGACGCTGTGGGAGGTCACCTCCTACTCGGAGGCACTTACGCGGGAGAAGGAACGGCAGTTGGCCCGTGCGGACCTGCGCGAGCGCTACGGCCGCAAGTGGCGCTCGAAGACCCCGCGGCGCGAGCGCGTGATGCTGCGCATGGGCGAGCTGGCCCCCGCCTCCGAGCAGGAGACGCCGGCCGTGCCCCCGCCGGTACCTCTGGCCGATCCCAAGCCGCGCCCGCGCCGGCAGACGAACTCCAAGGCCAAGGGCAAGCCGCAGCGCACCTTCGAGGAACTGCTCACCGAAGCGCGCACGGCCACCGCAGAGTGGGCCGACTCGGAGCTGACCGCGGATCGCATCCGTACTGCCGTGCACGTCTCGCAGGCCAACGCTCGCAAGCTGCGCGACCTGTTGCAGACCGAGCGTGGCGCCGGCCGTCCGCTGCACTCCGTGGACGACTCGGAGGGCGACGGCACAGCGGTTGAGGCTGCGTGATGTACGGCAAGTGCTTCGACCCGACCGGCGCGACGTACGGACTGCCCACCTACCCGTGGCGCTACGCCCCCGACGGACTCGCCACCAAGCGGCAGTTACGGGCCCGTGGCTTACGGCCCGGCGGGCAGTCGATCGCGGCTCAGGTCCTGCGCCCGCGCTACCGGCGCGGCCCGCTGGTCGCCTACCTCTACCGCGTCGACCGCGCCAAGCCCGTCCGGCCGATGACGCCGGGCAAACGGGCCGCGCTCGCCAAGGCGATGCGCGCCCGCCGAACCTGTCCGGCCTGCCGTCAGGACGCCGGATACGTCATCCCCTCCTCGCTCGGCATGTGCGTGCCCTGCGCCTATCCCGAGGAACAGCGCGCCGCGTGACCTACCAGAAGTCCAGGAACTCCCAGAGAGCATCCGCAATTCGGTTCCTGCGGCGGTGTGCCTTGCTGCAATAACGCCGCTTGCGCCACCGGCTTTCTGGTTGCTGCACCGGCTTGCCGCACCACTCGCACGGCCGCGTCTTGGACTCCGATTTCCCCATGCCACCCCCGTAGCACCGCCGTGCGGGGTCCGTCCGCCCACCTCCTACAGCGACGGCCGGACCCCGCCCTTTTCCCTTGGAAGGGACATTCAGTGAAGCACCCCGACGACGAGAACGAACTCTTCCACCGACTCGAAGCCGACATGGCGGCCGACTCCGGGGGAGAGGTAGTCGACTTGGACAAGGCACGGTCGGCCCGCACCGGGTCGGCCGACTCGACGGCCCGACCCGATGCCGACCCGTCGGCCGACTCCGACCCGAGTCGGTCGGGTGCCGAGTCGGCCGACCCGACCGCGCGCGTCACGGTCGACCTTCCGACCGCCAAGGCGGTCGGTCCGGGCTACCTCGGTCGGCTGCTCGCTGCGCAGCGCCGTCCGGTCGTTCCCCTGTGGCTGAAGTCCGTGGCGGAACTGAAGACCGCTACAGCGTGGGTGGCTCGGCACTATGCCCACTCGGTCGGCTACCACGCACTTCGCTCCCCGGTCTACGCCGCGCGCCTCACCCTCCAAGCCCCGTCCGGTGCCGCAAAGTTCGTCGGCGGCACGATGCGGTGGGCGGCCGACCGTGAGGGCGAGCCGGTCCGACTCGCCGCGGTCCGGCGCGAGGACGCTGCCGAGTACCTGAAGCTGTCTCGGCAGCGCGACGGACGGGTCCGAATGCGCGCCCTCGTGACCGTGCTCGCCATGTTCACTGGGCTCGGTTCTGCGCTCGCCATCTACGTGCTCGCCCCTGACTGGCTTCAGGCGGTGTCGGTGGGCGCGGTAGTCATGGCGCTCGGGGTCGCCGGCCGCAAGGCGGACACCCCGGTCATCCACCGCGCGGTGGAACTGCCCAAGGCGGTCAAGCTCACCTCAGACATCGTGCTGCGGTCGCTCGGCTCGCTCGGCATTCCCGCCATCAACCAGGCGCAGGGCAAGGGTCGCGACGGGTTCGAGTTCACCGCCCCGATCACTCGCGACGGTCCGGGATGGCGTGCGGAGGGCAACCTCCCGTACGGCGTCACAGTCACGGACATCATCGAGCGGCGCGAGCGGCTCGCTTCCGGCCTGCGCCGCCCGCTGGGCTGCGTGTGGCCGGAGGCAGTGCCCGACCAGCACACCGGGCACTTGGTGCTGTGGGTCGGGGATCAGGACATGTCCAAGGCCAAGAAGCCTGCGTGGCCGCTGCTGAAGTCGGGCAGCACGGACCTGTTCAAGCCCGTTGCGTTCGGCACTGACCAGCGCGGACGCTGGGTCGAGATCACGCTCATGTACATCGCGGCCGTCATCGGCGCGATTCCGCGCATGGGCAAGACCTTCCTGCTCCGTCTGCTGCTGCTCATCGCTGCGTTGGACCCGCGGGCGGAACTGCACACGTACGACCTCAAGGGCACTGGCGACCTGGACCCGGTTGGCGAGCGCGTCGCTCACCGCCACCGCGCCGGCGACGAAGAGGAGGACATCGAGTACGCGTTGCGCGACCTGCGAGCGCTGCGCGAGGAACTGCGACGCAGGGCAAAGGTGATCCGCTCGCTGCCGCGGGACATCTGCCCCGAGTCCAAGGTGACGTCCGAACTCGCCAACAAGAAGTCGTTGGGGCTGCACCCGATCGTGATCGGGGTGGATGAGTGCCAGGTCTGGTTCGAGCACGAGAAGTACGGCAAGGAACTCGAAGAGATCTGCACCGACCTGGTCAAACGCGGTCCCGCTACCGGGATCGTGCTGCTGCTCGCCACGCAGCGGCCGGACGCGAAAGCGCTGCCCACGGGCATTTCCGCGAACGCGTCGGCTCGGTTCTGCCTCAAGGTCATGGGGCAGTTGGAGAACGACATGGTGCTGGGCACGTCCGCGTACAAGCGGGGCGTGCGCGCCACCATGTTCTCTTGGGGAGACAAGGGCATCCACTACTTCGTGGGCGAAGGCTCGGATGCCCGGATCGTCGGCTCGGTGTACGTGGACGCGCCCAACGCGGAGAGCATCGCTGCGCGGGCCCGCAAGCTGCGCGAAGCCGCCGGCACCCTGTCCGGGCACGCGCTCGGGGAAGAGCCGGAGACGGACGCGAGCACGTCGTACGACCTGCTCGCCGACATCCTCGCGGTCATCCCTGCCGATGAACCCAAGGTGTGGTCCGAGACCGTCGTGTCCCGGCTCGCCGAACTGCGGAACAACGTCTACGACGGATGGACGCCGGAGGCACTGGCGTCAGCGCTGAAGCCCCACGGTGTCTCCACTGTCCAGGTGGGCCGCCGTGTGGACGGCAAGGTCGTCAACCGGCGCGGCGTCGACCGCTCCCACATTGTGGCTTCGATTGCGGATCGTGACGAAAACCGCGACGCGGGATGACCGTCCGGAGCCGCTAGCGCTAGCGGCACACACCGCTAACGTTAGCGGCTCCGCTAGCGCCCCAAACCTGCTCTGATCAGGCCGCTAGCGGATAGCGGCCCACCTGCGGAAACCCCTGAAACCCGCCTGGAAGGGCCCGTGATGACCCCTGCCCTGCTCGCTATCACTCTCATGCTTGGCGTGACACTGTGTTACGTCGCTGTGTGTGCCGCCTCCCCGTTTGGTAACTGCCGCAAGTGCAGCGGATGGGGCTTCCGGATGAAGACCGACCGCAAGGGCCGCATGAAGCGCGGGAAGGACTGCCGGCGCTGCAAGGCGACCGGCAAGCGCATACGCGTCGGCCGCTGGCTCTACAACCGCTGGGCCCGCGTCTACCGCGCCGGCAGCGACGCGCCCCGCACGGGGGCCTCCCGATGATCCTCACCTTCTCGGCGGTGCTGCTGTTCGGCATCGCCGCCTTCGTCGCCGTCAAGACCAAGGCGACCGGCGCTGGCGCCGCGGTGGTCCTGTTCCTCTTCGGATTCTTCACCGCCGGGACCGGCGCTGACGGCCCGGTCCGTGACTTGGTCCGGGCGTTCGCTCGCTTCCTTGCATCGCTCGGCACCTGACAGGAGGACCTGTCGTGAACGAACCCTTCAAGCCCCTCGTACCCGGCCACCGTGAGGCGACCGTGGAAGTCCACCGGCCCATCCCGCTCGCCCCGGTGCCGTCCGCACCGATCGTGCCCATGCACCCGGGCACGATCCCGTCGGTGACGAGCATCGTCCTTCCGGACGGCCGCGTCGTCACCGGCTACTCCCTCGAACCCGCCAAGCCCGAACCCGTCGCGAGCAAGCCGCCCGTCTCTCGCGCGGCGGTGAACATCGCCCTCGGAGGTATCGGGTTCGGTGCCGTCTGCGGTGGTCTGTTCCTGCTCACCGCGTTCATCACCGCGCTGACAGCGCTCATCACCCAGCTCATCACTCTCGCCGCCGTCATCTTCGGTGGCTGGGTCGCCGTGCAGGTCTTCAGCGCGAGCGGCCACAGCGGCGGCAACACGTTCCACATCCGCAAGGCCGTCTTCAAGCGCAACCACTTCCGCGGCTAGCTACGCCCGAGGCGGGCGCCGTCTCACCACAAGCCTGCGCCCGCCCCGGTTCTCCTGTCCCTCCAACAGAACAAGGAGACCTCAAGCATGACCCAACGACCGGCATTCGGCGAGAGCCGTCCGGCCCTTGCCACTCCATCGAGCGGATTGGCGGTGGCCGCATGAATCGCCACCTCCTGTACGCCGCACTGGACGCTGCCGAGCGAGGATGGGCCGTCCTCCCTCTGCGCCCCGGTGACAAGCGTCCTGCCCTACACGGTGAGGACGTTTGCCCCGCCATCGGAGACTGCGCCGGCGGTCACCGGAAGTGGGAAGAGCGCGCCACGATCGACCCGGACCGCCTCCGCCGGGCGTGGGGCGACCTCCCGTTCAACGTCGGCATTGCGACCGGCCCGTCCGGGCTGCTCGTTGTCGACCTCGACATGCCCAAGCGCAAGTGCAGTACGGACACGCCTAACGGCGTGACGACCTTTACGGCGCTCTGCGAGCGCGCCGGGCATGCCGTCCCCACCACGCGCACGGTGCGGACCGCGGGCGGCGGGGTCCACCTGTACTTCGCGGCGCCGCCCGGTGTCCGGCTAGGCAACACGGCTGGACGGCTCGGTAAGCGCATCGACACCCGGGCATGGGGCGGTTACGTCGTTGCGCCTGGCAGCATCACCAGCGGCGGCGCCTACGCGATCGTCAGCGACGTGCCGCCCGCACCCCTGCCGGATTGGCTGTGCGCCCGCCTGACGGTCCGTCGGTCATCGCGGGCACTAACGGCCGCACCATCGGCCGTACGAGCCTCTCGCTACGCGGCAGCGGGCTTGAACGCGGAAACCGCGAGCGTTCGAACGGCACCGGAGGGCGAGCGCAACGCCACGTTGCTCCGGGCGGCGCGAGCCTTGGGACGGTTCATCGCGTCCGGCGACCTTCCCAGGGAGCAGGTTGAGGAGGCTCTTCAGTGGGCGGGGGAGCAGGCCGGTCTCTCGCCGCGGTCGTGTGAGGCGACCATTCGGAGCGGTCTGAACTGGTCGATTGCCCGAAACCAGCACGGGAGGGCGGCATGAGCGCCCCTTCTCGCCCCCTCCTGAAGAGCCTCCCTGTTCCTCCCTTCGACCCGCGCGCCGCCGCACAAGCCGCGCTCGGTCCGGCCGTGGGCGAGCCGACAGGCGCCGCCCGCAAGGGCGTCCGCACTGCTGTTGGCCCTGACTCGCAGCAGGGAGACGGGCGTTACGCGGTCGCATGGCTGCGCATCTCCGCACCCGGCAGCGCCGTACCGACCGCCACCTCGAAGTGCCTGTGCGGCAGGGACCGCAGCGCCGTCGGTCACACGAAGGTGCTCGCCCTGATCGACGACCACAGCGCACACCGCGACGTATGCCTGCTCCGCACCAACCAGGAAGGGAGGCAGGCGGCATGAGCGCCAACTCGCCGGCACCCGTCATGGACGGCTCCGCACTGCTCGATGAGGTGGAAGCCTTCCACCGACGCTTCAACATCTTCCCGCTCGAAGCCGCGTACGTCGCCGTGACGCTGTGGGACGCGCACGCGCACCTGCTCGACTGCTTCGACTCCACACCGCGGCTCGCGTTCCTGTCGCCGGAGCCGGGGTCGGGCAAGTCCCGCGCTCTGGAGATCGTGGAAACCCTCGTGCCGCAACCGATGGTCGCGGTCAACGCATCCGCATCCGCACTGTTCCGCGCGGTGTCCGGGATGGAGGGAAGGCCGACGATCCTGTTCGACGAAATCGATACGGTCTTCGGGCCCAAGGCCGGAGAGAACGAACAGCTCCGGGGCTTCCTGAACGCCGGCCACCGACGCTCCGGCGTCATGTGGCGCTGCGTGGGCGACGGCTCCAACCAACAGGTACAGGAGTTCCCGTCGTTCTGCGGAGTCGCGGTCGCCGGGCTCGGCTCGCTGCCCGACACGATCCTGACTCGCTCGGTCATCGTCCGCATGCGGCGCCGCGCACCGAACGAGCAGGTCGAACCCTTCCGGCAGCGCATCCACGAGAAGGAAGGACACAAACTGCGCGACCGGCTCGCCAATTGGGCACAGTCCATCCGCCACCTGGTCGACGGAGTGTTCCCGGAGCTTCCGGAGGGCGTCAGCGACCGGCCCGCGGACGTATGGGAGCCCCTGCTCGCCGTGGCCGATGCGGCGGGCGGCACGTGGCCGAAGCGGGCCCGCGCTGCGTGCATCGAGCTGGTGAACGCGGCCAAGACCAGCGACAAGGGCAGCGTCGGCATTCGCCTGTTGATCGACCTGCGCGACTACGTGTTCAACGGCATCGACCGTCTGCCTACCGTCGCCATCCTCGACAGGCTGCACAGCCTCGAAGAGGCGCCGTGGGCGGACATGAGCGGCAAGCCGCTCGATGCCCGCGGCCTCTCACGGATGCTGCGCGAGTACATGACCGCGGACAACGCACCGATTGCGGCCCGCAACATCAAGGCCGGCGGAAGCGTCATGAAGGGCTATTACGCGTCCGATCTTCACGACGCGTGGCAACGCTACTGCCCTCCCCCTGCGGAAAGTGCGCTACTTCCGCTACCTCCGCTACCGGGCAGGTCAGAAGCCTAAAACCGGTAGCGGATCGGCACTCCGTATCCGCTACCGCGCCGCCCGTCCGCTACCCATCCCGTGGCCACGATCCCGGGGCCGGTAGCGGCTCCATCCGCTACCGCTACCCCTATCCGCTACCACGATCATGCCCTTGACCAGGGCGGTAGCGGAGGTAGCGGAAGTAGCGGACCTGACAGGAAGGGGGCCACCGCCCCCGACTCCCTGCCGAGGAGGCACCGCAGCATGAGCACCGCCGTTGCACCTGCTGAACAAATCCTCTACAGGCCCGAAGAGGCGGCCGTCGTTCTCAGGATCGGCCGCTCGATGGTCTACGAGGAGATACGGCTCGGACGACTTCAGACCGTTCGTATCGGTCGTCGTCGACTCGTGCCGCCTGACTACATCGCGGAGTACGTCGAACTTCTCAAGCGCGAGGCAAGAGCCACCGCCTGAACTCCCAACCACCCACCGCAACAGGGCCGCGTCCTTCCGGGGCGCGGCCCTGTCCTATGGAGGCACAACACAGCATGACCGAGACCCCGAAACGCGCCACAAGGGCTGGCCACGGTGCGGACACGATCTATTGGGACCCCAAAAAGAAGAGCTTTGTGGGTGCCGTTTCCCTGGGTCACGCCCCGAACGGCAAGCGCCGCCGACCGAAGGTGTACGGCAAGACGAAGACCGAAGTCCGCAACAAGATCCGGGACTTGAAGAAGGAGGTGCAGACCGGAGTCAAGGCGCCGGCCAACTACACCGTGGCGGACGCGGTGAACGACTGGTTGGAGCGCGGACTCAAGGGGCGAGACGAGAAGGGCACCATCGGTAAGAACCGCTCGATGGCGAACAAGCACCTGATTCCGTTCATCGGCAAGGCCAAGCTGAAAGAACTCAGCGCGGACGATGTCGACGACTGGTTGGACGACAGGGCCGAGTTTCTCGCGACGCGAAGCCTGCGCGACCTGCTCGCCATCCTGCGCCGCTCCATCGTGCAAGCTCAGCGGCGGGACAAGGCAGCGCGGAACGTGGCGCTACTCGTCACCGTGCCGGAAGGGCGCCCCGGGCGACCGAGTAAGGCGCTGAACTTGGAAGAGGCGAAAGCCGTGCTCATTGCCGCTCGCCCGTCACGGCTGTACGCGTACCTCGTGCTCTCGTTGCTCAGCGGCGTTCGTACGGAAGAGGCGCGGCCTCTCACCTGGGATCACGTGTTCCTGGAGACGAAGGGCGAAGTTCCGCCGCATGTCGCGGTGTGGCGCTCGGTGCGCAAGCACGGGGAGACGAAGACCAGGAGGAGCCGGCGGACCATCGCGCTTCCGAAGCAGGTGGTCGACGTGCTCGAAGAGCACCTGAGGTTGCAGAAGAAGGAACGCACGTCGAAGGGGAAGGAGTGGGACCCGGCCGGCCGTGTCTTCACGACCCGGAGCGGCGAGCCGCTCGATGCGGCCAACGTCCGGCGCGACTTCAAGGCCATCGTGAAGAAAGCGGGATTGAAGCCGGAGTGGACACCGAGGGAGCTGCGGCACAGCTTCGTGTCCCTTCTCTCGGATCACGGCATCCCGTTGGAGCGGATCGCGCTGTTGGTCGGGCACAGCAGCCAGGCGACGACAGAAGCGGTCTACCGCAAGCAGCTCCGTCCGGTGATCACGCAAGGGGCTGAAGCGATGGACGAGATTTTCTCTGACGCGGGAGGAGGCTCGGTGGCCTGAGGCGCGGCGGTCAATAGCGTGCTCAGGTCCTGACCCTCCCGCAGTCAGCGTGTGGAGAGCCCCGTGACCTACGCGGTGCGTTCGCGCTGCACGATCGCCAAGGCGTCCTCGAAGGCGATGCCGGAGAAATACTCCTTGTGGGTCCGTTGCACGCCAGGCACTGCCGCGATGGCGTCGCGGGCCCGCGTCTCCCACAGGCGGGTGGACGGCCGTGCCTTTGACACCCAGCCGTCGAAAATGACGACCATACCCAGCTCCGCCGCGTGTTCGTACTCGCTGAGTCGTGCGGGGAAAAGGCGCTTCGAGACGCGGCCGACCTTGATGTATGACTGGATGCCCTCGAAGGAAAGCAAGTACAGGCGCTCGCCGGGAGCATCGAGCGGGTTGCCTGAGTGGGTCATTGCGTCGTACGCGGCCTGCATGACGCGCGTCGAGTCTTCGATGTGGGGCACGATGCCCTTCTCGAAGCAGTACCGGAGGTGCTGGCGCGACACCCGCAGCGAGATCGCCTCCAAGCGGGGGTCGGTCGGGTGGTCGTCGTAGATGGTCACGGACGGCTCCTCCCCTGGGCGCAGGACTGATGCGCTGCGCTTGGACAGTACAGGGCGTCAGGTGGCCATTGCAGGCAGTCGGGGGAAGTTTGACCTCGCAGCCTTAGCAGTGGGGGTTCTGTTCCTTTGGCCCCCTGTTTGGCCCCCCGGGCATGAAAGAGGCCCATTCGCGATCAAGCGAATGGGCCTCTGACCTGCTGTCGGGGTGGCGGGATTTGAACCCACGACCTCTTCGTCCCGAATTAGGCTCTGGAAGATCGCCGACCTGGGGATCATGTCAAAGATGCAGGTCAGAGCTTCGGTGCGTGTCGGTCTGCGGTGGTGCTCCGGGGCTGCGATCTCAAGATCGTCTCCAGGATTTCTCCATGACGGCACGACAAGTCCGCGTTGCGGGTTTGCTGCTTGTGCCGTCTGCGCGCCCCAACCTGCGTTGCCCCAAGCGCGCTTTCCAACTCTGCTGGTGGCCGTTCCTGGTGGTTCATACCCGTTCAGATCCTGCGCGCCGCCTCCTGTTGACACGCCTCCGAACAAGCGTGAACTGCCACGGTTGAGACTGAGCGACAGCACCGGGGGCACCACTACAGTCGCGCCAGACGCCCATGCATGCGCTCCTTCGGCTCGCGCCAATCCCTTGTCGGTTGCCTATCCCCCACGCTCGACTGCGCTCGCGCGGGAGGGGCTCCCACCGCGTCGCTTCGGTATTCGGTGCTGGCATGGTCCCGCTCAAGATCTATGGACTGCCCGCGAGAGGCTGACAGGTCGTGGAAGTCCTTCCGAAGTGCCCTACTGCGGTCTAAGATCCACCCATGGCAGGGACTCGCACTTACACCATTCAAGTCCTAGGGCGCACTCTCGAACATCTCGGCGCTCAAATGTACAAGCGACGCGATACGGCAATTGCTGAATTGGTGGCGAATTGTTGGGATGCAGGCGCTTCGCTAGTCGACATCGTGCTCGACGTATCTGGATACGATCGCGATTCTTCGCGGATTGTGATCACAGATGATGGTGTAGGTATGACCGAGGATGAGGTGCAAAGTGATTACCTAGTTGTTGGCAGAAATAGACGCTCTGCTGGCGCTGCAGAGAATCCTTCACCTAATCGAAAAGTAATGGGCCGAAAAGGTATTGGGAAGCTGGCCGGGTTCGGAATTGCCTCGCACATGGAGGTATCCACTTGGCGCAACGAGGCGTGCACTGAATTCTCCATGGATATGGAGGAGCTGAAACGTGACGCGACTGCGGAGCAAAAAGTCGAACCAGTACCAATTCTGGCCCGCACAGGGGCCGAAGCTCCTGCCAGCAGCTCATCCGGCACCCGAATCACCCTCTCCAGGCTGAAGCACTCGACGCCAATGAGTGAGGATGTACTTCGAGAATCGCTGGCGAGAAGGTTCAGCAGGGTGACACGGGGGGAAATGGCGATCAGGGTGAACGGGGAACTAGTAGGCGACCCGCAAGTTGAATTTGAGCAGAGAGTTCCTGAAGATGGATATCTGACGCACAAATTTCCTGATGGAAATGAGCTCAGATATTTCTTTGGCTTTTCGGATGCAGTACTCAGCCAGAGCCTGATGCGAGGGTTTGCTGTTTATGTGAATGGCAAGATAGCGCAAACGTCGCCATTCTACTTTTTCGTCGAAGGAACTGCTTCCGGGCAGCACGGCACGCGCTACTTGCATGGCGAGATTCACGCCGACTTTCTAGATGCCGGTGTTGACGACGAATCGGATGTCATCTCCACTGACAGGCAGGAGATCGACTGGGAATCAGACGCTGCAAAGCCGTTGTCCCAATGGGGGCAAGAGTTGACGCGCAAGGCACTGCGTGAGTGGGCGAGCCGACGAGGGACGACCTTCGTCGACAAAATCACGTCAGATCCCGAGTTCTCAAGCCGCATCGAGAGTCTGGACGACCCCTCAAGAACCCAGGTAAACCGCTTCCTGCGATCTCTCGGACAGGCGGGCAGTGACCAAGAGAAAGTAAGACCACTGGCGGACTCGGTAATTCGAGCCTTCGAGTATCGGCACTTTCATGACATTGTTGCCGACATCGAAGAAGTGAGCGAGGACCCAGAGCGCCTGGAAGAACTAGTGGGTCGTATTTCCAAGTGGAAAGTTCTCGAAAGTCGCGCGATTCTGGAGGTGATTGATGGGCGTATTGCCATTATTGATAAGTTCAATAATGCGCTCGTTTCGAACATTTCGGAGACGGCGCACCCTGCTGGCACGGAGAATCTGCACGATCTAATTGCCTGGTATCCATGGCTTATCGATCCAGAATGGCAGGTCCTGTACGAGGAAAAGCAGATTAGTAAGCAGCTTCGGGAATGGAAGGTTCGCGATTTCGATGAGCAGGATCTTTCCCGGTATGATTTCTTGGCGCTCGCGGGAGACGGGGCAGTGAAAGTAATTGAGATCAAAAGATCTGGGCATACTGTGACGCGGGACGATGTGCAGAAGCTCGATCGGTACGTCGACGCCCTGAGTAAGGCCCATCCGAAGATCGATGCCATTTTCATCAGTGGCGATAGCTACGAGTTTTCTCTAGAGAGATGGAACAGCACAGCGCGAAGGCTTACCTGGAATTCGATCTATGATCAAGTCAGTAAGTACTATGACCACTACAGGGAAGTGCTTAGGGCCGACGTATCCACGGCGGGATTCGACCGTAAGCGCCGTGAGGTGATGCAGACTCGCCGAGTCCTTGAATTTGGGGCATACCGCTCTCCTGCCGACAGGAAGGCCGGCCTGGGCGTCCAGGATGTCAGCTACGAGGATCCGGGATTTGGACCGCAGGACAGCACTGCCGGTACTCGCGAAGAAGAGAGTTGAGGCCGCGTCAGGGCAGGTGGATGGCTGGCGCGGGAGATGACGAACAAAATAGGGGGCGAGTGACCTCCTGATCCGTAGGCGCGTTCACCCTCCATGTACCAGCCATTCAGCGCGGACGGGAGCATGATTACGGGCCCTCATCTGTACGTGTCAGTCTTCCACCGGCCTAGCGGTAGAAGGACGGTGCGGCACCCGCTCATGCGATCGGCGGAGTCTCAAACTGTCGGGTGGTCATCGTTGGCCGCCAGCGGGCCCCTATGATGCTTCCCTGCCTTCGATGAGCGCACCAATCGCTCGCACAAAGGAGTCATGGGCGTTGGCCGAGGCGCGCATTCCCGCGTACTCCTGCTCAAACATCTGAGGTGCGTCAGGGTCTCCACTGGCCTTCGCTTCGGCGACCACTTCGAGATCGATGTAGTAATCCTGTACGGAGTCCTCCAGCGCGGTGGCCCGCGTGTGGATGGTTTCAGGACCCACCAGCTTTACGCGCTGTCGTACTTGTCGGAGCCTGTGCACGATCTCTTTCAGCTCGCGTAGGTCTTCTTCTGGTTGACCGGCCGCTGGCTCCATTTCTACGATCTTCTTGCGGGTGCGGCCGGCTACTACCGTCGAATCGTCGTACACCGTCAGAAACTCGCTATATGCCTCGATTCTCTGCTGCCGCAGCCAGTGCTCGTGGTCGATCGACGCTTGATCCTGCACCTGTAGGCGGGCTGTCTCGGCAGCTTTCTCTGCTCCTATGCGGGCACCCCTCACGGCTGCTACGGCGCCGACGACAGCTCCGGCTATCGCGCCAGCGGTTCCAGCAAGCCCGGCAATCAATGCCGCAGTTCCCTCATCCATGCTGGGATAGTGCCTTACCGGGCGATCTGCTAAGGGCTGTCCCGTAAATGATCTTCGGGTCGCCTCGGGCGTGGTTGGCCGCCGTGCGACCCGCTTGCCTATCCGGCGAGGGCGAGGTTGTGCATCCGGGCGATGCCGAGCATGGCGTGGTGGACGCCGTCGCCCTTGAGACGGCAGTCGCGGAGGATTTTCCAGGTCTTCATGCGGGCAAAGACGTGCTCGACCCGGGCCCGGACCTGCTTGTGGGACTTGTTGTGCTCCTCTTTCCAGGCCGGGAGTTCGGTCTGGCCGCGCTTGCGGCGGTGCGGGATGACGAGTCCGGTGCCCGGGTAGCCACCGTCGGCGATCGTGACGGTGTTGCCCACGGCGGCCTTGGCACCGGACTCCTCCCACGCCTTGCAGTCGTTGCGGTTCCCGGCGAGCGGCCGGCCGACCACGACGACCAGGCGGGTGTCGGCGTCGATGACGACCTGGTGGTTGGTGGAGTACCGGTAGTTCTTCGACCGCTCGGCGATGGTGTGATCCCGGGTGGGCACCAGGGTGCCGTCCACGATGAGCACAGCGTCCTTCGCGAACCGCTTACGGGGCTGGAGCGCGAGCATCGGCCCGAGATGGTCGATGATCCGGTCCGCCGCCGACTTCGACACCCCGAACAGCGGCGCGAGCTGCCGCATGGTCAGGTTCGTGCGCCAGTAGGCCGCGACCAGCAGGGCGCGGTCCTCCAGCGGAAGGCTCCACGGCCGGCCCCTGCGGACTGTGTCCGCGCCCTCGCGCCGCAGCACCGTCACCAGCTTCCCGAACTGCCGCGGGCTCAGCCCGGTGAACGGGGCTATCCAGGACGGCTCTGACGCCGTGATCACACCAGCCACAGCAAGATCATCACATCAGGGTCAGACGGAGGTCCTCAGCCCAGCTCTCGCAGCGGACGCGACCTCTGGGGAATGAGAGCTCCAGAGCTACGCGTCCGGTGTTCGGTTCGTGCTCTTCCCGCACCGCCAGAATGCTTTCCCCGATGTGATCTGCGAACGGTGTCTCGTTGCCGATCGCTCCCACGGTGACGCGTCCCGAGTCGCCCATGTCGTAGCCGGTGTGCGGCTCTGACTCCTCGACGATCAGACACCCGTCCGATCCAGTTGTGACGTGAACGGTTGCACCCCGGTCATCGATCAGCCACACGTCCAGCGGCCCCGCAGGGGCATCGCTGCCATACACATGCTGCGATCCGACGACCTCCGCGAGCAGGCGTCCCACGAGACTCTGTGCAGCCGCCCCACCGCCATGAAGCGGGCACCCGCTCGACTTCTCAGGCTCCATCGGCCGACAGTACCGCCAGCCGACCTCCCAGCTCACAGCCTTATACGGGACAGCCCTTAGAGGCCTTTTTGGGTGTCGCCGTGCGGGTACGTGTTCGCGGCGCTGGCTCGCCCAGGTCGGCAGAGCGGCTTTGGGCCGGGCTTGATGGCCGAGAAAGCCTGATCGACCAGGGCGGTGACGGCTTTCAAGAGCGTCGCGGAATCAGGAACGAAACCCATCTGACCTGCGCGGGAGTGCCGTTCCGTTGCCGCTGATGAGCTGCTGGCCCACACACGGCCCACAGGCCCCTGCCTGTGGGGTGAAACGTCAGCCGTTGAGGTCGACGGGCGCCCGTCCCACCGCGAGCAGGTGAGAGCTTGCGGCGAGCAGTTCCGGGTACGGCTGAGCCATCCGTGCGGGACAGACGATCCCCCGGACGCCCTCTTGCTCGTCGTTGAGCGCTTTTGCTCAAGTGGGAGTTGTGTCAGGCGTCCATCTCCCGGCCACGCAGTCACCGAAGTAGCATCTGAGACTACGGCGCGCAAGCGTTGACCGTGTTGGGGCCGACTCCAGGGGGACTCTATGCCACTTACCGGTGGGCGACTTGGGCACGCCCGTGTGGCAGTTTTGACAGCCGTGCAGGAGGAGACCGAAGCCTTAAGAGCCGTTGGTGGCCTAACCCAGCGTCTTCGAGGGAAGCCTTACTACGTCGCTGCAGGGGACAACCTCAAGTACCCGGACGTCGTTCACCGAGAGATCGATCGGAACAATATCCAGTCGGGCGAAAGGGTTAGAGATGTAATCGAACACTGGCAACCAGAGCTCCTAGTGCTATGCGGGATTGCCGGCGGAATCAATAGACGTGCGGATGTTTCGGTCGGCGATGTGATCATTCCGCCATATATTCATTACTGCTCCTTCGCCAAGTTGAGTAGGCAAGGATCGCGCCGACGGTACATTCCTTTCGACTATCCATCTATTAATCTCCATCAGGACTACGTGGCTCCACTCAGGGACGACCATTCATGGCTCACGGATTCACTCAAAAATGAGCTTCCTGAAGGCTGCCACCCCAAGGTTCACATCGAAAGCCTCGTAGCTGGTGACAAAATCTTCGGCGACCCCGACTCAGAAGAGCAACAGCGAATTGTTCAGGAATACGATGAAGCTGTCGCAATCGACATGGAATCAGTGGGCCTCTGCCGCGGCGTTGCAGCCTCTAGAAGTAACCCGCAATACAATCCGCGCTTGCTCATCGTCCGAAGCGTGTCAGACATAATCGATGACCCTGACAACGATGAGAGTCGCAAGCTGTGGCGACCGCATGCCTGCGCAATCGCGAGCACCTTCACGTGGCGGGTTGTAACAGATATCGTGGAAATGGAACCAGATCCACGGCGTACTCCGGAGGCTGCGGCATGACCGCCACCAGGGAAGAATCGGCACTTTGGTCAACCATGAGAAGGGACGCACTCACCTTCTTCACGGCGCTCAGCCGTGGGCGGACTCCTTTCAGCCTGAATATCGCACTTCCGGATTCGTACGACCAGCTCATTTCTGGACAATGGGATGAAGTCGTGCCGGAAGGAGAACTTGCCAAACTAGCCATTGACTCGGGCCGGGTCCTGCTTTCTGCGGAAGCTGGAAGCGGAAAGACGCATCTCCTCGTCCGAGCTGGCACATCAGCCGCCGCCGGCCCTGACAATGTAATTCCCTTCTGGCTGCCATTGAGGGACCTTCCGTCTACAATCAGGAGCACAGAGCCTGAATCTTTCGTTCAAGCTCTGATCGGATTGAGCTATCCATCGTTGAAGCCGGTTCTGACCAGCTCGTCAGAAGTCCCAATGCTATTGCTCCTCGCAGATGGACTAAACGAGATCCCTAGAGAGCTATCGCAACCTGCCCTGGACGCCCTAGACGAACTAGCTAGAAGGTTTCCCTTTATCAGCGTCATCGTTAGCGAGCGTCTGGTCAGGCGACCAGTTCCACTCGATCGCTGGAAGCTTGCAACTGTGCTGCCCTTGTCGGATGAGCAGGTCGAAGACTTCTGGAGCACAACTCGGGAATTCGGCAAAGCGCCACAGGCGGCACTCAAACTACTAAAAAACCCCTTCTTCCTCGACAAGGCAACTACTTTTAGCCTCACTGAGGGCAGTGCCGCGAAGATGATCGAGGCATACTTTTCGAAGATGGCGTGCGTGAATGACGCGGGACTCGACGCACTTAGCAAGGTTTGCTACGGGTCGTACTCGCGAGAAAGAGGAATGCTAATCCCATTGACAGATTTCACGAACCGAGTAGAGGAACCCCTATTTCGAACTCTCAAAGAGAATGAACTGGTCCGTACTAGTAACACATTCGTCTGGTTCGCCCATCACCTATTTCACGACTTCCTTGCCTCTCGCTACCTAGTCCGACACAGAAGCATCTGGGGGCCCGAAGCATTTGACGTCGTCACTACAGGTGCATCTTCATTTGATTCACTCCGCCTCGCAGTAGATCAAATTCACGACCCTGCGATCGCGGATAATTTCGTTCGGTTGGTGTACGACTGGAACTATTTCGGCGCAGCTTATTCCCTGGTAGCAGGGCGCGTGACAAGCGAAATGCAGGTGGAACTTCTGGCGATGCTTGCCGATAAACGATGGGATCCCGTCGCAGCAACCGTGCAGGCAGCTACAGATGCTCTCAGGCTCAACGGGTCAATCATCGCCGGGAGAATGCTGGCCGCTTCCAGTAGAACTCAACTGTTTCGGGTTGTTGAGGAGGTGCCCTCGGTCAACCCATCCTTCATTCGCTGGAAAACGATTTTCACGATCCGAGACGGCGAATATGTCGGGGCGGAAATAGTCCAAAGTCTGGCCTCCGACGATCCCATCGAAGCCTGGACGTTGGCCAACGTGCTCCGAAGGTGCAGACTGACTGCGGATGGAGAGGAGAAGCTTCTAGGTATTGCTCGAAATGAGTCACCCGTGACACGCTGGCGTGCTGTCCACGTACTGGGACTGCATCCGAGCCCAGCTACCACCACGGTGGTCAAATCCTTGACCCGAGATCCAGACAAGTGGGTGAGGTACGGAGCTGTACGCGCACTGGTTGAAGTCGCAGCGAATACAAACGACAGTTCCTTGAGGGGCGAGATTGTCACATGGCTCGGGGAAAAACTGGCAGCAGACGAATTTGACGCAAAGATGGTGCAAGAGTTGGGCAGAGTTCTCGATGTCCGACCGCAGCCCCATGGTTGGCCACAGGTGGTAGCGCCGCTCGTCCAACAACTAGCGAGCACCTCACGCAATTCATTCCAACAAGATAGGTGGAACACACTAATGGCAAGCATTTCTTCAGGCAGGGAGCCCAAGTGAGTGAGTTGACGCAAGAACAGCGAAGGTCCCTGTCTCTCGCATCCTGGGAAGCGCGTTCCCATGCCAGGGTTCACGGTCCCACCCCGGTGGGTTGTGCGGCTTTGGCGGACGATGGACGCATCTTCCAGGGATGCAATGTTGAGCACAGGTTCAGGTCTCACGACATCCACGCTGAGACCAACGCTATTTCGTCACTGGTTGCTGGCGGAGCGAGAAGGCTAGTAGCTGTCCTAATCTCAGCCGAGCGAGAGAGATTCACTCCGTGCGGAAGTTGCATGGATTGGATTTTCGAGATCGGTGGGGATGATTGTTTGGTGATCAGTGAAAGGCGTCCAGGGGAAGTGAACCACGAGCTTCGAGCAAGTGACTTGATGCCTTTTTACCCACACTAATTGGATAAGTGAGACAGAACTCAGCCCTCTATAGTCTGCGAGCAGCGAATGACTTACGAAATCCTCAAGGTCGAGTACGAGAGACTGAAAGAGGAACAAGTACGTCGAATCGGGTTCCGGGACAACCTTATCTATGTAGCCCTGGTCACGGCGGGCGCTATTTTTGCTTTCTACTTCGGTGGAACCGAACGTGCATACGCACTGCTAATTCCACCTTTTGCCATCTCTGTTCTTGGGTGGACATATCTTGTCAATGACGAGAAAATTTCATCCATCGGCAGATACATTCGCAGCGTGTTGCTGCCTGAACTCAGGAGACATGGATTTACCAGCGAAGTAACCCTGGGTTGGGAAAACTATCATCGCTCGGACGTTGACCGAGTATGGAGAAAGAAGGTGCAAGCAGGAGTAGACATCACAGCTTTTTGCGTCCCGTCTGCGGTCGCCTTGGCTATTTTTTTCAGCAAGAAATCTCTAGGAATTTCCGAATGGATCCTGGGCTCTCTGGAAGGCTTGGTGGTAGCCATGCTTGTCGGCGCTTTCATTCGTTTTGCCGACTTTTCCCGTGACAGCTCTGCCTGATTCGCACCATCATCGGGGACATCGAAAATTCGCGACCAACACTCTCGCGAATTGTAGATAATTTACTAGTTGCCAGGCTTTGAGTAGAGGTCTCGATGTCACACAGGTGCCGTTGCGATCTCAGGACAATACCCTTTCCATTGCCCTGCAAGTTTCCCCTTACGAAGGGCCCAGTTGCCCAGGGTCAACGATCCAACAGATAGGCGGGACCAAACGCTCAGCGACGGAGCCGCGGGTGCCACTACGCTGGTACGCACCACCTACGATCGGAGAGTCTGCGCGGATGGGACCGAAGACGACCAAGGTCTACGAGACGCTGCGTGCTCGGCTCGCCTCCGGCGAGTTCGCCCGCGGAGACAAGCTGCCCTCAGAACGCACGCTGGTTGATGAACTCGGCATAGGCCGGACCGCGCTTCGGCAGGTACTCGCCCGACTGGTTTCAGAAGGGGCCTTGGAGGTTCGAGGTCGGAGTTCGTATCGGGTTCCTGGTGCGGTGAGCGTCAAGACGCCTGAGGGACTTGAGCCTTGGCGCATCCACGGTGAGCGCGACGTCTACGACAACCGTTGGGTCAAGCTTCAGCTTTGGGACGTGGAGCCGCCCGGCGTGGAGCGTTTCGAGCATCACGTGGTGAAGCTTCACCACGTCGCCGTCACCGCCGTTCTGGACGATCAGGACCGAGTCCTGATGATGTGGCGGTATCGCTTCGTCCCTCAGCAGTGGGGTTGGGAGTTGCCCGGGGGCATTGTGGATGAAGGAGAGGACCCGGCGACCACGGCACTCCGGGAAGTCATCGAAGAGACTGGCTGGCGCCCCAAGTCGGTAGAGCACGTCGTCACTTATCAGCCCATGGTCGGCATGGTTGACTCGCCGCACGAGATCTTCGTAGGCCACGGGGCCGAACAGATCGGTTCGCCAACAGACCTCGAAGAGGCGGGACACATCGAGTGGGTGCCGCTGGCCGACATTCCCGGCTTGATGGCTCGCGGTGAACTGATGGGCTCTGGCACCCTCGTTGCCCTGCTCCACATCCTGGCGAGTCGCGGCAACCAGGGGCTTACAGCCTCGCGCTGAGCAGGTCGACGCGGCGGCGCTGCCGCACCGAACCGGTGCGGCTAGCCAACAGCCGTGCCTGCCGCAGGTGGGTGTGAGCGTCGTCGTACTCGGCTCGTGCGAGGTGTGCTTGCGCAAGGTCGCTATGGAGGCCGGCCTGTGCTCGGACAAAGGTGGGGTCCACCACGTCCAAGGCGTCGTACAGGCTCGTCACCGCGTCACCGTCGCCAAGCAGGGCAAGGACGTTGCCGTGCCACCGAGCAAGGTGGGCGCCGTTGAGGAAGATACTCAGCATGTCCGGATCTCGGTCTTCGGAGCCGGGCGGGATACTCGCCAGGGCCGCATCAAGCGCGCGTCGGCAGTCGTCGGGCATTCCCGCATGAGCGCACATCTCAGCCTCAGCCGCGTACAGCCATGCCCGGAGACGGGGCGACCCTGCTTGGCCAACGGTGCGTTGCGCATCGCGTACCAGGTCGACACCGAGGGACGGCCGGCCAGCCTCGCACAGCACGTATGCCTGTTCCGCCATCGCGTGCGCGAGGTACATCGGAGCCTCAGCGTCGCGGGCGGCACGCTTCGCGAGTTCGTAGTGCCGCCAAGCCCGTTCGACCGCTCCCGAGTCGATTGCCTGCCATGCGGCCAGGGTCGACGCCCCCGCGAGCGCGAGCGCAACGGGTCGGCGCGTGGTGGGAAGCACCGCGAAGTTCAGTGCGTCTTCCAGGCGGGCGAGATGCCCCGTCATCTGGTCGACGAGACCGGCCGCGCCCATCTGACGGTCCATCGTGCGCAGTATCTCGGTCTGGTCATTGAACGTCTTCACCATGGACGAACTGACGCTGCTAGCTGAATCGATCCTGCTCAGCAGTTCGTCGTACCCGTCAGCCATCGGCGGCGCAGCAGCGAGCGGGGCGCCCCTCAACTCCCTGTCGGTGACCCCGAGAAGCTGCCTCAGGATCGCCGCGTAGCGGTCCGAGAGGGTGCGCTTGCCGTTCTCCCACTCGGACACGTACACCCGCAAACTCGCGGTCGACGCAACGTCGGTGACGTGCTGTCGGGCGTACTGCTCGATCTCGCGAACCAGTCGCTCCTGAGACCAGCGACGCGCCGTCCGCGCGCTCCTAAGTCCTGAACTCACAGGCCACCGCCCGACATTGGGTCCGCTCATTGACCTTCCCAGCATGCCTCATATCACCGCAGGTCAACAGGCCTTAACAAGCTCCTTAACAGGCCTGCTGTGAAGCGCTGTTGGCTACCGGCACCCCCACTCGCACGGGTCTTCTGGAGATGCACCGGGGCGGACGAACGCCGCTCGAAACGGCGAAGCTCTTGACTCTGGTGCGCACCAGATGCTTTTCTTCTGGTGCGCACCAGATGTGGGATCGCTTCCGCACCGATGCCGACAACTCCACAGCGTGATCCACCGCAGATGCGACGGCCGTGACGACACCGGCTGAGGCGAGTGGAAACCAGTCGGTCATCTCCCGTCAGGGACACGCGCCGACTCAAAAGAACGGATCTGCCCAAGGGCACGAACGCCGCGCGAAGAGACCGAGATGCGATTCCTCGGAGGAGCGGGACTGAGGCACAGATCCATATCGCGCAGTACGGGCCGTCACCTCCCGCAAAAGGCGGCCGGCGCGGCTAGCCCCCGCGCACTTCGATCTCAAAGCACCGCCCCTGCCCGGCCACCACGGGCGTACGCAGCAAAGCAGGCAGGGGCACGTGGCCCGCCGATCAGTTCGCTGGCCCACACCTACGACACGTCAGGAGCCCACGCATGTTCGGCATGAAGTCGCAGGAGTCCACCACCGACCTGACCTCCCCGGAGTCCGTGCAGAGCGGTCAGGAGGTCTACG
The DNA here is from genome assembly GCF_036346855.1 of Streptomyces europaeiscabiei. Classification (NCBI taxonomy): domain Bacteria; kingdom Bacillati; phylum Actinomycetota; class Actinomycetes; order Kitasatosporales; family Streptomycetaceae; genus Streptomyces; species Streptomyces europaeiscabiei. Next base: position 5,868,288 of record NZ_CP107841.1, read on the forward strand.
ACCGCATCGCGTCCGGCGAGTGCACGGACGCGGTGGCGGAGCTGAACGAGGCCTACGGCCGCAACGGCTGACCAACCCACCACATCAACGGCGCGCACCCCCGGAGTTACAGCTCCGGGGGTGCTTTCGGGCCGGAACACCTTCTAGGGAGACCACGACCCATGAAGCACATCGTCACTGTTCAGGACACTGTTACCGCGTTCGCCGACTGGATGGAGCCGACGGCCGCTGAGCTGGACGACATCGAGCGTGAAATGCCGCTGATCCTGGCGCAGGTCGATCTGTTGGACGCGCAGATCATCACGCTGGACCGCACCCCGACCGAGCTGGACGTGCGGCGTATCCGCCGGGCCCGCCGCAAGGTGCTCGCCGCCGGCCGCGAGCTGGCGAACACCGCCGCGCCGCTCCTGCCGGAGGTGGGCGCGTGAGGACCACCGACCAGAACCTGACTGCCGCGCACGCCGAGGTGAAAGCGGAGATCGCGCGGACCGACACGAAGACCGGTCTGTTGCTGGCGTTCGTCGGTGCGGTTCTGGCCGGCACGTGGACCGTCGCCCGGGAGCTCCCGCTGAACACCGCCACCGTCGCGGTGGGCGGTACGGGCATGTTCCTGCTGATCGCGGCGGCGGGTCTGCTGCTGCGGTCAGTGCGCCCGAACCTGGGCGGCGGGCGGGGCTTCCCGCTGTGGGCCACGCTCACCGCCGAACAGATCACCGCCGCCCTGTCCGAGGACATCCGCGCGGACATCGCAGGTCTGTCCCGGATCGCGGTGGTGAAGTTCACCGGCCTCAAGCGCGCGGTCGACCTCACCTGTGTCAGCGGCGCCCTGCTCATTGCCGCCGCTGTTATCGCGGTGGGTGGTGCGGCATGAACGCCAAGACCGTTCTGCCCGCCGTCGCGATGACGGCGGTGTCCATGGTCCTCACTCTGGCCGTGGTCATGATGTGGCTGGGCACGGCCGTGCCGTGGCCGGTCGCGTTGGTCGTCGGGTTGGGGATCGACGGCGGCTGGCTGGCGACCCTCGCCTACGAGCGCCGCCTCGCCGCGCAGGGCGACCACAACCGCACCGTCACCGCCGTCGGCTGGTCGTTCGGTCTCATCGCGGCCGGCGTCCTGGTCGCCCACGCGCTCACCGCAGAGCAGGGCACCGGCGCGTGGCTGGCCGTGGCCTGGCTGCCGATCGCGGCGAAGGCACTGTGGCTGGTGCACGGACTGTGGGAGCGCACCGCGCTCACCCCGTCCGCACTCGGGGCGATCCGGGGTATCCAGCAGGAGGCGCGTGACGAAGCGGCCGTGGCCCGTGCCCGGCTGCGGGCGGAGGCGGCGACCGAGGAGACGCGGCTGACGGCCGTGACGCACGCCGGGGCCCGCGTCGCACGCGTCCAGGCCAAGACCGCCAAGTCCCTTGCCGGGGCCTGGTCGACGCTGGAAGCGGCACGGCAGGGAGACGACACCGGCAGGGCGCTGACCAGCGTGACGAGCCGCGTCACACCCGACGTCACACCCCGCTGGGAACTGCCCGTCTGGGGACCCACACAACCTGTTGGGGCTCGCTCGCTGGAAGCGGTACCCGCGCTCACCGATCAGGAGCTTGACGACCTGGTCGACGAGATCCGGCACAGCCAGACTCCCGCCCTGTCTTACCGCGAGATGGCCATCCGCTTCCGTGCGTCCGGCCACTCTGCTTCCGAGGTCCGCCTTCGGGCGGCATGGAAGCGGGTTGCCTGATGTCCGCCGCCTACGGCAAGTGCTTCGACCCCACCGGCGCCCGCTACGGCGTGCCCACCTTCCCGTGGAAGTTCGCCCCCGACGACGAGCAGTTCGCCACGCGCCGCCAGTTACGGGCCAGGGGGTTGCGTCCGGGGGGCCAGCCGATCGCGGCGCAGGTCATGCGCGTCAACCGCCGCGCCGGCACGGTTCGGGTCGCCTACCTCTACCGCATCGACTTCGCCAAGCCCGTACGCCCGATGACCTCCCGGAAATGGGGCGCGCTCGCCCTGGCGATGCTGGCCCGCCGCACCTGCCCGAAGTGCCGGGTGATCTACAGCTACTGCATGCCCCGCTCGCTCGGCATGTGCGTCCTGTGCGCCTTCCCCGAGCCGACCCCGAAAGAGGGCTGACCCGTGTCCAAGTCCGATATCCGCCGCATGGACCGTGAGATCCAGAAGGCCGCCGTCAAGCTCGCGGCGGTCAAGCGCGGTGAGTCGTGGCCGCTGAACGGTGCCGAGCGGCGGGCCATGGCCCGCGCCATCGCCGGCGGCTCCTACCAAATCGTCCGGGGCAAGAGCGCCGCCCGTGCGGAGCGGCAGATCGACACCACCACGTCGAACGCTGAGATGCGGCTGACCGCCGAACTGGCCGCCCTGCACGGCGAGAAGCAGCGCCTGGTCACTGAGGCCGCCCGCGAGAAGGCGGCGAAGAAGCGTTCCAGCTGGTTCTGACCAGCCAGACCAGGCGTCGGGGTGCCCGCTCTTTCCACGGACCCGGCCACCCCGACGCCCTTACTCCCACTCCCGCCCCCGAGGGGGCAGTCAGGAGCAGTACCAGCATGACCGAGAACGTCGTCCGTCTCGTCAAAACCCCCCTGACCGGCGCTGAGCCGGACGTGAGTCCCACGGTGCTGACCGTGGTGCCCGACGCCCCGCCCGCGCCCCTGGTGCCGTTGTGGGTGCGCTCCGGGCGCGCCGTGAAGACGGCGGTCACGCACGAGAACACCAAGAGCGCCGCCCGTGCGGTGGCCCGTCACAGCCTCTACACGTTCAACGGGGGCCGGATCGTGGCCCGCCGCACCTGGGACGGCAAGACCGGCGCCCGATACGAGCGCATGATCCGCACGGCGGAAGCCGCGGGAAACCTCGAAGCGGCCGAGGAGTGGGAGGAGCGGTTGCAGCGTTTCCGCCAGGCCCGCCACCACCGCCGCATGGACCTGCTCCACTCGCCCGTGGAGGCCGCCAAGGGACTTGCGGTCGGTGCCGGGGTGGGCATCGGGGTGCTGGTCGCGCTCGGGGTGGTGATGGCGATCAACAACCATGACGTCACCGACGTCATCACCCCGCTGAAGGCAACGATCGAGTTCATCGCCCTGCTGATCCGGATCGTGCAGGTCACGTGGGGTACTGCGCTGATCGTCGGTCCGTTGCTCGCTCTGTTCGCGCTGTGGGCCGTGGGCAGCAAGCAGCAGGCCGCACCCGCGTGGGCGCTGCCCGCGAACGTCCGCAGTGGTGAGGGCGAGCCGGTCACCCCGTCGATCGTCGTCAAGGCTCTGCGCGACCTCGGGGTGCCCGCGCTGCGCAACGCCATCAAAGAGATGGGCGACGCCGGCGCGTCCATGCTGGGTCCGATCCGGATTGCCGGATGCGGCGTCGAAGTCGACGTCACCCTTCCTTCCGGGGTGTCGACGATCGAAGTGCAGAATCGGCGCCGCAAGCTCGCGGAGAACCTGACCCGGCACGAGCACGAAGTGTTCATCACCATCCCGCAAGCGGCGCGTACGGTCCGTCTGTGGGTGGCCGACTCGGGCGCGTTGGACGAGCCGATCGGGCCGTCTCCGCTGGTCACCGACGAGACGATGACCGCCGACTACACCAAGGGCAAGGCGCCGTGGGGGCAGGACCTGCGTGGCGACATGGCGGCGCTGAGCGTGTATCAGCGCCACCTGCTGATCACCGGGTTGTCGAACCAGGGCAAGACCGTCGCCCTGCGCTCCCTGGCGCTGTGGCTGGCGTTGGACAAGTCGGTGCAGTTCTGGATCGGGGACCTCAAGGGCATCGGTGACTGGAAGATGTTCTACGGCCTGGCCGACGTGCTGATCCAGGGCCCGACCGACGACCACGTGATCCAGGTGACCGAGATGGTCGAGAACGCGGTCGAGGAGATGAACCGCCGTATCCAGGCCCCGCCCGGAACGGTGTTCCCCGCCCTGATCGTGATCGTGGACGAAGCACAGATGGCGTTCATGTGCCCGGTCAAGGACGAGGACGGGCGCCCGTACGGCGGCTCCAAGGCCACCTCCCGGTACTTCATGGCGGTCCGCAAGATTCACAACCAGGGCCGTGCCGTGAACGTCCTGATGTGGCAGGGGACGCAGGACCCCACCGACCAGAACCTTCCCAAGCTGGTCCGCGAGGGCGCCCACACCCGTGCTTCCCTCGCGCTGGGCACGGAGTCGCAGGCACGGATGGCCCTGGGGGACAAGGCCGTCGACGGCGGCGCCGCCCCCAACCTGCTGCGCCCCGGCTTGGATCAGGGAACCCTGGTCCTCGCCTCGTCCGGCATCGCCATTCCCGCCGGGCAGGCCTCCATCACGGTCCGCACGCACTACATCGACGACGACGCAGCCGAAGCCATCACCGACCGCGCCAAGGCCATGCGCTCCGGGATCACCACGCTGACCGTGATCGAGCGGGGCGAGGAGCGTGACCCGCTCGCGGACATCCTCGGGGCGATGGGTGACGCGCCTCGTCTGCTCACGCTCGACATCCTCAAGCGCCTCGCCGCGCTGGACGAGACGGCCTACGACGGCTGGACGTTCGGCGACCTCAAGCGCGTGCTGGAGGCCGAGGGCGAGGAGCCGAAGAAGTCCAACGGGCGCATGGTCGTCCACCGCGATCACGTCCTGCGCGCCCTCGCCAACCGCGACGGCGACGGTTCCGCTTCCGCCGCCGAGTAACAGGGAGGCCCGTCCTCCCACGGCAGGGAGGCGGGGATACACCCCCAACCCCCTCCCTGCCCCACATCCCTGGCCCTGACCTGCACAAATGATCAGTCAGGGAGTCAGGGAGGCACCCCAGATCAGACCCCTGAAACCCCCTCCACAGCCCATCCGTCAGGGGGTGTCCCTGCCTCCCTGGCCTACCGCCGGAAGGGATTCCGCATGTACCCCGACCACACCCAACCCGCGCCCGAACAGCGTGCCCTGGACGTCCACTACCCCACCCCGATACAGCCCGTCGCCGCCGTTCCGGCGCCGCTGGTTCCCGTCCAGCCCGGCAGCGTCCCGGCGGTCGCGTCCGTCGTCCTGCCGGACGGACGGGTCGTCACCGGCTACGCCATCAACCCCGTGCAGCCCGAACCGGTCGCGACCCCGCCGGCCGTCTCCCGCGCGGCGGTGAACGTCGCCCTCGGGGGCGTCGGGTTCCTCGCCGTGTGTGGCGGACTGCTGCTCCTCACCACGTTCATCACCGCCCTCACCGCACTGATCACTCAGCTCATCACCTTGGCCGCCGTCATCTTCGGCGGCTGGATCGCCATCCAGGTCCTCAGTGCGAACGGTCACAAGGGCGGGACCACGATCAACGCCCGCAAGGCAGTCATCAAGCGCAACAAGTTCTACGGCTGAGGAGGCCACCACCTTGCGCTTCTACCTGACCACCCACAAACGCCACTGGGTCCGCCTCACCGGAGTACCGCTGTTCCTGAAGTCCGCGCACTTCGTCGAAGCCGTCAAGCTCCCTGAAGCGGTCGGCCCGTACGCGGTGGACTCCGGTGGCTTCTCGGAGCTCCAGCAACACGGCCGCTGGACCCGCACCCCGCGCCAGTACGTCGACGACCTCTACCGCATCTGGGAAGGCGTCGGCCCGTTCGACTGGGCCGCCCCGCAAGACTGGATGTGCGAACCCCTGATCATCCATGGCGGCCAAGCCGGACCGCTCACCTTCGCCGGCACCCATCTGAGCGTGGGCGAGCATCAACGCCGCACCGTCGCCAACTACCTGGAACTACGTGCGATGGCGCCGGACCTACCGATCATCCCGGTGCTTCAGGGCTGGGAGATAGCCGACTACGAACGCTGCGTCGCCCTGTACGAGGGCGCGGGTATCGACCTGAAGCGGGAACCGGTGGTGGGGCTCGGCTCGGTATGCCGACGCCAGTCCACCCGCGAAGGCGCCGCCATCGTCACCACCCTGGCCGCCCACGGACTGCGACTGCACGGCTTCGGCTTCAAGACCCTGGGCCTGGCCCGCGTCGGGCATCTCATGGCCTCAGCCGATTCCCTCGCCTGGAGCTCCCACGCGCGCCGCCGCCCGGCCATGGACGGACACCCGCACAAGAACTGCGCCAACTGCCTGCCCTACGCCCTGCGTTGGCGCACCCGCGCCCTGGCGGCTCTGCCCACCTGGCAACAGCCGCTCCTCGACACCGTCTGACGAAGGGACCCCAAATGACCACGCCCGCCGCCGTCTGGGACGACAACGACCCGCTCATGGAAGCCGTCGCCCTGGCCGTCTGGGAACAGTGCGACCGGCAGGACTACCGCACCACCAACGACGATCCCCGCCACATCGCCGCCGTCGCCCGCGCGGTCCTGCTGCCCGACACCACGAACGGCGCCGGTCATGCCGTACCGGAGCCCTGGCCGACGGCGGAAGACGCGTACGCCGACGCGCCGAGCATCCTCAGCGAGATCGGCTGGACGGCCCGTTTCCTGGCTGGCCTCAAGTGCTTCACCGCGCTGGACCGGGAGTTCTACCTCCGCAAGGCCGCGCTGCTGGACCGCATCGCGCTCCTGGACGAACCCGACGACCCGCACGGCGACGTCACCGGAACCGCCGTAGCCGCCGCCCTGTACCTGATCGACACCGACCGGGCGGACGTCACCGGCGACCCACGCGGCTACGTCCGCCGCCAGTACACCCACTGGGCCAGGAACAACTAGCTACGCCAAGGGCGGCCCCCGCATCTCGCCAAAGAACCGGGGCCGCCCTTGTCCAGCCAGTCACCATCAAGGAACTGGAGACCTCCAGCATGACCCAACCCACCGACATCCGGCGAACGCCCGGCCACCGGCCGCGCCTGCTGGACCTGTTCTCGTGCGCCGGCGGCGCCGCAACCGGCTACCAGCGGGCAGGGTTCGACGTGGACGGCTGCGACATCGCCGACCGCCCGAACTACCCCTTCCCCTACCATCGGGGTGACGCCCTCGACTACCTCGCCCACCTGATCACCACCGGCGAGATCGGGCGGTACGCGTTGGTCCACGTGTCCCCGCCGTGCCAGGACAAGTGCACCCTGACCGTGGGCACGAACGCGTCGCAGGGGTGGGGTGGAACGCATGTCGACCTGGTCGCGCCCACCCGCGCGCTCCTCGAACGGACCGGTCTGCCGTACGTCATGGAGCAGCCCAACGGCCGTGCGGAGATCCGCAAAGACCTCACCCTGTGCGGCGAGATGTTCGGACTCGGTGTCATCCGCCACCGCAACTTTGAGTTGGGCGGCTGGACGATCGAGCGGCCGGCGCACGTCCCGCACAGGGGCCGCGTACGGGGATGGCGGCACGGTGCCTACTTCGACGGCCCGTATGTCGCCGCGTACGGCAACGGCGGCGGCAAGCCCACCGTCCCGGAGCTGCAAGCCGCGCTGGGCATCACGTGGACCGACGTGCGCGAGGAACTGACCGAGGCCATCCCGCCCGCCTACAGCGAGTTCATCGGCCGCGCCAACCTCGCCGCCGCAGTGCTGGACGGGAGGGCCGCAGCGTGAGCGTCCACCTGCACACCGCACTGGAGTTGGCGGCGGCCGGTGTGCCGCCGCTGCCGCTGCGGGCAGGGAAGGTGCCGTTCGGCAACTGCCCTACCTGCGCGAAGAACGCGTGCGGCGGCCGGCCGAACATGAAGACCCCCGGCCCCTGCCAGTGCCCCGGCGTCTGCCACGCGTGGGCCGCCGCCACCACCGACCCGAACGTACTCAACTCCCCCCAGTGGGCCACCGCATGGTGGCACGCCGCCGCAGTTGGCTACCACCCCGGCGGCACCGGCCTCACCGTCGTCGACCTCGACAACCCGGACGCCGTCGCTTGGGCACGCGAGACACTGCCCGCTACCCGGACCGTGGCGACCACGCGGGGTGAGCACTGGATCTACCGGGGCGCCATGCGTTCCGTGAACGGCGTCCGTGACGGCGTGGACATCAAGTCCACGATGGCCTACGCCCGTTGGCTCGGTCCCGGTACCGGCACCATGACGACGCTGCCGGCGGTGGTGCGCGCGCTGGTCGTGAAGGAACCTTCCACGGTCCGGCCGTCTGCCATCACGGTGCCCGCACGGGTCGGGGGTGGGGAGTGCCGTCACCGCACGCCCGCCTATCTGGAGCGTGGCATTGCCATGGCGGAGCAGCGCATCACCGACGCGTCCAGTGCAGTGCACGCCACGGTGTACCGGACGTTCCTCGCCGTGCTGTCCACGCACGGCCGGTGCGGGTGCCTCACCGACGCTCACACCGCGCGGTTGTTCACCGCCGCGCAGGCCAAGGGTGAATCGCTGCGGCACTGCACCGACGCGTGGACCAACGCCCTGACCAGGTTGGGACTGTGACCATGTCCGAGGACGAGAAGAATCCGGCCCGCGCGGTCATCGCGGACTACGCGCAGTCGCATTTCCGGTACTTCCGTACCGCCGACGGGACCGTGTACGCGCAGAAGAACGGCCACCCCGTCGCCCGCCCGATCCGCTCACAAGGCACCACGGGCAGCCACCGCCAGGAACTCATGGTCGGCCTGTTCAAGGACGGAATCGGCGTGTTCAACGGATCCGCACTCAAGGAGGCCTTGGACTTGATCGAAGCACTCGCACTGACCGAAGACGTGCAGCCCGTCCACATCCGCGTCGCACCCGGATTCGACGGGGCCACGTGGCTGGACCTCGGCCGCGATGACGGGCAGTCCGTCCGCATCCACCCCACCGGCTGGGACATCCTCACCCCCGACCCCCGCGAAGTCTGCTGGCGCCGCACCCAGCTCACCGGCGAACTGCCCCTGCCCGCCAAGGACACCAACGGCAAGGGCATCGATCTCCTGCTGCGGCTGTGCAACTTCGCCAATGCCGAGACCGAGTGCCTGGCCATCGCGTGGCTGATCGGCTGCCTGGGTCCGTCCGTTCCCGTGCCCGCCCCTTTCCTCACCGGGCCGCAGGGCGCGGGGAAGTCCACGGGTGGGCGGATGCTGGTGCGGATCATCGAGGGCATGGGCGGTGACCTGCGCCGGGCGCCGAAGGACGAGGAGAATCTGATCGCAGCGGTGGCGGCGGGATGGGTCACCGCGCTGGACAACCTCTCCCACATGACGCCGGACCTGTCGGACGCGATGTGCTGCATCGTCACCGGCGCCGAGAGCGTCAAGCGTGCTCTGTTCACCGACGGGGACGTGTTCCGCGTCGGCTACCGCCGGCCCCTGCTCCTGACCGGCATCGACGTCGGCGTCATCCGGCCCGACCTCGCCGAACGGCTCCTGCCGCTCCGCCTGGAACGCCCCAGCATCCGGCGCACCGAGGCGGAACTGTGGGCGGAGTACGCGGAGGTGTTGCCCGTCGTTCTCGGCTCGCTCCTGGACCTCACGGTCAAGGTCCGCGCGGTAGCGGCGGAGACCCCGACCGACCTGCGCATGGCGGACTTCGCGCACCTGTGCGCACAACTCGACGCCGCCACCGGCCTCGGAGCTCTGCCCGCCTACCGGGCCAGCCTGGACGACCTCAACGACGACGTGATCGAGGGCGACCTCCTCGCACAGACCGTCCTCAGGCATGCCGACACCATCGAGCCGGGCGCGGACCAGCGGATGACGTCCACCGAGTGGCTGCACTGCCTCAGCCGCCTCTACAGCGGCGACGAACTGCGTGCCCTGCCCAAGGGCTGGCCGACCACGGGCAAAGTCCTCTCCGACCGCCTCAAGCGCCTCCAACCGACACTGGCCGCCCGGGGTGTCCTCATCGACACCGGCCGCACCAGCGAAGGCCGCTACCTCGAAATGACCCGCCCCGCTACCTCGCCCCCACACGAGCAGAAGCCCGCGTTCTGACCCGCGACCCGTACCCGCCCGGACAAGCAAGAGGAGCACCGGCACCGTGGGGCGTGCTCCTCTTGCTGTTCGGCGGAACGCCGCCCCAAGGTCGCGCCGCGCAGCGGCCCCTTCTTCACGCTTGAAGAGGCACCGCACCACAACAGACACCCCCTCTTTTGTCCTAAGAGGGAAGACGCTGCGTCATCTGCGTCATGCCAGCCGAAAAACGGCACCTGACCTGCGGCGACAGCCATGACGCAGACGGCCGTCTCTGCGTCATCCTGCGTCATCTGCGTCATGGGCTACGTCACGGATGACGCAGCCCATGACGCACCCATGACGCACACCCACACCACCGCGTCACACAAAACTGCAGGTCACAGCCCCGTATGACGCTGATGACGCAATGACGCAGAAATCCGCACCTCGGACAGACACGGGCTTCGGAACCTCCGAAGCGAACCCCAGAGGAGACATGAAAGTGCGTCAGAAGATCACTGACTTGCCTCAGCTCCACTCCGCTGCGGATGTTGCCCAAGCGCTCGGCTGCTCCGAGTGGTGGGTGAAGGAACAAGCTCGCAGGGGACGCATTCCCTTCACCAAGCCCGGTGGCAGCTACCGGTTCACGGTCGAGCACTTCGTAGAGATCATGCGCATCTTCGAGAGCCGCCCCACGGATGCCCGTGTTGCCACCGCCCGAGCTACACCAGCACCGCGACGCCAGGTGGTGGCCATAGCAACGGTGCCCGCCACCCCTCTGAAGGCACGGACGCCGCGTAGGGCGCAGCAGCACCAATCGCAGAGCGCAGCCTGATTCCATGTGCCGCCCGGTCCTCCAACCGGGCGGCACATCCGTCTTTAGGGAGAGCAAGTTGGGTTACGCCGAGAACCTCGGCACGTACTGGCGCGGCCGGTACAAGCTCGCGCCGGGCAAGTACGCCACTGTCCGAGATGCCGATGGTGAGGCCATCCGCTTCCGGACCAAGCCGGCGGCAAAGAAGGCGGCGGACGCTGAAGAAGCGAAGCTTCTGGCCGGAACGAAGAAGGCGCCTCCTGAGCGGATCACTTTCGGCGCCTACGCGAACCGCTGGTATGCCGCGCAGGACTTGGCGGCGTCCACCATGCAGAACTACCGGCGGCACATCGAAGAACACTTGCTCCCCGCGTTCGAGGATTTCGCCGTCGCAGACATCTTGAGCACCGACATCGCCGCTTGGGAGAAGCACGAACGCGCCGTCCCGTACGCGGCAACCAGCGTCAAGACATGGCGGGCGACACTGCATCTGATCCTCGCCGACGCCGTTGACGAGGGGCTGCGCGACTCCAACCCGGCAACCAGGCGCCGAGGACGAGGCAAGCGCGCTGGTCGCTCACGCAACCGTGGCCCGGAGAAGGCGGTCACAACGGCACTCGGCATTCTGCTGCTCTCCGAGCGGATGGCGCTGTTGTCCGGGCGCGACGACGAGTTCGTCGGCGGCATCATCTTGGGCTATACCGGCATGCGCTGGGGCGAGGTCGTTGGCCTTGAGACGGAGTTCGTCCGGCCGAAGAGCATTCGTGTTGAGTGGCAGCTCTACGAACTGGACACCGGCGAACTGCACCGTTGCCCGCCTAAGGACGACTCGTACCGCGACGTCGACACTCCGGACTTCCTCGCCGCGCTGCTTGCCGGCCACATCGCCCGGACGAGACCGAAGCCTTGCGAGTGCCACGGACTGACCTACGTCTTCCGCGGACACGGAACGGCCAATGGGTCCGCGAGTCGCCCGGGGGCGAAGCTGGCCGACGTGGCTCGCCGCGCCGGCGTCTCGACCGGCACCGTTTCCAACGTCCTCAACCGGCCGGACGCCGTGGCGGAACCGACTCGGCTCAAGGTGCTGGAGGCCATCACCGATCTCGGGTACGTCCGCAACGCGGGATCAGGGGAGTTGGCCGCCCACTGGCGACGCTCTGGCTTCGCCACGTGGCTCTTTCAGCCGGCCGTCACAGGGCGGTATCCCGGGCGCGGCACTCAGGAAGAGCACCCGGTGCCCGTTGTCGCCGAGCCGTGGCCCGGCATCCCGGCGCGCGGACGAGGCGCCTCCAAGCGGGCTGAGGCGTGCTGGGTGCCGATCGCTCCCGGACTGACCCCGCACGGGTTGCGCCACACCCACAAGACGCTGATGAGGGAAGTGGGGACCCCGCCGAAGCTCATGGACGAACGCTTGGGCCATGAAGACGGTTCTGTTCAGTCGCGCTACGACCACATCACGGCCGGCATGCGGCAGAGGCTGATGAACGCGCTCACCGGGATGTGGGAGGAAGCGTTGAACGCGCGTCGGGAGATGAGTCCCGGCTCGCCCGTGGCTGCTCTGGACGCGTTGCTGAAGGCTCGTGGGTAGGGCGTCGGCCTGGAGACGATTCCAAGATTTTCTCCAGGATTTCTCCAGAGAGCCCCTGGAGAACGAGGCAGGCCCGGCGCTGATTTCTCAGCACCGGGCCTGACCTGGCGTTTTACTGTCGGGGTGGCGGGATTTGAACCCACGACCTCTTCGTCCCGAACGAAGCGCGCTGCCAAGCTGCGCTACACCCCGATTGTCACTGCTTGTCGCGGCGACGTCGTTTACTTTAGCCCACCGGTGGCTTGAGACGAAATCCGGTTTTCGGGGCGTCGGTCGTGGCGGTCGGGGCGCCCCCGGCGAGGGTGCACGGGGTCGGGGCGGAGGTGGTCGACGGCGATGAGGAGGAGGGCGAGGGCGTAGAAGGCGAGGCCCAGGAGGAGGGTGTTGCCGAGGACGCTCTTGTAGCCGTGGCGGTCGACGTCCAGGAACGGGTAGAGGTACGGGGCCGGCCAGTCGGGCGTCACCAGGGCGGCTCGGCCGAGCGTGAACGCCAGGTACACCAGCGGGTAGAGCAACCAGGCCGCCGCATGGCTCAGGCGGGGTGGCGCCGGCCGGGTCAGGAACAGCCAGTCCGCCACCACCGCGAGGGGGATCGCGGTGTGGATGGCGATGCTGGTCAGGGCGAGCCAGCCGGTGGGGGCGGTCGCGGCGCCCGTCGGCGTCATCGACATGGAGAAGGCCGTCGCGTCCTTCGTCAGGATCAGGTGGTACACCAAGGCCGTGATCATGGCGTAGAGCACCGTGCCGCCTGTCGCCCAGGAGGGCAGGGGACGGCGGGCCGACCACGCGCTGCGCGCCGAGGCGGCGAAGACCAGTGCCACCAGGGCCGTGCTCTGGACCGAGAAATGGCTGAACGCCCGGAGGGGGCTGCCCAGCGCCATCTCGATCACCACGGCCGCTGCCGCCGCCAGTGCGACCAAGGCGCGGTACGCCGACGCCAGTGGGCGTCGTGTCGGTGTCACCACCGCCGTCGCGGGCACGACGGATGTCACCGGCGCGGGAATGCCCGAGATCGCGGGCAGATCGGGGATGTCCCTGGGTATCGGTGCGGTCATGCGCTCACGCTAGGACCACCCGACGAAACGGGCTATTCGGGATGATCCGTACGGGTCGGCGTCCCCTCTCGGCGACAGCTTTCACCACCGGCCTGATCGCCAGGTCTCACCGGCAGACACCCACGCTCGACGCGTCGGCTCACACGCGCCCGACCCTTCAGCTCGCCCGCACCACCCTCATGAGCCTCCCCGGCGCCTACTCCTCCCGCCCCACCAAGGTCAGCAGCGAGGCCTCCGGCGGGCAGGCGAACCGCACCGGGGTGTAGCGGTTCGTGCCGCAGCCGGCCGACACGTGCAGGTACGCGGTGCGGCCGTCGGCCGTGTGCGTGGAGAGGCCCTTCACGCGGTCCGTGTCGAGATCGCAGTTGGTGACGAGGGCGCCGTAGAAGGGGATGCAGAGCTGACCGCCGTGGGTGTGGCCGGCGAGGACGAGGGGGTAGCCGTCGGCGGTGAAGGCGTCGAGGGTGCGGAGGTAAGGAGCATGGACGACGCCCAGGGAGAGGTCGGCGGAGTCGGACGGGCCGCCGGCCACGCGGGCGTAGCGGTCCCGCTTGATGTGGGGGTCGTCGAGGCCGGTCAGCTCGACCGACATGCCCTCGATCTTCAGCGTGCCGCGGGTGTTGGTGAGGTTGAGCCAGCCCGCCCCGTCGAAGCCGTCCCGCAGGTCCTCCCACGGGTTGTGGATGACGCCGACCACGGGCTTGTTGCCGTTCAGGCCGTGGCGGCCCTGGACCTTCTCCAGGAGATAGCGGGCGGGGTTGCGCGGTTGCGGGCCGTAGTAGTCGTTCGAGCCGAAGACGTACGCGCCCGGGAACTCCATCAGCGGGCCCAGCGCGTCCAGAACCTCGGGGACGCCCTCGGTGTCGGAGAGGTTGTCCCCGGTGTTGATCACGAAGTCGGGGCGCAGTCCGGCCAGGGAACGCAGCCATCGCTGCTTCTTCCGCTGCCCGCTCACCATGTGGATGTCGGAGACCTGGAGTATGCGCAACGGCCGCATGCCCGGGGGCAGCACAGGCACGGTCACCCGCCGCAGCCGGAAGGAGCGGGCCTCGAAACCCGCCGCGTACACCACACCGGCGGCACCGACCGCCGCGATCCCCAGAGGTACTCCGTATCGCGCTTGCATGTGTCCATCGTGTCAGACCCCGCCGAGCCCGAGCGCCGACCTGTGGACAACCGCCGACCGCCACCGCCGATCGTCAACTTCCCCTGTGGACAGCCCACTCCGGTCCACACTTGCGACCACGCGCCCGACCACTTCGCGAACCGCCACTGATCCGCACCCGCCCCGTCCCCGCCCCGCCACTGATCCGCACCCGCCTCGTCCCCGCCCCGTCTCCGACCCGCACCCGCCTCGTCCCCGCCCCGTCTCCGACCCGCACCCGACCCGTCCCCGACCCGCACCCGCCGCCCCGCACCCGACCCGCCACGGATCAGCCCCGGACAGGCCACCGATCCGCACACACCAGCGAAATCAAGGCGCGCTTCCTCCACCACACCTGCGACAATCGGCCCCATGACCACGCTCAAGTCGAAGCTGCAGGAAGACCTCAACGCCGCCATCAAGGAGCGCGACGAGCTCCGCTCCTCGACGCTCCGGCTGACGCTCACCGCGATCACCAAGGAAGAGGTCGCGGGCAAGGAGAAGCGTGAGCTCTCCGACGACGAGGTGCTCAAGGTGATCACCAAGGAGGCGAAGAAGCGCCGCGAGGCCGCGGACGCCTTCGCCCAGGGCGGTCGTACGGAGTCGGCCGAGCGGGAGACGGCGGAGGGCGAGTTCCTCGCCGAGTACCTGCCCAAGCAGCTGTCCGACGAGGAGCTCAAGCAGATCGTCGGCCAGGCCGTCGAGGAGGCTCGGGCCGCCGGTGCCGAGGGCCCGCGCGCGATGGGCCAGGTCATGAAGATCGTCAACCCGAAGGTGGCCGGGCTCGCCGAGGGCGGCCGGGTCGCCGCCATCGTCAAGCAGCAGCTCACGGGCGCCTGAGCAGCCCTCAGGCTCTCGCCCGCTCTCCAGCGGAACGGCGGTGGGGGCGCCCCTTCTCAAGGGGCGCCCCCACCGCCGTATTCATGCGGATCAGCGACTCATCGGATCAGGCGCTCATCGCATCAGAGGCTCTTCCGATCGACCGTCCGGTAGCTGTCAGCCGAACCCGCCACCATTGCCGTTCCCGTTGTTCCCGCCGTTGGTCTGGCCCTGGATCCAGTTCTCCGGGATGGAGAACTCCGGGGTCGGGAAGGTGGTTCCGCCGTCGGTTCCGCCGAAGAACCCGTCGTCGTTGTCGCCGTCGTCACCATTGCCGTTGTCGTCGTTGTTGCCGTTCCCGTTGCCGTTCCCGTTCCCGTTGTCGTCGTCCCCGCGGTCGCGGTCGCGGTCCGGCCTCTCGTCGGGGATGAAGACGTGGTTGAAGTCGAGACTGGGCTTGCCCTCCAGCGCGCCGGACATCATGTCGCGCCAGATCGGGCCGGGGACCTTTCCACCGAAGACCTTGTCGTAGCCCACGCCGCCGATGGTGATGTTCACCATGCGGCGCTTGTGCGCGGGGTCGCCCACCCAGACGGCACCGGCCATGTTCGGCGTGTAGCCCACGAACCAGGCCGCGTAACGGAAGTCCGTCGTACCGGTCTTACCGGCGCTGGGACGGCTGGGGCCGAGGCCGGCCTCCGTACCCGTACCGTCCTCCACCACGCCCTCCAGAAGGGTGCTGATGGTGTCCGCGGTCTTCTCGGACATGGCGCGCGAGCACGTCGACTTCGGGACCTCCAGCGACTTCGACTTCTCGCCGACCCGCTGGGTGATGGACTCGATGGCGACCGGTGTGCAGTACATGCCGCGCGAGGCGAAGGTCGCGTACGCGTTCGCCATGGTCAGCGGGGACATCTCCTGCGTGCCGAGCGCTATCGACGGGGCCTGGTCCATCTTGCGACCGTCGGCGCGCTCGACGCCCATCTTCCCGGCCATCTCCGTCACCGGGCAGATGCCGATGTCCGCGATCATCTGCACGAAGTAGGTGTTGACCGACAGCGCGGTCGCCTTCTCCATCGAGTACGGGCCGACCTCGGACGCGCTCTCGTTCTCGAGTTTTGCGGCGTCGCTGCCGGTGCTGTTGCGCCAGGTACCGCCACCACAGGTGGAGATCGGGCTCGGGTAGAGCATCTCGTACGGCGCGGGGTAGATCTTCCCCGGGGACATGCCGTCCTCGATGGCCGCCGCGGCGACGATCGGCTTGAACGTCGAACCGGGCTGGTAGCCCGCTCCGCCGCCCATCGACTCGTCCACCGAGAGGTTGATCGACGTCTCGTTCTTCTTGGTGTCGAGGCCGTACGGCCTCGACTGGCCCATGGCCAGGATCTTGCCGGTGCCGGGCTCCACGATGGTGGCGGCGGTGGCCACCTCGTCCTTCTGCCTGACGTGCTTTTTGACGGAGGCCTGGACCGACTTCTGGGCCTTCGGGTCCATCGTCGTCCGGATCGTCAGACCACCCTGGTTCCAGATCTTGGCCCGGGCCTCCTTGGACTTGCCGAAGATCGGGTCGTTCAGGAACACCTCGCGCACGTAGTCGCAGAAGAAGCCCGCGCCCTTGACGGCCGTGATGCAGCCGTTCTTCGGCCGACTGATGTCGAGGCCGAGCGGCTTCTCCTTGGCCTTGTCGGCCTCCGCCCGCGAGATGTCGCCAAGGTCGGCCATGCGCTGCAGCACGGTGTTGCGCCGCTTGGTGGCTTCCTGCGGGTCGTTCACCGGGTCGTACCGGCTGGGCGACTGCACGATGCCGGCGAGGAGCGCGGCCTCCTCGACCTTCAGGTCCTTTGCGGACTTGGAGAAGTAGCGCTGGGAGGCGGCCTCGACGCCGTAGGCCTGCTGGCCGAAGAACGTGATGTTCAGGTAGTTCTCGAGGATCTTCTTCTTGCCGAGTTCCTCCTCGAGCTGGATCGCGTACTTCAGCTCGCGGATCTTCCGGCCGAGGGTCTGCTGGATGGCCTGGGCGACGAGTGTCGGATCGTCACCGGCCTCCTCCACCGCGACGTTCTTCACCAGCTGCTGCGTCAGCGTGGACGCGCCCTGGGCGACCCCGCCCTCCTGCGCGTTCCGGTTGACCGCGCGCAGCACGCCCTTCAGGTCGACCGCGCCGTGCTGGTAGAAGCGGGCGTCCTCGATGGCGATGATCGCCTGCTGCATGTACGGCGAGATCTCCTTGAGATCGACCACCGTACGGTCGCGGCTGTACACCGTGGCGATCGAGTCGCCCTTGCTGTCGAGGATCGTGGTGCGCTGGCTCAGCGGCGGCTGCTTGAGGTTGGCTGGGAGTTCGTCGAACCCCTCGACCGAACCCTTGGCCGCCAGCCCCAGGGCGCCGACCGCGGGCAGCGCGATGCCCGCCATGACGGCACCGGCGAGCACGCTGACACCTAGGAACTTGGCGGCCTGTTGTGTGGGGGACAGACCACCACCCGAGCGCTTGTTTGGCATGAGGGCAGCCTAATCCGTAGCGACGGGCGTTCCGAAGGAGCGGGTGGGTCCGAAGGGGTACGGGTGCCGGATCGTGACATCCACGGCCCGTGACGGAGGCGGCCGTCGATGATCCGGGGCATGAGACCTGAGGTCAGGGCGTTGCTCGTCGAGGGCCCGCTGCCCGACGGGGACGCGAGCGAGGACTGAGAGACCGGCAGACGGGACGGGTGGGGCAACTGAACGCCGTACCCAGGCGGGTATTGGCGAAGAAGGCGGCGGCGCCGTTCGGCTGAGGGTCCCATCGGCCCTACGGCAGGCCGGTGTCAGGCGGGCTGGTCGAGCACGCGGGCGGCATGGAGGCGTGAAGGAACATGAACGGTTGTCTACGTTCCCATTCGCCGGACACACGCACAGGCGTTGGCCTAAGCTGCTCCCGACTGTCACAGCCGTAGGCCCTTGTATCAAGTACGTCCAGCGAGCCCGAATCGTTCTGACGTTCTTCCGATTTTTTTCCGGTGCCGTGTCCGAATACACCTCGTGTGTCATTCGGTGTCCGTTGTGACGCATGTCAACTGTCCCGTTCTGTCGGGATAGTCATGTATGTCCTCAGGTCACTCCCGCGGGTGATCTGCCGCTTACGCATAGTCCGTTCGGGCCATTCAAGATTGGGCCCGAAGGGGGTGTTGCGCTGTGCCCACCTTCCGTAACGTCCTCAACTGGCGGCGGTGAATATGCCGCTGCCGCCGTGGGGGAGCCTCGATTCGGGAGAGGACGGCGCCGGTATGGGCTGGGTAACCGACTGGAGTGCGCAGGCTGGCTGCCGCACTACCGATCCGGATGAACTGTTCGTTCAAGGAGCAGCGCAGAACAGGGCCAAGGCAGTGTGCACCGGATGCCCGGTGCGCACGGAGTGCCTGGCGGACGCGTTGGACAACCGCGTCGAGTTCGGCGTGTGGGGAGGAATGACGGAGCGCGAGCGCCGCGCACTGCTGCGCAGGCGTCCGACCGTCACGTCTTGGCGCAGGCTGCTGGAGACCGCGCGCACGGAGTACGAGCGTGGCGCGGGCATTCTGCCGCTCGACGATGACGAGATCTACGAGAACTACGCGGCGGTGAGCTGAGGGCGAGGCCCCTTCCGGGCCACGTCGGTCGAGGGCGCCCTTGAGGTGTCGGCGCGTCGGGCAGGTGTGCCGGCTCTCGGGTGCCCCGAGACGTGGATCCGCAGTCGGGGCATGGTTCGGTCCTCGGCCCCGGTCGTACGGTCCCGGGCCCGTTCGTAGGGTCCTAGGGCAGCCGTCGGAAGATCGGCCGTCCGACAGTGGTGAACATCAGCTGTCCGACAGCAGCGAAGACCAGTCGTCCGACAGTGGTATCAGTCGTCGGAGGTGGGAAGTTCCGGCCTTATGGCCGCGAGCCGGTCGCCGATGTTCCGCAGACCCACCAGGTCGTGGACATCACCGGGCAGCGCGGCCACTTCGGCCACGGCCACCTCGGGATGCAGCGCGGTGAAGCGGTCACGCGTGCGCTGCTCGCGGGAGAGCAGTCGCATCCGCTCGGCGTGCAACCTGAGCAGTCCCGCCGTGAGCTGTTCCACGGTCAGGTCCGGGGAGACGGCCTGATCGGCAACGGCCTGATCGGCAACGGCCTGATCGGCGACGGTCTGGTTCTGCTGGTCCGGGGCGGGGGAGCCCTCCGGGGTGCCGGTCGGTGCGGGAGATTCTGGACTGCCTGAACTGCCGTACGTGTCGGGAGAGTTACGAACTGCTTTCCCGTCCATCTGATCCACAATGCGGGGCTCGTCAAGATTTTCCGCGGCGGCGAGCGCGCGCTCGGCGGACAGCTGGGCCGCGCCGCTGCCATGGACGCGGTTGAGTACCAGCCCGGCCAGCGGCATGTCCTCGGCCGCCAGCCGCTCCACGAAGTACGCCGCCTCGCGCAGCGCGTCCCGCTCCGGCGCGGCCACCACGAGGAAGGCCGTGCCGGGCGCCTGGAGCAGCTTGTACGTGGCGTCCGCGCGCGTACGGAAGCCGCCGAACATGGAGTCCATGGCGGCCACGAACGTCTGCACGTCCTTGAGCAGTTGACCGCCGAGAAGCTTGCCCAGGGCGCCCGTCATCATCGACATGCCGACGTTCAGGAACTTCATGCCGGCCCGCCCGCCGACCTTCGCCGGCGCCAGCAGGACGCGGATCAGCTTGCCGTCGAGGAACGAGCCGAGCCGCTTCGGGGCGTCCAGGAAGTCCAGCGCCGAGCGGGAGGGCGGCGTGTCGACGATGATCAGGTCCCACTCGTCGCGGGCCCGCAACTGGCCCAGCTTCTCCATCGCCATGTACTCCTGCGTGCCCGCGAAGCCCGCCGAGAGCGACTGGTAGAAGGGGTTGCTCAGGATGGCGGAGGCCCGGTCCGGGTCCGCGTGCGCCTCGACGATCTCGTCGAAGGTGCGCTTCATGTCGAGCATCATCGCGTGCAGTTGGCCGTCCCCGTCGATGCCCTTCACCCGCCGCGGGGTGTTGTCCAGCGAGTCGATGCCCATGGACTGGGCGAGCCGCCGGGCCGGGTCGATCGTGAGCACGACCACCTTGCGGCCGCGCTCGGCGGCCCGTACCCCGAGGGCCGCCGCCGTGGTCGTCTTGCCCACCCCGCCGGCGCCGCAGCACACCACGATGCGCGTCTGCGGGTCGTCCAGCAGGGGGTCGATCGCAAGAGGGCGGGTCGAGCCGATCACGCGGTGTCCCTCGGGGGAGTGGGCCGCATCGTGCGTGGCGGCCGGGTCCGGAGTCATGAGATCCCTTGCTGACGCAGTTCCGTGGCCAGTTCGTACAGGCCCGCCAGATCCATTCCTTCGGCGAGCAAAGGCAGTTCGTGCAGGGGCAGGCCCAGCTCGCCCAGTACGCCCCGCTGTTCGTGCTCCAGGGTGTACCGCTCGGCGTACTCCTCCGCCTGCGCGAGCAGCGGCTCCACCATGCGCTCGGCGGTGCCGCCACGCCGCGCGCCGCCCAGACCCGCCGTGGACAGGGACTTGGCGACGGCCGTGCGCGGCACCGCGCGCGCGAACTCCAGCTCGTCGGCGTCCAGCAACTCGGGCCGCACCATGTTGACGATGATCCGCCCCACCGGCAGCTTCGCGGCCCGCAGCTCGGCGATGCCGTCCGCCGTCTCCTGGACGGGCATCTCCTCCAGCAGCGTCACCAGATGCACGGCCGTCTCGGGGGACTTCAGGACCCGCATGACGGCCTGGGCCTGATTGTGTATCGGGCCGATCTTGGCGAGGCCCGCCACCTCGTCGTTGACGTTCAGGAAGCGGGTGATGCGCCCGGTGGGCGGCGCGTCCATCACCACGTAGTCGTAGGAGAACCGCCCGCTCTTCTCCTTGCGGCGCACCGCCTCGCAGGCCTTGCCGGTCAGCAGCACGTCCCTCAGGCCGGGCGCGACGGTGGTCGCGAAGTCGATGGCGCCGAGTTTCTTCAGGGCCCGACCCGCGCTGCCCAGCTTGTAGAACATCTGGAGGTAGTCCAACAGGGCCAGTTCGGGGTCGATGGCCAGCGCGTACACCTCCCCGCCCCCGGGTGCCACCGCGATCTTCCGCTCCTCGTACGGCAGTGCCTCTGCCTCGAAGAGCTGCGCGATGCCCTGTCTGCCCTCGACCTCGACCAGGAGGGTGCGCTTCCCCTCGGTCGCGAGGGCGAGCGCGAGTGCGGCGGCGACCGTGGTCTTTCCGGTCCCGCCCTTGCCGCTGACGACCTGGAGCCTGCTCACGTATTCGAGCCTAACCAGTCCGCGCGCGGACTACGCGGGAGGCTGTGGACAACTTGTGCTCTCCCCGCCTGTCGGCCCCGGCCCGTCCAGGCCCTCCTGCCCGCCGGAACGGCGGCGGAACCCCGCACCGGGCCGAGACGGAACCCCGCACCGGGCCGAGACGGAACCCCGCGCCGGACCGAGACGGAACCCGCGCCGGGCCGAGACGGAACCCGTGCCGGACAGGGGCCGGGCAGCGGATAAAGTCGGCCACATGACCAAGTGGGAATACTCAACCGTGCCGCTGCTCGTCCACGCCACGAAGCAGATTCTGGACACCTGGGGCGAGGACGGCTGGGAGCTCGTCCAGGTCGTACCCGGGCCGAACAACCCCGAGCAGCTGGTGGCCTACCTGAAGCGGCCCAAGCCGTGAGCGCCGTCGAGGCCAGACTCGCGGAACTCGGGCTGAGGCTGCCCGAGGTCGTGCCGCCGCTCGCCGCGTACCAGCCGGCCGTGCAGTCCGGCATGTACGTGTACACCGCCGGGCAGCTCCCCATGGTGGAGGGCAAGCTGCCCGTCACCGGCAAGGTCGGCGCCGAGGTCACCCCCGAGGAGGCCAAGGAACTCGCTCGTACCTGCGCGCTGAACGCGCTGGCCGCCGTGAAGTCCGTGGCGGGCGACCTGGACCGTGTCGCGCGCGTGGTGAAGGTCGTCGGCTTCGTGGCCTCGGCCTCCGACTTCACGGGCCAGCCCGCGGTGCTGAACGGCGCGAGCGAACTCCTGGGCGCCGTCTTCGGCGACAAGGGCGTCCACGCGCGCAGCGCGGTCGGCGTTGCGGTACTGCCGCTGGACGCGCCGGTCGAGGTGGAGCTCCAGGTGGAGCTCACCAGCGCGTAGCGGTCGCCAAGAGCGCGGAGGCTCACTCGAACATCAGCCCGTGACGAGTTAGCCTCCGCCCATGGCAAACGGGCAGTGGTACCCAGCCGAGTGGCCGGACCGCATCCGCGCACTCGCGGCCGGCACGCTGACACCGGTGACCCCCAGGCGGGCCGCCACCGTCATGCTGCTCAAGGACACGGCCGACACCCCGGTCGTGCACATGCTGCGCAGACGCGCCTCCATGGCCTTCGCCGGAGGCGCGTACGCGTATCCCGGCGGCGGTGTGGATCCCCGCGACGACGACCACCAGATCCGCTGGGCGGGCCCCACGCGCGCGTGGTGGGCGTCCAGGCTCGGCGTCGACGAGACCGACGCCCAGGCGATCATCTGCGCGGCCGTACGGGAGACGTACGAGGAGGCGGGCGTGCTGCTCGCCGGGCCCGGCTCCGACACCGTGGTCGGCGACACCACAGGGGACGACTGGGAGGCGGACCGCGCGGCGGTGGCCGCCCGGGAGCTGTCCTTCGCGGAGTTCCTGGAGCGCAGAGGGTTGGTCCTGCGGTCCGATCTGCTGGGCGCCTGGGCCCGCTGGATCACCCCCGAGTTCGAGTCCCGCCGCTACGACACCTGGTTCTTCGTGGCGGCCCTCCCGCAGGGCCAGCGCACCCGCAACGCCTCCACGGAGGCCGACCGCACGGTGTGGATCCGCCCCCGGGACGCGGCGGACGGCTACGACAAGGGCGAACTGCTGATGATGCCGCCCACCATCGCGACGCTGCGCCGGCTCGCGCGGTACGACACGGCCGCCGCCGCGCTCGCCGCCGCACCCGCCCGCGACCTGACCCCCGTACTCGCCGAGGCCCGCCTGGAGGACGGCGAAGTGGTTCTCTCCTGGCCCGGCCACGCCGAGTTCACCAAGCGCGTGTCGGCCGCCGGAGACTCCACGTGACGGGTACGTCGGCCCTCCCGGGACGGCCTGGCGGCGAGGCCCTGTTCCTCCGGGCGCCCCGCACCCCGCCCCACGGGCGTCGAAACGCCGCGCCGGCCACCCTCCCACACCGTGACACCCCGCCCACCCAGCTGGAAGGCGCCCCCGCATGACCGACGCAGCAGCCCTTCCCGGCCAGCCCCGGGGCGGGGTCCTGTCCGGGCCCGCCACCGCGCGCGCGGTAAACGTGCTCGCGCCGAACGCGTCCGTGATGACGCTGGACGGGACCAACACCTGGATCGTGTCCGAACCCGACTCCGAGCTGGCGGTCGTGGTCGACCCGGGGCCGCTGGACGACGTCCACCTGCGCAACGTCGTCGACACGGCGGAGTCGGCGGGCAAGCGGGTCGCGCTGACCCTGCTCACGCACGGGCACCCGGACCACGCGGAGGGCGCCGCCCGCTTCGCCGAGCTGACCAGGACGAACGTAAGGGCCCTCGACCCGGCGCTGCGGCTCGGCGACGAAGGGCTCTGCGCGGGCGACGTCGTCTCGGTCGGCGGCCTCGAACTCCGCGTCGTTCCCACCCCCGGCCACACCGCAGACTCGCTCTGCTTCCATCTCCCGGCCGACCGGGCCGTCCTGACGGGCGACACCGTGCTGGGGCGCGGTACGACGGTCGTGGCCCACCCCGACGGCCGTCTCGGCGACTATCTCGACTCCCTCCGCCGCCTCAGGTCCCTCACGGTCGACGACGGCGTCCACACCGTCCTCCCCGGCCACGGCCCCGTCCTGGAGGACGCCCAGGGCGCCGTCGAGTTCTACCTCGTCCACCGCGCCCACCGACTCGCCCAGGTCGAGACGGCCGTCGAGAACGGCCACCGCACCCCCGGCGAGGTCGTGGCCCGGGTCTACGCGGATGTCGACCGCTCCCTGTGGCCGGCCGCGGAACTCTCGGTACGGGCGCAAATGGAGTACCTGACCGACCACGGCCTCATCTGATCCCGAGCCTGAGCGGCTGCCTCCGGGGCCACGCGCGACCGAGGGGTCTCCCTGGGCCTCGGAGGCCTCCCGGGCCTCAGCGGCGCCTCCCAGGCGCCTCCAGGGGCCCTCCCGGGGCGCGCTCGGAGCCCCATGACCCGAGGATCAGCCCCCTCGGCCCTTCGCTGATCTCCTGGGCGGGGGCGCTCTGGCGCCGTGCACGCGCGCGTACTCACTGGCGCCGTGCACGCGCGCGTACTCATCGGCCGGCCAGGGCCCGAGGTCGTCCAGATGCGCCCGCAGAACGTCGGCCCGGGCACCCGGCTCGTCCCCGTCAACCACCGCCGCGCGCATCCGGGCACCGCGCTCCGGGTAGTACTCGCCGAACGCCTCCGCCATCTCGTGCAGATCGCTGTCCAGCCGTTCCAGCGGGGCATGACGAGGGTGAACCCGGTGCGGACGAGCTGCCGGGAGCAACCGCGGACGAGCACCCGCCGGGCGTCTTCGGTCGTGGCCCGCGCGACCCGCTCACGCCGGCGCGGCAGCTCCGGCGCGAGGTCGCCGTTGGTCTCGCGGGCGAGGAGGGAGCCTGGCCGATGGCGAGACACGTCCTGCGCCAGGTCCTCGCCCGGCAGGGGAGTGCACAGACAGGCCACGAACCAGCCCAGGTCGTACCGCTTCAGGTCGCTGAGTACCTGCGCCCGGCTGACCAGCAGCGTTCCGGCCCGTCGATCTGCGGAAACTCGGTGTCCCATCCCTCGTCCAGCACCCGAGCCCCCGCCCGGTCCGCCTCCACGGGCTCCTCGCGCAAAGCCGGCAACAGATCGAGGTCACTGCGCCCCGGACGTGCCGTGCCCCGGGGAATCGACCCATAGAGGTACGCACTGTGCAGCCGCCCCCGAACACGTCCACAACCCGGTCCCGAGCCGCCACCACCGGCCGAAACACCCTGGGCACCCGCCCGAGCGCCCCCTCCCGCTCGATGTATCCGCGACTGTCCAGCCCTCGTGCACGCCCCATTCCGGCCCCACGGTCACTGTGCGCCGTGGGACGTACGGGGGCAGGTCATTGCGCAGGTCGTTTACGCAGGTCATTTACGGGGCGGGGCGCCAGGAGAGCTGAGCGGCCAAGAAATCCGGCGGGGGCCAGGGAGGTGGCGCACCTCCGGCGGGGTCCGGGGCCGAGCCCAGTGAGGCAGGGCCGAAGGGGCGGCATTCTCTGGGGACGGGGACGGGGACGGGGACGGGAACGGGAACGGGCAGGGGCGGCGGGGCGAAACCAAATGGGGCCCGCCCCGCGAACGAGACGAACCCCATCGACGTACGAACGGCCGTACGGCCCGGCCCGGCGATCCAGCCCCACCGGTGTACGACCCGCGCAGACCCGCAGACCGCGTCGGCGTTACGTCCCGCAGGCCGCACCGCCGTATGACCGAGCCCGCGCCGGAGTACGACCCTCAGGCCGCGCCGGAGTGCGACCGAGCCCGCGTCAGCGAGACCGCTTGGCCAGCCGCTCCACGTCCAGCAGGATCACCGCGCGAGCCTCCAACCGCAGCCACCCCCGCTGCGCGAAGTCCGCCAGCGCCTTGTTCACGGTCTCCCGGGACGCACCCACGAGCTGTGCCAGCTCCTCCTGCGTGAGGTCGTGCACCACATGGATGCCCTCCTCCGACTGCACACCGAACCGCCGGGAGAGGTCCAGCAGCGCGCGAGCGACCCGCCCGGGTACGTCCGAGAACACGAGGTCGGACATCTGGTCGTTGGTCTTGCGCAGACGACGTGCGACAGCTCGCAGCAGCGCCGCGGCCACCTCGGGCCGCGCGTTGAGCCACGGCTGGAGGTCGCCGTGGCCGAGGCCGAGCAGCTTGACCTCGGTCAGCGCCGTGGCGGTCGCCGTCCGCGGACCCGGGTCGAACAGCGACAGCTCGCCGATCAGCTCACCGGGGCCGAGCACGGCCAGCATGTTCTCGCGGCCGTCGGGCGACGCGCGGTGAAGCTTGACCTTGCCTTCGGTGACCACATAGAGGCGGTCACCCGGGTCGCCCTCGTGAAAGAGAGCGTCACCGCGCGCGAGGGTCACCTCACTCATGGAGGCGCGGAGCTCCGCGGCCTGCTCGTCATCGAGCGCCGCGAAGAGCGGGGCGCGCCGCAGAACGTCGTCCACGAGTTCTCTCCTTGTCGACCTGCTCAGGGGATCTTGCTCCCCGTACTACCAGGTACTACCAGGGGACCGTGTTCCCCATCTTGCCGGACGGACCAAACAGTGTGATCTGTCACAAGGATGCCGCACACATGTCCCGGGGTAAGCGTCAGGGGTCCAATTGGGGGCCGATCTTCAGGGCCCGGGGCGGATGTCGGTGCCGGGCTTTAGGCTGGCCGGGTGTCCAAATCGCCGGTGAGAGCACAGGCCAAGGGGGCTGGGCGGGTGGTTGTACGTCGCGATTCCGCTGTGGGCGAACAGGGCCCCACGGGAGCGAACAAAACGGCAAAGGCGACGAAGGTGTCCGATCCATCAACGGCGGAGAACTCCGCCCAGAAGACCACGGCCCCGGCGAAGAAGGCCGCCCCGGCGAGCAGGCCCGCCATCGCCCGGAAGACGGTGGCGAAGAAGGCGGTCTCGAAGCCCGAGTCGCAGACCGCCCTGGTCCGCCGTGCCCGTCGCATCAACCGCGAACTCGCCGAGGTGTACCCCTACGCGCACCCGGAACTGGACTTCGAGAACTCCTTCCAACTGATCGTCGCCACGGTCCTGTCCGCGCAGACGACCGACCTGCGGGTCAACCAGACGACACCGGCGCTCTTCGCGAAGTACCCCACCCCGGAGGAGCTGGCCGCGGCCAACCCGGAGGAGGTCGAGGAGATCCTGCGGCCCTGCGGGTTCTTCCGGGCCAAGACGAAGTCGGTCATAGGGCTGTCGAAGGCCCTCGTGGAGAATCACGGTGGTGAGGTCCCCGGCCGCCTCGAAGACCTCGTCAAACTGCCCGGCGTAGGCCGCAAGACCGCCTTCGTCGTGCTGGGCAACGCCTTCGGCCGCCCCGGCATCACCGTCGACACGCACTTCCAGCGGCTCGTACGACGCTGGCGATGGACCGAGGCGACCGACCCGGACAAGATCGAGGCGGCCATCGGCGCGCTCTTCCCGAAGAGCGAGTGGACGATGCTGTCGCACCACGTGATCTTCCACGGCCGCCGTATCTGTCACGCCCGGAAACCGGCCTGCGGCGCCTGCCCCATCGCCCCGCTCTGTCCGGCGTTCGGCGAGGGCGAAACGGACCCGGAGAAGGCCCAGAAGCTCCTGAAGTACGAGAAGGGCGGCTTCCCCGGCCAGCGCCTCAAGCCGCCGCAGTCCTACCTGGACGCGGGCGGCATCCCGGCCCCGCCCCTGGGAGCCGCCGGATGACGGGCCCCACGGAGCAGTCAGGCGCGCACCCTCTTTGTCGCAGTACCCGCCACCCACAAGAGGGACGCGAGCCCCGAGTGGAACGAACAGTGGTCCCGCGGGCGTTGGGACCGGAAGAACGACGGGGGTGGCTATGACACACGCGAGCCGGACGGACGGCGGCACGGACACCGACAGCGGGCGTCGCCCGACGGCCGGGCGGCCGGTCCTGGACAAGGCGGGCCTGCCCACCTGGCTGGACCCGGTCGTGCACGCCGCCGAGACGGTCGAGCCGCTGCAGCTGAGCCGCTTCCTGCCGCCGGAGAACGGCTCGGGACGGCAGTCGGCGGTCCTGATCCTGTTCGGCGAGGGTGCGAGCGGGCCCGAGCTGCTGCTCATGGAGCGCGCCGGCTCCCTCAGATCGCACGCGGGCCAGCCGTCGTTCCCGGGCGGCGCCCTCGACCCCGAGGACGGCGACCCGCAGACCGACGGCCCGCTGCGCGCCGCCCTGCGCGAGGCCGAGGAGGAGACCGGCCTCGACCCCGCCGGAGTCCAGCTCTTCGGCGTGCTGCCCACGCTGTACATCCCGGTCAGCGGCTTCGTCGTGACGCCCGTCCTGGGCTGGTGGCGGCAGCCCACCCCGGTCCGGGTCGTCGATCCGAACGAGACGGCCCGCGTCTTCACCGTCCCCGTGGCGGATCTCACGGATCCGGCCAACAGAGCCACCGCCGTTCACCCCCGCGGCTACGCGGGCCCGGCATTTCTGGTCGAATCGGCCCTCGTGTGGGGGTTCACGGCCGGAGTGATCGACCGACTGCTGCACTACGCGGGCTGGGAGCGGCCCTGGGACCGTGAGAAGCAGGTCCCGCTCGACTGGCGCTCATGACAGGGTGTCTGCCGTGCTGCGTCTACTGGGGCTTGTTGCGGCCCCCTGTCGCCGCGCGGCGGGCCGGCTCCCCGGGCGGCCTGTAGTGATCGCGAAGCGACGAGGCGAGGCTTGAAGCGGTGAACGTGCTGGACATCCTGTTGCTGGTCGCCGCCGTCTGGTTCGCGATCGTCGGCTACCGACAGGGCTTCGTCGTCGGCATCCTCTCGGTGATCGGCTTCCTCGGCGGCGGCCTCGTCGCGGTCTACGTCCTGCCCGTCATCTGGGACTGGATGACCGAGAACTCCGAGGTCAGCACGGCCGCCGCCGTCGTCGCGGTGGTCATCGTCATCGTCTGCGCCTCCGTGGGCCAAGCCCTGACCACCCACCTCGGCAACAAGCTGCGCCGCTACATCACCTGGTCCCCGGCCCGCGCCCTGGACGCCACCGGCGGTGCTCTCGTCAACGTCGTGGCGATGCTCCTGGTCGCCTGGCTGATCGGTTCCGCACTCGCCGGGACGACGCTGCCGACGCTCGGCAAGGAGGTTCGCAACTCAAAGGTGCTCCAGGGCGTGGCAGGTGCCCTGCCCCACCAGGCGGACACCTGGTTCGCGGACTTCTCCTCGGTCCTCACACAGAACGGCTTCCCACAGGTCTTCAGCCCGTTCTCGAACGAGCCGATCACCGAGGTCCAGCCCCCCGACCCGGCGCTCGCGAACAGCCCGGTCGCCCAGCGTGCCAAGCGATCCATCGTCAAGGTCATGGGCACCGCCCAGAGTTGCGGCAAGGTCCTCGAAGGCACCGGCTTCGTCTTCGGCGAGCGCCGGGTGATGACCAACGCGCACGTGGTCGGCGGAGTCGACGAACCCACCGTCCAGATCGGCGGCGAGGGCCGCAAGTACGACGCCAAGGTCGTCCTCTACGACTGGGAGCGCGACATCGCCGTACTCGACGTGCCGAGCCTGAAGGCGCCCGTGCTGGAGTTCACCACCAAGGACGCCGCGAGCAGCGACGACGCTATCGTGGCGGGCTTCCCGGAGAACGGCGCGTACGACATCCGCCCCGCGCGCGTGCGTGGTCGCATCACGGCCAACGGCGCCGACATCTACAAGCGCGGCACCGTCCACCGCGACGTCTACTCGCTCTACGCGACCGTCCGACAGGGCAACTCCGGCGGCCCCCTGCTCACGCCCGACGGCAAGGTCTACGGCGTGGTCTTCGCGAAGTCCCTCGACGACCCGGACACGGGTTACGCACTCACCGCGGACGAGGTCGAGGAGGACATCACCAAGGGCCGTACGGCCAACCAGCAGGTGGACAGCGACAGCTGCGCACTCTGAGGCTGGGTGGGGCCGGTGTCCTGAGGTCCTGTGCGGGTCGCCCCGTACGGGTCAGGGACGAGGATGGCGCAGCCGGGCCGAGACCCAGCGGGCCCGGCGGCGCAGGATGCGCGGAATGCCCAGCCGGGGATCCGTGCCCTGCAGTTGCGGGGCGCCCCTCTGGTGGGAGCTCAGGCCCGTGGCCGAGCGGCGGTTGCGTGCTGCGTCACTGTAGTCGTGCGTCCAGCCCATACCCCGACGTGTGCCCCCGCCCCAAGGTCCATAACCGCCCCCACGCCCCCCAATTGGCCTATGCGCCGGGCAAGTAACGGCTCTTGGAACAGGTGTTCAAGTCCGGACGGCGGGCGACCTGGCCGGACTCACCGGTCGGGCTCGGGGTCCTTCAGCCAGTTGATGAGTTCGGCCGAGAAAGCCACCGGGTCCTCCTCGTGCGGGAAATGCCCCAGACCGTCGAACAGCCGCCAACGGTACGGCGCTTCGACGTACTCCCCGGACCCGGCCGCGCTACGGGTACGCATCACCGGGTCGAGTGAACCGTGCAGGTGAAGGGTGGGTACACGCACCGGGCGCTTCATCCGGCGGTTGAACTGGATGCCGTCCGGGCGGGCCATGGACCGCACCATCCACCGGTACGGCTCGATCGAGCAGTGCGCCGTCGACGGGATGCACATGGCCCGCCGGTACGCCTCCACGGCCTCGTCGTCGGGCAGCCGGGGCCCCGACCAGTCCCGGATGAGTCGGCCGACCAGCGCACCGTCGTCGGCGGTGAGTTGCCGCTCGGGGATCCAGGGCCGCTGGAACCCCCAGATGTAGGAGCCCGCGGACGTCTGCTTGACGTCCGAGAGCATCGCCGAGCGCCAGCGCCGCGGGTGCGGCATCGAGGACACCGCGAGCCGCCGGACGAGCTTGGGGCGCATCACGGCCGCCGTCCACGCCAGATAGCCGCCCAGGTCGTGACCGACCAGGGCGGCATCGGGCTCGCCGAGGGACCGCACGACTCCGGTGATGTCGAGGGCGAGGTTCGCGGGGTCGTAGCCCCGGGGCGTGCGGTCGCTGCCGCCGACCCCGCGCAGGTCCATCGCCACGGCCCGGAAGCCCGCGTCGGCGAGGGCGACCAGCTGGTGCCGCCAGGTCCACCAGAACTGCGGGAAGCCGTGCAGCAGCAGCACCAGCGGCCCGTCACCCACCTCGGCGATGTGGAAGCGCGCGCCGTTGGCGGCCACGTCCCGGTGGATCAGCTCCTTGGCGCCGGGCACGTCGAGCCGTACGGGAGACGCGGGCTGATTCGAGGGGGCGGCCGGGGTGGTCGCGGGGTCGGTCATGACGTCGAGCGTGCCACAGCCTCGACGGTGTCGTCGGCCGGGGCAGGCCGCCGGGGATGCGGCTTGGCGTTCTGCAGCACGCCCGCCGTCTCCTTCATGGAGGCGGCCACCTTCTGCGGGCCCTGCCCCTTCTTGGCCTTCTTCGAGAAGACGACGCCGATCAGCGTCAGCACGAGGGCGACCACCACGTTCGCCGCGAACGACAGCAGGAAGCAGATTGCCAGGTTCCAGTCGCTCCAGGTGCGGATGCCGTACGCGAGGGCGAAGCTCAGCATCGGCAGGGAGAAGATCAGCACCGTGCCGGCCGCGGTGAACGCCCCGCCGCCGATCACGCCTCGCTTGACGTCCTGCCTCAGCTGGGCCTTGGCCAACGCGATCTCGTCGTGCACCAGCGCGGACATCTCGGCCGTCGCCGAGGCGAACAACTGGCCGACGCTGCGTTCGGCTCCGACCGGGCTGCCGTCGGGTGCGCTCATCGGGGTCTCCCTCATATGCGTTTGTACGGTCCTGTCAGATCATGCCGGACCGTCGTCGCCGTCGCCTGCCCCGCCCGCCACTTCGGCAAGCCTGCGGTGTTCGGCGGCCTTGCGTTCGTAGATCGCGGCCATGCGCAGGTGGTACGCCGGGTCGTCCTGTTCGTAGATGTCGGGGATGCCGTCGAGGTCGTCATCGCGCTCCTCGGCAGCCCACAGGGCCTGGTACTCGGTGTTCCTCATCTTCAGCAGGACGGTCGCCAGGACCGCCGCGATGAGCGAACCGGTGAGGACGGCCGCCTTGACGCTGTCGGTGAGCATCCGGTCGCCCTCGAAGGCCAGTTCGCCGATGAGCAGCGACACGGTGAAGCCGATGCCGGCGAGCGAGGAGACGGCGAAGACGTCCGGCCAGGACAGGTCCTCGGAGAGGGAGGCCCGGGTGAAGCGGGCGGTCAGCCAGGTCCCGGCGAAGATCCCGACCGCCTTGCCGACGACCAGCCCGAGCACCACCCCGAGCGTCTCCGGCTGTGTGAACACCTTCCCGAGCGCACTGCCCGACACAACTACACCCGCGCTGAACAGGGCGAACAGTGGCACCGCCAGACCGGCGGACAGGGGGCGCACGAGGTGCTCGATGTGTTCGCCGGGGGAGCGCTCCTCGTCCTCGCGCCGTGTGCAGCGCAGCATCAGCCCCATCGCGACACCGGCGATGGTGGCGTGCACGCCGCTGTTGTACATCAGCGCCCAGATGACGAGCGCGAGCGGAACATACACGTACCACCCGCGCACGCCTTTTCTCAGCAGCAGCCAGAAGACGGCGAGACCGGCGAACGCGCCGCCGAGCGCGGCGAAGTCGAGGCCGTCGGTGAAGAACACCGCGATGATCAGGATCGCGCACAGGTCGTCGACCACGGCGAGGGTGAGCAGGAAGGCCCGCAGCGCGTTCGGCAGGGAGGTGCCGATGACGGCGAGCACGGCCAGCGCGAAGGCGATGTCGGTCGCCGTGGGTACCGCCCACCCGGCCAGGGAGCCGCCGCCGGTGAGGTTGGTGAGCACATACACGAGCGCCGGTACGGCCATGCCGCACAGCGCGGCGACCACGGGCAGCGCGGCCGTCCTGGGATCCTTCAGGTCACCGGCGACCAGTTCGCGCTTGAGTTCGATGCCGGCGACGAAGAAGAAGACCGCGAGGAGTCCGTCGGCCGCCCAGTGCGCCACGGACAGATCGAGGCCGAGCGCCGCGGGGCCGAACCGGAAGTGGCTGACACTCTCGTAACTGTCGTGCAGTACCGGGATGTTGACCCAGGCCAGCGCGGTGACGGCGGCCAGGAGCAGCAGCACACCGCCGACGGTCTCCGTGCGCAGCGCGTCCGCCACGAAGGTCCGCTCGGGCAGGGAGAGCCGGCCGAGAACCTTGCGGGTGGGGGTGGGGGTGGGGCGGGACGCGGCCACGGTGGGACCTCCGGTCGGTGGGCAGCACGGAGCACTTGCCGACCAGACTTCCCGGCGCACCTTTTGTCACTTTAGCCAAAGGGCCCCCGGCGTGCTTGCCGCCGGGGGCCCTTTGTGGCCGTACCTGCGTCGTCAGTCCTCGCTCGGCGCCGCCGGGAGCTTGGCCTGGATCAGGTCCATCACCGTGGAGTCGGTCAGCGTCGTGACGTCACCGAGCTGCCGGTTCTCCGCGACGTCCCGCAGCAGGCGCCGCATGATCTTCCCGGAGCGGGTTTTCGGCAGTTCCTGCACCGGCAGGATCCGCTTCGGTTTGGCGATCGGGCCGAGGGTGGTGCCGACGTGGTTGCGGAGGTCGGCGACGAGACCCTCGTCCTCGGCGTTCGCCGTGCCGCGCAGGATCACGAACGCCACGATCGCCTGACCGGTGGTCTCGTCGGCCGCGCCGACCACGGCCGCCTCGGCCACCGACGGGTGCGAGACGAGTGCGGACTCCACCTCGGTGGTGGAGATGTTGTGGCCCGACACGAGCATCACGTCGTCGACGCGCCCGAGGAGCCAGATGTCCCCGTCGTCGTCCCTCTTCGCCCCGTCACCGGCGAAGTACTTGCCCTCGAACCGTGACCAGTACGTGTCGAGGAACCGCTGGTCGTCGCCCCAGATGGTGCGCAGCATCGACGGCCACGGCTCGGTGAGGACCAGGTAGCCGCCACCGCCGTCGGGGACTTCCCGAGCCTCGTCGTCCACCACCGTGGCGGAGATGCCCGGCAGCGGCGTCTGCGCCGACCCCGGCTTGGTCGCCGTCACGCCCGGCAGCGGCGAGATCATCATCGCGCCGGTCTCGGTCTGCCACCAGGTGTCCACGATCGGCGTCGCGTCGGCACCGATGTGCTTGCGGTACCACATCCACGCCTCGGGGTTGATGGGCTCACCGACGGATCCGAGGACGCGGAGCGAGGACAGGTCGAACTTCGCGGGGATGTCGTCGCCCCACTTCATGAACGTACGGATGGCCGTCGGCGCGGTGTAGAGGATCGTCACCCCGTACTTCTGCACGATCTCCCAGAACCGCCCCTGGTGCGGTGTGTCCGGCGTGCCCTCGTACATGACCTGCGTCGCACCGTTCGCCAGCGGCCCGTACACGATGTACGAGTGGCCGGTCACCCAGCCGACGTCGGCCGTGCACCAGTACACGTCCGTCTCCGGCTTGAGGTCGAAGACGGCGTGGTGGGTGTACGACGTCTGGGTGAGATAGCCGCCGGAGGTGTGCAGGATGCCCTTGGGCTTACCCGTCGTGCCGGACGTGTACAGGATGAACAGCGGGTGCTCGGCCCCGAACGGCTGCGGGGTGTGTTCGGCGCTCTGCCGGTCGACGATCTCGTGCCACCACACGTCACGGGAGTCGTTCCAGGCGACCTCCTGGCCGGTGCGGCGGACGACGAGGACGTGCTCGACATTGCCGGCGCGGTCGGCCGCGTCGTCCACGGCGGGCTTGAGCGCGGACGGCTTGCCGCGCCGGTAGCCGCCGTCGGAGGTGATGACCACCTTGGCGTCGGCGTCCTGGATGCGGGTCGCGAGCGCGTCCGCGGAGAAACCGCCGAACACGACGGAGTGCGCGGCGCCGATCCGGGCGCAGGCGAGCATCGCCACCGCCGTCTCCGGGATCATCGGCATGTAGACCGCGACCCTGTCGCCCGCCTGTACCCCCAGCTCCAGCAGGGCGTTCGCCGCCTTGCTCACCTCGTCCTTGAGCTCGGCGTAGGTGACGGTCCGGCTGTCTCCGGGCTCGCCCTCGAAGTGGATGGCGACCCGGTCGCCGTTCCCGGCCTCGACGTGCCGGTCGACGCAGTTGTACGCGACGTTGAGCTCGCCGTCATCGAACCACTTGGCGAACGGTGGGTTGGACCAGTTCAGCGTCTCGGTCGGCTCCTTGGCCCAGGTGAGCCGTCGGGCCTGAGCGGCCCAGAAGCCGAGCCTGTCAGCCCTGGCCTGCTCGTACGCCTCAGCCGTGACGTTGGCGTTCTCAGCCAGGTCAGCGGGCGGCGCGAAGCGTCGCTCCTCCTTCAAGAGGTTGGCCAGGCTTTCGTTGCTCACGACATCTCCCTTGCGGTGCTTTGCCGGGGCGACCGTTGTGTCCCAGGCCACAGCTCATCAGACCCGGACCCTCGATGACAAGGGCCTTCTCCGGATTGGTTTAGACCTGTGGGCGGGCGCCTCACCGCCAAGGCGCCACCCGTTCCCACGGACCGCGAAGGAAAACGGTTCACGCGCGCGTGTCGTGCAGGACCGTCCCGGTCGGGTCGGCCGTCCCGGCCGTTCCGGCGACCTGGTCGAAGACTCCGCTGTCCGGGGCCTCCTCGGTGAGCAGATACGCCTGTGCCTCACCCACGTGGAAATACATCCCGTGCAGTTCGAGTGCGCCCTCGCGCAGGGCGCGGGCGACGGAGTCGTGGGCTCTCAGATGTTCCAGCTGTTGGATGACGTTGGTCAGGCAGAGCTGTTCGATGGCGTCGGCCGGCTCACGGCCGGCCAGGCGGGCCCAGGGGCGGTTCTTGTCGGTCGCGCGGTCCAGGCTGGGCCGGCCGTGCCGCAGCCAGCGCTTGAGGGGGGTCTGGGCGCCGTGCGGGTCGGTCTTGAGCAGGGCCTGCATCGCACCGCAGCCGGAGTGCCCGCAGACCGTGATGGACCGTACGTTCAGCACGTCCACCGCGTACTCGATCGCCGCCGCCACCGAGTCGTCGCCGCTCTCCTCGCCGGGCAGCGGCACGAGGTTGCCGACATTGCGGACGACGAAGAGGTCGCCGGGGCCACTGGAGGTGATCATCGACGTGACGAGCCTGGAGTCGGCGCAGGTCAGGAAGAGCTGCGAGGGCTGCTGCCCCTCGCGGGCCAGCCGGGCCAGCTCACCGCGGACCAGGGGAGCGGTGTTGCGCTGGAACGCGCTGATGCCGCGCGCCAGCTGATGTCCGTTCGGTCCTTCGGCCGCCTCCTCCTGCGGGGTGCCTCGCGTCGGGGTGGCCGGGGCCTCGCACTGGTGGTTGCGCCACGGAGTCCAGGGCCGGCAGCGGCAGCCGGCGGCCGAGGTGCTGGCGGGTTCCGCGATACGGGTGCCGGCCCGCCCGGTGATCTCCACGGAGCCGCCGTGCGCCTGGTGCGCGTGCTGCCAGTCCTGCAGCGACTCGTATGCCGCGTGGTCCATGAACGACCCGTCCAGCTCCACGACGGCGGCGGCTTTCTGCGGGACCTGATGCAGGGCGCGGCTGAGGCGGGGCACGGCGAGGAACGTCAACTGTCCTCTTACGTGGACGTGATGGACTCCCTCCCTCTCCTCGTGGGTGATGCGGGTGCGGGTGAGGCGGTGCAGGGCGACGCCGACGGCCACGGCGATGCCGAGCGCGACACCTTCCAGGACGCCGAGGACGACGACGCCGAAGGTGGTGACGGTGTAGACCAGCACTTCCCGGTGTCGGGTGACCGTGCGGATGTGGTGCAGGGACACCATCTGGACCCCGACGGCCATCACCAGGGCGGCGAGCGAGGCGAGGGGGATCAGCTCCAGGCAGGGGACCAGGAGCAGCGCGGCCGCTACTACCCAAACGCCGTGCAGCATCGTGGAGTTCCGGCTGGTGGCGCCGGCTCGCACATTGGCCGTGCTGCGGACGGCGACGCCGGCGATGGGCAGGCCGCCGAGGATGCCGGAGACGACATTGGCCGCGCCTTGGCCGCTCAGCTCGCGGTCGAGGTCCGAGCGCCGTACGTCGGTCCGCCCCGCGGCCAGCTTGTCCATGGCGACGGCGCCCAGCAGCGACTGCACGCTGCACACCAGCGTGGTGGTGAGGACGGCCGCGACAAGGCCGAGTGTCGGCCCGTCGGGCACTCCGGCCAGGGCGTGGCTCCGCCATGAGGGCAGATCGACCTTGGGCAGACTCAGGGCGGCGAGCGCGGCCGTCGCCGTGGCGCCCGCGACGGCGACGAGGGCGGCCGGGACGGTGCGCAGCCGCCGGCCGACGCGGCCGGGGAGCCGGGGCCAGGCGAGCAGCAGGACGAGGGTGAGGGCGCTCACGGAGACCGCGGCGGGGTGCAGGCGCGCCAACTGGGCGGGGAGAGCGCCGATGTTGGCGCTGACCGAGCTCTGCGGGGTGCCGCCGAGGACGATGTGGAGCTGGGCGACGGCGATGGTGACGCCGATGCCGGCGAGCATGCCGTGCACGATCGCGGGGCTGACGGCGAGTGCCGAGCGGGCCACGCGCAGGTGGGCCAGGCCCAGTTGGGAGAGGCCGGCGAAGACGGTGATGGCGCAGGTGGTGCGCCAGCCGTACTGGTGGATGAGGTCGGCGGTGACGACGGTGAGACCGGCCGCCGGGCCGCTGACCTGGAGAGGGGAGCCGCCCAGGCGCCCGGCGACGAGGCCGCCGACGGCGGCGGCGACGAGGCCGGCCTGGAGCGGGGCGTCGGTGGCGAGGGCGATGCCCAGGGACAGAGGGAGGGCGATCAGGAAGACCGCGATGGAGGCCGACAGATCGGCGGCCGAGACACGGAACCGGCGGCGCGGTCCCTCCGGGGGGCTGTGCGGTCGGTGATCACGCTCCGTCCGGTTCGAGTCCGGGCCGGTGGCGTGGGTGGGGACGCAGGCGGACATGTTCTCCCGTCTCCTCCGGGGCTGCGCGGTCGCGTGGGTCGCGGCCGTGGGGCACGGCGTTCAGCGGCGGGATTTCTCAACGCTCAGTAAACGAATCGTAATGCAGGGTAAAGGATGTGCAAGAACATTAGCCGCAAATAGGTCATTAGATCACTCGTGAGGATGAATGCAGCTTTTCATCGGCTTGTCGTATTAATCATGATCGGGACTCTGTGTGACCTTGGCCGCTCTGCCCCTGAGCGAAGGAAGAAGGTGGGCGGACATGGCCGTCACCCAGAGGATCGCCGTCGGCGTCACGCTCGCCGCGACCTGCGCCGCGGCGCTGGCCGGATGCGGGATCGGTGAGCCGACAGGAACAGTCGGTTCACCTGGCGCGAAGAAAGCGGAGAAGGAGGGCCGACAGGGCGCAGCGGCCACGAAGGAGGGCGTGCCTGCGCCGCCGAAGGCCGCGGTCCGGCTGATCGGCGACGGCTCCACCGCGTACACCGGGGTGCAGCCGCACCTGCCCAGGCCCGAACGGCTGAAGCCCGGCCAGAAGCCGCCACAGTTCGTGGTGTTCTCCTGGGACGGCGCGGGGGAGGACAGCCAGCGGCTCTTCTCGCACTTCCGCAAGGTGGCACGGGCCAACGACGCGACCATGACGTACTTCCTGAGCGGCGTGTACATGCTGCCGGAAGAGAAACGCGACCTGTACCGCCCGCCCCAGCACTCGCCGGGCCGGTCGGACATCGGCTTCAACGACGTCCGCGGAATCAGGGACACCGTGGAACAGCTGCGCGGCGCGTGGCTGGAGGGCAACGAGATCGGCACGCACTTCAACGGCCACTTCTGCGGTCCCGGCGGCGGGGTCGGCGAATGGTCGGTCGAGGAGTGGAAGAGCGAGATCGCCCAGGCGAAGTCCTTCGTGAAGGCCTGGAGGACCAACACCGGCACGGAGAAGACCGAGCCGCTGCCCTTCGACTACGACAAGGAGCTGATCGGCGCCCGCACACCCTGCCTGGAGGGCCAGACGAACTTCATGCGCGCCGCCCGCGAACTCGGCTTCCGCTACGACACCAGCGGAGTCAAGGACCAGGTCTGGCCCGAGAAGAAGGACGGGCTGTGGGACCTGTCGATGCAGCTCGTCCCCGTCCCCGGGCGGGACTTCGAGACGCTGACCATGGACTACAACTTCTACGTCAACCAGTCCGGGGCCCGGGCGGGGTCGGCCGCCAAGCGGGAGCACTGGGGCGAGCAGTTCCGCGACGGCCTTCTCGCGGGCTTCGAGCGCGCCTACGACGGCAACCGTGCGCCCCTGATCATCGGCA
Organism: Streptomyces europaeiscabiei; assembly: GCF_036346855.1. Lineage (NCBI taxonomy): Bacteria > Bacillati > Actinomycetota > Actinomycetes > Kitasatosporales > Streptomycetaceae > Streptomyces > Streptomyces europaeiscabiei. The sequence continues at coordinate 5,907,234 of NZ_CP107841.1, forward strand.
ACCACTTCGAGTCCTGGAACGGCGGCGTCTACATGCGTGCCGTCGAGGAGACCATCGAGGCGGTCTGCGGGAAGGCGGAGGTGCGCTGCGTCTCCTTCCGACAGCTCGCCGACTGGCTCGACGCCCAGGACCCGGTGGTCCTGGACAGGCTGCGCACCCTGGGGGTGGGTCAGCCCCCGACGAAGGGCTGGAAGAACTTCCTGTCCGCCGGACCGGCACCGGCCCCGAAGGGAGTTCCCGGGGCTCCGGCGGCCAAGCCGAAGAAGAGCGGGGCCGGGGCAGACTCGAAGGGGAGCCGTGCCGGGTCCCGGCCACAGGAGTGAACGGAGCCGGGGCGGCCACGGGGTTCAGACCGTGGCCGCGACTCCCTCGGTGAGCACGAACTCGGGGTCGATCTGCGAGGCCAGGTCGGCCCCGGTCCTCTCGTTGCCCCAACTGGTCGCGTTCTTCAGGTGGAAGTGCGCCATCTGCCGGGTGTAGCGCTCCCAGTCCCGCAGCTCGTAGGTGGCGTCGGCGGCCTCGTGAAGGGTGCGCAGCGATTGGCGGTTGGCCTCCTCCAAGCGCCCGAAACGGGGCGGGCGCCCCTTCTCCAGAGCGCGCACCCAGTCCGAGTGCCCGATGGTGACCAGCAGGTCGTCCCCGACTTCGGCGTGGAGGAAGTCGAGGTCGTCCTGACCGTGCACCTTGTTGCCGACGACCTTCAGGGCGACGCCGTAGTCGGCGGCGTACTCCTTGTACTGGCGGTAGACGGAGACTCCCCTCCGGGTCGGCTCGGCGACGAGGAACGTCATGTCGAAGCGGGTGAACATGCCGGACGCGAAGGAGTCCGAACCGGCCGTCATGTCGACCACCACGTACTCGTCGCGGCCGTCCACCAGGTGGTTCAGGAACAGCTCCACCGCTCCCGTCTTCGAGTGGTAGCAGGCGACCCCCAGGTCGGCGTCGGTGAAGGGGCCGGTGACCATCAAACGGACGGCTCCGCCGTCGAGTTCCACCGGACGGGCGCAGGCGTCGTAGATCGCGTTGGGCTCACAGACCCGCACCAGGCGCGAACCGTCGCCGGGCGGGCTGGTCTTGATCATCGTCTCGGCGGAGGTGATCCGAGGGTTGGAGCCGCGCAGATGGTTCTTGATCAGCGCCAGCCGGTCGCCCATCGCGGGCAGTTCGGCGGCCTCCGACTCGTCGAGGCCGAGGGCGGCGCCCAAGTGCTGGTTGATGTCGGCGTCGACGGCGACGACCGGTGCCCCGGAGGCGGCGAGGTGGCGGATGAACAGGGAGGACAGCGTGGTCTTGCCACTCCCGCCCTTCCCGACGAAAGCAATTTTCATGTTCACTAACGGTAGTGGGGCAAGTGTCTGCGGTGTTCATGCGGCGGTGGAAGACCACTCCTTCGAGGGGTCGGCCACCTGTGCGCGTAGGGTCGCACTCATGAGTACGACAGGTGCGGCCGCCGATCCGCTCGCGGCCCTGGGAGAGCTTCCCGGTGTGGCCGAGTCCGTGGAGTCCGTGCGCAAGGCCGTGGACCGGGTCTACGGCCACCGCGTCATGCGGCGCCGCAGCAACGCGGTCACCTCCGAGGCTGCCCTGCGTGGCGCGCGCGGCTCGGCGGCGCTGTCCGGCGCCGACTGGGCCCTCGAAGAGGTGCGCCGTCGAACGGACTTCAGTGGCGAGGGCGACGACGAGGCCCGCGCCATGGGTGCCGCGTTGCGGCTGACTGCCGAGGCGGGCCAGTTGCTGTCCATCTGGCGGCAGTCGCCGCTGCGGGTGCTGGCCCGGCTGCACCTGGTGGCGGCCGGTCGTGACGACGCGCGCGTGGGGCGGCCCCGACAGGACGGGGAGCCCGTCGACGAACCCCTCGTCGAGCTGCCTCTGCCGGGCGCCGGCGAGGTGGCGGGCCGACTCGACGGCCTCTCCGAGCTGATCATCAAGGGTGGTTCGGCCCCCGCTCTCGTGACGGCCGCCGTCGTCCACGGCGAGCTGCTCGCCCTGCGGCCCTTCGGCTTCCACAACGGCCTCGTCGCGCGCGCGGCCGAGCGGATCGTCCTGATCGGCAGCGGCCTCGACCCCAAGTCGGTCTGCCCGGCGGAGGTCGGGCACGCGGAACTCGGCCGCGCCGCCTATCTGGCCGCCCTCGACGGCTATGTCTCCGGCACTCCGGAGGGCATGGCCGCCTGGATCAGCCACTGCGGCAAGGCTGTCGAACTGGGCGCGCGCGAGTCGACGGCGGTGTGCGAGGCGCTGCAGCGCGGGGCGGCTTAGAACCCGGGAGACCCGGGGGGCGAAGAACCCCCGGAAAAGGGTTGCGGCGGTACGAGAACTCGTACCGCCGCTGGCATGTCCACCCGGTTACCAAGCGTCCTCGAAATATGCCCATCAGGTCGGGAACTGTGGCCCGTAACCTGGTGCGGCTGGCCCGTAATCGACGGGTCGACGTCGCGTGGGTGCCCGGTGTTCATGCTAGGTCCGTGGGGCCAAAATGAGTTTTAAAGGTGATCCTCTCGGATGTCCTTTGGTCTCGCGGGCCTTGAATCCTTTCTACTCCAGGATCGGGGCAAGCGGAACCCCTCGATGTGCTTCTTTACTTTTAGGTTCAAAGAGGGTGAATCAGCCATCGATGTGCCGACCGCGGGTCAGGCGGTCGCCACCCGGCGCCGGCTCGCGTACCAGACGAGCCCCGCGGTGGCCGCTGCGGCGCCTATGGCGGCAGCTGCGAGAAGGGCGGGGCGCGGCCGTACGGCCAGGCGCTGCTTGAGGCGCACGGGGCGGTGGAAGTCGAGAATGGGCCACCCGCGCGCCAGGGCTTCCTTGCGCAGCGTCCGGTCCGGGTTCACCGCGTGCGGGTGCCCCACGGCCTCCAGCATCGGCAGGTCGGTCGCCGAGTCGCTGTACGCGTAGCAGTGCGCGAGGTCGTACTCCTCGGACTCGGCCAGCTCCCGGATCGCCTCGGCCTTGGTCGGACCGTAGGCGTAGTACTCCACCTCGCCGGTGAAGCAGCCGTCGTCGCCGACGACCATCCGGGTCGCCACCACCCGGTCCGCGCCGAGGAGCTCGCCGATCGGCTCGACCACCTCGGCGCCGGAGGTGGAGACGATGACGACGTCCCGCCCGGCGATGTGGTGCTCCTCGATGAGGGAGGCGGCCTCGTCGTAGATGATCGGGTCGATCAGGTCGTGCAGGGTCTCGGCGACGATGTCCTTCACCTGTTGCACGTTCCAGCCCCGGCACAGCGCGGACAGATACTTCCGCATCCGCTCCATCTGGTCGTGGTCGGCGCCGCCCGCGAGGAACACGAACTGGGTGTACGCCGTCCGCAAGGCGGCTCTGCGGTTGATCAGGCCACCTTGGTAGAACGACTTGCTGAACGTGAGCGTGCTCGACTTCGCAATGACCGTCTTGTCCAGGTCAAAGAAGGCCGCTGTGCGGGGCAAGGAGTGGTTTTCCACGAGGCCGAGCATATGCGCCCGCCATTCGGGCTAGTGTGGGGCGCGTGGGTTTGCCTGAGAGGCCTCTCGGGTACACCATGGAAGTCACGGATCGTTCGCGACCGTGCTAACGCGGTCCGGCTCCTCCCCCCCCGAGTCGGCCGTGGAGACGACCCCCACTCTCCCCCCCGGTGGGGGTCGTCGCATGTCCGGGTGTGTTTTCCCCTCCTCCCCCCAGCCCGCGAGGCGCTCGAGTGCTCTCGTGGGCTTTCCTCTGCCCCGGCACAGGATCCGTCACCGTCCGTAGTCGCAGGGATGCGCTGCGGAAGTCGCACAGGAGTCGCCTGTTCAGGTGACGGCGATATTCACAAGCGCCGAGTTGTCCACAGTTTTCGACCAAGATCCACACGATTTCCGGGATCGCTGCACCGTGATTCCAGCGCGTCCCGACGGCGGCGAGTTCATGGCCGGTTCCGTTTCCCGGATGCGTGGGTCCGGTTTCCGTCGGCCGCCCATATGGCGGCCGATCGCCGGTCCTCACACAGGACTTGAACACGGGCGCCCGGAACGCGGTGCGCCCGTGTGACGCAGCGAAGGGGGCTGGAGATCGTGGCGGGAGCCATCACCAACGACCGGCCGTCCACCGCCGAGGGGCGGCAGGGCAGGCCGTTGATCGTCACGGAGGACGTGGAACTGCTGGACGACCTGCTGCGCCTGTGCGCGGCGGCGGGCGCCCGGCCGGAGGTCCACCACGGAGTGCCGGAGGGCCGGGGCCGGTGGGAGACGGCGCCGCTCGTGCTCGTCGGGGACGACGCGGCGCGGCGGCTGCGCGGGGCCGCGCGCAGACGAGGAGTGGTGCTCGTCGGCAAGGACCAGGACGACTCCGGAGTCTGGCAGCGGGCCGTGGAGATCGGCGCCGACCACGTCCTGATGCTGCCCGACGGGGAACAGTGGCTCGTCGACCGCATCGCCGACGTGGCGGAAGGCGTCGGCAGACCCGCGCTCACCGTCGGCGTGATCGGCGGCCGAGGCGGCGCCGGCGCGTCCACACTGGCCTGCGCTCTCGCCGTCACCTCCGCGCGACAGGGCACGCGCACGCTCCTCGTGGACGCCGATCCCCTGGGCGGCGGCCTGGACGTGCTCCTGGGCGGCGAGAGCGCCGACGGACTGCGCTGGCCGGCCTTCGCCGCCTCACGCGGCCGGGTCGGCGGCGGCGCCCTGGAGGAGTCGCTGCCCGAACTGCACTCCCTGCGCGTCCTCAGCTGGGACCGCGGCGACGCCGTCGCCGTCCCGCCCCAGGCCGTGCGCGCGGTCCTCGCCGCGGGCCGGCGGCGCGGCGGCGCGGTCGTGGTCGACCTGCCGCGCCGCATCGACGAAGGTGTCGCCGAGGCCCTCGCCCAGCTCGACCTGGGCCTCCTGGTCGTCCCCGCCGAGTTGCGCGCCGTCGCTGCCGCCTCCCGCGTCGCCTCCGCCTTCGGCATGGTCCTCCGCGACCTCCGCGTCGCGGTCCGCGGGCCGTACGCCCCCGGCCTGGACGACCACGAGGTGGCCCGCCTGCTGGGACTTCCGCTCGCGGGCGAAGTACCCACCGAGGCCGGGCTGCCGGACGGCGGCAAACCACCGGGAGGCATCCCCCGCGGACCACTCGCGCGGTTCTGCGAAGGCTTCTGGGAGCGGGTCGTGGTCAGGGGTGAGGCGGCGTGAACCAGGTTCCCGAGGACGGGCCGCGGCTGGCCGACGACGGGCTGCCGGGGGGCGGAAAGCCATGGGCGGCCTGGATCTGCCCACAGCTTCCGATCGGGGGCGAGTTCGTATGAGCGGGATGTCCGACGACGGACTGTTGGACGGGGTACGGCAGTGGCTCGTCGAGAGCGGAGCCGAACCGACGCCCGCGCGCGTGGCGCAAGCCCTGCGGGAGCGGGGGCGGGTGCTCGGGGACGCCGAGGTGCTCGGGGCGGCCGAGCGGTTGCGGTCGGAGTTGGTGGGGAGCGGGCCGTTGGAGCCGCTTCTCGCCGACCCGTCGGTCACCGACGTGCTGGTGTCGGCACCGGACCGGGTGTGGGTGGACCGGGGCGGCGGCCTGGAGCTGACCGGGATCTCCTTCCCGGACGCGGCCGCCGTACGACGCCTCGCGCAGCGCCTGGCGGCCGTCGCCGGGCGCCGGCTGGACGACGCCCGACCGTGGGTGGACGCCCGGCTCCCGGACGGCACCCGGCTGCACGCGGTGCTCCCACCGGTGGCCGTCGGCTCCACCTGCCTGTCCCTGCGGGTCGTACGGCCCCGGGCCTTCACCCTCGCCGAACTGGTGACGGCGGGCACGGTGCCGCCCGGCGGCGACCGCGTCCTGCGGGCGCTGATCCGATCCCGGTTGTCGTACGTCATCAGCGGCGGGACGGGGACCGGGAAGACCACGCTCCTGAGCGCGCTGCTCGGCCTGGTCGACCCCGGTGAGCGGATCGTGCTGGCCGAGGACTCGGCGGAGCTGCGGCCCGACCATCCGCATGTGGTGCGGCTGGAGGGCAGACCGGCCAACCAGGAGGGCGTGGGCCTCGTCGAGCTGCAGGACCTGGTGCGCCAGGCGCTCCGCATGCGCCCGGACCGGCTTGTGGTCGGCGAGGTGAGAGGGCCCGAGGTCGTGTCCCTGCTGGCCGCCCTGAACACCGGCCACGAGGGCGGCTGCGGAACGCTCCACGCCAACGCCGCGGGACAGGTACCGGCCCGCCTGGAGGCCCTTGGTACGGCGGCCGGGCTCGATCGGGCGGCGCTGCACAGCCAGTTGGCTGCCGCGCTGTCGGTGGTCCTGCACCTCGTGCGGGACCCGGACGGACGGCGGCGGATCGCCGAAGTGCATGTGCTGGAACGGGACGGGTCCGGGTTGGTGGTGACCGTCCCGGCGCTCCGTTGGGGCGAGGAGGCGTTCGTGTACGAGCGGGGCTGGGAGCAGTTGCGGGGGTTGCTTCGGGACGGGCTGCGGGGCCGGGGCGGCGGGGTTGTTGACGGGCTTCAGGGCCGGGGCGACGCGCTTCGGGGGTGGTCTGCGGGAGGAGGGCCGGTTGGGCCGCAGGACACGGAGCTCGTCGGGTCCGGGAGGCCGGCAGCCCGGCTCGGTGAGGGTTTTGCGAGAGAAACAGATGGTCTGGACGGTCTGGAGGGTGGGCGGCAGTGACGGGGGTCGGGGAGATGTCGGTCGGGGTGGTGGCTGTTGCGTGCGCCGGGGCTGCGGCCTGGATGGCGGGCGATGGGCGAGGCGCCGAGGTCCGGCGGGCGCGGTTGTTGCTGGCGGGAGGTGAGGTGGTGGGGTCGCCGCCCTGGGCGCGGGTGCTCGGCAGGGTGCGGCGGCTGGGGGCCGAGTGGTGGGCACCGGTCGCCGGGTTGGTGATCGCGGTGCTGGGGGCCTCGGTGCTGCCGATTCTCGCGGGGGTGGCGGCGGTGCCGTTGCTGAGGCGGGTGCGGCGGGCGGCGGAGGAGCGCCGGGCCAGTGAACGGCGGAGCGATGCGGTGGTCGCGCTGTGCTCGGCGCTCGCCGGAGAGGTGCGGGCCGGGCGGCAGCCGGGTGAGGCGTTGTCACGGGCCGCGCGGGACTCCGGAGGACTGGGGGAGGCCGAGGCGGTGGTACTGGCGGCGGCAAGGTTCGGCGGGGACGTACCGGGTGCCCTTGCGGACGCGGCACGGCAGCCGGGGGCCGACGGGCTGCTGGGGCTCGCCGCGTGCTGGCGCGTGGCCGTCGACCGGGGCGCGGGCCTCGCCGCCGGGCTCGACAGGCTGGAGGGCGCCCTGCGCGCCGAGCGGGACCAGCGGGCCGACCTGCGCGCCCAGTTGGCCGGCGCCCGGTCGACGGCGGTGATGCTCGCAGGGCTCCCGGTCCTGGGCCTTGTGCTGGGCACAGCGCTCGGCGCCGACCCCCTGCGTGTGGTGCTGCACAGCACGGCCGGCCTGGGCTGCCTGCTCGTCGGCGCGGTGCTGGAGGGCGCGGGGCTGTGGTGGGCGCTGCGGATCGTACGGGGAGCTGAGGCGGCGTGAGCGGCGAGGTTGTCCACAGGCTGGGGATGGCCGTCTGCGCTCTGGCGGGACTGTGGTGGCTGGCCCGGTCGCTCGACACCGCGCGGCGCCGACGAAGGCTGCGGGCCCGGCTGGCCGCGGTGCTCGCCCTCGCGGCCGAGCCGCCCCGGCGGAGCATCGTGTCCCGGGGTGTCGTGCGGCGATGGCTGCCGGTCGCCGGGGCGGTCTGTGCCGCGTGGGTGCTTGTCGGTGGCCTCCCGGGGCTGCTGCTGGGGCCGGCTGCCGGAGTCGGGGCCTGGCTGTGGCTGCGGAGGGCGCGACGCGCGGGTGGTGACCCGGCGGAGGCGTACGACGCTGCGGAAGCCGCTCGCCGACTTCCGCTCGCCGCCGACCTGCTGGCCGCCTGCATCACGGCCGGGGCGAGCCCTGTGGTGGCCGCGCAGGCCGTGGGTGAGGCGCTGGGCGGGCCGGTGGGCGAGCGACTGTCCAGGGGGGCGGCAGAGGCACGGCTCGGGGGCGAACCGGCCGAGGCGTGGCGTGGGTTGGCTGCCCTCCCCGGCGCCGGGGCTCTGGCGAGGCTTCTGGAACGCGCCGACGAGTCCGGCGTACCTGCTGCCTCCCCTGTCGCCCGGCTCGCCGCCGAGGCCCGCGCCGAGTGGGGCCGTTCGGCGACGGAGCGGGCCCGCCGGGCCGCCGTGATGGTCACCGCACCGGTGGGGCTGTGCTTCCTGCCCGCCTTCATCGCGGTGGGCGTGCTGCCGGTGGTGATCGGGCTGGCGGACGGGTTGTTGGGAGGGGGTGGGTGATGACGGGGCGGGCTTGAGCGGACGGGGTGCGGTGCTGACCGGCGAGGACCAGAAGTGGCCGACGAACGACCGGCGGGCCCGCTGACCAGCGGTGACAGCAAATCAGTAACCAGCGGTAGTCAATGGAACAGAGCCTCACGGGGGTTGAGATGTACAAGGCAGTGAAGGCAGTCGGGGAAGCGGTGCGGGTTCGGGTGGTGTGTGCCGTGATGTGCCGGGTGCGGGCGGCGCGGAGGGACGCGGGGATGGTGACCTCCGAGTACGCGGTGGGGATCATCGCGGCGGTGGCCTTCGCCGCGGTGCTCTACAAGGTGGTGACCAGCGGGCAGGTCCAGGCGGAACTGCAGCAGATCGTCGGGCGGGCCCTCAATGGTGGTGCGTGAGCCATGTGGGCCGTGGCGGCGTCGCGGGGTTCTGGGCGGCGACGGCGGGTTCGTGACGGCCGAGGCGGCCATGGTTCTGCCCGTGATGCTGCTGTTCGCGACGGCGCTCGTGTGGGCCCTGTTCGCCGTCTGCGCGCAGATCCAGGTCGTGGACGCCGCTCGGGCCGGTGCCCGGGCGGCAGCCCGGCAGGACCCGTCGACTGCCGTCGTGGCGGCGGCCCGCAGGACGGCGCCGGACGGGGCGGAGGTGAGCGTGGACAGGGAGGGCGACTTCGTACGTGTCGTGGTCTCGGCCCCGGCGCCGGGGCCGGACGGACTCGGCCTCGACCTGAGCCATGCGGCCGTCGCGCTGGCGGAGGAGACGGTGGGGGCGGCCACGACGGAGGGGGCGGAGGCCGGGTGAGCGCGTTCTCGTGGTCCGGCCGACGGCCGGGAGTCGTCCGGTCGGTCCGGTCGGACCGAGGCTCCGCGACCGTCTGGGCCGTCGGTTCGATCCTCGCGCTGTGTGCCGTGTTCGGTGCCCTACTCGCCCTGGGGCAGGCCGTTGTGATCCGGCATCGGGCTGCCGCGACGGCCGACCTTGCGGCCCTCGCCGCCGCCGACCACTGGATGAAGGGCGGCGAGGGGGCCTGCGTGACGGCGGAACGGGTGGCGAGGGCTCAGGGCGGCAGACTCGTGCACTGCGAGGTCGAGGGAGAGATCTCGGACATCACGGCGGCCTCGGACATGGGCCCGCTCACCGCGGAGGTCAGGGCGAGGGCGGGACCGCCAGGCATGCCGGGCCCGGCAGGCTCCGCAACGGGCTGGAGGGAACGCCGGCGTGCCCGTAGGAGCGCCCCGCAGGAGCGCCGGGTAGGGCGTGCGAGGGACCGCGCGATCAGCCACGCACGACTGGCGGGCGCCAGAGCCCAGTGGCCCCGAGCCTTAGGGTGTCCGGTCCTCCGGCGGAGCGTCGGGTGCTGCCCTGAGCAGTTCGGTCAGCAGCCGTACGGCGCCTCGCTTGTGCAACGGGTCGTTGCCGTTGCCGCACTTGGGGGACTGGATGCAGGACGGGCAGCCGGCGTCGCACTCGCAGGAGGCGATGGCCTGGCGGGTGGCGGTGAGCCAGGCGCGCGCGGTGTGGAAGGCGCGCTCGGCGAAGCCCGCGCCGCCGGGGTGGCCGTCATAGACGAAGACGGTCGGGAGCAGTGTGTCCGGGTGGAGCGGGACCGAGACGCCGCCGATGTCCCAGCGGTCGCAGGTCGCGAAGAGGGGCAGCATGCCGATCGAGGCGTGTTCGGCGGCGTGCAGGGCGCCGCCGAGGATCTCGGGGTTGATCCGGGCCGCGTCGAGCTGGTCCTCGGTGACGGTCCACCAGACGGCACGGGTGCGCAGCGTACGAGGAGGGAGGTCGAGTTTGGACTCGCCGAGCACCTCACCGGTGATGAGGCGGCGACGGAGGAAGGAGACGACCTGGTTGGTGACTTCGACGGAGCCGAAGCACAACCGGCCTTCGCCCCAGGGGACTTCGGTGTCGGTCTCCAGGACGGAGATGGAGGTGGTGTCGCGGGCGACCGTCGAATAGGGCGGGTCGGCCTGTTCGACGAGGGCGACGGAGTCCTCCAGGTCCAGTTCGCGCACCAGGTACGTACGGCCCTGGTGCAGGTGGACCGCGCCCGCGTGGACGGTGGTGTGGGCGGCGCCCGCGTCGACCGTGCCGAGGAGTCGGCCCGTGCCGGTCTCGACGACCTGGACGGGGCGGCCGCCCTGGCCACGGATGTCGGTGAGGTCGGCGGCCCGTTCGCGGCGCGTCCAGTGCCAGGCCTTGGCCCGGCGGCGGAGCAGTTTCGCGGCCTCCAGTTGCGGCAGCAGTTCCTCGCAGGCCGGGCCGAACAGGCCGAGGTCCTCGTCCGTCAGGGGCAGTTCCGCGGCGGCGGCGCAGAGGTGCGGGGCGAGGACGTACGGGTTGTCGGGGTCGAGGACGGTCGATTCCACCGGTTGGTCGAACAGGGCTTCCGGGTGGTGGACCAGGAAGGTGTCCAGCGGGTCGTCGCGGGCGACGAGGACGGCGAGGGCTCCCTGGCCGGCGCGTCCGGCGCGTCCGGCCTGCTGCCAGAAGGAGGCGCGGGTGCCCGGGTAGCCGGCGATGAGGACGGCGTCCAGACCGGAGATGTCGATGCCGAGTTCGAGGGCGGTGGTGGCGGCGAGGCCGAGGAGTTCGCCGGAGTGGAGGGCGCGTTCGAGGGCGCGGCGTTCCTCGGGGAGGTAGCCACCGCGGTAGGCGGCCACGCGCCGGGCGAGGGAGCGGTCGATCTCGGAGAGGCGTTCCTGGGCGATCACCGAGATCAGTTCGGCGCCGCGCCGGGAGCGTACGAAGGCCACGGAGCGTACTCCCTGGACGGTCAGGTCGGTGAGGAGGTCGGCGGTCTCGGCGGTGGCGGTGCGGCGGACGGGGGCGCCCTTCTCGCCGTGCAGTTCGGTGAGCGGGGGCTCCCAGAGGGCGAACACCAGTTCACCACGGGGTGAGGCGTCGTCCGCGACCTCGGTGACCGGGACGCCGGTGAGGCGGCGGGCGGCGACCGAGGGCTCGGCGGCGGTGGCGGAGGCCAGCAGGAAGACGGGTTCGGCGCCGTAGCGGGCGCAGAGGCGGCGCAGTCGGCGCAGGACCTGGGCGACGTGGGAGCCGAAGACACCGCGGTAGGTGTGGCACTCGTCGATGACGACGTACTTGAGGGCGCGCAGGAAGGAGGACCAGCGGGGGTGGGAGGGGAGGATCCCACGGTGCAGCATGTCGGGGTTGGTGAGGACGTAGTTGGCGTACTGGCGCACCCACTCGCGTTCCTCGACGGGCGTGTCGCCGTCGTACACGGCCGGGCGTACGGCGTTTCCGAGAGGTTGTGAAAGTTTTTTCACGGATCGGTGCTGATCTGCCGCGAGGGCTTTCGTGGGGGCCAGGTAGAGCGCGGTCGCCCCACGTCCGTTGGGGGCCTCGGAGCCGTCCAGGAGGCGCGACAGGACGGGGACGAGATAGGCCAGCGACTTGCCGGAGGCGGTTCCGGTGGCGACGACGACCGAGTCGCCGTCCAGCGCGTGCTCGGCGACGCGTGCCTGGTGGGCCCATGGATGTTCGATTCCCGCGGCCTGCACGGCGGCAACGACTTCCGATCGGATCCGGTCGGGCCAGACGGCATGGCGGCCCGCTCGCGGGGGCACATGCTCCGTATGAGTGATGCGCGAAGCCCGGCTCGGCCCCGAGGCGAGCCGGTCCAGGACCGTGCTCGGCGAAGGGCTGGAGGCGGTGTCCGTCGGGGATCGATCGGATCGGTGATTCTTGGCCATCGGCATCGAGTGTGTCACCGGCGTGACGGACAATGGAGCCAAGGCGTCGTGCACGCCTGCCGGTAAGTGATTGAATGCCATCGCGGCTGGCGAACCGTCCCGGGGGCTTTCAAGCCGAGGTGTCCCGAGGGGCGAACGCTCGATAGCAAGGTGCTGGAGGATCCGTGGACCTGTCCCTGTCGACCCGTACTGTCGGCGATCGTACGGTCGTCGAGGTCGGTGGCGAAATCGACGTTTATACCGCGCCCAAGCTGCGTGAGCAGCTGGTCGAGCTGGTCAACGACGGGAGTTTCCACCTCGTCGTCGACATGGAGGGCGTCGACTTCCTCGACTCCACCGGGCTCGGCGTGTTGGTGGGCGGCCTGAAGCGAGTACGGGCTCATGAGGGCTCGCTGCGACTGGTGTGCAACCAGGAGCGGATTTTGAAGATCTTCCGCATCACCGGTCTGACCAAGGTGTTCCCGATTCACACCTCGGTCGACGAAGCGGTGGCGGCCACCGACTGATCGCGCCCGCCCGGGCCCAGCGCCCGGAACGGCAAGAGACAAGTGAGGGGGACCGGGCCCGTGGGGCCCGGCCCTCCGACAGCACGCCCGTAGTTCCGAGGGGGATGCATGGCCACCGTTGAACTCCGCTTCAGCGCGCTGCCCGAGCACGTCCGGACCGCCCGACTGGTGGCGGCAGCGGTGGCGCGCAGGGCCGGAGTGGACGAGGCCGTCCTCGACGAGGTCAGGTTGGCCGTCGGCGAGGCGTGTACCCGTGCCGTTGGACTGCATCAGAGCAGCGGTATCTCGGCGCCGGTGCAGGTGTCGCTGATCGAGGAGGAGAAGCAGTTCTCCATCGAGGTCGGCGACGAAGCGCCGCACGCCGTGCCCGGTGACAAGTCGTCGGGCGCTGGCGACGTGGACGCCGACATCGAGGAGGACGACATGGGCCTCGCGGTGATCAGCGGTCTCGTCGACGACGTCGAGGTCTCTGCCGGGGAGAACGGCGGGTTGATCCGCATGACCTGGCCGACGACGACGTCGATCGCCGTGCTGCCCTGATTGCACTGATCTTCTCAACTTCTCAACTTCAAGTAGTACCGCGAAGGGCCCTGCTGAGCAGGGCCCTTCGTGTTTATTCGGCATTTATTCCGATCGCCGTTCATCGGAACACCGGAATTCGTGAAGGAATTCACGATCAATCACGCGATCATTTGATCAAGCGTCAATGCCTTTGAGGCGTTACTTCTTTCGAGTAATGTGGTCGTGCGCGGATCGTTTGCTGAAGAGCATGTGAAGGCCAATTCTGCTTGCCGCGCACTGTTTTGATCAGGTTCTGCTCCCTACAATCCGTCCACATCTTGAGCTCAGCCCAAGCGTCAAGGAGGACGAATGGCGGGGCTTTCTACCCCTCAAAGGTTTGACCGGACCACGGACTTCGCAGCCGCGGTACTGACGGACGACAACCGGATCATCGTCATGGTGATCGGCTTCGTGGCACTGGCCGCGCTGGCCGTCGCCGGGGTCCTGGTGCGCCAGGTGCTCGCGGCGGGCGAGGGCACCGACAGCATGAAGAAGATCGCTACGGCGATCCAGGAAGGTGCGAACGCCTATCTGGCACGGCAGATGCGCACGCTCGGCGTATTCGCAGTCGTCGTGTTCTTCCTGCTCATGCTGCTGCCCGCGGACGACTGGAATCAGCGCGCCGGCCGTTCGGTGTTCTTCTTGATCGGCGCGGTGTTCTCGGCGGCCACCGGCTATATCGGTATGTGGCTCGCCGTGCGCAGCAATGTGCGCGTCGCCGCGGCGGCCCGGGAAGCGACACCGGCGGAAGGCGAGCCGGAAAAGGATCTCACCGCCGTCTCGCACAAGGCGATGAAGATCGCATTTCGCACGGGCGGCGTCGTCGGGATGTTCACGGTGGGGCTCGGCCTCCTCGGCGCGTCCTGCGTGGTCCTCGTGTACGCGGCCGACGCGCCCAAGGTGCTGGAGGGCTTCGGCCTCGGGGCCGCGCTCATCGCCATGTTCATGCGGGTCGGCGGCGGCATCTTCACCAAGGCCGCCGACGTCGGCGCCGACCTGGTCGGCAAGGTCGAGCAGGGCATTCCGGAGGACGACCCGCGTAATGCCGCGACCATCGCCGACAACGTGGGCGACAACGTCGGCGACTGCGCGGGCATGGCGGCCGACCTCTTCGAGTCGTACGCCGTGACGCTCGTCGCCGCGCTGATCCTCGGCAAGGCGGCGTTCGGCGACTCCGGGCTCGCGTTCCCGCTGATCGTGCCCGCGATCGGTGTACTCACCGCGATGATCGGCATTTTCGCCGTGGCGCCACGCCGCACCGACCGCAGCGGAATGTCCGCCATTAACCGCGGCTTCTTCATCTCCGCGGTGATCTCGCTGGTGCTCGTCGCCATCGCCGTCTACGCCTACCTGCCGTCGTCGTACGCCGACCTCGAAGGCGTCACGGACACGGCGATCGCGGGCCACGACGGCGACCCACGGGTCCTCGCGGTCCTCGCGGTGGCCATCGGCATCGTGCTGGCCGCACTGATCCAGCAGCTGACCGGCTACTTCACCGAGACCACCCGGCGTCCGGTGAAGGACATCGGCAAGAGTTCACTGACCGGCGCGGCCACCGTCGTCCTCGCCGGTATCTCCATCGGTCTCGAATCGGCCGTCTACACCGCGCTGTTGATCGGCCTCGGCGTGTACGGGGCGTTCCTGCTCGGCGGCACGTCGATCATGCTCGCGCTGTTCGCGGTGGCGCTGGCCGGCACCGGACTGCTCACCACGGTCGGCGTCATCGTCGCCATGGACACCTTCGGGCCGGTCTCCGACAACGCACAGGGCATCGCCGAGATGTCCGGCGACGTCGAAGGCGCGGGCGCACAGGTGCTCACCGACCTGGACGCCGTCGGCAACACCACCAAGGCCATCACCAAGGGCATCGCCATCGCCACGGCCGTACTCGCGGCCGCCGCGCTCTTCGGCTCGTACCGCGACGCGATCCTCACGGCCGCGAACGACGTCGGCGAGAAGGTCTCCGGCGAAGGCGCGCCGATGAACCTGATGATGGACATCTCGCAGCCCAACAACCTGGTCGGGCTCATCGCGGGCGCAGCGGTCGTCTTCCTCTTCTCGGGGCTGGCGATCAACGCGGTCTCGCGGTCGGCGGGTGCGGTGGTCTACGAGGTACGGCGGCAGTTCCGCGAGCACCCCGGGATCATGGACTACAGCGAGAAGCCGGAGTACGGCCGGGTCGTCGACATCTGCACCAAGGACGCCCTGCGGGAGCTGGCCACGCCCGGTCTGCTCGCCGTGATGGCGCCGATCGCGATCGGGTTCACGCTCGGGGTCGGCGCGCTGGGCGCGTACCTCGCGGGCGCGATCGGCACGGGGACGCTGATGGCGGTGTTCCTCGCCAACTCCGGTGGCGCGTGGGACAACGCCAAGAAGCTCGTCGAGGACGGCCATCACGGCGGCAAGGGCAGCGAGGCCCATGCCGCGACCGTCATCGGCGACACCGTGGGCGATCCGTTCAAGGACACGGCGGGACCGGCCATCAACCCGCTGCTGAAGGTGATGAACCTCGTCGCGCTGCTCATCGCGCCCGCGGTGGTCCAGTTCAGCTACGGCGAGGACAAGAGTGTCGGGCTGCGTGTCGTCATCGCGGTGGCCTCGATCGCCGTGATCGTCGGGGCGGTGTACGTGTCCAAGCGGCGCGGGATCGCCGTGGGTGACGAAGGCAACTCCGAGCGGGTTGCCAAGTCTGCGGATCCAGCGGTGGTTTCGTAGGCGGTCTTAGATCCGGGCCTGCGAGGGTCCAGCTCAAGGAGCGGGCGGGCGGCGCGTGTTGACGCGCCGTCCGCCCGCTTCCGTGTATGCCGATGTGCTTCGTGAGCCTTCTCTCTCTTGGTGCAAACGGTTACAAAAGGGTGTACTGGGGGTGCTCGGCACACAGGTGTCGCCCATGTGGCGTGTATGTTCCGGGGCCGAGAGCCATGGAAGGGACCAATCCGGTGAACAAGAAGCTCGCGGCCGCACTGTCCGGCGGTGCGGTACTGGTACTGGCGCTGTCCGGCTGCAGCAGCGACGACGCAACGAACGACAAGCTGAACACCTGGGCCAAGCTGGTCTGTGACTCCGTGCAGCCGCAGATCAAGAAGATCGCGGCGGCCAACGCCTCGATCCAGAAGGAGACCTCGGACGACAGCGCACCGGCAGACGTGCAGAAGGCCGACTCCCAGGGCTTCCAGGACATCTCCGACGCGTACAAGGCGATGGCGACGGCCATTCAGCAGGCCGGTGCTCCGGATGTCGAGGACGGCCAGAAGAAGCAGAAGGCCGCGGTCGCCGAGCTGAACCAGCTGTCGACGGCGTACGGCGAGTTGAAGAAGAAGTCGGACGCGCTGAACACGAAGGACCAGGCGAAGTTCGCTGACGGGCTCGAAGGGGTTGCCACCGAGCTGGAGAAGTTGAGCAAGACCGGCAGCGACGCGCTGAAGGAGCTGGAGAAGGGGGAGGTGGGACAGGCGATGGCCGATCAGCAGAGCTGCAAGTCCGCGACCACCTCCGGGGTGGCGTCCGCGCCGGGTTCCTCGACCAAGAGCTGAGCGGGGTTCTTCTGGGCGGCGGTTGACCGGGCCGGGGCTGATGGGGCGTCCGGCGGTCGGGCTGGGCGGGGTGGGTTTGGGTTTCGCCCACCGGCGCTCGCCGGGTGCCGCTGCGCCCCCCCACTTTCGGCTTCGTTCGAGCGGGAGGCGCCTCCATCGCACCCGGGGGCACGACTGCCCGCGGCCGGACAGGTGGACGTGCTTCTGCCGCTGCCGGGGGCGCTGCTCCAGCGGCTCGATTGCCCGCAGCCGAGCGGGGCCACGATGCGCGGCTACGCTGAGCGGTGTGAGTGACTTCAGGCTGTCTTCTCTGCCCTCTGCCGACCGGTCCGATGTCGCTGTGCGGCTTCGGGAGGCGCTGCTCGGTGCCGAATTCACCGCCGACGGGCTTCTTGAGCTGCTCGGTGCCTCCGCGTACGCGGCCCTGGCGCGGAGTGAGGTCGTGCCGGCGCTCAGGGCGACGCGGGGGGACACGGCGCTGGAGGCGCTCGTGCGGTTGTTCCTGTTGCAGCAGGCGGTTCCACGCGCGCGCGTGGAGGGTGTGCTGCCTGTAGACGCGTGCGTGGAGAGTGGATGGCTCGTTCGCGTCGGTGCGGACGGCGACGAGATCGCAGCCGCCGTCGACGTGCGGCCGTACGGCGGGCCCGGTGGTGAGGACTGGTTCATCGTGTCCGACCTGGGGTGCGCGGTCGGCGGGGCCGGCGGGATCGGGAGCCGGGACGAGGGTGTGGTGCTGGGGGTCGGTGGGGCGTCCACGACCCTGGCCGGGATCACCGTGCGCACGCCTGTCGGGTCCGCCCTCGACCTCGGGAGCGGCTCCGGCATTCAGGCGCTGCACGCCGCGCAGCACGCCACGCGCGTGACCGCGACCGACCTCAACCCGCGCGCGCTGCACATCACGGCGCTCACGCTGGCGCTCTCCGGGGCCCCTGCGGCCGATCTGCGCCAGGGTTCCCTCTTCGAGCCGGTCGGGGCCGACGAGACGTACGACCTCATCGTGTCCAATCCGCCGTTCGTGATCTCCCCCGGCGCCCGGCTGACGTACCGCGACGGCGGGATGGGCGGGGACGACCTGTGTCGCACGCTCGTTTCGCAGGCGGGGGAGCGGCTGAACGAGGGCGGGTTCGCGCAGTTCCTCGCCAACTGGCAGCACGTGGAGGGGGAGGACTGGCAGGAGCGGCTCAGGTCGTGGGTGCCGCGCGGGTGCGACGCGTGGATCGTGCAGCGGGAGGTCCAGGACGTCACGCAGTACGCGGAGTTGTGGCTGCGGGACGCGGGCGACCACCGCGGTGACGTGGCCGAGTACGAGGCGCGGTACGACGCGTGGCTCGACGAGTTCGAGGCGCGGAAGGTGAAGGGCGTCGGGTTCGGGTGGATCACGCTGCGGAAGGCGGCCGCCGCGGACTCCGAGCCCTCGATCACCGTCGAGGAGTGGCCGCATGCGGTCGAACAGCCGCTCGGCGAGACCGTGCGGCAGCACTTCGCGCGCGTCGACTACCTGCGGGGACACGACGACGCGGCGCTCCTCGCCGCGCACTTCCGGCTCACCGCCGAGGTCGTCCAGGAGCAGGTCGGGCTGCCGGGCGCCGAGGACCCCGAGCATGTGGTGCTGCGTCAGAACCGCGGTATGCGCCGGGCCACGAAGGTGGACACGGTCGGTGCGGGATTCGCCGGTGTGTGCGACGGCAGGCTCAGCGCGGGGCGCATTCTGGACGCCATCGCCCAGCTCGTCGGCGAGGACGCGGTGGCCCTGCGCGACCGGACACCGGTCCAGATCCGGCTGCTCGTCGAACAGGGGTTCCTCGAACCGGCTCGGTGAACCGCCGGCACCTGCGGCCCGGCACCTGCGGCCCGGCACCTGCGGCCCGGCACCTGCGGCCCCCGGCGCCGCCGAGTGGCGCCGCAGTGACTCGCGGACCCGGTGACGATTTCCGTACCGTCCGATGACCGTACTGGTACCCCTCGCGATGCCCGTCCCCGTGACGTGTGAGGCGTATGCGCACCCCTGGGGCTCATGTGTCCCCTCTGGCTGGATTGGTCCGTAAAAGGGCTCCTGTCAGTGGTGCGTGCGAAGCTATTTTCAAGAGACGGATTCGACGTGTCCTCGGGGGAGGCACGCGCAGTCTCTGGGGGATCGGGGGATCGCGATGGCGGGGGATACGCCGGAGCAGGGCCGGGGAAGGGTCATCAACAACCGGTACCGACTGCTGCGCACCCTGGGCGCGGGCGGCATGGGCAGGGTCTGGCTGGCGTACGACGAGGAGTTGGCCTGCGAGGTCTCCATGAAGGAGATCTCCCTGCCCGACGTCCCGAGGGACGCGACCGAGCCCGCCCAGCGCATCGCGCGGGCCCGTAGCGAGGCACGGCACGCCGCGCGGCTGCGCGGCCACCCGCATGTGGCGACGGTCCACGACGTGGTGCTCCACGACGGCCTGCCGTGGATCGTCATGGAGTACGTGCCGGACGCGATCGACCTCCAGGCGGTCGTACGGCAGCGCGGACCGCTCCCGCCCGAGCAGGTCGCCCGGATCGGGATCGCCGTCCTGGACGCGCTCACGGCGGGGCACCGGATCGGCATACTGCACCGGGATGTGAAACCGGCCAACATCCTGCTGGCCGCCGATGCCTCGGGCGACCTCTACGCGCGCGTGCTGCTCACCGACTACGGCATCGCGCTCCAACCGGAGTCCCACGAACCCCGGCTCACCGCCACCGCCGGAATCCTCGGCACCCCCGGGTACCTGGCCCCGGAGCGCGCGCGGGGCGAGCCGCCCACACCGGCCGCCGACATGTTCTCGCTCGGCGCCACGTTGTACGCGGCGGTCGAGGGGCGCGGCCCCTTCGACCGCCACGGCGAGTACGCGACGCTCACGGCCCTTCTCGGCGAGGAGCCGACGCCGCCCGTCCGCGCCGGTGAACTGGCCCCCGTCCTGCACGGCTTGCTCATCAAGGACTCGGTGCGCCGGCTGTCGCCGGAGGCGGTGGCGCGCGGACTGGAGCGGGTGGCCGGCGCGGGCGGCGCACCGACCCCGCCGGGCTGGGGAGCCACCCCCGCGTCGGCGCCCGGGGGCTTCGGACCGGCGCCCGGTACTCCCGGCGCACCGGGTACTCCCGGCGGTAACGCGACCGCCGGTGCGCCCCCGGGGTATGTGGCGAGCGCGCCGCCCGGGTACGTGGCCGCCGGGCAGCACGGCCTCGGAGGCACCCCGAACACCCCGGGCGCACCCCACACGCCGTACACACCTCAGACCCCTGGCGCCCCGCACACACCCGGTGCGCCCTCGGCGCCGAACACGCCGAACACCCCGGCGGGCGGCCCGGCACCGTACGACCCGTGGCAGCAGGGGCAGCAGGGGCAGCAGGGGCAGCAGGGGCAGCAGGGGCAGCAGCCCCGTAGTCCCTACGACAGCTACAACCCGTACGGGGGCGGCCGGTCCACGCCGTACGGCGTGGGTGGCGGCGGTCAGGCGCCGGCGTACGGCGGCACCGTGGGCCAGCAGTCGCTGCCGTACGCGGCCAACCCGTCGACGCCCTACGGGGGCGGCGGGGCCGGACCGCCGGGGAACGCTGGGTTCTTGACCATCACGGCCGGAGGGCCGCCGCCCGGTGGACCGAAGCGGAAGGTGCCCGCGGCGGGCATCGTCGCGATCGTGGTCGCCGTGCTGCTCGTGGCGGGCGGCGGGACCTGGGCCGCGGTGAACTTCACGGGCGGTCCGGACCCCAAGCCCTCCGAGACCCCGGAGGCGCTCGTGTCGTTGCCGGGCTCGGAGTACCCCTACGGCGAGCAGGCGGCCCTCAAGAAGCCGCTGGAGGTGGGGGACTGCGTCAAGGCGGTCTGGACGGGGGCGGCGTTCGCGTCGGTGCCCGACCTCGGCGTGGTGGACTGCGAAGAGGACTGGCCGGACGGTCAGGTCGTGGCCGTGGCGACGGCGTCGGACCACGCGGACGCCAGGGCCGACGGCGCGCAGCGCTGCGCCGGCCAGGCCGACGCACTGGCCGAGGCCCTGCCCGACGCGGGGGTCTACGCGCTTCTCCCCACGAAGGAGGGCTTCGCCGCGGCCAAGGGCGGTACGGCATGTCTCGTGCTCGGCAGGCACGTCCCGATCGGCGGCGAGGTGGGCCGACTCCGTGACATGGGCACGAACCTGTGGCCCACGCAGATGGCCGTCGGCGACTGCTGGGACTACACCACGAGGGAGGAGGGCTACGACGCCCCACTGACCGACTGTGCCGAAGCACACACCGACCAGGTGGTCGGATCGGTTCAGGCACCCGCCAACATGACCTTCGACGGAGCCCTCGCCGAAGGCGGAAAGCTGTGCACCAACAGGTTCGAGTCGAGTTGGGCGCCCGGCACTGACCTGATCGTGTCGGGGTGGGTGTCCGAGAAAGAGGAATGGAAGAAGGGCTTCAACAAGGTGGTGTGCACGGTGCGCAACGCCGACGTGTCGAGGACGACCGGGAAGATACCCACGCCCGGCTCGGTCTGAGGGCCGGGGACGCCTCGCGTTCACCTGGGGTTAGCGCGCCCGCTGCCCGTCCGTGCCAGCCTCCCGTCCCGGAGTGTCGAGGGGTGGGAGGACGGGACATGGAGAGCGGACCGGCGATCTTCGTGGGGGTGGTGTTCGCCCTGTTCGGGGGCGGGCTGCTGCTGTGGACCACGACACGGCTGCGCCGGGGCGAGCCGGTCGCCCAGGGGGTACGGCCCGTGCTGTCGGCGACGCTCGCCGGCGCCGCGGCGGTCACCGCCCTCGTGCTCGGCGCGTGGTGCCTCACCAGGATCTGAGCGGGGCCGGTGAGCCGGTGCCAGCGAGCGGGTCGGGTAACCGGGATGTGACCCTCCGCATCGGCCCCGAACGGATCGCTGAAGACGCCGGGCGGCAGGAATGGCGGTAGTCGGGTTACCGTTCGAGTGGCCGTTGCGGGCTTTTCCCGTTTGACACGGGGGCGGGATGTACCGTCACACTCCGCAGCGTCAGCATGACCCGACCCCCGGGCCGACAGCCGAGCCTCGTGCGAGGAAAGGCCTCCGGGGGCGCCCGCCCCGGGACACAAGCCCGGGGAACCCCAGCGTCGACCGGAGAGAAGAGCGAAGTTGTCCCCGACCAGCGAGACCGCGAAGGGCGGCCGCCGACTCGTCATTGTCGAGTCGCCTGCCAAGGCGAAGACGATCAAGGGCTATCTCGGCCCCGGCTACATCGTCGAGGCGAGCGTGGGGCACATCCGCGACCTTCCCAACGGCGCCGCGGAGGTGCCCGAGCAGTACACCGGCGAGGTGCGCCGCCTCGGCGTGGACGTCGAGCACGACTTCGCGCCCATCTACGTGGTCAACGCGGATAAGAAGGCGCAGGTCAGGAAGCTCAAGGACCTCCTGAAGGAGTCCGACGAGCTCTTCCTCGCCACCGATGAGGACCGCGAGGGCGAGGCCATCGCCTGGCACCTCCAGGAGGTGCTCAAGCCCAAGGTCCCGGTCAAGCGGATGGTTTTCCACGAGATCACCAAGGCCGCGATCCAGGCCGCCGTCGCCAACCCGCGCGAGCTGAACCAGAAGCTGGTCGACGCCCAGGAAACCCGCCGCATCCTCGACCGCCTCTACGGCTACGAGGTCTCGCCGGTCCTGTGGAAGAAGGTCATGCCGCGCCTGTCGGCGGGGCGCGTCCAGTCCGTCGCGACCCGGCTCGTCGTGGAGCGGGAGCGGGAGCGGATCGCCTTCCGCTCGGCCGAGTACTGGGACCTGACCGGCACTTTCGCGACCGGCCGCGCCGGTGACGCCTCCGACCCGTCGTCCCTGGTCGCCCGCCTGCAGTCCGTCGACGGCCGCCGTGTCGCCCAGGGGCGCGACTTCGACTCGGTCGGGCAGCTCAAGAGCGCGAACATCCTGCACCTGGACGAGGGGGACGCCCGAGCACTGGCCGCCGCCCTGGAGAACACCCGGTTCGCGGTCCGCTCCGTCGAGTCCAAGCCGTACCGCCGCTCGCCGTACGCCCCGTTCCGTACGACGACGCTCCAGCAGGAGGCCTCGCGCAAGCTCGGCTTCGGGGCCAAGGCGACGATGCAGGTGGCGCAGAAGCTGTACGAGAACGGCTTCATCACCTATATGCGTACGGACTCCACGACGCTCAGCGACACCGCCGTGAGCGCCGCCCGCGCCCAGGTCACACAGTTGTACGGCGCCGACTACCTGCCGGCCCAGCCGCGTACGTACGCCGGGAAGGTCAAGAACGCGCAGGAGGCGCACGAGGCGATCCGCCCCTCGGGTGATCGTTTCCGTACGCCCGCCGAGACCGGCCTGACCGGCGACCAGTTCAGGCTCTACGAGCTGATCTGGAAGCGGACGGTCGCCTCCCAGATGAAGGACGCGGTCGGCAACAGCGTCACGGTGAAGATCGGCGGCACCGCCTCCGACGGCCGGGATGCCGAGTTCAGCGCCTCCGGCAAGACGATCACCTTCCACGGCTTCCTGAAGGCCTACGTCGAGGGCGCCGACGACCCGAACGCCGAGCTGGACGACCGCGAGCGCAGACTGCCGCAGGTCGCCGAGGGTGACGCGCTCTCCGCCCAGGAGATCACCGTCGACGGGCACGCCACCAAGCCCCCGGCCCGCTACACCGAGGCGTCGCTGGTCAAGGAGCTCGAAGAGCGCGAGATCGGCCGCCCGTCGACGTACGCGTCGATCATCGGCACGATCCTCGACCGGGGATACGTGTTCAAGAAGGGCACGGCCCTGGTGCCGTCGTTCCTGAGCTTCGCCGTGGTCAATCTGCTGGAGAAGCACTTCGGGCGGCTCGTCGACTACGACTTCACCGCCAAGATGGAGGACGACCTCGACCGCATCGCGCGCGGCGAGGCCCAGGCGGTGCCGTGGCTCAAGCGCTTCTACTTCGGTGAGAGCACGGGTGCGAACGGCACCGCGGCCGAGGCCGGCAACGGTGACGGCGACCACCTCGGCGGCCTGAAGGAACTGGTCACCGACCTGGGCGCGATCGACGCCCGCGAGATCTCGTCGTTCCCCGTCGGCGACGGCATCATGCTGCGCGTCGGGCGCTACGGCCCGTACATCGAGCGCGGCGAGAAGGACTCCGAAGGGCACCAGCGGGCGGACGTGCCCGAGGACATGGCCCCGGACGAGCTGAGCATCGAACTCGCCGAGGAACTGCTCGCCAAGCCGAGCGGTGACTTCGAGCTCGGCGCCGACCCGGACTCGGGCCACCAGATCATCGCCCGCGACGGCCGCTACGGCCCGTATGTCACCGAGGTGCTCCCCGAGGGCACCCCGAAGACCGGTAAGAACGCGGTCAAGCCGCGTACGGCCTCGCTGTTCAAGTCGATGTCGCTGGACACGGTGACGCTGGCCGACGCGCTGAAGCTGATGTCGCTGCCGCGGACCGTCGGCGCCGACGCCGAGGGCCAGGAGATCACCGCGCAGAACGGGCGGTACGGGCCCTACCTGAAGAAGGGCACGGACTCGCGGTCGCTGCAGGCCGAGGACCAGCTCTTCACGATCACCCTCGAAGAGGCGCTGGCGATCTACGCCCAGCCCAAGCAGCGCGGGCGGGCCGCCGCCAAGCCGCCGCTGAAGGAACTGGGCGAGGACCCCGTCAGCAAGGCGCCGGTCGTGGTGAAGGACGGCCGCTTCGGGCCGTACGTCACCGACGGCGAGACCAACGCGACGCTGCGGTCCGGGGACAGCGTGGAGACGATCACGCCCGAGCGCGGGTTCGAGCTGCTCGCCGAGAAGCGGGCGAAGGCCCCCGCCAAGAAGACGGCGAAGAAGGCGCCCGCGAAGAAGACGGCGACCAAGACCGCCGCGAAGAAGGCGGCTCCTGCGAAGAAGACCGCTGCCAAGAAGACGGCGACGTCGAAGACGGCTGCGGCGAAGAAGGCGGCTCCTGCGAAGAAGGCGACGACGGCCGGGGAAGGCGCCTAGCCGCTCGGGGGTGCGGGTGCTTTGCGGCTGTGGGCTGAGTGTGGCTGGTCGCGCAGTTCCCCGCGCCCCTTCGCGCAGTTCTCCGCGCCCCTGCGCGTAGTTCTCCGCGCCCCCTTGGGGGCCGTGGCGCCGAGCGGTGGCTGGAATGGTCGCCTCGGCTTTGCCGAACGTGTGCGGGTTTTGTGCGACTTGGTTGTGCGGTGTGCGTGCGTTCGGGCGCTGCTTCGGAGTGTCGGTGGGTGCCGATAGGCTGAAAGCATGATGCGAGCCGAGCAGCCGACGGCCCACAACCCGGCCTCCGACGACGCCCTGGTAGCCGATTCCAGGGAGCGCGCCGTGCGGGCGCTGCTGCGCCGACCTCAGCTGAAACGGTTGTGGAGCGCACAGCTCGTGGGCGGTGTGGGCGATGTGCTCGCACTGTTCGTGCTGGTGCTCCTCGCCTTCCAGGCGGCGATCAGCGAAGGCTCCTTCGGCGGTGGATACCGGGGCGTCGCCCTGACGGTCGCGGCCGTCTTCGGTACGCGTGCCCTCGCGACCCTGCTCTTCGGAGCCGTACTCCTCGGGCCGCTCACCGCACTGACCGCGCAGGAGGGGCCGCTCGACCGCCGCTGGACCATGGTCGGCGCGGACGGGGTGCGGGTCCTGCTGCTGATCGTCGCGCCCCTGTGGATCGACTGGACGCCGGAGAACGCGCTCGCGGTGCTGCTGGTCACCGCGTTCGTGGCAGGTGTCGCCGAGCGGTTCTGGACGGTCTGCCGGGAGAGCGCGGCGCCCGCGCTGCTGCCCGCGCCGCCGCCCGAGGGAGCGACCGTACGGCCGCTCCCGGACCACATGGACGCGCTGCGGCGCCTGGCACTGCGTACGGGATTCGTCGCCGTGCCTCTCGCGGCCGCCGTCCTCGTCGTCGCGTCGCTGCTCAACAATCTGCTGGGCGCGGGCCTCGACTGGTTCGGACAGCACCAGGCCGCGCTGGCCTCGTACGTCGCCGCAGGGCTGTTCGCCGCCTCGCTGTCCCTGGTGACCTTCCTCGAACTGCCGAAGACACGCACCCCCCGCGCGCGGTCGCCGCTGGAGGGGCTGCGCCGGCCCAAGACCGGCACGGGTGTGGACAAGGGACGCACGGGTGCGATCCCGCTCCTGGTGCCGGCATGCGGGGCTGTCGCCGGTGCGGTCGCGGCCGCTGTCGCCGTCGCCGTGCTGCACGCCAAGGATCTGAGCGGCGGGCCGGTGCTGTACGGGCTGTTCGTCGCCGCGCTGACAGGTGGTGTGGTCGTCGGGATCCGTCGGGCGCCGTCCGTGCTGCCCTCGCTGTCCCGGCGCCGGCTGCTCGCCCTCGCGATCGCCTTCACCGGTGTCGCGCTGCTCGCCGCCGGACTGACGCCGGATGTCACGAGTGTGGTGCTGATCCTGGGGCTGGCCGGAGCCGGCGCGGGGATCGCCGCCAACACCGGGCACACTCTGCTCGACCAGGAGGCCGAGGACTTCCGTAGGGCGCGGACCACTGAGCATCTGCATGCCGTCGTACGGGTGTTCGTGGCGCTGGCGGTGCTCGTCGCTCCGCTGGTCGCCGCAGTCATCGGCCCGCACCGGCTGGAGAGCGGCAAGTTCGTGTTCGCGCACGGGGGTGCGGCGTTCACGTTGATGCTGGTGGGCGCGTTGCTGCTGCCGGTGGCCGCGCTGGTGCTGGCCAAGGTCGACGACCGGTCCGGGGTGCCGCTCCGGAAGGATCTGCGGGACGCGTTGCTGAAGGGCGACGATCCGGTTCAGGCGCCTGCCGGGACCGGGTTCTTCATCGCCCTGGAGGGCGGTGACGGGGCCGGGAAGTCCACCCAGGTCGAGGCGCTCGCCGAGTGGATCCGGGCCAAGGGGCACGAGGTCGTGGTGACGCGGGAGCCGGGGGCCACTCCGGTGGGCAAGCGGCTGCGGTCGATTCTGCTGGACGTGTCGAGTGCCGGGCTGTCGCATCGCGCTGAGGCGCTTCTCTACGCGGCGGATCGTGCCGAGCATGTGGACACCGTGGTGCGGCCCGCCCTGGAGCGGGGTGCCGTCGTCGTCTCCGATCGGTACATCGACTCGTCCGTGGCCTATCAGGGAGCCGGGCGAGACCTTTCGCCCACGGAGATCGCCCGGATCTCGCGGTGGGCGACCGATGGGCTCGTGCCTCATCTGACGGTGCTGCTGGATGTGTCGCCCGAGGCGGCGCGGGAGCGGTTCACCGAGGCGCCGGACCGGTTGGAGTCCGAGCCGGCCGAGTTCCACGAGCGGGTACGGGCGGGGTTCCTGACGCTCGCCGCCGCGGATGCCGGGCGCTATCTGGTGGTCGACGCCGCGCAGGATCCCGAGGCGGTGACCACGGTGGTCCGGGCCCGGCTCGATGTGATGCTGCCGCTGTCCGAGGCCGAGGTGAAGGCGCAGGAGGAGGCCCGGCGCAAGGCCGAGGAGGAAGCGCGGCGCAAGGCCGAGGAAGAGGCCGCGCGGAAGGCCGAGGAGGAGCGGCTGGAGCGGGAGCGTCAGGAGGAGCTCGCGCGGCTGCGGGCCGAGGAGGAGGAGCGCAAGCGGCGCGAGCTGGAGGAGGCTCAGCGGCGCGAGGCGGAGCGGCAGGCGGAGGAGGCCCGGCAGCGGGCCGAGGAAGCGCGTCGTCGTGCCGAGGAGGAGCAGGCGCGGCTCCTCGCTGAGGAGAAGGCCCGTGCCGAGGAGGAGGAACGGCGGCGGGTCGAGGAGGAGCGGCGTCGCAAGCAGGCCGCGGAGGAGCAGCGGTTGCGGGCGGAGGCGGAAGCGCTCCGCCTGGAGAAGCAGCGGAAGGCCGAGGAGGCGTTGCTCCGGGCCGAGGACGCTCGGCGGGTGGCCGCTGCGGCGGAGGCCGAGCGGGCGGCCCGGGTCGAGGCGGAGAGGGTCGCGGCGGAGAGGGCTGAGGCCGAGCGCGCGGCTCAGGCCGAGCGGGGAGCTCGGGCTGCGGCGGAGCGCGCCGCGGCGGCTGAGCGGGATGCCCGGGCTGAGCGGGATGCTGAGGCCGGGCGGAGTGCGGAGGCCGAGCGGGGGGCTGGGCGCGAGCGCTCTGCTGCTTCGCGGGGCGACGACGCGGTCACTGTGGCCACGCCGTTCGTGACGCCGACGAACGCGTCGGGTGGGCCTGTGGACGAGACGGCCGTGTTGCCTCCGGTGCGGGGGGATGGCCCTGGTGGGGCTGGGTCGTCTGGTTCTACGGGTACTGCGGGTTCTACGCGTTCGCATGGTGGGGCGGACTCTGAGACGACGGCGAAGCTGCCCAAGCCACCGGTGCCCTCTGCGGGGGCGGCTGCGGAGGATGAGACCACGGTACTGCCGCAGGTCCCCTCGGGGGCGGCCGACGAGACGGCTGTGCTGCCTCCGGTGCGGGACGATCGGGTGCCACCGGGCTATTTCCGGGACGAGCGGCCAGGACCCGACGGGGCGGAGGGCCGGACGCGGGAGCTCCCGCAGGTCGACGAGGAGGGTACGCCGCGTCGGCGGCCCCGGTCGGACTGGGCCGAGGAGACGCCGCTGGACGATCTGCCCACTCTGGCGGACGAACTGTTGGGGCCGCTCGGCGACGACGACACGGACGACGGGCGGGGCTGGCGGCGGCGACGCCGGTGAGCTGAGCCGGTTCGCGGGCTGTCGGTTCGCGCGCTGCTGGTTCGCGCGCTGCTGGTGAGCCGAGTTGCCGGTTCGCGTGCGGTTGCCTGTGGGTCGAGGCCGTGCCGGTGCGTCGGCCTGTCGCTTGGTGCGGTGTCGCTCGGATTGG
Source organism: Streptomyces europaeiscabiei (assembly GCF_036346855.1). NCBI lineage: Bacteria > Bacillati > Actinomycetota > Actinomycetes > Kitasatosporales > Streptomycetaceae > Streptomyces > Streptomyces europaeiscabiei. Next base: position 5,935,452 of record NZ_CP107841.1, read on the forward strand.
AGCCGGGTGACTTCTCCGGGCCGCTGTATGCGACGGGATTGACGCACCGGCACGGCCCCTTCCGCGTGGGGCCGCCGTGCCGGCCGTGCATCGTGGCTGAGGCCCGTGTACGCCGACGCCCCAGCCCTACCCGGCTGGCCCGCCGACGTCAGCGAGCGATAACCGCCCCTGACCGGCCCCGGCACTCCCGGGCCTGGCACCGGAGGCGGGGGCCGGATGCGGGGCGGGTTGTCGGTGGGGTCGCGCACAATGGTGCGCGGAGAGGTCTTGTGGGACGGAGGGTGGTGGGTCATGGCCGTGTGGGACGACCTGGTGGGGCAGGAGCGGCTGAGTGGGCAGCTCGACGCGGCTGCCCGGGATGCGGACGCGATCGTCACGGCGGCTACGACGGGGACCGCGCCTCCGGAGGCGTCGAAGATGACGCACGCGTGGTTGTTCACGGGGCCGCCGGGGTCGGGGCGGACCACGGCGGCCCGTGCGTTCGCGGCGGCGTTGCAGTGTGTGAGTCCGGACCGGGCGCTGGGCGGAAGCCCGGGGTGCGGGTTCTGTGACGGGTGTCATACGTCGCTCGTGGGGACGCACGCGGATGTCAGCACCGTGGCGGCGGTGGGCACGCAGATTCTGGTCGACGACATGCGGGACACGGTGCGCAAGTCGTTCACGTCGCCGGCGAACGGGCGGTGGCAGGTGATCCTCGTCGAGGACGCCGAGCGGTTGAACGAGAAGTCGGCGAACGCGGTGCTGAAGGCCGTGGAGGAGCCCGCCCCGCGGACGGTGTGGATGCTGTGCGCTCCCTCGCTGGAGGACGTGCTGCCGACCATCCGGTCGCGGTGCCGGCATGTCGGGCTGCTCACACCGTCGGTGGACGCGGTCGCGGACATGCTCGTACGGCGGGAGGGCATCGAGCCGGAGGCGGCCGCGGTGGCTGCCCGGGCCACGCAGGGGCACATCGAGCGGGCCCGGCGGCTGGTCACCGATCCACGGGCTCGGGAGCGGCGGGCCGCCGTACTGAAGCTGCCGTTGCGGGTCGAGGACATCGGAGGGTGTCTCAAGGCCGCGCAGGAGTTGGTCGACGCCGCTTCGGAGGAGTCGAAGCAGCTGGCCGAAGAGGTCGACACCAAGGAGACCGAGGAGCTGAGGACGGCGATGGGCGCGGGGCAGGGCGGGCGTATGCCGCGCGGTACGGCGGGGGTGATGAAGGACCTGGAGGACAAGCAGAAGCGGCGGCGTACGCGGGCGCAGCGGGACAGCCTGGATCTCGCCCTGGCCGAGCTCACCGGGTTCTACCGGGACGTTCTGGTCCTGCAGTTGGGGTCGCGGGTCGCGCTCGCCAATGTCGAGGTGCGGGACAGCCTGGAGCGGATGGCGCGGGGCGGCACGCCGGAGTCGACCCTGCGGCGGATCGATGCGATCGCGGCCTGCCGCGAGGCGTTGGAGAGGAACGTGGCGCCCCTGCTGGCCGTGGAGGCGATGACGATGGCTCTGCGGGCCGGGTGACGTCACGGGGACGGCGTCCAGCGTTCGGGGGAGCGCGTGGAGCGTTTGGTTGACTGTGTCACTCGTACGAGGAGCATTCGTTGCTGTTCGTGATCAATTGAGTGCTTCTGGTTACGCTCGCGAGATGTACACCAGGCTTACTTCCCGGCCGAATCGATCCCTGCGGGTCGGCGGCGCGTTGCTCGCTGCCTTCGCGTTGCTCGCTGCGGGCTGCTCCTCCGGCGCTTCCGGTACGGCGACCACGGCGGCGGACGGGGAGCCCGCCCTCGGCGCGCTGCCCCGGGCGACTCCGTCGGTGCTGACCCCGTACTACGAGCAGAAGCTGAGCTGGCGCGACTGCGAGATCCCCGGTTTCCAATGCGCAACGATGAAGGCGCCGCTCGACTACGCGCAGCCCGGCGAGGGTGACATCAGGCTGGCCGTCTCGCGGAGGAAGGCGACGGGCCCCGGTGAGCGGCTCGGCTCGCTGCTGGTCAATCCGGGCGGGCCCGGTGGGTCGGCGGTCGGGTATGTGCAGGGGTACGCGGGCATCGGTTACCCGGCCGAGGTGCGGGCGCGGTACGACATGGTGGCCGTCGACCCCCGCGGCGTGGCCGGCAGCGAGCCGGTCGAATGTCTCACCGGGCGCCAGATGGACACGTACACGCAGACGGACCTCACCCCGGACGACACGGGGGAGACGGCTGAACTGGTCGCCGCGTACAAGCGGTTCGCGGAGGGGTGCGGGCAGCGGGCGCCGCGGCTGCTGCGGCATGTCTCCACGGTCGAGGCGGCCCGGGACATGGACATCCTGCGGGCCGTGCTGGGCGACGGGAAACTGACGTACGTCGGTGCCTCGTACGGGACGTTCCTCGGGGCGACGTACGCGGGACTGTTCCCCGAGCGCGTCGGCCGGCTGGTGCTGGACGGCGCGCTGGACCCGTCGCTGCCCGCCCATCGGCTCAACCAGGAGCAGACGGCGGGTTTCGAGACGGCCTTCCAGGCCTTCGCGAAGGACTGCGTGGGACGGAAGGACTGCGTGCTGGGGAGCACGCCCGCGCAGGTCGCCGAGAACCTGCGGGCGTTGTTCGAGCTGTTGGACGCGCGGCCGCTCCGGACCGGTGACGCCGGCGGCCGGCGGCTCGGAGAGTCCCTGGCCACGACGGGTGTGATCGCGGCGATGTACGACGAGAGAGCCTGGCCCCGGCTGCGCCAGGCGCTCACCGAGGCGGTCAGGAAGGACGACGGCGCCGCCCTGCTCGCCCTCTCGGACAGCTACTTCGAACGAGGCCCCGACGGCACCTACTCCAACCTGATGTACGCCAACGCCGCCGTGAACTGCCTCGACCTCCCGGCCGCCTACAACACCCCCGAGGAGGTCGAACGAGCCCTCCCCGAGTTCGAGAAGGCGTCCCCGGTGTTCGGCCGGGCCCTCGCGTGGGCGTCCCTGAACTGCGCCTACTGGCCGGTGAGGCCGACGGGCGGACCGCACCGTATCGAGGCGAAGGGCGCCGCCCCGATCATCGTCGTCGGCACCACGCGCGACCCCGCCACCCCCTACCGCTGGGCCCAGGCCCTCGCCTCCCAGCTCTCCTCCGCCCGCCTCCTCACCTACGACGGCGACGGCCACACCGCCTACGGCCGCGGCAGCGCCTGCGTCGACTCCGCGATCAACGCGTACCTCCTCCGCGGCACACCCTCGGCGGACGGAAAGCGCTGCTCAGCGTCCTGAACGCCGACCGCGGTGACGGCCCGTCCGGGCCCTCCCGCGGGGCTCCGACCCCTGGTTCGGAGCGCCCTGGAAACTGTGTAGACTTACCGACGTTGCTGACCGCACCATGGTGTGGACAGCGCGCCGCCTTAGCTCAGATGGCCAGAGCAACGCACTCGTAATGCGTAGGTCTCGGGTTCGAATCCCGAAGGCGGCTCCATGGTGAACCCCAGGTCAAGCCTTTGACCTGGGGTTTCTTGTTTCTGGTGACCTTGGAATTCGGGCCAATCGGGCACGTGTGGGCTGCGCATCGCAATGCGTGGGTCTGAGGTTTGCAGTCGGTGGCGGTCTTGCTCTGCAAGGCTGTGAACTGGTCTTTTGTGTCTTGTGGTCACTCTTCTTCGGGCTGTTCGAATTAGCGCGGTGGCCGTGTGGTGGCCGAGCGTGCAGACCGGCTCCCGGTTAACCGCGAGCTTGATGGTTCACAGGGGAACGGTGGTTGTGGCATCCCGACAGTGGGGGCGTGCTCTTTGGGCACTCCCAGGGGATGAGCCTGAACTTGGCTTTTACGTGTTGCGACTGCTGGATCCACGCGAACGGTCTCCGGGCGGACAGAGCGGTGGACAGCGGTGCGGGCAGCGGCCGAACCCCGCGATGAGGACTGTCTTGTCTGACCTTGGCGACCGTGGGCCCGTTGTCTCCCTGGCGTAGGTGGTTTTGGGCGTTTCGGTAGAGTTGCTCTGCCCCGCTGTGGTCGACTCGAATCGGATGAACGGGCTCTCGAGTCCGTGTGCACCTCGGCCGTTAGGTACTTGGTCCTGGCGGACCTGTTCTGCGGCCTGGGCGTCGAGGCTGACGTAACTGTCGGCCGCTGGGCTGAAGTCGGCGGCCCGGTCCACAGCCACCGCGTACCTGTCTCCACATGCCCCACTGCCTGGTATCTCGGCCGGGGCGGGCCGCCCGCTGGCCATGGCAGCGAGTAGGCAATAGCGGCCCTGCCAAAGGCGCGTCGCAGCCGCGATCTGCTCTGCGGAGATCCTGCGTCAGAGTCGGTGCTGCGCCGCCGGCTTCCCTGCCGCGTTTGCGCCCTGGTGTCGAGCGCGCCGCCGCGAGCCCGCACCCACCGCACCGTACGCGGCGGGTGCGGGCCACCGGCACCCACCGCGTACGCCAATACACCCGGCCGTCGCCAACTGCTACCGAGCCGGAGTGTCCTGGCTATGACCCAACTATCCCTCCGGTCACGGTCTCCACAACAGGGGGGAACCCCGGGGTGTGTGGTGGCTGCTTGCTAGGCGGCGCGCCGTAAGCGGAGTGTGAGATGACCGTCACTGAACAATCTTGGTAAAGATCCCCCCACCAGTTACCCTCCCTTCGTTCAACAAATAATCAAAAAATAAAGAACGCAGGGGGGAAGGTGCGACCAACCAGTCGCAACAGAGCCGTGCGGGGGGCGATGACCGTCGCCTCGGCCGTGCTGGTACTGGCGGGCGGCATACAGGCCGTCCCGGTCCAGGCGGCGGGCATGGACACGGGGGGTTCCAGCACTCCGGCTGACGAGGGGGCGCGGGGCAAGGAGTTCTGGGAGGATGACGCGCTTCCGGCCGCCACACCCGAGCAACGCGCTTCTGAGAAGGCGGTCGCCTCCGGCAAAAGCGTGGAGATCGGCGAGTTGACGTCGTCGACCAGCCGGGTGGTAGCCAATCCCGACGGGACATTCACCGCCGAAACGGCGGCCTCGCCCGAGCGGGTCCTCAAGGCCGGTAAGTGGACTGATGTCGACACCACGCTCGTCACCCGCCCGGACGGCGGCCTCGCACCGCGCGCCGCCGAGAACATCCGCTTCTCCAGCGGCGGCACCGGCGAACCGCTGGCCCGGATGGTGACGGCCGGCAAGGAGTACGCGGTGTCGTCGCCGTGGGCGTTGCCGAAACCGGAGGTCGACGGCTCGTCGGCCGTGTACCGGTCGGTGCTCCCCGACGTGGACCTCGCCGTGCAGGCCCACCCGGACGGATTTACGTACCACTTGGTGGTCCACAGCCGTGCGGCCGCAGCCAACTCGGCCCTGAAGAAGGTGAGTTTCCCGGTCGAGGCCGAGGGACTGTCCGTGCGCACGGACGACTCCGGCGCGGCCACCTTTGTCGACGGCTCGGGGCATGCCGTGATCTCCAGTGGGTCGGCTCTTATGTGGGACGCAGGCACGACCACTGCGAAGGCCGGCAGCGCGGCGCAGACCACCTCCACGGTTTCCGCGTTCGCCGCGGAAACCGCTGCCGATACCCTCGGCGCGAGTGCCCGGTCCCGTACGGCTGTCATGGACACAGACGTCACCAACGATGCCCTCTCCATCGTTCCGGATCAGGACTTCCTTGCCAGCAGCGCGACTTCGTACCCCGTCGTTCTCGATCCGCCGGCGGTCAAGGCGACCCTGACAGGGTGGACGGCTCTGTGGTCCAACTCGCCGGGCACCAGCCTCTGGAAGACCAAGCACGCGCTGGGCGTGGGCTACGACGCGTTCGTGGACAACAAGAAGTCGCGTTCGCTCTTCCAGTTCGACACCCGTAGGGTGGCCGGCAAGAAGATCGTGAACGCGACCTTCACGCCGTACGCGATCTGGTCTGCGAACTGTGTGAAGCACGACGTCGACCTCTATCGCACGAGCCAGATCTTCTCCTCGACGACGTGGAACGATCCCCCGAAGTGGCTTGCGAAGGTCGACACGGTCTCCGCTGCCAAGGGCCACTCCTCCGACTGCCCGGACGGAGACATCGAGTTCGACGCCACGGCGGCCGTCGCGCACACCGCGAAGGCGAAGGACACTCTCACCACACTTGGACTGCGGGCCGACGAGGGCGATCCGATCGCGTGGAAGCAGTTCCTGTCTCCGCTGGACCCCGACGCCACGTCTTCCCGCAAGCCCCGGCTGTCGATCACCTACGTGACTCCGCCGAGCAGCAAGCCCTCATCGGTGAAGATGTCCGATCCCAAGGTCTCCTGCTCTGCTTCTTCCGCCCCGGCGCAGATTCGGGACACCACTCCGCGACTGACTGCGACACCGACATCCAGTGACGCCTCCAACGCCTCGCTGCGCCCCAACTTCGAGTTGTACAAGGGCAGCAGCACCACGGAGACCTCGCTGAAGCCGTCCACGTGGACGGACAGCGGCACGGCCGGAACGGTGGTTCCGGCGGCGTTGGATCAATCGGTCACCTACAAGTTCCGCGCCCGTACCGAGTACAAGTACACCTGGCAGGGGGACTCCCACTCCCTGTTCGGGCCCTGGTCGAGCTACTGCTACTTCAAGGTGGACTCCAAGGGACCGCCGGTACCGAAGGTGTCCTCGACCGTGTACAAGGAGTGCGGCGGCACGATTTGTGAGGCCGCCGACCCGGAGCTGGGCAGCGTCGGCATGACCGCCGGCTTCAAGATCGACGCGGGTACCAGCGACGTACGCCGCTACGACTGGTGGCTCAACGGGGCGAAGCTGGGCAGCAAGACGTTCACGGCCAACACCTCGACGTACGAGATCGAGGCAGCGCCCGACAAACGGCTCACCAACACCCTGCGGGTGCAGACCTACGACGGGGCGGGGAACCCGAGCGCCCACTACGACTACCTGTTCAAGGTGGCAAAGGGCTCGGATCCCGTGGCGAGCTGGAAAATGGACGACGGCAGTGGCGCCACTGCCGCCGACAGTTCGGGCAAGAACCGGCCGCTGGCGCTGACCTCGGCGGCCTGGACGGACAAGGCACGGCTCGGTGGCGGACTGCGAGCCAACGGCACGAGCAGTGCGGGCTCCAGCAGCACATCAGTTCTGGACACCACCAACAGCTTCACCGTCTCCGCCTGGGCCCGGCTGACCGCGAAGGACCACATCTCCACCGTGGCCACACAGAGCGGGACCCGGATGGGTACCTTCCAGATCTACTACTCGCAGACGTATGACCGTTGGATCTTCAACCGGTACTCGGCCGACACTGACGATCCGACGATCGTCCGCGCGGTGTCCAAGAAGCCGCCGGTCGTGGGTGCGTGGACCCATCTGATGGGTGTGTACGACCACAACAAGAAGCAGATCCGTCTGTATGTCAACGGACAGCTCCAGGCGACCGCGGAGTTCACCACTCCGTGGGCGGCGAAGGGCTCCTTCGAGGTCGGCCGCATGAAGGGATCGGGTACGTACTCGTCCTGGTTCGAGGGCGACCTCGACCAGGTCCAGGTCTGGGACCGTGTGGTCTTCGGGAACGAGATGTGGTCGATCGCCAACACGCTGAACCCGGCGAACGGCAGGACAGAGCCCGCGCTTCTCGCCAACTGGGGCTTCGACGAGGCATCCGGCGCCACAGCGGCGGACGCCACCGGCCGGGGCAACGCGCTCCAACTCCAGACGGGCGCGGCCTTCGCCGCGACCGAGGATCCAGCCCACGGCAATGTCCTGGAACTCGACGCCGAGAAACTGGGCAGGGCCACCTCCACCGTCGCGCTGGACGAGTCCGGCAGCTTCAGTCTGGCCGGCTGGGTCAACCTGGCCGCCCAGTCGGCGCTTGACGACACCACCGTCGCGCATTCCCCGAGCGTCTTCTCGCACCCGGGTGCCGAGCGGAACTCGTTCCGTCTCTGGTACCGCCAGGAGGCGGGCCAGTCCATCGGTGACTGGAACTTCGGCCGGTACGAGACGGACGTTCTGGGCGGCCCCGCCGTCGCGGCTGTCTCGGACGAGGTCAACTCGCCCGGTGGCTGGGTGCACGTCGTCGCCGTCTTCGACGCGGTGAACAAGTCCATCCACCTCTATGTGTCCGGGCAACGGCAGGGCGACGAGGACGGCGTCCTGAGCGAGGAAGTCTTCCAGCCCACTGGCCCTCTGATGGTCGGCGGCGCACGTCGTCACGACAACGGAGAGTGGGGCAACGCCCTGCCCGGCCAGCTCGACGACCTGCGCGTGTACGCCGGTGTCCTGTCCGACGACGAGATCACGCAGCTCGCGACGGTTGACGAGCCTCCGGTGCCCGTCGAATAACCCCTCCCTTCCTCCTCTCCAGCGGCGTACCGGGCCACGGGCCCGGTACGCCCTCACAACTCAGAATCCAGGAGCACCCCCCAAGTGTTGTCCAGGAACAGCTCACTGCTGCCCAAAAGATGGGCATGGAGCAGAGCGAGCCGGCATCGTCTGGCCGCCGTTGTCCTGCCCTTGTCATCAGCAGTCGTCGCTGGTCTGCTGAGTGCCGCACCGGCGCAGGCAGCCGCGGCGAACCGCGATCACACCGCCCTGCAGAAGGCCAAGTACGGCAAGGCCGAGCGCTTCGACGCGAGGGTCACCAAGGTCAAGGACCCTACGGAGGCCGCTGCCCGCAGGACGCTCGCCAAGGCTCGCGCGAAGGTGACGTGGCCGGGGGCATCGGCAGTGACGGTCGATCTGCCGCCGGGGACCAGCAAGAAGTCGGTCAAGGCCGCCGGGCTGCCCATCGCGCTCGCCCAGCCCAGTGGCAAGGCCGCCGGAGTCTCCAAGACCGCCGAGGCCCCCGATGAGGCCAAGGTCCGCGTTCTCGACCGGAAGACCACCGACCAGCTCGGCATCGACGGCGTGGTCTTCACGGTCGCCCGCGCTGACGGCGACACCGGCGCCGCGAGCCTCGGCGCGTCGATCGACTACAGCTCCTTCGCCGACGCCTACAGCGGCAACTGGTCCTCACGCCTGCGTCTCGTCCAGCTCCCCGCGTGTGCCCTGACCACGCCGGAGAAGGCGGCGTGCCGTAAAACCATCCCGGTGGCGTCGGAGAACGACGGCGAGGCCGAGACGGTCACCGCACAGATCACCACGCCGAAGGCGACCACGCCCGGTACGAAGACCCGGACCGCGATGGCCGCCAAGCCCGCAGCCATGGTCATGGCCCTGTCCGCCGCGGCAGGCTCCGACCAGGGCACCTACGAGGCCACCCCGCTGGCGGCCTCCTCCACCTGGTCCGCAGGTGGCTCCAATGGTGACTTCACCTGGAACTACCCCTTCGAGACGCCGCCGACCCCGGCCGGCCCGGCGCCCAACCTGTCCATCGGCTACTCCGCGCAGAGCGTGGACGGCCGCACCTCCTCCACCAGCGCGCAGCCGTCCTGGATCGGCGAAGGCTTCGACCTGTCGACCTCGTACGTCGAGCGGGCGTACGGCAGTTGTGAGGACGACGGCCAGGACAAGAAGTACGACCAGTGCTGGAAGGAGGACAACGCCTCCCTCGTCCTCAACGGCAAGTCGACGCCCCTGGTGAAGGAGGGCGGCAAGTGGCGGCCCAAGAGCGACGACGGCGAGCGGATCGTCCACGACACCGGCGCCACCAACGGCGACGACGGTGACACCGGGGAGAACGGCGACAAGGGCGAGTTCTGGACGGTCACCTCGACCGACGGCACCCAGTACGTCTTCGGCAAGAACCGGCTGCCCGGCTGGAGTTCGGGCAAGGCCGAGACCAACTCGGTATGGACGCTCCCGGTCTTCGGCGACGACTCCGGCGAGCCCGGGTACTCCGCCGGCGACTCCTTCTCCGGCCGCGCCAAGACCCAGGCCTGGCGGTGGAACCTCGACTACGTCGTGGACCCGCACGGCAACGTCATGACGTACTGGTACGACAAGGAACTCAACCACTACGCCAAGAACGGCACCACCGGCAACGGCACCGAGTACGTCCGCAACGGCTGGCTCAAGCGCATCGACTACGGCCAGCGCACCGACACGGTCTTCTCCACCACCCAGCCCGCCGCGGCCCGTGTGAAGTTCACGGTCGCCGAGCGCTGCCTGCCCGTCTCCGGCGGTGAGAGCTGCGGCTCGCTGACCTCCGCCAACCGCAATGCCTGGCCGGACGTCCCGTTCGACCAGATCTGCGCCGCCGACAAGCCCTGCACCGACCAGCCCAGCCCGTCGTTCTTCACCCGCAAGCGCCTGACCGACGTCACCACTCAGGTGTACGACGGTTCCGGTACCGGCGCCGAGAGTGACTACCGCGCGGTCAACGTCTGGCACCTGGGGCAGACCTTCCCCGACCCGGGCGACGGCTCGGATGCCAGCCTGTGGCTGGACTCCATCAAGCGCACCGGCAAGGTAGGCGGCGACGCCTCCCTGCCCTCGGTCACCTTCAGCGGCATCCAGCTGCACAACCGTGTCGACCGTACCGGTGACGACGTCGCCCCCTTCATCAAGTGGCGAGTCCGTACGGTCACTTCGGAGATGGGCTCCAAGCTGACGGTGAACTACTCCGAGGAGGACTGCGTCGCCGGCAGCGACGTCCCCTCCAAGCTGGACGCGAACACCCGGCGGTGCTACCCGGTCAAGTGGATCCCACCGTCCAACCCGACACCGGGCACCGACCCCAAGCCGCGCACCGACTTCTTCCACAAGTACGTCGTCACCCAGGTCACCGAGTCCGACCCGACCGGCGACGCCCCGCTGAAGCAGACGGACTACACCTACAGCGGCGGCGGCGCGTGGGCGTACGACGACGAGTCGCCCATCACCCAGGCCAAATACCGCACCTGGGGCATCTGGCGCGGCTACCAGAAGGTGACCACGACCACCGGTGAACCTTCCGGCACCCAGTCGAAGTCCACATCCCTCTACTACCGGGGCATGGACGGCGACAAACAGTCCGACGACACCACCCGCAAGGAGACGGTCACCGACTCAAAGGGTGTGGTGAAGACGGACGCGGAACAGTTCGCGGGCCAGCTGCGTGAACAGATCACCTACAACGGCGTGAACGGTCCCGAGGTCTCCGCGACCGTCAACACCCCCTGGTCCCGCACCACGGCCACCGACAAGCACTCCTACGGCACGGTCAACGCGTACATGGTCCGCACCGAGACCACGGTCTCCCGCACCGCGCTGTCGGGCGGCGGAGAGGTGACGGCGGCCAAGACGACGACGTACGACCCGACCAGCGGCCTGCCGCTGAAGGCGGAGACGGACGCGGCAGGGGAGAAGGACTGCACCGTCACGGAGTACGCCACCAACACCTCGGCGTGGATTCTCACCCTGCCCAAGCGGGTGGAGAAGGTGTCCACCGGATGTGCCGCGACCCCGAAGCGGACCGGGGATCCGAAGACGACCGACGTGATCTCGGATGTGCGGACGTCGTATGACGACCAGGACTGGGGGAAGTCGCCCACCAAGGGTGATGTGACCCGTGTCGAGAGGGTGACTGGCTACGACGGTTCCACGGCCAAACTCCAGACCGTCAACACCACCAAATACGACGCGCTCGGCCGTGTGACGGACTCGTACGACACCAAAAGCACCCGGGTCTCGCACATCGAGTACACCCCGGCCGCCGGAGGGCCGCTCACCAAGACCGTCGAGACCAACGCGCTCGACCACACCACTACCAACGAGATCGCCCCTGACTGGGGAGTGCGTACCTCCACCACCGACCCCAACGGCAACCGCACAGAACTGGCGTACGACAGCTTTGGGCAGCTCACCGATGTGTGGCTCGCCAACCGGGACCGCGCCGCCGGCCAGACGGCCAGCTACAAGTTCGAGTACAAGCTGCAGAACACGGCTGCGTCGTGGGTGGCGACCAAGTCCCTGAACAACGACGGCACCACATACCAGACCACCTACGAGATCTACGACGCACTGCTCAGGCTGCGGCAGACACAAGCACCCGCCGCGTCCGGCGCCGGGCGGATCATCACGGAGACCAAGCACGACACCCGTGGCCTGACTGTCGAAACGTCGACCGACTACGTCGACACCACCGCGCCCTCCGGCAAGCTCGCCACGTTGCTCACGGCGGCGCCGACAGGTACGGAGACGGTGTTCGACGGCGCCGGGAGGGTGACGATCGAGAAGATCCTCACCAACGGCAAGGAGTTCTCGCGGATCAAGCACACCCATGACGGCGACTCCACGCTTGTGGAGCCCCCGGCGGGAGACGCGGCCGTCAAGGAGAAGGTCGATGCCCGGGGCCGTACGGTCGAGCGGCTGGAGTACGACGGCAACGCGGTCAGCACCAAGTTCGCCCGGTTCACCTACGGCTACGACCACGCCGACCGGCTGACCACGGTCAAGGACGACGATGCCAACACCTGGTCGTACGGTTACGACTTCCTGGGCCGCAAGGACAGCACCACGGACCCTGACGCCGGCGTAAGTTCGTCCGAGTACAACGACCTCGACCAGGTCGTTTCGACGACCGACGCACGGGACAAGTCGATCGGCCTCACCTATGACGTGCTCGGCCGCCCGACCGGTAGACTCGACGGCAAGGTGCCGGTGGTCAACGGCCAGCCCGCTCCCGAGGACTCCAAGTACCTGGCGCGTTGGACCTATGACTCCATCGCCAAGGGCGAGTTGACGTCGGCGATCAGATACGTCGGGGGCAAGGGCGGCAGCGTCTACGCCCAGACCAGCGCCAAGTACAGCAAGATCTACGAAGTCCTCAGCGAGCAGTACACGATCAGCAAGACCGAGGGGGCCCTGGCTGGTTCCAACGGAACCTGGACCATTGCCAACGCCTTCAACCTCGACGGCACACTGCAGAAGCGGACCATCCCCGCGATGGGAGGCCTCGCTCAGGAGGTGTTGACGTACGGCTACACCGAGCAGCGCATGCCCGACACCCTCCAGGGCCTGACCGGCATCGTCCAGAACACCGACTACCTGCCCGCCGGTGAGCAGATCCGCACCACCCTCGGCGTCTCGCCCCTCGCGGACTGGACGGAGATCAACCGCAGCTACGAGACCGGCACCAAGCGCCTCGCGCGCCAGAGTGTGGTCTCCGAGACCCACACCGGCACGGACTCCGACGTCCACTACCGCTACGACACAGCCGGCAACCCCATCGAGGTCGAGGACAAGGCCACCAGCCCCAGCGACCGGCAGTGCTTCACCTATGACGGCTACCGCCGTCTGAAGACGGCCTGGACGACGACAGCCGACTGCGCCACCGCACCCGCCAAGACGAACGTCGGCGGCCCGGGACCGTACTGGCAGTCATTCACCTACGACAGCGCGGGCAACCGCAAGACGGCGACCGACCACCTGGCCGACGCCACCACCTCGTACACCTACAAGACGGCTGACCAGCCCCGCCCACACGCCCTTGCCTCCACCGAGACCAAGAAGACGGACGGCACGGTCACCGATACGACCAGCTACACCTACGACCCCGCCGGCAACACCGACATCCGGACGCTGGGTGGAAAGCCGCAGGACCTCGACTTCAATGCGGAGGGCAGCCTCGAGAAGGTCACCGAGGCGGACAAGACGACCACGGAGTACCTGAACGACGCCGCCGGCAACCGGCTGATCCGCCGAGACACCACCGGCACCACGCTCTACCTGGGCGAAACCGAACTGAGGCTGGACAAGGCGAGTGCCAAGGTCGAGGCCACCCGCTACTACAGCCACAGCGGGCAGACCGTCGCGGTGCGCACCACGGCGGGTCTGACCTGGACCGCCGCCGACCACAACGGCACGGCGAGTGTGCAGGTGGACGCCGCCACCCAGACCGTCACCCGTCGCCAGATGAAGCCGTTCGGCGAGGACCGGGGCCAGGCCGCCAAGGCATGGGTGGGCGAGCGTGGCTTCGTCGGTGGCACCAAGGAGCCGACCGGTCTCACCCACCTCGGAGCACGCGAGTACGACCCGTCCACCGGGCGCTTCGTCAGTGTGGACCCGGTCATTGACCTCACCGACCCCCAACAGGTCAACGGCTACTCCTACAGCAGCAACAACCCGGTCACCTTCGCCGACCCCGACGGGAAATACCGCGCCTCCGAGATCGCCGTGATCGAGGCTGCTCGGCGCATCGCGGCGCGGGCCATCGCCGCAGCCGGAGCCTTCCTCGTCAGGCAGTCGGGTTCATCCGGTTCGGGTGGTATGTCATCCGCAGGGAGCGCCAACTACGCCTCATCAGGCAGCAGTTCGTGCATGCCGCCCAGAATCTGCGGCAACGTCGAACCAGCGGACCCCAGATCTGTGGGTAGCTGGAAGGACGTTGCGGGAGGCATCGGGGACTTCTTCGCCGAGAGCGCGGATGTGGCCGAGTACGCCACCGAGCCCTGGTGCTGGAGCGGCACGAACCCGGACTGCGGTGGTACCCAGGACAACTATCAGGAGCTGGTCGAGGGATACGGTGCCGATCCCGACTCTGACGTGTATCAGGGAACGAAGACCGTTATGGATGTCGGGTCGGTGTTTGCCGGGGGCTGGGGAATCGGGAAATTCGCCCTGAAGCAGCTCTTCAAGAAGCAGATGCGGAAGCAATCCAAGGACAGAGAAAGGAGCAAAGCAAAGGAGGACAGCGGCTGCAGCAAGTGCTTCCTCGCCGGTACGGGCGTCCAGATGGCCGACGGCTCCACCAAGGACATCGAGGACATCGAGGTCGGCGACGAGGTCCTCGCTACTGACCCAGAGACCGGTGAGACCGGCGTCCGCAAGGTCACGCACCTCATCATCACTGAGGAAGACAAGCACTTCAACGAGCTGTCCATCGCTACAGAGGACGGCATCGAGAAGCTGACCGCGACGTACGAGCACCCGTTCTGGTCTCCGTCGGAGCAGGGCTGGATCGAGGCAGGCGGCCTTACGCCGGGCATGAGCCTGCTCACGGACGAGGGCGACACCGTCGTCGTCACCGCGAACCGCACGTACGAGGACAACGTCCGCACGTACAACCTCACCGTCGACGACCTGCACACGTACTATGTGCTGGCGGGTGAGACACCGGTACTCGTTCACAACAGCAACTGCCCCAAGGGGAAACTGTCTGACGGTTTGCCTCAAGGGATGAACAAGAAGATTGCTGAGGCGTACGATGCGGTCAGGTTGGGGGAAATCAGATCGCATAACACGTACAGTGGTCGGGAGCATTCATGGTGGGCAGGCGCCAAGGAGTATCGAGTTCCGGGGCGCCCGGAGACTGACCGGATCCTGGTCGTGGAGAAAAATGGCGTCGAGGTCTACGGATGGACATCGACTCACTACAGGAAAATTCAGAAGTTCAGCGCGCCACACTTCCCTGATTCCGGCTGGTAAATAGCCTGGTTCGAGTGATACGCCGTAGCGGCATCTTGCTGATGCCGCTACGGCGTATCACAAACTGTCGTAATGTAGAGGCGATTGGTCGACCCTTCATGAAGTTTGAGAGTTTCCCGCTGTATCGGCTCATCGATGATGAATCTCAGGACCTGATTGTTTTGGCGGAAGATGTCCGCGGGTTCTTTGGTGAGCAAGAGGTACACCCTCCGGAAGTTACCTTCATTCGCGTTCACCAGATCGCGAATGCCAGGCGGAAGGTCGAGGATGCGAATCTCGAGGTCGTGAACTCTCAGGGGGTGAAGATTGGCGACTACTGCATCGGTCGGGTTGTCCGAACCGGCCGCCATGGCTTGGTGGAGAATTCTCCTTCGAATGCGACTTATCAGTTCCTTGGTGGCGTATGTGAATACTCTGCGGCGGGAGAAGTGTGGCGGCATTGGGCGTCAAAGGTCGAGGGCGCGATGGATGAGTGGCTTCAGTGGCCGTCGCGCTACCATGAAACTTGGCTTCATGTTGTCCAGAATTCATGGTTCGCTTCTGACAAGAAAGCCGCGAGCTACGGACTGGATGAAGTTGTTTATCTCGATGGGGTGAATATCTGCACGAAGTCGAGTTTCTACTGCGCCTTGGGAGAGGCGGTAAATGGCCCCAGGGGCTATTTTGGGTCGAACCTCGACGCTGTCGCAGATTGCCTATCTCCTGAGGGAACGGCTCCTCTGTCCAGTATTGTGTGGCGTAACTATCAGGCATCACGTGATCATCTAGGGGATGACTTTATGGAGTCGATCCATTCAGTCATGCGCGAGTTTCATGTGGAGGTCATTGCCCGGCAATGACAGGCCTCTGGCAGCTTTCTCGCCAGCAGAAGGTGCGGTTGCAAATTTGATGCCCCGTCAGGTGTGTCCTGGCGGGGCTTTTGCGTGGGGTGACGGCAGTAGTTGACGGCAACGTCAGCGGACGAGTGAGGCGCAGGGTGGCAGTTCGTCGCCGTTGGAGCGTGCTGTCTCGGTGGTCTCCCGGCCGACGAGCGCGCCGCCGAAGGCGTCGATGGCGTCACGCTGGAGGCGGAGTCTGACGTGGGCGTAGACGGTGGCGGTGACGCCGATGTGGGCGTGGCCGAGGAGTTCCTTGATCACGACGAGTTCGACGCCCTGTTCCAGGAGCAGCGTGGCCGTCGAGTGCCGGAGGTCATGAAAGCGGATGCGGCGGAGGCCGGCCTTGCGGAGAAGCGTGGTGAAGGCGCGGGTGAGGTTGGTCGGGTCGATCGATCCGCCCTGCACCGTGGTGAACACATGCCCGCTGTGCTGCCACGCGGTGCCTGCGGCCTCACGCTCGCGCTTCTGCTGCTCGTGGCGGAGCTTCAGCGACTGGACGCAGCGAGTGGGGAGGGCGATGCGGCGCTCGGAGGCCCGGGTCTTGGTAGGCAATGTGATGAGTCCGCCCGTGCTGGTGCGCTGCAAAGTTCGGCGGATGGCAGCGGTACCGGTGTCGAGGTTGAGGTCTTCCCAACGGAGGCCGAGAAGTTCGCCCTTGCGGAGGCCGGTGTGGAGCGCGAGCTCGAACAGGGCATGCAGCCGGTGATCGTACGTGGCGCTGAGGAACTGGCGGGCTTCGTCTGCGGTGAGCGGTTCGAAGCGTCGGGGGCGGGGCGTGCCGGTGCGGACGTTGCGGGCGACGTTGCGAGGGATCTCCTCTTCTCTGACGGCGTGCTCCAGGGCGGATTTGAGGACGGAGTGGAGGTAGGCCAGCGTCAGCGGGGAGAGCCGCTTGGAGCAGCAGGCTCCGGTGGCGCAGCAGCGGGGCTGGTCACGGTCGGCGTCGAGGCGACGGGTGCAGCACTGGCAGGTGGTGCGGAGCTGGTTGAGCCAAGTGCGGACGTCCTTGGCGGTGAGCTTGCTGAGCTTCTTCTTGCCGAGGCCAGGGATGAGGTAGCGGTTGACGCAGGCGGTGTAGCGGGTGTGGGTGTTCTCGCGGAGATGGTGGACGGCGACGTTCTCCAGCCAGTACGTCAGGTACGTGGTCAGGCTGCCCTGCGCGGAGGGGGCGGGGAGGCCGCGGTTGCTGGCGGCGATCTTCTCGGTGAGCTTGGCGAGGGCTTCCTTGCGGGTGGTGCCGTAGACGCGGATGCGCTTGCGGGTGTTGCCGGGGGCGAGGACGTATCCGGCGGCCTCCCAGCGGCTGTCCTTGCGCTGGTAGACGGTTCCGTCGCCGTTGGCTCGGGCGCGGCGGGAGGCGGGGGTGTCGCGGGGTGTGGTCATCAGGCGGCTTCCTGTTCGAGGCGGGTGCGGATGAAGTCGGTCAGCGCGTGGGTGGGGATGCGGCGGGCGCGGCCGAGGGTGATCGAGACGAGCTGGCCGGAGCGGAGCAGGTCGTAGACGGCGGAGCGACCAAGCTGGAGACGGGCCATCACCTGGGGGACCGTCAGCAACTCCCGTGACAGGTCCGGCTCTTGATGAAGCGTCGGAGGCGGGTGCGTAGTCATCAGCAGCCGCCCTCTGCCACGAACTGCCGTTCCTGTTCCTTGCGGTGCCACACGTCGGCGGAGAGGAGCGCGGCGCCGGGGCTGTAACCCGAGCCGAGGTAGTTCCAGTGGTCGACGACGAGGGTGGTCGTCGGGTCGGACTCGGGCAGGCCGGCGTGGGTGCGGGCCTGTTCGGTGCGCCAGGTGCGGCGGGCGTCGCGCAGCGCGCCGAGGGTGGTGGAGTAGCTGCGGGACTTGGTGGAGAAGTGGCCCCGGAAGCCGAGCATGTGCGCCCACTTCCAGAGCTTGAGGTGGGCGAACTCCGGCAGCCTGCCCAGTTCCCAGCAGGTGCGGATCATCCGTCGCACATGCCGGGCGACGGCGAGCCGGGACAGCGGCAGAGCCTGCCCGGTCCCGTCGCACGCGGTGCACGGGAGTGGCGTCCCGTGGGGTAGCACGGTGGCGCCGCGTCCCTGGCAGGGGCGGCAGAACAGGGCGCGGTCGAGGGTGCCGGAGGCGTCGGCGGACTTGGTGGCGTACTTCGCCACGTAGGCGGCCACGGCCTGGTCGGTGAATTCGGCGTCAGTGCCGAAGGAGACGATCTCGCGCACGTCGAACTGTTCGCCCCAGCCGAGTTCGCGTTCCCCGACCGTATCCGAGGCGACCGTGACGCGGACCCGCGCGGCGGCGGCGCGGGCGGCCTTGGTGAGTACGGCGACGGTGGCGTACGGCGGCGGGGACGTGGTGTTGCCCTCCGGGCCGTCAAGCCGGATGACGGCGTGGAAGTGAACTAGACCGCGCTGCTGGTACTCGGCGACCTTGGCGAAGGAGACCCGCAGGACCGCGTGGGCGGTCTTCTGGGTCATGCCGAGCCCGGCGGCGATCTCACGGCGCAGGTAGGTGGTGAAGCGGGCCCACAGTGCGGAGGCATGGGCGTTGAACAAGACCGCGCCCTCGTAGTCGTACGTCGCGGGGTTCAGCGGCGTCCCGATCAGAGCGTCCGTGGGGTCGTGGAACTTGCGGCAGCGGCACGGACGGACATCGCCGCCGGGGGTGGTGAGGCGGTTGTGGACGGGGCCGAAGGACGGCGGGGTGAGGGTGACGAAGACGCGGGGATGGGTGCGGACGGTGTCGGGCACGGTCTTGCCGCCGGAGAGGCCGGCACGGATGAGGTGGTAGGTGTCGGCGGCGTAGATGCGGGAGCAGGCCGGGCAGCGGGAGGCGCGGCGGTTACCGCACGCGGTGAACAGGCTGCCCGTCGGTTCGGCGGAGGAGGTGTAGGAGCGCAGCACTTCGCCGGTCGTGGTGTCGACGGTGGTGCTGTGGCCGGTCAAGCGGACGGGTTCGGCGCAGCCGCCGAGGCGCTCGATCTGCTGCTGTGCGCGGTCGAAGTCGGGGTGGTTGACGAGGTGGAGCAGGTCCCGCACGGCGGGGCTTGCCACGTGGTGCAGGTCCAGGGTGACCATTCGGGGCGTGTCCCTTCTGTTCGGGTGGGTGGCCCCGAGCAGCAACCAGCCGGATCTGTAGGCGTGTTGGTGCTGCTCGGGGCATGGCGAACCAGACCCGTTGGCGGGCGTGGGTTCAGAGAGGGGGATTTGCCTGGGGACGGCCGGGGCTCAGAGCTGAGCGAGTGCGGCGGTGGCCACCGGCAGGGCGACGCCCATGCGCGTGCCCAGGTGGGCGGCGGTGATGGGCGTTCCGTGCTCGGCGCGGTGGGTGTCCGCGATGCGCCGGGCTGAGTCGATCAGGGCGGCTGGCAGGGCCGGGCCGGAGGCGGGCCGAGTCGCATTGGCGACGGCGACAGGCAGATCGGCGGCCGGAGCCGGGGCGGGCGTCGGGGGATCGGGTACGGGTGCGTCGTCGGGCACCGGTTCACAGATGGGGGCGGCGGCCTCCAGGTGCGGGGTGGGGCGGGTGAGGGTGTGGAACCGGGCGAGGAAAGCGGGGCCGACGTGGCCCCAGCCGAGCAGCAGGAGCGGGGCGACGGTGTCCAGGCAGGCTCGGCCGTAGCGTCCGGTCAGCAGCGGTTCGGCGGTGTTCAGGGCGAGGGTGAGCAGGCCGCACAGGTGCAGCAGCCGGGTACCGGCCTTCAACTCCGTCTCGGGGACGCCGTGCAGGGCGAGGAAGCGCAGGGCGACCAGGAGCCCGACGACGGACAGGTCCACCATGGGGGCGATCAGCGGTGCGATCGAGTGGGGAACGCCGAGCCGCAGGGCGAGTGCCCAGACGTTGCCGAAGGAGAAGACGAAGGCCAGGGCCGCGATGACCGCCATGACCACGGTCACGGTGCGCCGGGTGAACCGTTCCTCCGCCATATCCTCAACCTCCTTCCTGGAATGGGCTTTTCGGGGCTACTTGGCGAGCGATGCAATGGCGTCGTCCGGCTCGTCATCGAGGATCGTGCGGCTGGTCGAGGCGAGGAGAGCATCCAGGCACAGGGCGGGATCGGCGGTCAGATGGGAAGTGTCCTCGGCGACGCGGGCCGCGTCGGAGTCCGAGACGTAGGGGGTGCGGATGCGGGTGTAGCCGGGGCGGCCCTGCAACGCCATCACAGCGATGCCGACGTAGGCGGGGTCCTGCAAGGTGACCGGGCTGGCGTCGGGCCAGTTGCGGATGTCGTCACCCAGCGCAGCCACCGCGGCTTCCACGGTCTTCTGTGCGAAGGACAGCCCGATGGGGCACACGTCGCGGATGAAGGTCGGGAGGGCGTCACCGGTGGTCTTCTGGCTGATTAGAATCACCAGGATGCCGACGCTGCGGCCCTTCTTGACCAAGTCCTCCACCAGCCGGGCGTTCTCCGCCGTCAGGGCAGCCAGACGTTTCGTCTCGGCGTCGCTGCCCTTGTACTCGCGGAAGAACGTGTGCGCCTCGTCGATGATCAGGACCGTGAGCGGCCACTGCGGCGAGGGGCCGACGTGCCACATGTTCTTCACGCCCAGCACGTCACGGATGGTCGAGGACCGGCGTCGACGCAGCTCCACCAGCCGCTTGAACAGCGCGTTGGCTTCGTCAAGGTCGTCCCCGCAGAACGCGAACATCCGCTTGACCAGGTCGGCGTAGTCGCCCTCCGAGGCCCGTGACACCTTGCCGTCCGCACCCGCGATCTGCACGGCCGCCGAGGGTGCGAAGTCGCAGACGAACTTGTTGACGGTCGAGGTCTTGCCCGAGCCGGGGGTGCCGGCCACGGTCACGCCGGGCACGTTGGCCAAGGACACGCACACCTTGGCGGCGTACTCGTCCACGCCCAGCTCCCAACGTGTCAGGTCCGTGGGCGGGCGGCCGGTGGGCCGATGCCCGGTCGACGTGGTCAGCGGGTCGGAGCGCACGCCCCGGATCACCACCTTGCCGGGGCCGTCCGGCAGCACGGACACCCGCGTGCACCGCCAGGCATCAGCCAGGAACCGCGCCGCCTTCTGGTACTCCTCCAGCCCGACCTGCGGCAGCGTCCTGGCCCGCACGATCACGCCGAACCGGTCCGGCGTCACCTTGATCCGGGGAGTGAGCACCCGAGGTGCGTGGGCGGGGCCGTCTTTGGCCGCGGTGATCTGCGCGAGCAGGCCCGGGGTCTTATCGGTGACAGTCAACCCGGCCATCCGCGCGAGCCGTACCCAGCCCCACCGCACCCGGACGGCCTGCCGCATGCTCACCCGCGTGCCCCGGTCGGCACGCGCGTAGCGCACCACCGTCACCAGCAGCCACACACCGATCAGCGCAGTAGCGATCGGCAGCGCGTACGACGCGTATCCCGTGATGGCTTCCATGTCAGGCCCCCTCTTCTCGTATCAGGCGGAGCACGTGGGCCAGGTCCAGGCGGGCGGCGGGCTCCGGGCTCAGGCCGAGCAGATCGAGCACCGCGGCCGAGACGGCGAACGTGGCCTTGCCCCCGGTCCCCGGCAGGGGTCGGAGCGGGTGCAACTCCCGCTCCGTCGCAGGGTTTTCGAAGCGGATCACTGGGCCGCCTCCACCGTTGCCAGCTCCAGTCGGGCGGCCCGGTAGGCGACGCCGTCGGAGAGCTGACCGTTGAAGATCCGCGCCCACGGGGTCGCGAACAGCTCGACGGGCCTCACCATCGCGCCCGGCTTGAGCCCGGCGGCCAGGCCCGTCTCCGGGACTGTGATCTTCAGGA
The DNA here is from genome assembly GCF_036346855.1 of Streptomyces europaeiscabiei. Taxonomy (NCBI): domain Bacteria; kingdom Bacillati; phylum Actinomycetota; class Actinomycetes; order Kitasatosporales; family Streptomycetaceae; genus Streptomyces; species Streptomyces europaeiscabiei. The sequence continues at coordinate 5,957,251 of NZ_CP107841.1, forward strand.
CCTCGGCCCGGCCGTCCTCCATGAGCATCGCGGTCACCGTGTACAGCGACGCGCCGGTCTCCCGGTCGGTGGCGACCTCCCCGGTCTGCTGGTCCTTGATCTTCAATACCGGCTCGGTGCCCGCGATGCAGACCGCCGACGGCAGCAGGGCAACACGGATACGGGTCATGGCCATGCCATCACATCCTCGTTCGATGGAGCCGCTTGATCGACTCGCCACGAGCATAAGGAGAAGATCGCTCATCTTGCAAGAGCGATTAGCTTGTGAAGTCGATGAGGTGTAGTGAGCGCCAGGTGGGTAGCACGTGGATGTGCCTGTAGCGCTACGGGCTGCTGGCGATACCGTGGGGGCATGACCCTGCCCTTGGACGAGGACTCCCGGCCGCCGTATCTCCAGGCCGCCGAAGCTCTACGGGACGCGATCCTGAACGGCGAATTCCGCCCCGGTGAGCGCCTGCCCTCGGCCAACGTGCTGGGGGAGAGGTTCGGTGTCTCCAGCTCCACTGTCCAAAACGCTCTGCGGGTCCTCAAGCAGGAAGGGCTGGTCCATTCCCAGCTAGGCCGGGGCAGCTTTGTCAGCATGTCCGCGATCGGAAGCGCCGAGCCGACCGACAGTGAGTACGACGAGGCTGAAACCGGAGAGCCGGACGGGCCGGTCGATGCCATCCGTAACGAAGACGGCCGGCCGCCGTACGTTCAGGTGGCCGACGCCCTCCACCGAGAGATCGTGGAAGGCGTCTACCCTCCCGGTTCGCAGCTGCCCCCGGCCCGCGAGATCCAAGAGCGGTTCCAAGTCGCCAACTCCACCGCCCAGAACGCCTACCGCAGACTCAAGCAGGCAGGACTGGTGTATGCGGTCAAGGGACGCGGCGTCTTCGTGCGCCAAGAGCCGGAGCCGGGCAAGTACCACGGGCCGATCACGAACTACCTGCTGAGGGAGGAGATCGACCGAGAGGTCCGCGCAGCCGCCACCGAGTTCGCCGACCTCAGCGATGACGAGCTGTTGGAACGAGAAGCGGAGCTGGACCAGCGATGGGTCACGGTCCGTGAGGAGCACCAGCGGCTCTTCAACGAGCGCCGGAAAGTCAAACGCGAGAAGAGCCGACGAGGCCTGTTCCTGCCGCCCCTCCATGACGACGACGCCGAGCCGGACATGTCGCCGAGCGAGAAGCTGAACACCGCACTGGCCGAATCGAAGAAGCGTCGGCAGCAGCGCCCCTGACCGCCACTCTGACAGCGCGGACACTGGGTTGTCTAGTCCCAGGTGATGTTTGACGTTCTGGTCCCAGATGATGCTTGACGGTGGGCCTAGACAACATCGGAAACCTTGTAGGGCTTGTTCGCCTTGACGTGGCGGACGGGAATGTCGGTCGTGCGCCGGATGACCCGGACCTGCCCGTCCAGCTCGACGGTGATCGTCGTCTCAGACACGTGCACGGTCACCGTCTGGCCTGCGTACGGGCGGCCGAGGGAGACGCTCTGGCGGCAGACCATGATCGTGCCCACAGCACTGATCCGCCGCTGCACCCGCACCGGCTCGATGCCCGGCCGCGGTGGCGGTCCGGCCGGACGCAGGCCCCGCAGCCGACGCACTTCCTCTCCGGTCAGCGGGTTGGGCCGCACCCGCAGGAGTTCTCGCGAGGATGGGTCGAAGAACGACAGCGTCTCGTCGTCGAGGCGGATGCCCACCTGGCGGCCGCCGAGGATCTCCGCGGCCAGCACCTGGCGCCCGGCCAGGCCCACCAGGCCGCTGTTGTTCACGACCCGGTCCACCTCGAACGCCATCCCCTCACCGGCAGGCAGCGGGGCCGGTCCGGCCGTACGGCCGCCCCGGACAGCCAGCCGTCCCAGGTCAGCCACCGACAGGTGCGACCGCACGCTCTTGATCCGCGTCCCAGCGATCAGCAGATGGATCACCGACGTGTCCGCCCAGAACGTCACCGTCAGCCCCGAACGGGCCGGACCCAGCCAAAACTGCTTGCCCGCCACCTGCAGATTCCCACTCGCAGGCACCACCCGATCGAACTCCACCGGCCCACCGGGCTCCACCGCCGCGGCCGGGACCACCTCAGGCAGGGCGGCGGGCACAGCCGAGGCTTCAGCCGGAGCCGGAGCCGGAGCCGGAGCCGGAGCCGGGTCCGGGTCCGGGTCCGGGTCCGCTGGAGGTGTCCGCTGCTGCGGCACCAGCGCCAGCACTCCGGGAATCTTCAGCCCCAGCATGTCCCGCTCCTCCTCGGGCACCGGGGTGAACCGGTCTCCCGGAGACTGCATGTCCAAGGCCTGATGCGGACGCATCGAGTTGTATTCCTGCACCCAACGATCCAGTGCCGCCTGGGCCGCTTCGATGCTCTCGAACGCGCCGCAGTCGTCGAGGAGTTCACGCCGCAGCGTCTGATGGAACCGCTCCACCTTGCCCGTCGTGGTCGGCGACGCCGGCTGCGTCAGCCGATGCGCGATCCCGTTCTCCCGGCAGATCCGGTCGAACAACACCTCACCGCCCTGCCCGAACCGGTCGGTGAACTGCTTGCCGTTGTCGGTCAGCACCTCTTCCGGCACCCCGAACCTCCGCAGGGCCCCCGCGAACGCCGCACAGACCGCCCGACCGGTCGCCCGCTCCACCACCGACGCGATCACGCAGAACCGGGAATGATCGTCCACCCCGGTCACGACTTTGGCCTCGGTCAGCTCACCGGTCACCGTGTTGACCAGCATCACGCCGCCGACGATGTCCATCTGCCACAACTGCATCGGCCGGTCCCGCTGCCAGCGCTTGTAATCCGACCGCTTCCGCCGCCGCACCCCCGGCTCCACCAGACCGTGACGGACCAGGATCCGATACACAGTCATCCGTGACGGCAGCGGGCTCACCGCCCCGGACCGCTCCAGCGCATGAGCGATCCGCCGCGGACCCCAGCGAGGGTGCTTGCGCCGCAGCTCGCACACGGCCGTCTCCACCTCGGCGGAGGCCTGATGCGGACACGAGGCCGGCCTGCGTGACCGGTCCGCCAGCCCCGCCAGGCCCGAGGCGGCATACCTCGACTTCCACCCGCTCACCGTCTGCCGCGACACCCCCAGCGACGCGGCGATCTCCGTCACCGTCGCACCCGCCAGCACCGCGAGCACAGCCCGGTATCTCTGCTCGACAACCGACAACTCCACCAGAGCCAATCCCGGCCTCCCGCCACACGCCACAACAACGTGCACAGAAAAGCCGATCACGGCCACCGTCAACCATCAGCTGGGATCGAAGTGTCAAGCATCTCCCGGGACCGGACAACGCGGACACTGGGTGAGCTGTTCAGAGTTTCTTTACTTGATCAAGGCGGTCCGCTGACGCGGCCCGCGCGCGCTCCGGCCCTGCGGGGCCGCCGCCCGCTCCTGTCTCCGCCCCGCTGACGACGGCCCCGCCGGTCCGGGCGCGCAACAGCCAGCACAGCGAACCATCCTGGGGCCCTGCCCCAGACCCCGGCCCTCTCTCTGAGGGGCAGGGGGTCGACTTGCGGGTGCGGCTTCGTCGTTGTGTGGGGTCGGGGTCGCGGGAGGGGGTCCCTCGCCGACCGATCACCGGGGGCGTACCAGGAACCCCCGGGGGCCGCCAAGGCCGAGCGCATGCGTCACGGTGTGAGCCTTGGCGGCCCCCGGGGAACCCTGGCACGGCGAAGCTGCTCGACCGACGAGGGACCCCCTCCCGCTCAGGCCCCGATTCTGCCGGTGCTCCGGCTCGCCACGTGGTGGGGCACTCCTGTGGGTGGGTGTCTGCCGGATCGTCCCCGGCTGATGTGCCGGCCGGGCGTACCGTGGAGTGGGAGGTGGTGAGTTGATGATTACGGAGCTGGCCGACAACGTCCGCAAGTACCGGCGTCGCGCGGGGATGAGCCAGGAGGAACTGGCTCACGCCGCAGGCGTATCGCCGGGCACGGTACGCAAGGCCGAGCAGGGCGGCACTCTCCGCATGGAGACCCTGCACACGCTCGCCCGAGCCCTGGGGGTGACGACGGCAGCCTTGATGGCGTCCGATGCCCCGGAGCCCGTCGGGCGGACCGAGGAGCCGAACCGCGTCAACCTGATTCAGCTCCGCGCCGCCCTCACCCCAGCCGTCGGACTCGTGGACCAGGACGCCGAAGCCGTGGCCGAGGAACCGAACCTGCGCACCTTCCGGCGGACGCTGCAAGACGCACGGGTGCTGTACTTCTCCGACAGCTACAAGAGCGTCGCGGCCCAACTGCCGGTCCTGCTGCGTGATGCCGCACAAGCCGTCGCCTACTACGACAGCGGGGACGAGCACCGGCAGGCTCTGCTGGCCCGTGCCGAGGCGCTGCGTCTGGCCGGCACCTATCTCACCCAGGTACGGCAGTACGACATCGCGTACGCCGCCGTGCGCGGCGCCATCATGGATGCCCGTCAGGCCGGAGACATGCTTGCGGCGGGCTCCGGTGTCGGCTGCATGTGCTGGTTGCTGGTGCGGCAGGGCCGCTTGGACGAGGCGGAACAGGTCGCCGCCCAGAGCATGGATGCGGTGGAGCCGAAGATCACCGGGGCCGAGCCGGACCACTACGCGGTGTGGGGCGGCCTGGCGATGGAGGCCGCCGCCGCAGCCGCGAGGAACAACCGTCCCGACGAGGCGAAGGCGTACCGTCAAGCCGCCCGGGTCGCGGCAACCGCGGTCGGGACGGCACATCGCAACGTCTCCCGGCACTGGTCCGTCTTCGGGCCGGTCACCGTCGCTGTCAAGGCACTCGAAGACTCGCTGGTCATCGGCGACGCCCGCGCGGTAGTGCGCAAGGCGGGCGAGCAGGAGGAGTTGTCGCCCAAGGCATGGAAGCGCTTGGGCAGGCCCAGCACCAACGACGGGAACCGCTTCACCCTCGATGTGGCGCGCGCCCACACCCGGACCGGCGACCTGTCCGCCGCCATGGAGGAGTTGACCCGCGCCAGGGAAGCCGCCCCGCAGTGGCTGCGGCACCAGAACGGGGCCGCCGAGACCATGCAGGAGATCCTCGGCAAACGCAAGCGCACCCTCACCACGGAGATGCGCGAAATGGCCGACTACCTGGGCGTTGTCGGGTAGCTGCCACGCAGCGTGGCAGTTCGCGAACCAAGAGTCGCGAACTGCCGTGACGCTCACCTGGGGTGACGATTAGTCAGTGCCTACGGTCGGTGTGTCCACCATCAGTGACCCAGGCCGGGGGTGCCCAGTGAGCCAGCCCAGGAGCGATGCCGACCGCATGCGTCGCAGAGACCTGTACGACGCCGCGTCGGGTGGGAGAGGCCCCCGCTTACTGCCGTGGACCAGCCCGGAGGGGAAACCCTGCTACCTGAGCACCGACGGCCGGGGCTACCTCTCCACCCTCGCCGACAGTATCGAGACGGTACAGCTCAGCATGGGCCAGGAGCTGCTGGAGCACGCCCGAGAAGCCACGGCTCCCGGAGTGCCAACTTTATCGGCCACCGAATACCGTTGGCTGGCCTGCCGGTTGACCGAGGCCCTGGCGGACGCGCTCCGAGTAGCCGACTCGCGCGGGCAGCGCCTCCCGGACCCGGAAGAGGAAGAGGTGGACGAGGGTGCCTGACTCTGCGGACACCAACGCACCGGTCCGCGACGCCGCACGGGGGCGCTACCGCTTCCGCGAGTACCACGTGACCACCGTCCCCGACCCCCTGGCACTGCCGGCCTTCACGGCGGTCTGCGTCACCGGCGAGGAAAGCAACTGCGGTGCCACATCCGGCACCCTGCACACCCCGGACGAGCTGACGCATTGGATCGCCGGACACTGCGCCCAGACCGGCCACCAGCACTACGAGCAGACCGTCCGAGCCATACTCCGCGCCGAGCCCGGCGCGTGGCAGTAAAGTCCCCGTGCGCCGACACTCCGCCAGCGGCAGCGCCACCGTGCGCCCCGCGCTCCTGACGGCAGTAGCGACGGCAACACCCACGGATTCCCTCGCACAACCACGGACACCAGCGGTACCCGAAACCACCGCTGATCTGCGAATACGCAGATAGAGAGGGGTCGCGTAGCACACGTACTATGTGCTGGCGGGGAATACCCCGGTACTCGTTCACAATTCCGATGGTTGCCCGACGTTCTCAACAACTCACGAGCGAGCTGGCGATCTCGGTGACATGTACACCGAGGGGCAATCGACTCGGGATCCAGCGTCACAGTGGTATCACGAGGAATTGAGCAACGAGGACCTTCTGGATGGGATCAACAACGCCGCTGAGGGAGACGGGATTCTTGTCTCGCGTGGCGGCACGATTCTTGGAGGTCATCACCGCTGGGACGAACTCCAGACAAGAATTAACGATGGACGCATCGACGCAGACACGCCCATACGTATTGACGTATTCGAAGGAGAGTAGTGTTCTGATGCCTATGATCCATTCGACTGACCCTGACTTCCGGGTCTGTCAGATCAGTTTCAATACCCTCCTCGAGATCCAGTCGGAAGCGGAGGATCGAGGCTGGGCGACTCGGTGGTCCTCTCTGGACGCGGTTCGCAGTCAGGTCAAAGAGGAAGCAGTTGTCCTCCAATCGCTGATGCGCGAAGAGCGAGGAGGGGCTTTGCGGGCATACCGATGCCTCGTGTTGTTCTCGACTGTAGATGGCAGGGAGGCGGGCGGTATCGCTACGCTCGACCTCACTCCGGAGAGATTCGAATCGCTGGATCGTCTCGATCGAGACCCTGCCGTCCGAAAGGCACTTGTCCGGATCTTCTCCCTCGCGAGCGGAGGAATTTCGATGGTCTCGAAGAATTAGCGAGATGTGTCAAGCCAAGAATCGAGGGAGTTACTGCAGATTAGGTCGGCGAACTCCCTACCCCTACAAATGAAACGCCTACCTCTGGTACGAGGAGTAACCGCCCAGTGCGGCAGAATACCTAGTCGATAACGTCCCAGCGATAACTCCAAGGGCCCCTTCGGAATGATGCTCCGGTGGGGTCCTTGGCTATCTGACGGACGACTTGTTTCCTTCTGGTACGACGATGCCCACTAGGCGAGAGGAGCATGTGATTCTCAGTTTCATGGACGCCTACACTCTTTGGCGTAGCCTTCCGTTCCCTCGGAGTGGATCGAGTAGCGACCTGATTCTGGCGCGCAGCGATCTAGCGGAAGCCGACGAGTATGTGACGACGGTGATCCGCTACGTGGAACGCGGTGTCTTCAAGACAGCGCCGGTCGACGTCCTTGCGATGCTTCAAGAGCTGATGCAGCGAATCGACCGGATCAGTGAGACGACATCGGACGACGACCGGGCCATCGCCCGTTCACAGCACGCGTATGCGGCGCTACTGAGCCTCGTCTACCGGCAGTTTCTCGAGGTAGGGCGTTCGGGTTGACAGGGTTGAGGGCCCGCCGGGCTGTCCCGGCGGGCCCTCAACCCTTCAGTGCGGGGAATTCTTGCGGCGCAATCACCAGCAGCGCTACGAAAGGCCGCAGATGGCGATGAAGCCGCCATCTGCGGCGTCGAACGCCCCTTGGGGATCATCACCGTTTGGCCCAGTCGCCGAGCTCAGAGGAATCGTGCAGGACATTCGAGACGCCGCCGAGGAATCGTGCGGAGTCGAGTCCGTCGAGCGGGATCTCGATATCTTGAAGTCGAATCCCGGCTCCAGGGATGCATTCGAGGAAGTGCTCGTCTCGGTGATCGATTCGCTGGGGGACGGTGCCGTCGAGCTGATCTCATTCTGCATGCATGAACTGAGATGGCAGGCAGTTAAGGAGGCGGTCACAGCGAGGATTTTCGACCCCCGGCGGAATGTCAGCGACCTCGCCTCTAAGAAGCCATGTTGGACGCCTTCTCCGACTCATGGCGAGATCGTGATCTCTACGCGAGATTCGATCGGCAGGACGGATGACGCACAGTTGTGAGCGTGCAGCCCCATCGGGTGACCGATGGGGCTGCGGTCTTCTCCGCGGAAAGGTGATGCACGTGAGGTGTGTCGTACCGTTCCGCTCAGCCCTGCAACACCGGAAACCCCCGAGGTGTCACGGCCGGCAGCGCCAATGTCACCATGCAGGGGTCGTGCGCCCAGGTAGACGCGTAGGGGTACTGGCATAAGGGCGACTTCCTGCTGTCCTGCGTGATGTTTTCCTTGCGGCTGGTACCTTCGCACGACGACGATGCTGTTTCGGCGACGCCGACAGGAGGCTCTGTGGGAGGCCGACAATCCGGGTGACCGGTTCCTTGCTACCTTCGGCATCTGTCTCGGTGGCCAGTCGGTGGCCGGACGCCTTTGGACGGCGTAATACGAGGTAGCACAGGCCAACCAGCCGCACATGTTCTGATCAGGCAGAACGTCACTGGGCAGTACGACCGGGCACCACGCAACACGATCCCTCACGGTCTCGTAATGCGTAGGTCTCGGGTTCGAATCCCGAAGGCGGCTCGGATTAACCCCAGGACTCACTCGCCGTGACCTGGGGTTTTTTCATGTCTGGGACATGTCGAGCCGCGCGACGGGGATGTCGTGGAGGGGCTTGCGTGAGCGATGCGTGAGCGGATGGGCCTGGAAGAGGTGCACCGCCGAGTGCTGCGGTTCATGATCTGGCATTCACGTCAAACCGCAGCGACGCGGTGCCATCAGCGACTTAGGGTGGCGAAGCTAGGCACTCAGAACGTAGAGAGGTGAAGTCGGGTTGGCGCGCTGCGACTGTGGTCAACAAGTTGGTAAGAATGACACTTTTTGTCGGACTTGTGGTGCGCGCGCCTCTTCGGCCGGCTCGCTGTGTGGAACTCTCAGTCGGCGCGCCGAACTGACCTTTGAAGCCTTGGCTGCCGAACACCGTAGGGGCTGGCCGTCGAGTGAAGTGACACACACCGAGGAGAATCTCCGGGCCATCGATCGGGCCCATGGTGACCGGGTGGCGATCCATCCGTTCGCGAGCGATGAGGAACGCTCGAACGGAGCGGACTGGGAGTGGTGGTTTCACTCCGGCGCCGTGGGGTTCGGCATGCGCGTCCAAGCGAAGCGTGCCAACCGAAACGGCGGATACGACCTACGATATCGACCCGATGGCGACAGGTACCAGAATGATCTTCTGATCGAAGACGCCATCAAGGCAGGTTGCATTCCAGCCTACGTCTTCTACAACCACCTCAACTGGCCACAGAGACGTCCAGGCAAGCCGTGGTTGGGCTGCGACCATGGCACCTTCAATGAGGGTCAGCTGGGATGCACCATAGCGTCAGCCCTGGTTGTCAAGCAGACGCTTCGCGGAGCGCGCGCGAGCTCGCGATACGTGAAGGATCGCAGTCGCCCTTGGAACCGCATCCTTTGTGATGGGAGTGAATCCAGTGCGCCAAGCCTGGAAATTGCTTACGGGAGGGTGCTGAGTCTGCACCAGACAGCTCTTGCGGAGCTTGAGTGGGAGACGGAGCTCTCGCAAAACTCTCCAGTAGTGGCTGGAGCTCCGATCCGGTTGACCAACCCAGAGGAGCCGAGCCGGGTTGATCGTCATCAGCACGATAGCGAGGATGACCGCGGGCGGGCCGAGCGCGACGAGACGACGCGTGGTGCAGCGCCGCTTAGCCCAACTGAACGTGCCCTTCGCGGACAACTACGGGAAATGGCAGACCGTCCGGTGGGCCGGCTTCCGCAGCGTGTACGAGCCATGGTCCGTGGCGCTGAGGGGGAACCGGCCGACGAGCGAGTTGCAGGTGCGGTGCTAGTGAATCTTGGCTCCGCTGAGACCTGAGGTCTACCCGGGGCTGCGACAGGCAGGCCATCCCGGAGACAGCTGACGTTACCGAGAGCCCTGTTTCTTGAGCTTTTTCAAGTCGTCCTTCTTCTTACCCTTGGCCCGGTCTTTCGCTTTGGCCTTGGCCTTCTTGGTGGCCTTCGCCGCCTTGCGGGCCGCCACTTTCGCCTCGGTCCTACGCTGGAGGGGGACCAGTTTGGCCGTGGCCTCGGCAGCGCTCTTCCCGACGTGAGGCAGGACGCTTTGGTAGATGTCTCGCGTGATCCGGGTATCGCTGTGCCTGAGCGTGTCCGACACGATCTTCACGTCGATGCCGGCGGCGAGCATGAGCGTGGCCGCCCCGTGCCGGAGGTCGTGCAGCCGGATCGGCGGGAGCCCGGAGGCGGCGACGAGGCGCTCGAAGAGGGCGGTCACTTTGCCGGGGTGGAGCCAGGAGCCGTCTTCCTGGGTGAAGACCATGCCGGTCTCGGCCCAGGCTGATCCCCACTCCTCGCGGTCCGCGTCCTGCTGTTCGCGGTGCCGCTTGAGGACGTTGACGGTGTCGTCGTCGAGCGCGACCACGCGGAAGCCGCTGTCCGTCTTGGGCTCGGAGGTCTTGACCTCCCACCCGTCCTGGACGAGCTGGGCGGAGACGGTCAGGGAGTGGTCATCGAGGTTGGTCTCCGACCAGGGCTGCGCGCATGCCTCGCCCCGACGCAGGCCCCGGAAGGCGATCAGGTGCCACATCGCGTACAGCCGGTTCTCCGCGAGGAAGTCGAGGAACGTGCCGGTCTGTTCGGGCGTCCAGACCATGACGGGGGAGAGCTTCTCGCCCGTCTGCTCCCACTTTGGCGACCCGCGCGTCGGTCCACACCAGCGCTTTCGGCTTGCGCACGGGATCGAGTTCGACGTGGGCGGCCGGGTTGAAGGTGAGGATCTGCTGGCCGATCGCGTCGTTCAACGCGGACCGCAGCGTGGCCTTGATACGCAGCCGGGTAGCCGGACCGGTCACACGCCGGAACGGCGGCATGGCATCGATAGCAGTCTTCATCACCTTGCGGCGGGCGCGGTTGTCCGTGCCTTTCCACGGCACGGTGGCCAACTCCTCGACCGCGGCCCGGCGCTGGGTGTTCTGCTCCAGGATCTCGGCATTGGCGTCGGCGATGGCCTGAACATCTCGCTGAGATGGCTCACGCGCAGGCGGTCGAGACGGTGGTGGCCGATCCGGGGCTTCAGGTGGAACCGGATATCGGTCTCGTAGCGGCTGAGCCCCGACCTGCGGATGCGCTTGCCGTCGAGCCATCGGTCGAGCCACTCGCCGACGGTCAGGCGGCCGATCAGGTCCTGACCGGACTTCAGGCGCCGCCGGGTCTCCTCGACATCCGGCAGTGGCGACTTCTCGTCGCCGACCTCCTCCAACATGGCGGCGATCAGCGTTATGCCCTCGGGGTCGTCGGTGTCGGCGAGGCCGAGCAGCGCGTGTATGTGGTCGAGATCGGCCTGGGCCGCCTTGAGGGAGTCGTAGCCGGCGCGGCTGAAGGAGCGGCGGGTGCCGTCTTCGCGGGGCGGGAGTTCCTGGCGTATGGAGTACGAGCCGTGCTTGCGGCTGGAGAGCTTCGGGCACTGCTTACCGAGCGGCTTACCGGTGTGGGCGTCGCGGCAGTAGCAGCGGCGGTGGGTGGAACCCTTCAAAGATCATTCTCCTCATCGGTGTTGCCGACGGGTGGGTCGACGTCGGCGAGTTCTGGTGGCAGGTGAGGTGGTGTGCCGCCGTCTTCGCGGATGAAGGCGCGGGCGCTGCGGAGGCGGTACTTGGCTTCCAACGCCCTTTCGGAGTAGTCGGCTTGGGCGAGTACGGCTTCCTCGCGTTCGGCCTGATTGGGTGCCGTCTCGGCCTTCCAGCGCTCGTGCTTCTCGCCCTTCAGGGCGGCCAGGGCGGCGCGCTGGTGGCGGACGTGGGCGCGGAAGGAGCGGAGCATGTCGTCTTCCATGCGGCTCCTCGGTCACCGAGTACCTGTACGACGCCGATGGCAAGCGGCTGATCAGTCGCGGTCCCGGCGGTGTTTCGACGTTGTACCTGGGCGCCACGGAGATCACCTGGACGAAGGCCACGGGGAAGACGACGGCCCGGCGGTATTACGACCTCGGCGGGGCGGGCGCCGTACGCCAGGACGACGGCACGCTCTCGTTCGTCGTCGCCGACCACCACGGCACCGGCGAACTCGCCGTCGACGCCAGGACCCAGGTCATGGTGCAGCGCCGCAACATGCCCTTCGGTGAAGCACGCGGCACGGCGGTGCCGGCCGGAACCTGGCCGGGCAACAAGGGCTTCATCGGCGGTACGCAGGACCCGACCGGCCTCACCCATCTCGGAGCCCGGGAGTACGCCCCGGACACGGGCCGTTTCCTCAGCGCTGACGCGGTGGTCGACCCGTCGGACCCGCAGCAGTTGAACGGCTACGCCTACGGGCACAACAACCCGCTGCGGCGCAGCGACCCGACGGGAAATTACGACCCGGACGAGAGGGAGTACTGCAACCAGAACCCCGGGAAATGCGTGGGCGGAAAGGTCGTCCCCAGCAAGCCCTCGAAGCCCAAGAAGAACCCGAACCCGAGGATGGGCAAGAAGCGCGCCCATATGCCGGCGGTGCAGAGCGAGCGCCCTCAAAAACATCATTGAGGAGCTCTGCATTCGGGAGAAGGTTCCGGACTCGGACGTAGTGGGCGACGGCAAGACCGCCACGGCGCTGATCGAGGAACTGAACGAGGGCAAGGCGTTCGGCGGTGGCGGAACGAGATGGCACATCGAGAAGGCGGTCTCGAAGCTGAGCGGTCTGCGGAAGTTGTTGGAGGACGACCGCATGGCCAAGGAGGACACGGGTAAGGGGATTATCTCCGACTCCGACCGTAAGGTCGCGATCAATGAATCGAAGGAACTCTGGACGGCCATCCAAGCGGACGACGTCGCTGGGGTGGTGACGCAGAGAGTGAAGGCGTCGGGGTTCGACAAAACGGTGTCCAAACTCGTCAAGACCGTCATCTCGGCGGCATCGATGAGCGAGGTCACGGGGCAGAAGTTCGCCGTCCCTGCGAACCGTCACCCGAAGACGCACCGGAGGCCTGTGCCCACGGGAGAGACGATCAAGGGTCGGGGCTTTGCCAAGGCGTTCGGGGTGGTGGGCGTCGGCGCCGGCGCCGCACAGTTCCCGGTGGACGTCTACAACTACGGGGTCGAGGAAGCGACGAAACAGCTCACAGAATCCCTGACGGATCCGCTGGACGCGCTCCCCGACGGACAGGGCGCGGGATGCCTGTTCTTCGGTGACTGCTATGTGGTGACCCCAACGGCCTGACCCTGACCCCATCGGGCCACCTGCCAGAGACGCCACCGGCCGGAATGATTTTCCGGCCGGTGGCGCGATATTATCCATCGAAACACGAAGGAGTATGAACAATGCAGGGAATATCCTCGGATGATCTGGTTACGCAGCTCCTCCGGCTGCTCCCAGAAGTAAAGCCTTTTTTCGAGAAGGCTGCCGAACGTGAGGGGTTGCATGCATCGCAGGTGACCCACTGGGAACAGGTCGACGTTCACCCGGGGACGCTCCTGTCCGAAGTGCTTGCTCACCCGCTGTTTCAGCCAGTGATGAGATCTCCGGAAATCGACGCAAAGCAAATGGAATTCCTGGAGCGTTGTTTCGAGTTCATCGAGGGGCTCGAGGAGGACCCGTCGGGTTGGCTGGTGGACACGGCTTACTTCACTTTCGTGGAATTTTTCTTGGACAGTGATGAAGTGCTCGACCGCGCAATCCGGTTCGCCTGGCCGAAGACCCGGGCGGAGGTCCTGGCGATGCTGAGAGGTTGGAATGTCCCCGTGGATCCGTCCTGGGAGGACCCGCCAGGGGAGGGGGCTGTCGGAATAGCACGACTACGGTGAGAGGGCGATTCGTGCGTGGATCGATGTCCGGTTCGCTGTTGCCTGATGGGGAGAGGGCAAGTGCTCCTGCGGCGGCCAGAGCAGTGGCATCGCGCCCCACGTACTGCATGACCAAGTCAGTCCCCTTTACTGGTGAAGGGGCAGTGTTCCAGGGCTGCGTTATTCGGCTGCCTGGAGGATCGACGTATGAGCACCGACCCGCTGCCTGCGTCCGGGTGGCCGAGGCGCTCACCCGGCGATTCCCTGTCCGAGATGCACCTGCGGTGTGCGCGCACTGCCGTCCAGCTATGCCCGTGACACCGGCTGCCTACCAGGCGAGCCTCTCGTGAAGCGCATTGAGAGGCCATGGGTGATGCCTCGTTCAGATCGCGCTTTCAGGAAAGCTCGTCAACGGTCTTCGAGAGACTGGTACTTGAGAACTCCGACAAGGGCCGAGGCGACGAGGGCGACAGCACTGTCGTCGTCGTGGGCCAGTTGGCGCAGGACCTCCTGCACGGTGGTTCCCGCGAGCTCGACCAGCGCCTGGGTGAGGCGGATCCGCGTCGCGGAGTCCGCGGTGGGCGCGGCGAGTTCGTCGACCAGGGCGGTCGTGATCCGATCCGTGCACGCGGGGTCCAGGGACAGCGTGCCCAGAACCTCCGCCGCGTCCACGTCGTTAAAGCCCTCCACCACCATGCTGACGAGTGTGGGCACGGCCGCGGCCACGCCCTGCCTGCCCAGAGCCAGAGCAGCGTGCCTGCGCACCGTCGTGTCCGGGTCCCCGAGGGCGTCCGCGAGCACTGCGGTAGCACCCGGAGCCTCAGGCATCTCGGCGATCGCTAGCACCGCGCGCCGCCGGATGTCAGCGTCCCCCGAGTGCGTGGCGGCGTACAGTGTCGCCACACCGTCACCGCCCGATCGGGCGAGCGCCCAGCGCAGGGCGCCTGCGACGTGCGGGTCTGATTCGGTCAGGACCGCCCCAGCCAGCAGGTCGGCGGGTACCGACACGTCCTCCGGCCGGGCCAGGACGGCCTGCTGTCTGCGCGCGGCGCTGGGCGAGTTGAGTTCCCGCATGAGTGCGACGATGCGCAGCACTCCCTGCCAGTCGGTGGGCGCCGACGCGTCGATCGCACGGAGCCGCTCGAGCAGCTCCTGTTCCCGCGCCAGGCGGTCCTCAGTCCGCCGGATGAGGTCGCTGACCAGGGCGGACGGCGTGAAGGCCGGGTCCTCCAGCGCGCGCCCGATCTGCTTGAGCGAGAGCCCGAGGGACCGCAGGCTCTCCACATGGAAGATCCTGCGGACATCCTCGGCGGAGTACTCGCGGTAGCCACCGACAGTGCGGCCCGTGGGCCGCACCAACCCCAGGGCGTCATAGTGCCGGAGCATCCGGGTGCTCACCCTGGAGCGGCGGGCCACATCGCCGATCAGCAATCCCCGCCCTCCGATGCCTCTGCAGCCTTCGCGGCCTCCATCGACTCGGTCGTCTCCGCGGGCTCGGCGGCCTCCGAGGTTTCGGTGCCTGCTGACGCAGCCGCGGCGGCAGCGGCTCGTTCCGGGCCGAGTGCGACCACGCGCTTCGCCTCGTCGAGGGCCACGTCGAAACCGGTCTCCGGGTTCTGCCGGAGCAGCTCGGTGGCACGGGCGTGCGCGGCCACCGCCGGGTCGGAACTCTCCGCGGCCCTCTCCAGGGCCGACCTGATCACGTCACCGAGGTCGGCCAAGGCCCGGCTCAGACTCAGCTGCACAGTGCGGTCGCCACGGCCGAGCTGCAGAACCAGTTCGTCGGCCAGGTCCTTCTCCTCGCCCTCGGGCACGAGGACGACTGCGACGCGCCACGCGGTCCGCGCGACCTCGTCGTCGGCGTCCCGCAACATGTCGCGGGTGACCCAGGCCCACGTGCTCTTGTCGCCGATCTTGGAGAGTGTGTGCAGCGCCTGGCTGCGGGCCTGGGTACGCCTGGAGTCGAGCTCCTGGCGGATCCGGGGCAGGGTGGTCTCCGGCGGGAGGCGGGTCAGCGCCCAGGACAGCATGTCTCGTACGAAGAAGTCCGGCTCGACCGCGCACCGCTCGACGATCGTCTCCAGAAACACGGGGTCGGGGTTCGAGCCGACCGCCAGGGCCGTCTGAAGCCGGACCGACGAGTCCTCGGCGCCCAGGGCGTTGGTCACACGGGTGTTCTGCGGGGTTACGTCGGTCGTGTTGATCGGGACCACCTCCTGCGCCCAAGTGAAAACCTTGTCACCGTGTCAAGGTCAAGTTAGTGGCCGGCGAATACGGCGACGTCCTGGTCGCAGCGCGGCGTTCAGGGCTGCGGGTTCTTGCGGGCGGTGAGCATCGCGCGGAACGCGTCGATGGCGGCCTGGTCTCCGCGACTTTGTCGCCAACGCGCCGAATCGCTGCTGGGTCGCCGACTTCACCCACGTCGCCACGTTCTCCGGCGTCGTCTACGTCGCCTTCGTCGTGGACACCTTCTCCCGCCGGATTGTCGGCTGGTCCGCCTCGACCACGAAGCAGACCCGGCTCGTCCTGGACGCCCTGGACATGGGAACTGTGGCAACGCGACCGCGACCAACACCCGTACCTGCCAGGTGAGTTGATTCATCACTCGGACGCAGGATCGCAATATACGTCCTTCACGCTGGCCGAGCACTTGGAGAAGGCCGACATCGCCGCCTCCATCGGATCGGTCGGGGACGCATACGACAACGCGCTGATGGAGTCGACGATCGGCCTCTTCAAAACCGAGGTGATCAAGCCGCAACGGCCCTGGCGGTCCCTCGCCCAGGTCGAGCTGGCGACCGCCGAATGGACCGACTGGTACAACCACACCCGGCTCCACGGTGAAATAGGGCACATCCCGCCCGCCGAATACGAAGCCAACCACTACCTGAGCACCACGAAAGCCCAGGTCACAACCAACATCTGAGATCTCTACCGAACCCGGAACGGTTCAGTCCGCGGTCGCTGAGGATTCGCGATAGCGGCTGCGGAAGGATCTACGTCGGGCATCGCGCACGATGGCCCACTCGGCGAAGGGGCGGATGATCCGCAGGTGGTGGGAGAGGAGAGGTTCGAGGGCCTGGCGGAGCCAGATCTCTAGGCGCGCCAGGAACTCGTCGCGGCTGGGCAAAACTTGTGTGGTGATCAGGAGGTTTCGGACCGCGCGTGTGTCGTGGTCCTGAGGAAGGTCGTCCAGCAGATCATGAGTGATCTCAGCCTGCCCCGCGGCCAGGCTCGCCAGCAGCTGGCCGCCGCTTCGGCTCAGCCAGTTGATGACGGAGCGAGGGGAGGTGGCCGAGATGAGTGCCTCTGCCAGCGGGACGAGTTGGGGGCCCGGCTGGCCGTTTTCGCCGCTGAGGAGATCGCGGACCCGGTCACTGGCGACGCATCGCGTGCAGCGCCCGTCGGCGTAGATGTCGCCGGGGTAGGCGCAGCGTTGGCAGGTGAAGTCGACGTCGATGCCCCAGCAGGGCCCGCATGCTTCGCCGCCGACTTCGGTCGGGCCCACGAGGACCCGGGTGGTGCCGCAGAGAGTGCAGGGTGCCGGATTGCGGCGTCGGCGTCCGTAGCAGGTGGGGCAGAGCGGGCCAGCTGGCCAGGTCGCGAGACTACGGTCCGTGCGGCCGCAGTCTCCGCACTTGTGCAGGGGCCGAGGGCGGCAGCTGTTGCAGTGGAAGGCTCCGCCCCCTGCCGTACGTGCTTGCCTCTGCGGAAACGGCCACAGACGACACAGATGCCTTCGATGACGCGGCAGGTTGCGCAGAGCCCGGGTTCGCCGTTCCCGCCGCGCTTCGATATGTGGCGGAGCTGGCCGCACTTCCCGCAGATACGTTCCGGGGCGCGGTAGCAGCGTTTGCAGACGGGCCCTTCGCCCTTGGGGTTGGCATGCGCGGGTCCAGTGACGCCGCAGCGGACGCACTCGCGATCTGGTGTCTTCACGCAGGCGGAGCACACCAGGACCGCGGCTCCGTCCCTCTTTCGCCGGGTGTGGTTGCCGTGTCTGTGCATCGCCATGCGCATCCGGACGGCGTGGTGTCGCCCGCCGTCCGCGTCGTTGCCAGGGGCGGGGCGGGCCGGTGGTTCACGGCTTCTGCCTGGTCGGCCGGTCGGCGTAGTCCTCGACCAGGTCGGCGATGAGTGAGAGCAGGGCGTCGGCGCGGTGCCGGTCCTCGCGCTGGTCGCGCAGGGCCTGGTCCAGCGCCCGGAGCCGGTCCAGGGCGGCCGGAGCCCGGTCCCGCACCTCGTCGAGCAGCGGCGTGGTGATCAGGTCCAGGCATTCGGTGAACAGGAGTCGGGTGGCCGGAGCGGGGGGCGCCGGGTCGGGGGCGGCGAAGCCGGTGGTCAGGTACCGCGCAGGGTCGGTGAGGCTCCAGCCGACGACGGTGCCGTGCTGGACGAGAAGCGCCACGTCGGGGGCGATGCCGATGCGGGCTTCCAGCGGCTCGTCCAGGACGTCGAGGTCGCGTAGGCAGGTGAGCGCGGTGTCTCCGGGGGCGCGGCAGAGCTCGGTGGTCACCTCCAGGCGGAAGTCCCGGACTTCGTCCGCGCGAAGGCCGCCCGGGCGGACGGGGGGTGTGGCGGGAAGGCGGGCGGAGTCCTCGGCGTCGGTGGCCTCATAGGGCAACCGGAACCCTGCGCCGACCAGTTCCCGGCCGGCCTGGTCGAACCGGAGCTCGTCGGGAGCGTCCCACAGCCACTCCCGGCTGCCGAAAGTCTCCACGAGGAACCGCTGCCATTCCGTCACGTCCGCGTACTCCGCGATGCGCACACACTGGCCCGGGAAGTCGAAGCGCGGGGTGCTGCGCAGTGGATCGTCCGTCACCGTCGCGGTCCAGCCGTCGTCGAGGGTGAGTCTCATGGTGAATGCCGCCCTTATCGAATCTGCACAGCGGGAGCCATGTAGCCGTT
The DNA here is from genome assembly GCF_036346855.1 of Streptomyces europaeiscabiei. Lineage (NCBI taxonomy): Bacteria > Bacillati > Actinomycetota > Actinomycetes > Kitasatosporales > Streptomycetaceae > Streptomyces > Streptomyces europaeiscabiei. The sequence continues at coordinate 5,975,757 of NZ_CP107841.1, forward strand.
CTTGGCCGGAATCCTGCCTTCCACCACGTCTGCGTGGGTAATCGGCCCACCGGGATCGGTGGGCAAGCCGCCAAGCGCCCTCACTCCGGAGTCGCCTCTGATGCCGGACGGGCCGTATGCCGTGATGACGTTGCCTGCCCCGGCGCCGCCACCCTCCGCCACCACGATGTCCTCCCCCTGTCGGAAGGTCAGCCTTCCGCTGCCCGCCGTTGAGTGGTACACCGCGTCCGGGTTCTTGAGGATCTCCAGGACCCGTTCGTCGCTGAAGCCGTGCATGGAATCCGCGTGGTAGTTGCCGGCCTTTCTCATCCGGTCTCCCTGAGCTCTCTCGACGACGTCGTCCGCGGTCTGGATGGCCCTTTCCCTGGCCTGTTGGGCCTTCTCCTCCTTCGTGTACTTGGGCATGAGGCCCAGCGGGTCACACCCGCTGTGCGGGTTGTCCACGTACGCGACGGGGTTCGGGGCAGGAGCGAGGCCGAGGGGGTCGGGGGAGGTGTAGCGGCCGGTCTCCGGGTCGTAGTGGCGAAAGTAGTTGTAGTGGAGACCGGTCTCGGGGTCGTAGTACTGGCCGGGGAAGCGGAGGGGGGTGTAGGTGCTGCTGTCACGGGCCCAGGCGGTGGTGCCCCACAGCGTGGTCCGGGAGCGCCACGCGATGTCGCCGGACTCGTCGATCAGTTCGGTGGGGGTGCCGATGAGGTCGGTGGCGATGGCGAAGAACCGGCGGTCGATCTCCTCCTGGCGATCGTCGGCCGTGAGGAGGCGCTCGGTCTGGGCCACGGGGACGACGTCCCGGTGGTCCCAGGTGAGGGCGACCGTGTTCGGGAAATCCGGCTGGTGGCTGGTTTGTTCGCACAGGGTGAGGCCGTCCCAGGTGAAGCGGATCTCCTCCACCACGCTCTCGCCGTCGGCCGCCAGGCGCTGTTTCGCGCTGCGGCGGCCCAGGGGGTCGTAGCGGTACCTCCACCGTGTCCCGTCGGGGGTGGTGACGGACGTAAGGCGGTTCTCCGTGTCCCACTCGTAGCGCCAGGTGTCGGGCTTGCGGGAGAGGCGGGTCTTCTGCCGCTGGACGACCCGGCCGAGGGCGTCGTGTTCGAAGCGGACGTCTCCGGCCCGATTGATGGTGGTGCCGGTGTAGGCGCGCGGTCCGGTGGCCTCGCTGCCGGGGTGGCGGGACGGCCAGGATGCCGAGGTCTGGTTGCCGGCGTCGTCGTAGGCGTACCGCTCCGTCCAGCCCTGGGCGTGGACGGCGGTGACGCGGCCCGCCTGGTCGAGATCGAAGGTGCGGGTGCCCGACAGCCGGTCGGCGAGGGAGATCAGGTGACCGTCGGCGCGGTAGGAGTAGGCGCGGCTGTTGACGGCGCGGGCTCCGGCAGAGATGTGCTGCGCGGAAAGCCGTCCGGCCTCGTCCCAGGTGGAGGACACGGTGACCGCGTCGCCGAAGACGCGGGTGAGCTCCCGGCCGGCGGCGTCGTGCGTGAAGTCGATCCGGTGATCGCCGCAGGTCAGGCGGTGGGGTAGCCCGTCGGCGCCGTAGGCGTAGGAGGTGACGTGACCGGTGGGCGTGGTGCGCTTCCTGCGGCGGCCCAGAGCGTCGTAGGAGTAGGAGACGGGACGGCCGTCCACCAGCTCGGTCTTGACCTTCCCTCGGCGGTCGTACTGGTACCGGAGTTCGCTGTCCGGCCCGGCCGCCTCCAGCAGGCGTCCTGCCCTGTCGTGGACGTAGGTCGTCACGTGGCCGTCGACGTCCTTGCGGACCACCTGGCCGAGCTGGTCACGCTCGAACGAGATGGTCCCGCCGAGCGCGTCGACGCGCTCGGCGAGCCGGCCCGCGGCATCCACCCGGTAGGTGAGGGTGCGGCCGTCGAAATCGGTCTCGGAGACGACGTCGCCGGCGGCGTCGTACTCGTAGGTCCAGGTCAGCCCTTGCGGGTTGATGACGCGAGTGAGGCGCAGCTCGGCGTCGTGCTCGAACTCGTAGCGGGCGCCGTCGGGTCGGGTGCGGGCTACCGGCAGGTCGAAGTGGGTGTACTCGAAGCGGGAGACGCCACCGGACGCGTCGGTGTGGGTGAGCAGGTTGCCCTCGCCGTCGTAGATCCACGACTCCGTGGCGCCGTCGGGGCCGGTGCGCCGGGCGAGCTGTCCGTCGGCGTGCCACTCCAGGCGGGTGACGCCGCCCATCGGACCGGTGATGCGGACCGGCCTGCCGAGGGCGTCCCGCTCCGTGCGGGTGATGGCGCCGGCCGGGTCGGTCGTCTCCACGGGCAGCCCTGCCGTGTCGCACACCACGCGTGTCGTGGCCCCGAGGGCGTCGGTGACCGAGGTGAGCCGGCCGGCGTGGTCGTAGCTGTAGCGGGTGGTGGAGCCGGCCTGGTCGGTGACCGCCGTGCGGTTGCCGCGTTCGTCGAACTCATGGACCATGCGGGCGCCGTCCGGCCCGACGACCTCCACCGGCAGACCGAACGGGCCGCGCACGGTACGCAGTTCGCTTCCGTCGGGGCGGATGGCGGAGACGGCCCGACCGTCCTCGTCGTAGGAGAAGGTGGTGGTGAGACCCAGCGGGTCGGTGCGGGTCAGGAGGTTGCCGCGCGGGTCGTAGGCGAACCGGGTGGTGTGGCCGAGCGGGTCGGCGACGGCCAGGAGACGGCAGCCGGGGCCGAACAGGTGGCGGGTCGCGTGCCCGTCGGCGGTGGTGAGCGTGGTGGTGTGGTGGCCGGTCTCGGGGTCGGGTTCGGTGTAGGCCAGCGTGATCTGGACGTGGCCGGCCTCGCCGCCCTCCGCCACGACGCGGTCGCGGTCGTCGTAGACGTAGTCGTAGCGGCTTGCGTTGGAGTCGATCCAGGCGACGACGCGGCGGCGGTCGTCGTAGACGAAGGTGGTGGTGGCGCCGGAGGGCTTGGTGACGGCGATGAGGTTGCCGTCCTCGTAGCCGTAGCTCATCAGGGGCAGGTCCGCGCCGCCCTCGCCCGCGCCTGCCAAGGACAGGGCGGTGACCAGGCCGTCGGTGAGGGACAGCTTCATCTGACGGCCCGCCGAGTGGACCAGGGCCAGCGGCAGGCCGTCCTCGCCGCGGTCGACGGTGATCGTGTGGCCGTTGCGTTCGGTGATGCCCGACAACCAGGCCGTACCGTCGCCCCCCGGCTCGCTGCCGGACGGGGTGGTGAAGTGGAAGGTCAGGCCGCTGTCGGGGTCGGTGACCGTGTAGTCGCCGTCGGCGTCGCGGGCCAGCAGGGTGTGGGCCCTGCCCGATTCCGGCGTGGTGGGCGCGCCGGGGACCGGGTGCGGGTACGTGATCAGGAGCCCGTCGGCGGTGACGTGGACGACGCCGATGGCGTCGATCTGCAGACGCTCGTCGACGGTGGACGTCCAGGCGGGCCCCAGGAAGCGCCCGACCGCGCAACCGGACTCGGTGCGGCGGGTGAAGACCAGCGGCAGGATGCCGGGGAGTTCGACGTCGGTCTGGGGCAGGTACATCCGGCCCGTGGCGAGGTCCACCGGGTCGCCGCCGGGGTTGCGGTCGCCGTCCGGGGTGTTGTGGGTGCCGTCCGGGGTGTCGTCGATCAGCTTGCGCGCCCGTGCGGCGTCGGCGGCCTCCTCTGCGATGCGCACGCCCTTCACCGCGGCGCCGCCGCCACCGGTGGCGGCGGTCAGCGCGAGGTCGGGTATCAGCCGGCCGAAGCCCTCGGCCGGGTCCTTCATGAAGTCCTTGACCATCTGGGTGCCGGTGCCGATGGGATCGTTGGCGGCGACCACCAGCCCCGCGGCCAGGCTGTTGAGGGACATGGCGTACTCGGCCGGGTGCGTGAGGTTGTACGGGTCCATGGGATTGACACCGCGGACGAAGTTGAGGATCCCCGCCGTGCCCTTGATGATGCCGCCGCCCACATGGTCGCCCATGATCTGAAACTCCTGGAGCCCGTCGTTCAACTGCTCGGCGTACGACGGCTTCTCAGGGGCCATGTCGCGGGCGGCGCGGACCGCGGTGCGCGCGGTCTCCGCCGCCGAGTTCCGCTGCTTGCGGGCATCGGCGAGGAGGTCCTGGGCATCCTGCATCAGCTTCTTGCCAGGGTCGTCGAACGTCGCCGCGGGCTTGGGAGGGAGCGAGGACGGGTCGCGCTTGTCGGCCGGCTGGGCGTTGTAGCGGTCGACGGCGCCGTTGTAGTCGTCGACCTTCTTGCGGTGGGCGTCGGCGGCGTCCTCGGACGCCTTGACACCCTCCTTCCACTTGTCGATCGCCATCTGCGCCTGTCCCTGCGCCCAGGTGACGGTGTCGGCGAACGCCTCGAGCGCGCCGACCGCCTTCGCGCTGGCATCGGCGGCGGCGTACCACTTGGGCGGCTGGGTGCTCACCGCGGTGCGCAGCGCGTTGGCCGTCTCGCCCTTGAGCTGGGAGGAGTCGAGGCCCTTGAGACCGTCGCCGGTGTCGTCGAAGGCCGTCTGGAAGGCCCGGAGTTTCCTGGCGGTGGCGTCGAGCTTGCCCGCGCTGCCGTAGATCAGCTTGGTCTTGTCCTCGGTCTGCCCGAGGTCCATCTCGTCGACCTCGGCGCCCATCCGGTTGGCGACGGAACGGGACTGCTCGCGCACCCAGTCCGCACCGGACTCCCAGCCGACGTCGTCCAGCCGGTCGGCGGTCCAGTTCCCGGCGTCCTCGACCCGGTTGCCGGCCCACTCGACGCCGTCCTCGACCGCGTTCTCGACCGAGTCGGGCGTGATGTCACTGATGAAGTCGCCGACACCCATGGTCAGTTACCCCCGGACTCACCCTGCTGCTGCGCCTGCTGGGCGCGTTCCTCCGGCGACGGGCCGAAGGTGTCGTCCAGTGCCTGGTTCCACTGGTCGTCGGAGATGCCGAGCGCGTCGTTGAGCATCTCGGACCGCTGGCCGCCCTGGCCCTCGGTGAGGACGGTGCGGCCCGTGTCCTTCCACGTCTGCTCCACCTCCTGACCTGCCTGCTCCCACGACTCGGCGCTCCAGTCCGGGTTGAGGGCGTCCGGCGTGAACACGTCGCCCCAGTCCTGCTGGGTGATCTCCTCCTCGGTGGCGTGCGGGTTGCCACCCATCACGGAGTTGACGCCCACCTTCAGCGCGCCCTCGACGTACTGGTCGTGCTCCCACTGGGTGCCCGCCGCCAGGCCGAGGCGGTTCGCGATCGCGCCGGCGTCGCTCACCAGGGCTCGCACACCCCACTCCCAGCGCTCGCAGAAGTCCTCGAAGTCGACCGAGAGGCCGTGGTGCCCGGCCTCCATCCCGGTCATCGACAGCTCCGAGAAGCCCTTGCCCATCACCGAACCGGTGGCGCCGCCGAGTTCACCGAGCTCGTCGATGGTCGCGCCCATGCCCTGTGTGAACTTCGCGACAGCCGCCTTGTCGAACCGCAGGTCAGCCCCGTCCCCGCCCATGACCGCGCCCCTCCTGTGCCTCGCCGGAGTCGACGGCGACGCCGTCCGGAACGACGCCGACGACCGGCGGGAAGAACATCGACCCGTCCTCGGTGGCGATGTCGACGGCGAGGCCGGCGGGCTCGTCCAGGGACGGCACGACCTCGTCGACGATGCGTGCGCCCAGCAGCGCCGCGTAGTCCATGGGCTGATCACCGGATCCGTGAAAGAGGGCGAACCGGGCCAGTGCGGCCTCGTCGGTGAACCCGCAGATCCACCGCACCCCGCCCGACCGCGCCGACCAGAGGCCTCCACCGGCCGTCGGAACCAGAAGGACCGAGCGCCGCATCTCACCGACCAGCGCACGAGGGTCACCGACTCCCCTTCTCCGCTCGGCAATTCGCTCGGCGAGCGCTGTCCTTGTCTGTTCCACGGCCCCTCCCCCTCGTAGGTGACTGATGGCACCGTAGATCAAGACGTGCGGCACGCCAGGGTCGGTTCTCGTGAAGGTTCTGCGCGGGGCCGACTGGCCTCAGGGCACGGGAGTCGCCGGCCGATGCCCGGCCCCTGCGGGCGGGACGCGCTGGTGGCCCGGGTACCTGCCCCCACGCCGATGACGATCACCAGTCTTGCCATGGCGGCCTCCGTCGACGGCTCTTGCTTGGTGGTCCTCGTGTCCGCGAAGAACCGAGCCCACAGCCGTACGGAATATTCGCGGCTACTCGGCTACTCGGCTGCCCGATCGTGTCGGCCAAGGACCGGCCACTTCTCCAACACCACCGCGCAAGGTTCCCATGACCCCCTTTTGTAGTTTTCTGGCCCTCCATGTCCTATTCACTCCACCGTCACGAACCGTCGCGGTCTGGTAGTGACCCCTGGCTGATTGTGATCATTTCGCATGCTCATGTCATGATCAGAGTGGGGCCGGGAGCAGGTCGCGGACTTCCACGGGGGTTCGGTGTGTGATGTGTCGACCACGAGTGGAACAAGGCCAGACTCTGGCTCCCGTCACAGTGGGCGAAGACACAGCAGCCGCGGTTGCACGGGCCGAGGAGGTCGCCGCCCTGGTGTCCGTCCACACCTCCCCGTCCGCCGAGGGTGAACCGCCCACCCGTCGCCTGCCCAGTGCGGAGTGCTGGACCTGATGACCGGCCGCAGCAGTACGAAAAGGACGTCCGTGCAATCGCCTGACTCCTACTGGCTCTCTACCGGACCCAAGTGGACTCGCGGCAGTGGCACACTGCCCCGGCTCGACCGGGGCGCATACGCGCGCTGGATCGACCGTGGACGGCCCCAGCCGAGCCATCGGGAATGGGCCGACTACCTGGAATGGGCTGCAGACCGGGTGGGCCTCAGGACTGTCACCGGAGAGGTGCAGCGCGCCGAACTCGTCGACGGCGGTTGGGCTTTGAATGTCGACAGCGCCGGCGGTCGGACTACGGTGCACGGCTGCGGACTCGTGGTCTCGGGCCCGGGTCCGACCACTGGTGTCGTGTCCACCGACGGTGACCGCGTCCTGAGCACCGGCGACTTCTGGCGTCTCACCGCCGAGGGACTGCCCGATTCGGCACGCAGGGTGTTGGTCGTCGGGGCCGGTGAGACCGCGGGCACGATCGTGCGTGATCTCTCTCTGTCGCTGCACCGTGATGTCACTGTGGTTACACCGTGGGCCACCATCTACAGCCGTGGCGAGAGTTTTTTCGAGAACCGCTACTACAGCGACCCCACCGGCTGGACCAGCCTCACCGAGGCGGACCGGCGAGAGTTCATCCGACGCACCGACCGCGCTGTCTTCTCCCAGGAGGTGCAGCGAGAGCTGGCCCTCGCCGCGAATGTCACCTGGGAGCCAGGCCGAGTGATCGGCACGCACCACATGACCGACGGGCAGTTCGCGGTGGACCTCGTAGTCAGTTCCCCCTTCCTTCCACGAGCGCAGGAGCATTACACCCGTGACCCGACAGACGATCACCGATCCCTTGGAACAGAGCGTGGATTTTGTCCAGTTGCTCTTCACCGACATCGCGGGACGCCTGAAGACGTTGGAGGTCCCCGCCAGCCGCTGGGCCGAGGTACGCGGCCAGGGCTGGACCCTCGACGGGGCAGTGCTACTCGGGTACGGCGACGCCCGGCACAGCGACCTCCGGCTGGTCCCGGACACATCGACACTCATACGCAGGCCCTGGACCACCCCCTCCGGGCGGGCGATCGCGATGGTCTTCTGCGACGTCCTGGATGCTACGGGCCGGCCGTTCGCAGCCGACCCGCGAGCCGTGCTGCGCCGGGCCGTGGAGAGCTCGGAAGCCCGCGGGCAGCGCCCGGTCTTCGGTGTGGAGGCCGAGTTCTATCTGCTGCGCCGATCAGACACCGGTGCCGTCGGGCAGCCGGCCGACAACGCCGGCTACTGGGACCTGGGCGTCGACGAACAGGCCGACGAGGTCTGCCGGGACATCAGCGAAGCACTGGAGCAGATGGGGCTGACCGTCGACGGGCATCATCACGAGGTCTGCCACGGACAGCGTGAGATCGTTTTCCGGCACGGAGGCGCCCTGGAGACGGCGGACCGGCTGCTGCTGCTCAAGCACACGGCCCGGGTCATGGCACGCCGCCGTGGCATGGCGGCGGTCTTCATGCCCAAGCCGCTCGCCCATCTCTACGGCAATGCCCTGCACGTCCATGTCTCGCTCGAGGACACTGAAGCGGACTCGGCACCGCTCTTCCACGATGCCGCCGATCCGCAGGGCATGTCCGCCCTCTTCCGTAGCTCTCTCGCCGGTGTTCTCGAGCACGCTCCGGCGCTGACGGCGCTGGGCAACCCGAACGTCAACTCGTACAAGCGGCTGGTCCCGGCCTCCGGCACGCCCATGCACCGCAGCTGGGCGCGGCACAACCGCTCCACGGCGTTCAAGGTCGTCGGCCACAACATCGCGCCGCGCTCGATGCGGCTGGAAATGCGCAGCCCGGATCCCGCGGCCAATCCGCATCTGTTGTTCGCCGGGGTGCTGGCAGCATTCGCCGACGGCCAGGACAAGAATCTCAAGCTCGCTGACGCGTGCGAGCAGCCGGCGGATGAGCTGACCGCAGACAACCTCGCCGTGCACGGGATCACCGCTCTGCCCTCGGACCTTCCTTCCGCCCTGCAGGCCCTGGCACAGGACACCACGGTCCGCGGCGCACTGGGTGACCTTGCCGCACAGGCCGTCGACCGGGGCGCCCGAGCGGACTGGTCCGCATGGCACCGCATCGTCACCCCCTGGGAGACGGAGCAGTACGCGGAGACCGTCTGACCCTCTGTCGGCCGTGCCGACGCCGGCCGCCATGACCGCCTTGTCGACTCACCGAGGAACCACCACCATGCACTTCACCGCCGAAAGCACCGATGGCCCGATCGGCGTGCCCTCCCCGGACCACGAATGGACCGCTCTGTTCTTCATCACCGAACCCGGCATCGGCGAGATCCTCCCCGAACTGGCGGGCTGCACGACGGGCCTGTGCTCCGCCCGCGACGACGCCGCCCGCTTCGCCCGTGCCGGAGTCCGGGTGCTCGGCGTCAGCGCGCATGCCCCTGGCCACCTGGCCGACTTCGCCCGGACCCAGGACCTGGGCTACCCCCTCATCGGTGACGGTGACCTGACGCTCGGCCGAGCCCTGGGTGTGCCCGAGGTACGAGCTGACGACCGCGTCCTGTTCGCCCGGGCCGCGGTGATCCTCGACCGTGCCGGTCGGATACGGGCCCTGCTCCACCCGGTGCCGAAGCCGGAGCACCACGCCGCACTGGTCCTGGAGAGGGTCACTCAGCTCAAGGCCGCGGAAGCCGCCGGGACCGACCGTGACTGAGGGCGGTACCACGCTCGTCTACGCCCCCGCCGAAAAGGACCTGGTCGAGAGGTTCCTTCCGTGGACGCGCGAGGTGCGGCTTTCCGACGCCTTCCACGGGACGGCCTTCAACAGCTCGACCGCGGACCGCCGCTGGGCGTTCTGCTCCACGATCTCGATGTTGGCGTCATTGATCGCGTCGAACATCCTGTCCAGATGGTTCACACGCAACTTGTCCAGGTAGAACAGGCCGAGGGGGGCATATGCGATCGGCGCCAGGAAGAAGATGGCGAGGGCCGGTTCGAGGAGGCTTACCCCGGTGGTCCAGCCCAGGACCCGCAGGGATCCGAGCCAGGCTGTACAGGGTGACCAGTGCGCTGACGCAGGCCAGCTGCCGCGCTCCCCGGCGACCATTCGATGAGGGACACCAGACAACTCATCGGAGGTGGGGAAGGCCGACACATACTCATCGGTCGGCACTGCCGGGCGGAACGACCCATTCGGTGGGTTGGCCGGTGAGGGAGGCGATCATGTCGAAGTCTCCGTCGTAGTGGAGGAGCGTTCGCCGGTTCAGTTCCGCTGTGGCGGCGATCAGCAGGTCGGGGAGGGAAAGAGCACGGTGGAAGCCTGCGTTGAGGGCATGGCGCTGGATCTCGAGAGCGCGGGTGAAGACGTTGTCGTCGGTGCGGAGGTAGTCGAAGGCGTGGAGCCAGGTGCTGATCCGTGTAGCTTCCGAGCTGTCCCGTGCGGAGTGGATCATTTCGAACTCGGTGGGCTGGCATACGGCGAGGAGGTAGCGCTCGTGCAGAGGCTTGAGCACCTCCTTGACGCTCGGCTTCGTCCAGCGGGCAAGGGCGGACTTGTCGATCAGGTAGCGGTCCTGCATCAGGCGGCCCGGCCTCCGTCGCGGTCGCCGTTGTGCTTGAGGGAGCCGTCTGCGTTGCGGGGCCCGGTGTTCTCGACGATCTCACTGAAGTCGAGCTCGCCGGCCTCCATGGCGTCGAATCCCTCCTGTCGCAGGTGCCTCTTGACGGCGTCTTCCATGGCGAGGCGGACGGCTTTGGCCTTCGTTTTGGTCCCGAAGATGCGCATGGCCTCGGTGACCATGTCTTCGTCGAGGTCGATGACGGTTCTGGCCATGTGGATGATCCCTTCGAAGACGTTCCTGCCAGCGAAACGATACCATTCTTCGCCCATGAGAGATATCGTTTCGATCGGAGGTGTCGTCGTGGATGGAGGCTGCGGCGTTTCGTGATGAAGCGCTGCGTGGTCGCCCCTTGTGAGGAATGGAAAGTCGTCCTCGTGCCTGGCTCTACCCCTGCCGGGATTTCGTCAGAAGCGAAGGGGTGGCGAGAGGCGGCTGGCCAAGCAGCCCTGTCGGTGGGCGGCCGGTGGACAGACGCCTGGATGGTGCATCACGTGGTAGCACGAGGTAACCAGCCCGCGGGTGCTCTGATCAGGTAAAACGTCACCACGCAGCATGGCAGGACACCATGTGACGCGAACGCTCACGGTCTCGTCATGCGTAGGTCTCGGGTTCGAATCCCGAAGGCGGCTCGGATTAACCCCAGGACTCACTCGCCGTGACCTGGGGTTTTTTCATGTCTGGGACATGCCGAGCCGCACGACGGGATGCCGTGGAAGTGCTTGCGTGAGCGATGCGAGAGCGGAGCGGCTCGACGACGTACTTCTTGGGCTTCACCCGCTTGGCCTTCACGGCGGCCTTGGAGCCTGCTTGCTCCGAGCGCAGGGCATCTCCGCATGGGCGCTGCGCTCGGAGCGAGGCGTACTGACACACACCTGCGGCGGTGGTCGTCTCATCTCGCCCGCTGCTTGTCGTGGTGATCTCTCGTAGCGCGGGGCAGCTGTCGGCCCGAAGCGATTCTCGGCGGGCTGGTCGTCGCGTATCGGACAGAACCTCGGGCCCCTATATATGGCCCCTCTTGTCCTCGGAGCATTGATGCGCCTCATCCACGGCCTGCCCCTCGGGGGGCGTTCGTGCCGTAGCTCGCCGACGTCCGCCCGGTGGTACCGGGCAACCGCGTTCCACGGAGGGCGAGGATGAGCGTCGGGAGTGTGGGTATTCCACGGCTGCAGGACCTCGCGTACATCGAGATCGCCATTGCCAACGTTGCTCAGGGCGCAACCTTCGAGCAGGTGCGTCGTGCTCTCGTCGACCGAGCTGCTGCGGGTGGCGCGTGAAGGGGATACGTACGGCTCGTACTCCGCCCGCAAGTTGGAGCTAGCGCGGTCGGACACCAGGGAAGCACGTCCACAGCACTGTCGACGTCCTCAAGGAGCTGATGCGTCTCCGCGAGACTTCGCTCCTGGATATCCCGGTGTACGCGCCGAGGGCTTTGACCGGGTCGACCGACCGTGTGGACACACCGTGGACGTAAGCCTCCATGATGACGGCGTACTGGGCCTGGTCGATGCGGCGGCGCCGCTCCAGCAGCGCGGGGAAGGGGCTCCTCGACCGCAGCTTGGGGATCGCGAGGTCCAGGTCGCCGGCTTGGGTGGTGAGCGTCCTGCCGCGGTTGGCCGTTGCGAAGCGCGGTGCGCGTCTGGGTGTGCTCGTTCCACTCCGCGCCGATATGGGCCTCGGCCTCGGCCTGTTTCTGGAGCGTCTGCCCGCCCACACCACGAACGAGTTCGAGCCCATCCGTTGAACGTAGTGACTCCAACAACCGGAGTAAGTCATGCCGAGACGGGGTCACCCTGCACCTCCCGTGCTGAACTGGCCGTTCACGACGCAGAGTTGCACGGTGGCCCGCCCTGGGGCAGGAGCGGCAATCACGTCAGCGCGCGCCCCCGTCGAAGTCCAGCTGGTCGAGCGACACGGCGGTCCCGCAACAGGGGGTGTCGACGGAGAGGGACGGGAAGCCGTCCTGGGGGTCCTCGATCAGGTCCCTCACCGGGCCGAGAGAGGCGGTGATGCGGCCGGTGCGGACCGGCGTGCCCCAGCGTCTGCGCGAGGATCCAACAGTTCCGTGAGCGCTCCGTCCATCCGGCTCCAGCAACAGCCCCACGGTCAACTCCCCTGCTGTGCCCGCACCCCTCTCCGCCCTCACATGCGGCGCTGAACGGCTGAGACATCGGAACTTCAGCTGCCGTGTCAATGGGCGTGGGCGCCTCGTAACGTGCGTCACACTGTGCGCCATTATCGCATTCCGGCCGGCGAGGACCGGCCGGGCACACGTGCCGCTCACGCCCTCCTGATAAAGGCGGGAATGGCGCGGATAGCGCCAGGCATGCATATCGCGACCATGTTTCACCAAAGCGGACATAAGGGTGCCAGTCGCTTCAGGTGAATTAGGATCTTGGAATGGTTGACCTCGAGTCGCGCTATCGCCTACGATCTTGATCATTACGCGGGAAATTTTTGACTGGCAGCGACGCGGGGGGCGACTGCTTGTGTTCTTCCTTCTACCTTGGGATTTTGCTGCGCCTGGTGGGCCCTGCCCGAGATGAATATCCATGACTGACTGACCCACGGATTCCGTGCGGAAGTTCATCCGTCAACTTCTACTGATCGCTGTGGCGCCCACGACGTTTGCGGCTTTTGGCATCACTCATGCCCTGGCCCGGTGGCTGGCTTCGCCATGCCGTGACGCGGCTCCGAGTGCTCTCCAAATGAACCATCGCCGACCTCAGAGTGAGATTTCGAGGAACTTCTGTGTCTTTTCGTGTCCTAGTGGTGCAGCCGGCGTTCTCGGCGAACGCCTATGTCGCGCACGCCCGTTCCGTCGGCTGGGATGTCGTCGTGGCCTCCTATGAGAAAGGGGGTCGCGTAATCGCCGACGCGGTGCGCTCGCTTACCACCGAGATAATCACGGTGGACACCAATGACAACGCCGCCCTCGAGGCCGCTGTCGTGGAATCCCATGAGCGAAACGCGATTCATGCCGTGGTGGCCGGAGGTGAATACTACGTACCCGGTTCCGCGCAATTGTCGGCGCGTCTCGGACTGCCTGCACTGACCCCCACAGCCGTCGATCAGGTCCGGCACAAGGGGAAAATGCGCCAAGCGGTGGCCGAGGCTGGCCTGGAAGTGCCGACTTTCGTGGTCGTGAGCGACCCGGCGGACCTCGAAGAGGCCTGTGCGCACGTCGGGTTCCCCGCGGTCATCAAGCCCGTCGATTCCGGCGGCAGCGTGCACGTCTCGCGCGTCGACAGCATCGAGGAGGCGCGCGCGGCACTGGCCGCGATGCACGCCGAAGAAGGGCTCGAATTCGACCGCGCGCTCACCCGCGACGCGATCCTCGAACAATACGTGCCCGGTACGGAGTACAGCGCCGACGGATATGTGCGCGACGGAGAAGTGGTCGTCGTCGCGGTGACCCGGAAGCTGCTCGGCCCCGAGCCCCGGTTCCTGGAACTCGGACACCTCACGCCCGCCCCGCTGGATGAGGCCACGCGCCACGAACTGGCGTCGTACGCCACGCGTGTCGTCGAGGCCGTGGGCATCACGACCGGTCCGTTCCACTGCGAACTGCGCCTCAGCGAGGGTCGCCCGATCCTCATGGAGGTGGCCGCGCGGCTGCCCGGCGACAAGATCACCGAGCTGATGGAATTGGCCACCGGCCTCATGCTGCCGGGCAAGGTCCTCGCGGGCATCACCGGCGCCGACCCGGAGCGCTCGGGTGCATACCGCGAGCCCGTCGCCAAGGCAGCCGGCATCCGCTTCCTGACGGCCGACGGCGCGGGTTCGTACGCGCGGCTCGAAGGCTGGGGCGAACTCGCCGCCGAGCCCTGGGTGGTGGCGAGCCACGTCCTCGTCGAGCCCGGCGCCGGGATCAAGACCGACGAGGCCGACTACAGCTGCCGGATCGCCGCCGTCGTCTTCACCGCAGACTCCCCCGAAGAGGCCCACGAGCGCTGGTCGGAGATCGGCGACCGCGTCCGCGTGCTCAACGCCTAGAAGTCAACGCGTGCCCGATGTCCGCAACGGAAGAAAGAATCACGATGGAACCCCTCCGTCTCCACTGGTGCTCCCCGCCCGACACGGGACAGGCGACGCCCACGGACACGTACAAGATCGGCAAGTTGGACATGGGCGAGGTCAGGGACTTCGTCCAGGAAGCCGAAGAACTCGGCGTCGACAGCCTGCTGTTCGGTATCTCCAACTACCTGCCCGACCCGCTGCCGGTGCTCGGCGCCCTCTCGCAGGTGACGGACCGCGTCAAGTTCATGCTGGCCTACCGCCCTGGCCTGATGTCGCCGACCCTGTTCGCGCAGGTCGTCAACACCCTGTCCTGGATGACCGACGGGCGCATTTCCCTCAACATCGTCTCCGGCATCTCCCCGGCGGAGCAGGCCGGTTACGGAGACTTCCTCAGCCACGACGAGCGCTACGCCCGGTGCAACGAGTTCCTCGAGGTCATCCGCGGCCTCTGGGAGGGCGAGTCGCCCATGAGCTACGACGGGCAGCACTACACCCTCAAGGACGCCGCGCTCGGCCTCGGCCACAAGGACGGCGGCCGCCCGGAGATCTACATCAGCGGAGCCTCCGCCGTCGCCCAGCAGACGGCGATCGCCTCCGGCGACTGCTGGCTGCGCTACGGCGACACCCCCGAGGGCATGGCCAAGGCGAGCAAGCCGCTCCTGGACGTCGGCCGCCGCGTGGGCACCCGTATGCACGTGCTCTCCCGCGACACGCGCGAGGAGGCGGTGGCGGAGCTCGCCAACCTCATGCGCAACCCGGACGAGGACCACACGGCGTGGATCCGCCAGTGGGTGAACACCACCGACTCCGAGGCGGTCAAGTCCTCGTACCAGCTGGCGGAAAGCGCCAAGGACGAGTGGCTCTCGCCCTACATCTGGACCGGTGCCGTGGCCTACCGCGGCGGCCCGGCGCTGTGCATCGTCGGCAGCCACGAGGAAGTCGCCCGCTACATCCACAGCTACAAGGCCGCGGGCATCAGCGAGTTCATCTTCTCCGGCTGGCCGACCCGCGACGAGATGCGGAACTTCTTCACCCACGTCGCCCCCCTGATCCGTCGTCTCGAAGAGCAGGGGTCATGAGCGGGCGGGAGGAGCGCGAACTGCTCCTCGTCGGCGTCGGGGTCATGGGCCGCCCCTACGTGGCATCCGCTCGCCGGCTCGGCCTGAGGGTCCGCGGTATCGAGTCGCAGGACTGGGCCGTCGGCATCGAAGGCCTGGTCGACACCGTCGAGCCGAGCCAGGGCCAGTACGGCTCGCTGGACGAGCTGTGGGCAGAGACCGCCCACGACGCCGCCCTGCGCAGCCGCCCGGCCGGGATTCTCGGGTTCACCGAGTGCCACGTCCTGGGCGCTGCCCTGGCCCAGGAAACCCACGGGCTGCCCGGACCGTCCCTGGGCGCGGCCGTGGTCTCGCGGAACAAGGCACTGCAGCGCGGGCGCTTCCGCGCCCACGGGATCGGCCAGCCCGACTACCTCCTCATCAACGACTTGGCCGAGGCGGCCGAGTGGGCCAAAGCCCGCCTCCCCGTGGTGATCAAACCGCTGTCGTCGGCCGGCAGCGACGGCGTCGAACTCGTCACCGACGCCGCCGCCTTCGACGCCGCGGCGGTACGACGCGCCTCGGAGCGGCCGCTGCTGGTGGAGACCGCGGTCGAGGGCCCCGAGTACAGCTGGGAGGCCCTGGTCCGCGACGGCGAGGTCTGGTTCGCGAGCCTGACCGCCAAGACCACCACCGGCGCGCCCAACTTCGTCGAACTGGAGCACCGGGCCGCGGTGTCCCTGCCGCCCGCCGAGGCCGAGCAGGTCGCCGAACTGGGTCGGTCTGTCATCGCCGCCATCGGGATGCGCACCGGCATCGTGCACCTGGAATTCCGGATGACGAGCTCTGGCCCCTCGGTGATGGAGGTCGCGGTCCGCACGCCCGGCGACTACATCATGGAGCTGTGCTCCCTGGCGTACGGGATGGACTGGTTCGAGCTGGTGTTGCGGCTCGTAGTCGGTGACGAGCTGCCGCCGCCGCCCGAGGGGCCGGTGAAGTTCGCAGCCAGTCTCTTCGTGGTCTCCGACCCCGGCGAGGTGATCGCCGTCGACGGCCTCGACGAGGTCCGCGCGCACCCCGCCATCGTGGACGCCGCCGCCAAGGTCAAGGCCGGCGACACCGTCCAGCGGACCTCCTCCTCCCTGCAGCGCACCGGGTACGCGGTGCTCGCCGCGGACTCGCGCGAGGAGCTGGAAGAAGCCATCGAGTTCGTCCGGCGAACCCTGTCGATCAAGACGGTTCCCGTGGCGACGGAGGAGTGAGCCATGCATATTGTCGTCGTCAACCGCTGGCCGCGGTTCACGAAAGGGCCGCGCTGGGACTTCTCGATGGGCCGCTTCGAGGAACTCATCGACCATGAGCGGCACCGCGTCAGCTACGTCGTCGATGCGGTCGGCGCCACTGGGATCCTTGCCGATCCCGAGCGGATCGCGAGCACCGTCCAGATCGAGGACGTCAACGACTTCGAGGCGTTGCGCGACGCGGTCCGCCGGGTCGCGGACGAGGTCGGCCCGGTCGACCGGCTGATCGCCGTCTCCGAGTTCACCCTCGGCATCGCGGCCGAGGTCCGCGTGGCGCTCGACATCCCCGGGCCTCGCCCGGAGGACGTCGCGGTCTACCGCGACAAGCTGCGGATGAAGGAGCTCGTCGCCGAGGCGGGCGTCCGCGTGCCCCGATTCGACGCCTGCGGAAGCGCCGAGTCCGCGCTGGAGTTCGCCCGGGCCACCGGATTCCCGCTGATTCTCAAGCCGGTTTCCGGGGCCGCGAGCATGGGTGTGCACCGGGTCGAGCACGAGGCCGCGCTCACCGCGCTGCTGTCGGAGGTCGACCTTGGCGGCTACGAGCTCGAGGAGTTCATCGAAGGCGCGATCTATCACGTCGACGGGTTCGCGGACGAGGACGCCGGGATCCCGTTCATGGCGGTGTCCCGCTACATCAACGACTGCCTGGCCTTCGAGGCCGGCGGGCAGCCGCTCGGCTCGGTCGTCGTCCAGGACTCCCCGCTGCGCACTCGTGTGCACGAGTTCGCCCGGCGCTGCGTGTCGGGGCTGGGCATGACCTCCATGCCGTTCCACCTGGAACTCTTCGTCACGCCCGACGGGGACCTGGTGTTCCTGGAGATCGCGGGCCGCATCGGCGGAGCCGAGGTGCCGTACCTCACGGACAAGCTCTTCGGGGTCAACCTCTTCGAGCTCTGGCTGGACGCCCTGTGCGAGGGCCGGGCGACGGTCCCGCCGCAGACGGGTGACCCGTCCGGCGGCTGGCTGATCATCCCGAAGCCCGCCGGACTGCCGGCCGAGGTCGTCTCGGCAACCTCCATGCGGGACCGCTTCGCCACGATCTGGCGGGAGTTGTTGCCGGCCCCGGGCGAGGTGATGGAGCCCGGCGGCAGCTATGACGCGGTGCACAGCGGACGGTTCATCTTCACCGGCGACGAGCTGGCCGTCGAGGAGGACATCCGGAAGATCATCGCCGATTTCCACATCGAAACCGTTCCGGTGGCGCAGTGAGAAGTCTCGGGCCGGGCCGCTCCCGGCCGAGCACAAGGGAGCGATCGATCTTATGACCACGCGATCCGTGCTGCACCAACGGCTCTTCGCCTGCGGTGTCCTTCTCGGGGTCGTTGCCGAGCAGATGGTGATGTTCGCCATCCCTCTGCTCATCTTCCAGGACACCAAGGAGGTGTCGGCCCTCGGCCTCGCCTACGCGATCGAGTGGCTCCCGGCCCTCCTCGCGTACCCCTTCGCCGGTCTCCTCGCCGACCGTGACGGCGGGGCGCGGCTGTTCTCCGTCGTCACGGCCGGCCGGGCCGTCGTCCTCGGCGGCGCCCTCGTCGGCTGTCTGGCTGCGCCCTCACTCCTGACGCCCATCCTGATGACGGCCGCGCCACTGCTCTCGTTGCTGATGGCGCCGGTGCGCATGTCCGTGGAGAAGGTCGTGCCCCAGTTGGCCAAGGGCACCGAACTGGCCAAGATCCAGGGCCTGGTGCAGAGCATGGAGGTCTCGGCGATGGCCGTCGGGCCCGCCCTGGCGATGCTGGGCGTGGCCTTCATCGACAAGGTCTGGCTGCTCGGCGCAGCGGCGGTGGTCTTCGCCGCCGCCGCTGTCTGCTGGCTGCCGCTGCCGCGCGGGCTGGGCACCCCGAGCAAGGGCGGTGGAGCCGCGGAGATCGTCGCCGATCTCCGGCTGGGCTGGTCCATGCTGGTCCGCAGCAGGCCCCTGGTCCTGCTGGCCTCGCTCAACTTCTCGATCAACCTGGTCTTCGCCGTGGTGCTCGCCGCCAACGTCGCACTCGTCACGGGTGTGTTCCACGCCCCGGAGTCGGCGTTCGCCCTGCTGAACATCTGTATCGGCGTGCTGGGGATCGTCAACCTCCTGGTCATCCCGTTCCTGCTCCGGTACGTCAACGTGCGGATGCTCGGGATCTTCGGCCTCGCCCTGCTCTGCTCCTGTCTGCTGCTCATCGGCTTGGCCTCCTCCATGCTGCTGTACGCCCCGGCGTTCGTGGCGGCCATGGTCGGCGTGACGTACTTCAACGTCTTCAACCGGACGCAGCGCATCAAGGTCCTTCCCCAAGAACACCTCGGAAAAGTTATGGGGCCGTTCTATTTGCTCAATATGTTGGCCATGCCCATCGCGGGAATTCTCGTGGCCGGCTCCGGATCCAATGTGGGACCGCAACAACTCGTCCTGATGCTGGCCGTGGCGCTCACCGCGTTCGGTGCGCTCATGCTGCCGCTGACGATCCGGGCTTTCGGCCACGCGATCGCCGCACGTGAGGCGACTCTCGCGGGCGCGACCGCAGAATAACCGCTGCCGCGAAGGGGCGGCCACGGTTACAAAAACACCATCATGGGCCGTTGGTTTCTTCGGCCTGCCCGAAAAAGATTCACGAGCTGTTCCGCGGAGGAACTTGATGGATGTCGGTTCTGTGCGCTTCAGCGAACTCTTTGGCTCGTTCCCGACCCCGATCGCCATCGTGACGGCAACGGACGGAAAGGGTGAGCCGTACGGTTTCACCAGCAACGCCGTCTGTGCGGTGTCGGCGGCGACGTCGACGCTGCTGGTCTCCGTCGGCAAGGAGTCCCGCACACTGCCGGCGATCATTTCGTCGCAGGCGTTCGCGGTGAACTTCCTCTCCTCGTCCGGGCGCGACGCCTCTCAGGTTTTCGCGAGCAAGGCAACGGACAAGTTCGCACATGTCGAATGGCGTCCCTCGGTTATTGCCGAAGGTGCGCCGCTGCTTATCGAAGTTTCGCTAGGCTTTGCGGAATGCAGGGTTGAAAATGCGATCGAGGCGAGCGATCATTGGCTTGTCGTAGGCCGGGTGGAAGGCGCCGCAGTCTTCCCCCGTGAGCCACTTCTCTACCGTCAGGGCGACTACGGTGTCTGGTCGCCGCTGAACGAGTTCTCCACTCTCTAGGGCGATGTTCGGAGCCGAATCTCTCGATTCACCCGCTCGCCACTCCCTGAAAACATCTCGACTTTCTCCTGCTCGAACATGAAAACAGAAGGGTTTTGCATGGATATCGGGGCCGTAGACCACGTCGAGTTCTACGTCGGAGATGCCCAGCAGTCCGCGTTCTATCTCTGCACCGCTTTCGGCTTCCGTATTTGCGGCCAGGCCGGTCCCGAGACCGGGCAGGCCGACTACCGCTCGCTGCTGCTGCGCCAGGGCGGCATCGAGGTCGTCCTCACCTCCGCCCTCAACCCCTCCCACCCGGCCGCGTCCTACGTGATGCAGCACGGTGACGGTGTCGCCAACATCGCCTTCGAGGTCAGTGACGCCGCCAAGGCCTTCGAGGTGGCCGTCGAGCGGGGCGCCACCGCCGTCGAGCAGCCCACCGTCCACAGCACGGACGGCACCGAGGTGGTCACCGCCACGGTCCTGGGCTTCGGCGACGTCGCCCACCGGTTCGTCCAGCGCACCGGCGACCGCGAGCAGTTCCTGCCCGGCGTGATGGACATCATCGCCGCCGACCCCGAAGCGGGCGAGGAACTGCTCAGCACCGTGGACCACGCGGCGATCTGCCTGCCCGCCGGCCAGCTGCGCCCCACGGTCGCGTTCTACGAGAAGGTCTTCGGCTTCTCGCAGATCTTCGAGGAGTTCATCGAGGTCGGCACCCAGGCCATGGACTCCAAGGTCGTCCAGAGCCCGTCCGGCAAGGTGACCTTCACTCTGATCGAGCCGGTCACCGACCGTGAGCCCGGCCAGATCGACACCTTCCTGACCCGCCACGGCGGCGCCGGTGTGCAGCACCTGGCGCTGCTCTGCGACGACATCGTGGGCACCGTGCAGACCCTGGAGAAGCGGGGCGTCAGCTTCCTGCAGACACCGGGCTCGTACTACGAACAGCTCCAGGAGCGCTTCGAGCGCCCGAACCTCCAGGTCGAGGACCTGCGCCGGACCAACGTCCTGATCGACGAGGACCACTGGGGCCAGGTGTTCCAGATCTTCACCCAGTCCCAGCACGTACGGAAGACGTACTTCTGGGAGGTCATCGACCGGCACGGCGCCCGGACCTTCGGCAGCGGCAACATCAAGGCGCTCTATGAGGCGGTCGCCCGCGAGAAGGCCGTCTCCTGACCCGGCTCCGCGCGCCGTCTCCGCACCGAACCACGCACCTGTAAGGAAGACCATGACCATCCAGGACGCCCAGAGCTTCACCCTCACCGACGAGGAGCGCGCGCTGCTCCCGACGGATGAGGACATCGTCTTCTACGCCGAGCACGGCTGGTACCTGTCGAAGAAGCTGTTCACCGACGAGGAGGTCGAGCAGCTGGAGGCCGCCAGCGAGCGCTTCTACGCCGGCCACCGCGACCGCACCCTGCCGGTACGCCCGCCCAAGCTGGCGTACTGGGAGCCGGAGAAGGGCGACGTCCAGCGGCACAACGACTACATCCACTACGAGGACGACACGATAGGCCGCATCCTGCGCAAGCCGCTGCTGGGCGCCGTCGCCGCGCGCCTGGCCGAGGCCGAGCAGATCCGGGTGTTCCAGTCGACGCTCATCTACAAGCCCCCGGTGGCGCAGGAGCAGTCGAACATAGTGCCCTGGCACTTCGACCGCCACTACTGGTCCACCTCCACTTCCGAGCGGATGCTGACCGCGTTCATCCCCTTCCACGACTGCGGTGAGGAGATGGGCACCATCACGATGGTCGACGGCAGCCACCTGTGGAAGGAGACGGCCGACAACGACGCCACCTCCCTGCACTTCGCCGAGCGCGACCGCTCCGAGCTGGACCAAATGCTGGAGGACAACGCGGCCTACAACGGGGTCGAGGTCAACAAGATCCCGGTCTACATCCCCAAGGGCCACGTCAACTTCCACCACTGCCGCACCTACCATGGCAGCGGTGCCAACGTCAGCGACCGCCCGCGCCGTGCCATCTCCCTCCACCTGCAGGACGGCGAGAACCGCTACCGCGACTTCGTCCGCTCGGACGGCACCCAGGTCAACTACAACCACGACGTGCTCGTGCGGCGCACCGCCGAGGGCACGCCCGACTACAGCGACCCCGAGTATCTCCCCCTCCTGTGGAGTCACCACTGATGCGGAGTGCCGCAGTGGTCGGAACCGGCCTGATCGGTACCTCGATCGCCCTGGCCCTTCGGGGCCGGGGCGTGACCACCTACCTGATCGACGCAAACCCGGAAGCGGCGCGCACCGCCGCGGACCTCGGGGCCGGAATCGCAGGAACACCTCGTGGCCCGGTCGACCTGGCCGTCATCGCGGTACCACCGCGGCACGTCGCGGCGGCGCTGAAGGAACACCAACTACAGCGGCTCGCCCACGACTTCACGGACGCCGCGAGTATCAAGGAACTGCCCCAGCGGGAAGCGGACCAGGCAGGCTGTGACCTGACCCGCTTCGTCGGCGGACACCCCATGGGCGGCCGGGAGCAGTCCGGCCCGCTCGCCGCCCGGGACGACCTGTTCCACGGACGGCCCTGGGTGCTCACCCCCTCCGTGCACACCCGGGCACAGACCGTCGAACGCGCACGGCGCCTGGCCGAGTTGTGTTGCGCCCGGCCGGTCGTGATGGCCCATGCCGAGCACGACCGTGCGGTGGCGCTCACCTCGCACGCCCCGCACCTGGTGTCGAGCCTGATCGCGGGGCAGTTACTGCACGGCGACCCGTCCCAGCTGGGGCTCGCCGGACAGGGACTGCAGGACATCACCCGCCTCGCCGCGGGCAGCGCCGACCTGTGGACCGACATCCTCGGCTCCAACGCCGTGGCCGTCGCCGACGTCCTCGCCGGTTTCGCCCAGGACCTGCACCAGGTGGTCGACGCCCTGCAGAGCCTGGGCACCGCCCACGAGCCTGAGCAGCGGCGCGCCCACACGGATCGGCTCACCACGGCCTTGGTCCGCGGCATACAGGGCCGAGCCCGGATCCCCGCACGCGCCACGGCCCCCACCCTGAGCACGGCTTACGCGGCCGCGCCGAGAGGAGTCTGAGCGGTGAGAGAAGCCGCCCTGCCGTCCCCGCACGCCCTGGCGCTCGACGAACTGCACGGGTCGCTCAGCGACGCGGTCCTCGACGCCATGAACTTCCTCAACGAGGTCGTCGGCCGGTTCCCGCAGGCCATCTCCTTCGCGCCCGGTCGGCCCACCGAGGGCGACTTCGAGCCCGAGGACCTCGCGCGTCACCTGCACACGTACACCAGCCACCTGGAAGAGACCCTGGGCTGGTCGCGCGACCAGGTGCGCACCCAGTTGTTCCAGTACGGCCGCACCAACGGGATCATCCACGAGCTGATCGCCCGGACGGTCGCCAACGACGAGGGGATCGAGGTACCCCCGGAAGCCGTCGTGGTGACGACCGGCTGCCAGGAGGCCATGCTTCTCATCCTGCGGGCGCTCTTCGCCGCTCCCGAGGACACGCTGCTGGTCAGCTCGCCGTGCTACGTGGGTATCACGGGCGTGGCCCGGCTCCTGGGCATCCGGGTGCGGCCCGTGCCCGAGGGCCCCGCCGGTCCTGACCCGGAGGCCGTGTCGGCGGCCGTGCGGGCCGCCAGGGAAGCCGGCGAACGGGTCCGGGCCTTCTACGTCGTCCCGGACTTCGCCAACCCGTCCGGCACCAGCATGAGCCTCCCGGACCGCGAGCGCCTGCTGCGGGTGGCCGCGGAGGAGGACCTGCTCGTCCTGGAGGACGACCCCTACGGCTTCTTCGTACGGACCGGCTCGGCCCGCCCCACGCTCAAGGCCCTCGACACGGGCCGCCACGTGGTGCACCTGGGCTCCTTCGCCAAGACGGCGCTGCCCGGGGCCCGGGTGGGCTACGTCATCGCCGACCAGGAGGTCATCGGCCCGGGCGGCCGGCGCTCACTGCTCGCCGATGAACTGTCCAAGATCAAGAGCATGACGACCGTCAACACCTCGGCCGTCAGCCAGGCCGTCATCGGCGGACTGCTCATCGAGAGCGACTGCCGACTGCGCGAGGCGAACGCCGGGGCCATCGCGTACTACCGCACGAACATGGACACGCTCCTCGGCGAGCTGGAGCGGCACTTCCCCGCGGAGCGCCGGGCCGAGCTCGGCATCTCCTGGAACCGTCCGGACGGCGGCTTCTTCGCCGTCGTCACCGTGCCCTTCGCCGCCGACCACAAGGCCCTGGAGCTGTCCGCGCGCACCTATGGCGTGCTCTGGACGCCGATGAGCGACTTCCACCTGGATGGCGGAGGCACCCACCAACTGCGCCTGTCATGCAGCGCGCAGAGCCCGGAGGTCATCACCGAGGGCATGGCCAGGCTGGCCGCCTTCATCACCGCGCAGAGCACCGGCACCGCCGCCTGACGGCGGTGTCCCGAACCCCCTGACCAGTACGGCGAACGGAGAAGATGTGGTGCTGCTGCGCGCCTACGAGGCAGCGGCCAAGGAGCGGCTGCCGCGACCGGTGTGGGACTTCTTCGCGGGTGGCAGCGGCACCGAGTCGATGCTGACGGCGGGACGGGAGGCCCTGGACCGGATCCGACTGCGGCCGCGTTGTCTCGTCGACGTCTCCCACTGCGACCCCCGCACGGAGCTGCTCGGGGCGGACCTCGCCGCCCCCCTGGGCATCGCCCCCATGGCGTACCACCAACTCGCCCACCCGGCGGGCGAGGTGGCGACGGCTCGGGCCGCGGGTGAGGTCGGCGCCCTGCTCACGGTCAGCATGTTCGCGAGCCGGACGCTGGAGGACATCGCCGCCGCGGCCACCGGCCCGCTGTGGCTGCAGCTGTACTGGCTCAAGCGCCGCGACCTCCTGGTGGACCTGATCCACCGAGCCGAGGCCACCGGTTTCCGCGCGCTGGTCCTCACCGTCGACGCGCCCAGGGTGGCGTTCCGTCCCCGGGACGCCACCAACGGGTTCGCGGTGCCCCCGGGCATCCGGGCAGTCAATGTGGCGCACGACGTGATGGCCGCCTCGCACGGCGGCCGGGACGGGGAGTCGGCCATCGCCCGGCACTCCAAGGAGCAGTTCGACGCCTCGATCACCTGGGAGGACCTCGCCTGGCTGCGCGAAGTGACCTCCCTGCCCGTGGTGCTGAAGGGCGTACTCACCGGGGAGGACGCCGAACTGGCCGTCAAGCACGGCGTCTCGGGGCTGGTCGTCTCCAACCACGGCGGCCGTCAGCTGGACTTCTCCCGCAGCGCCCCCGATGCCCTCGCCGAGATCGTGGACACCGTCGCCGGGCGGTGCGCCGTCGTCCTCGACGGCGGGGTCCGGCACGGCGCCGACATCGCCAAGGCCCTGTGCCTGGGCGCGGACGCGGTGATGGTCGGACGCCCGGCCCTGTGGGGGCTCGCCCACTCCGGAGCGGAGGGCGTCGCGGACGTCCTGCGGCTGCTCATGGGCGATTTTGAGGAGGTCATGGCCCTGATGGGGGCGCCCACCGTGGCCGACTTCGAGCGGTCCGGGGTGGTCATTCCCGGGTGTGCCCACCTCTCCGCCTGACGCCGCGCGTGGACCCGGACGCCCGAAGGCGCCCTCGGCCCGCACCGCGTGGTACGCGGCGGGGGCCAAGGGCGCCATTTCGTATGGTTGTCGGGAGCGCGGCGTCAGCCGAGCTGCCCGGCTGGCCGCATGGTGATGTGGTTGATGTCCACGCCCGCGGGCTGGTTGACGGCGAAGACGATCGTGTCCGCGATCTGCTCGGCGGTCATCGACGGCGCCGCCTCGGGGGTGCCGCCGCGCTTGTCCCAGAACGGGGTGTCCACCACCCCGGGGGCGACGACGGTCACGCCGACCCCGTCCTTGCCGACCAGCAGCCGGGTATTCTCGGCCAGCGCGTGCGCGGCCCACTTGGTGACCGAGTACAGGTTGCCGGGCGTGTTGCGCACCCCGGCGACCGAACCGATGATCACGATCCGGCCCTTGTACTCCCTGAGGTGCGGCAGGGTCTCCCGCACGAGCAGGGCCGGGCCCAGGACGTTGGTGAGGACCATGGCGCGCATGTCCTCGGGGGCGTGGCTCTCCAGGTTGCCGGGCAGCGAGAAACCGGCGTTGGCGATGACGTTGTCCAGCCGGCCCCACGCGTCCACCACGTGGCGCACGGCTGAGGCGACATCGTGCTCGTCGCTGGTGTCGCCGGTGATCGTCAGCAGTCGCCCGCCCGCTCCGGCCGAAGCGGCGAAGGCGGCCAGCTTGTCCGCGTCACGCCCGGTGACGGCCACGCGCTGGCCCTGCTTGAGCAGGGCGCGGGCGGTGGCGGCGCCGATTCCGGTCGAGCCACCAGTGATCAGCGTGACGGGTTCCATGCCGGCCTCCTCAGTGATGTGGTCATCGGGGGTCCGCCAGGGTCGCGGGCGTCGATGAGCGCGAGGTTGCGCGTGAGGCCGACCGACACCGGCCGCCGCCGGTTCTCCGAAACGCCTGCACTATACCCAGAGATCTTCCCGCCGAACCGGTACACCATCGCTGACCAGGCACGATGCCGTACGAAGTGCCGAACCGGAGCCGTCGGTCGCCGAGTTGGGCCCGGCGCGGCGCACAGGGCCCGGGCCACGCTCACGCTCCCTCGACAAGGTCATGGTGCGGATGGTGGCCACGACCATTTCGCCGGACCCCTCGGGGATCAGGGAGAACGCGTTCCTCAGGAAGTGCACCCGACAACGCTGCCAGGCGGGCCGAGCATGACCTTGCGGATAGCTGCCACCAGGCCGCTGTGGCTGTCGGAGATGACCAGGCGGACTCCGCCCAGGCCGCGTTGGCGCAGGGAGCGCAGGAAGTCGCTCCAGAATGCTTCGGTCTCACTGCCACCGACCATCACTCCCAGCACCTCGGGGCCGCCGTCCTCGCTGATGCCGGTGGCGATGACCAGGGCCTGGGAGACGATCCGATGGTTTACGCGCACCTTGCATTAGGTTGCGTCCAGGTAGAGGCAGGGGAGTCGGCTGTGATCCAGGGGTCGGCCGCGGACGCCCTTCTTCGGAAAGCCGGTGTCATCGACGATCAGAACGGCATTCCGGTCTCCGAGGTGCTCGACGACGTAACCGCGGAGGCCGTCCAGGACCTCGCCGGCGTCCCACTCGATCCGGTTCAGTAACCAGTGGGTGCGATCCTGACCTGAGTGCCCGGTCTGCTCCCCAAGTGTCCAGCCGTTCTTCCGCTCTGGTCGAGCGATGGGGCCAGCGGGTGGGCCGGTGTCGACCGGCGTGGGTCCTCCCTGTCGAACCGGTGCGCGAACCGCTCGGGCAGGGCGCGCTGTTCACCGGCTCGTGGCCTGGCATCGGCGAGGTCCCCGCTCGTGACCACGCCGATGGTCGAGCCGGTCGGCGATCACGACGGGCGCCGTTGCCGTACCAAGTCCTCGTAGACACAGGCGTGCGGTAGTGCGGACGGGGCTTTTGGGCGATATACAGTCATTTGGGTGTTCAAGCTTGCCGTCAGGCCTGATTCTCTGGAGTCCTTCCGATGACGTCGATGAGCCGCCTGACATGAGGCCCCACCCGACGCGGGGGCGGATCACGGCGCTGGACGCCTACGACATCCGGTTTCCCACGTCTCGTCGGCTTGAAGGATCGGACGCGATGAATCCCGATCCGGACTATTCGGCGTCCTATGTGATCATCCGCACCGATGCCGGGGACGGGCTGGAGGGGCATGGGTTCTGCTTCACCATCGGCCGGGGCAATGAGGTCGAGGTGGCGGCGATCAACGCCCTGCGCCCGCATGTGGTGGGGCTGCGGCTGGGAGAGGTCCTGTCCGACCTCGGGGGGTTCTGCCGCTCGCTCGTCGGCGACAGCCAGCTGCGATGGCTGGGGCCGGAGAAGGGCGTGGTGCACATGGCCATCGGGGCCGTGGTGAACGCCGTGTGGGACCTGTACGCGAAGCGGGAGGCGAAGCCGCTGTGGAAGCTGCTGGCCGACCTCGCGCCCGAGCAGGTGGTCTCGTTGATCGACTTCCGTTATGTGGAGGACGCACTGACCCCCGATGAGGCGCTGGGGATTCTGCGGCGGGCGCGGAGCGGGATGGGGGAGAGGGAAGCGCGGCTGCTCGCCGAGGGGTATCCGGCGTATGCCACGTCTCCCGGCTGGCTCGGCTATCCGGACAGCAAGGTCGCCGGGTTGGCCCGGGAGGCCGTGGACAGTGGGTTCACGCAGATCAAACTCAAGGTCGGCGCCGATCCTGAGGACGATGAGCGGCGGTGCCGTACCGCGCGGGGGGTGATCGGCCCCGGGGTGCGGATGGCGCTGGACGCCAATCAGCGCTGGGGGGTCGCCGAGGCGGTCGGGTGGGTCCGGCGGCTGGCGGAGTTCGACCCGTACTGGATCGAGGAGCCGACCAGCCCGGACGACATTCTCGGTCTCGCGGCGATCCGCCGGGAGGTGGCGCCGGTGCGGGTGGCGGCGGGCGAGCACGTCCACAACCGGGTGATGTTCAAGCAACTGCTCCAGGCGGAAGCGCTCGACTTTCTGCAGTTGGACGCCTGTCGGGTCGGGGGAGTCAATGAGAACCTGGCGATCCTCCTGCTCGCGGCCAAGTTCGGGATCCCGGTGTGCCCGCACGCGGGCGGGGTGGGCCTGTGCGAACTCGTGCAGCATCTGGCGATGTTCGACTATCTGGCGGTCTCCGGCACCCTCCAGGACCGGGTCATCGAGTACGTGGATCATCTGCACGAGCACTTCCTCGACCCGGTAGTGATCGTCCGGGGGCGGTACGCGGCCCCGACCGCCCCCGGCTTCAGCTCGGCGATGCGGCCCGAGTCGCTCGCCGCGTACGCGTTCCCAGGCGGCGCCGCCTGGCAGGCCCCGTACGACGAGTCCTCGGCCGGACCGTACGACGAGTCCTCGGCCGGACCGTACGACGAGTCCTCGGCCGGACCGTACGACGAGTCCTCGGCCGGACCGTACGACGAGTCCTCGGCCGGACCGTACGACGAGCCCCCGGCTGAAGGACCCGCGGCCGAAGGGCCTTCGGTATGAACACCGGGGAGGAATTCCAGGGGCTGGCCGCGGTCGTCACCGGCGGGGCGTCCGGGATCGGGCTGGCCACCGCCGAGACCCTGGCCGCGCGGGGATGCCGGGTGGCGGTGCTCGACCGGGTTCCCGGGCCCGTGCCCGCGTGGCTGCATCCGGTACAGGCCGATGTCGGGGACGCCGTGTCGGTGGCCGATGCCGTGAGCCGGGTGGCGGACCTGTTCGGAGGCCTGGATGTGCTGGTCAACAACGCCGGCATCGGCGCCCGGGGCACCGTCGAGGACAACGCGGACGAGGAATGGCACCACGTGCTGGACATCAATGTGCTCGGCATCGTCCGCACCAGCCGGGCGGCACTGCCGTATCTGCGCCGGTCTCCCAGCGCGGCCATCGTCAACACCTGCTCGGTCGCGGCGCTGGCCGGGCTGCCGCAGCGGGCGCTGTACGCGGCCAGCAAGGGCGCGGTGCTCGCGCTGACCCTGGCGATGGCCGCCGACCACATCGGCGAGGGCATCCGGGTCAACTGCGTCAACCCGGGCACCGTGGACACCCCCTGGGTGCGCCGACTGCTCGAACACTCCGACGACCCGGAGGCCGAACGCGCCGCGCTCATCGCCCGCCAGCCCACCGGCCGTCTGGTCACCGCCCAGCAGGTCGCGGACGCCATCGCGTATCTCGCCGGGCCGCTGGCCGGTGCCACCACCGGGACGGCACTCGTCGTGGACGGAGGGATCCAGGGCATCCGCACACGTCCGGACACCTTCCACTGACCTGACCTGACCTGACCGACCACCGACCGATCACCGACCGACCGCCGACCGACCACCGACCGCTGACCCACCACTGAGACCGACCGATCACCGACCGATCACCGACCGCTGACCCACCACTGACCACGCACTCGGAGCCGAGCACCATGAAGCGACGCATCGCCGCTGTCGGAACAGCCCTCGCACTCGGCTGCGGGCCGGCCGTCACCGCCTGCGGCGGGGACACGAGCAGCACCGACGACACCGCCTCGGGCGAGGTCGGGGTGGTGCTGCCGCTGCTCACCTCACCGTTCTGGGAGTCGTACGACTCCTACATCCCCGAACAGGCCGCCGCCCAGGACGTCCGCCTGCTTCAGACGGTGAACTCCGACTCCGATCCGAGCAAACAGATCACCGACATCCAGAATCTGCTCGCCCAGGACGTGAAGGGCCTGGTCGTATCGCCGCTGGACTCCGCGGCGATCGTCGCCGGGCTGAACGCCGCTCAGCGCAAGGACGTGCCGGTGGTCGCCGTCGATGTGGCGCCGGACAAGGGCAAGGTGGCGATGGTGGTCAGGGCCGACAACCGCGCCTACGGGGAGAAGGCCTGTCGGCACATCGGTGACGCGGTGAAGACGGGCAAGGTCGTCCAGATCCAGGGCGATCTGGCGTCGGTCAACGGACGGGACCGGTCTGAGGCGTTCAGCGCGTGCATCAAGAAGAACTACCCGGGCATCAGGGTGCTGGACATTCCCGCCGTCTGGAAGGCGGAAAGGGCGGCGGCGGGTCTCGAGGCGCTGTACACCGCCAACCCCGATATCAAGGGCATCTACATGCAGGCCGGCGGTGTGTACCTGGCACCCACGCTGAGCACGCTGCGGCGGCACAACGCGCTGGTGGCGGCCGGTAGTCCCGGGCACGTCGTGATCGTCTCCAACGACGGGATCCCGCAGGAGCTGGACGCGATCCGCAAGGGTCTGATCGACGCGACCGTCTCCCAGCCGGCCGACCAGTACGCCAAATACGGCATCTACTACATCAAGCGGGCGATGGAGGGCGAGACCTTCCGCCCGGGCCCGACCGACCACGACAGCACCATCGTCCGGCTGCCCAGCGGAATCCTGGAGGACCAGCTCCCGGCACCGCTGGTGACCGAGGACAACGTCGACGACGCGTCGCTGTGGGGCAACCAGATCGGCAAGAGCTCCTGACCGGGGAGACCGTCTCCCCGGGCCCCCAGGAAGCGAGACCGCGATGAACCGGACGCCACCGACCGACCCCCGCGCCGATGCCGCCGGACGCCCCGCGGTGGCCGAGGCCCGCGGCATCCACAAGCGCTACGGGCCCACCGTGGCCCTGGACGACGTAGGGATCGCCGTACGGGCCGGTGAGTCGCACGCCCTGGTCGGCCGTAACGGGGCAGGCAAGTCGACCCTGGTGGCCATCCTGACCGGGCTGCAGCGGCCGGACCGTGGCGTCGTTCTGTTCGACGGCGAACCCGCGCCCGGCCCGGCGGACCGTGAGGCGTGGCAGCGGCGGGTCGCCTGCGTCTACCAGCAGTCGACGATCATCCCTGATCTCACGGTCGCCGAGAACCTGTACGTCAACCGGCAGCCCACGGGGCGCGGCCAGGTGATCAGCTGGCGACGGATGCGGGCGGCGGCCCGTGCGCTGCTGGACGAATGGGGTGTGGAGGTCGACGAGAACGTGCCGGCCGGCGGGCTCACCGTCGAGGACGCCAAGATGGTGGAGATCGCGAGGTCGATCTCGCGCGGAACCCGGTTCATCATTCTGGACGAGCCGACGGCCCAGCTGGACAGCCGGGCCATCGACCGCCTGTTCACGCATGTCCGGCGGTTGCAGCGGGCCGGGATCACCTTTCTCTACATCTCCCACCATCTGGAGGAGGTCTACGCCGTCTGCCAGGTCGTCACCGTCCTGCGGGACGCCCGCTGGATCACCACGGCGCCCGTGGGCGAGCTGGGCCGGACCGAACTCGTCGAGGCGATGACCGGCGGGCGAGGGACGGGTGCGGTCCCCGGCTCCGGCGCGATCCGGCCGCGGTCGTCGGACGCGCCCGTGGCGGTACGGGTGCATCGGCTGAGCGGCCCGCACTTCACCGACGTCAGCTTCGTCGTCCGGTCCGGCGAGACGGTGGGGCTCACCGGGCTCGCGGGTTCAGGGAGCCATCAGGTCGCCGAGGCGCTGGCCGGGCTGTACCGGCCCGACAGCGGGCGGATCGAGGTTCTCGGCCGGCCGACGCGGCCGGGCAGCGTCCCCTCGGCGCTCGCGGCGGGCGTGGGCTGTGTGCCGCGCGACCGGCACCATGAAGGGCTGGTACCGGAACTGTCGGTGGCCGAGAACGCCTCCCTGAGCATCATGGACCGGCTGGGGCGGTTCGGCGTGATCTCGCGCCCGGCCCGGGACGCCTTCGCCCGGCGGACGATCACCGGTCTCGACATCACGACGGACGGCCCGCACCAGCCGGTCAAGGACCTGTCGGGCGGTAACCAGCAGAAGGTCGTCATGGGCCGGGCGCTGGCCACCGACCCGGGGGTACTGGTGCTCATCGACCCGACGGCGGGTGTCGACGTGCAGTCCAAGCGGGCCCTGCTGTCGGTCGTCGACCGGGCCAGGGCCGCGGGACGCGCGGCGCTCGTCGTCTCGGACGAGCTGGCGGATCTGCGGAGCTGCGACCGCGTCCTGGTGATGTTCAACGGTTCTCTCGCCGCCGAGTACACCGTCGGCTGGACCGACGAAGAACTGGTGGCCTCGATCGAAGGGGTCGGCACCGGCCATGAGTGACACCGCGTCGAACGGCCCGACGAGCGGCGGCCCGACGAACGGCGGCCCGACGAACGGAGGCCCGATGTCCGGTGGCGGGTCGGACGGAGCGGTCCGCCGTCCCGTCCGCGCGATCGCCCTGGGGCGGATCCGGGACCTGGCGCTGCTGCCCGCGGTGCTCCTGCTGCTGCTCATCGGTGCGGTCAGCAACGACAGCTTCCTTGAGCGGGACAACCTGCTGAACGTGCTCAGCGCGTCCTCGGCGCTCGGGCTGCTGGTGCTCGCCGAGGCGATGATCCTGATCAGCGGCAAGATGGATCTCTCGCTGGAGTCGATCGCGGGGCTCGCCCCGGCCCTCGGTTTCATGGCCGTGATCCCGGCCGCCTCGGCGGGGTTCGGCAGCGAGTTGCCCGTCTGGTTCGGCCTGCTGATCATTCCGCTCACCGGGGCGCTGATCGGCGCCGTGAACGGTCTGCTGATCGTCAAGCTCCAGCTCAACGGATTCATCGTGACCCTGGCGATGAACATCGTGCTGCGCGGAGTCCTGGTCGGCATGGTGTCCGGCAAGACCTTGTTCGATGCCCCCGCCGCGTTCCTGGCCCTCGGGTCCGACACCTGGCTCGGCGTCCCCGTCTCCGTGTGGGTGACCGGCGCCTGTTTCGCGGCCGCCGGGTGGGTGCTGCGCTGGCACCGGCTGGGACGCGCGGTGTACGCGGTGGGCGGCAACGCCCCCGCGGCGCGGGCGGCGGGCATCCGGGTCGACCGGGTGGCCTGGGGGGTACTGGTCATCGGCGGGACGCTGGCCGCGGTGGCCGGTCTGGTGATCGCCGGACGGGTCGGGGCGATCAACGCCAATCAGGGACAGGGCCTGATCTTCACCGTGTTCGCGGCCGCTGTCATCGGCGGCATCAGCCTGAACGGCGGCAAAGGATCCCTGGCCGGGGCGCTGCTCGGGGTCCTGCTGCTGGGCATGCTGGAGAACCTGCTCACCCTGGCGCAGGTGTCGTCCTTCTGGATCCAGGCCATCTACGGCGCGATCATCCTGGTGGCGCTGATGATCGCCCGGCTCACCACCGGCGAGGGCCAGGAGTAGAGCGAGGGCCAGGAGCGGAGAGAGGCCCAGGGGCGGAGAGAGGCCCAGGAGTGGAGAGAGGCCCAGGGGCGGTCCGAGGGGAGAGCAGTGTTGGGCGATACCTCATAGAATGACCCATATGCCATCCGTCAGATGGGACGGCCGTCATGATGTTCCCCAAGGAGGTAACAACGGACGGAACGCATGGACCGTTCGAGATGGCGAACGTGGCTGCCGTGGTGATCGACGCGAACGGCACGGTCATCGGCTGGACGGGGGCCGCCGAGCGGCTTCTGGGATACGGCGCGGCCGAGGTCCTCGACCGCTCCGCCGCCACTCTGCTGGCGCGGCCCGAGGACGCGTCACGGGCGGCCGAGGTCGCCGAGGAGTGCGGGACCCGGGAGAGCTGGGGCGGCCTGGTGGGCGCCCGGCACCGTGACGGCCACCGTCTCGAGGTCGGGCTGCGGGTGACCGCGATGTCCGACACCGACGACCGCAGGGCCTGGCTCGTCTCGGCGATCGACGTGGCGAAGGCTCCGACCTGGGCGGTCAGCGGGGAGGTGCTGGAGGGTTTTCTCACCCGCTCACCGCTCGGCATGGCCGTGCTCAGCCCGGACCTGCGGTACGTGTGGATGAACGACACCCTGGAGCGCTACGGCGGTGTGCCGCGCGAGGAGCGGCTCGGGCGCCGGATGTCGGAATCGTTGCCGGGCCTGAACACCGAGGCCCTCGAAGCGCAGATGCGGCGGGTGCTGGAGACCGGCGTGCCGGTCATCGACTACGAGTACCGGGGCTGGACCTGGGCGGATCCGCACCGGGAACACGCCTACTCCACCTCCTTCTTTCGGCTCGACGACCCGGACGGCAGCCCACTGGGCGTGTGTTACATGGGCATGGACGTCACCGACAGATGGCGGGCCCGGGAGCGCCTGGCCCTGCTCAGCGAGGCCAGCGCCTGTATCGGGGGCACGCTGAACGTGATGCGGACCGCCCAGGAGCTGGCCGACTTCTCGGTACCGAGGCTCGCCGACTTCGTGACCGTCGATCTGCTGGAAGCGGTGCTGCACGGTGAGGAACCCGGTTCGCGGCCGTCCGACGGCACGTATCCGGCGCGGCGTGCCGGGCAGCAGTCGATCCACGAGGGCTGTCCGGAATCGGTGATCGCCACCGGCGACCCGATCGCCGCCCCCCTGTCGTCGCCGTACATCCAGTGCATGGTCAACGGCACCTCGATGCTGGATCCGAGTCTGGACCCCGACACCACTCCTTGGATCGCCGAGGACCCGGCCCGGGCCGCGAGCATCAGGGAGTTCGGGATGCCCTCCGCGATGTGGGTGCCGCTGTCCGCGCGCGGCACCGTGCTGGGCGTGGCCACCTTCATCCGTACGGCCCATCCGGAGCCGTTCGAGGAGGACGATCTGCTGCTCGCCGAGGAACTGGTCAGCCGGGCCGCGGTGTGGGTGGAGAACGCCCGCCGCTACACGCGTGAGCACGCCGCGGCGCTGGCCCTGCAGCGCAGTCTGCTCCCGCAGGGGCTGAACGGCGGGACCGCCATGGAGGTGGCCTCGCGCTATCTGCCGGCCGATGCCCGGGAAGGGGTGAGCGGCGACTGGTTCGACGTGATCCAGCTGTCCGGCGCCCGGGTCGCCCTGGTCGTCGGTGACGTGGTCGGGCACGGCCTCAACGCCGCGGCGACCATGGGCAGGCTGCGTACCGCCGTACAGACGCTCGCCGACATGGACCTGCCGCCCGATGAGCTGCTGGCCCACCTGGACGACCTGGTGATCCGCCTGACGGAGGAGAAGGGCGGTGACGACGAGCCCATCGCCACCGCGGTACTGGGCGCCACCTGCCTCTACGCCGTCTACGACCCGGTCACCCAGCTGTGCACCATGGCCCGGGCCGGACATCCGCCGCCCGCCGTGGTCACCCCCGCCGGCAAGGTCGTCTTCCCGAAGCTTCCGGCGGGCCCTCCGCTGGGCCTCGGCTCGCTGCCCTTCGAGTCCGCCGAGATGTCCCTTCCCGACGGGAGCCTGATCGCCCTCTACACCGACGGCCTCATCGAGAGCAGCGACCAGGACATCGACGTCGGGCTGTCCCGCCTCAGCGATGTGCTCGCGCAGTCCGGCCTGCCGCCGGAGGACCTGTGCTCGGCGGTCGTGAACAAACTGCTGACCGGCCCGCAGACCGATGACGTCGCTCTGCTCCTGGCCCGGCCGCATGCGCTGGGCGCCGACCGGGTCGCGTCGTGGGACCTGCCGACGGACCCGGCGATCGTCGCGAGCGCCAGGGAGCTGGCCGTCCGCCAGCTCCTGGGGTGGGGGCTGGAGGACCTGGTGATGACCACGGAACTGGTGGTCAGCGAGCTGGTCACCAACGCCATCCGGCACGGCACCGCGCCCGTCAGGCTGCGCATGATCCGGCATGACAAGTTGATCTGCGAGGTGTCCGACGCCAGCAACACCTCGCCCCGGATGGGCCATGCGCGGACCACCGACGAGGGCGGCCGGGGGTTGTTCCTGGTCGCCCAGCTGACCCGCCGTTGGGGTACGCGCTACACCCGGGCCGGAAAGATCATCTGGGCCGAGCAGGACCTGCCGAGGCAGGCGGGCAAACAAGCGGGCGCTGACGGCCCGGGTGCTTGAGAGCCCCTCGCGAACCCCACGCGTCATGCATGCCGAGATGCTGTCGCCACTGTCGCCACCCGTGCTGGACCGACCGTACGGCGTGCCGGACGGCATCGTCCGACCCGTGTCTTCGCAGGACGCCCCGGTGACTCGTGACTCCGGGACAAGCGTCGTCGGTCGTGTCGCTGAGCGGCTGCTCCGGAGGCATGGGTGGGGACGAGTCGGACTCTGATCACGCGGACGCGGGGGCCGCACCGCATGTGGGGGTCCTCGGGGTCCGACGTCAGGACGGTCACCCGGATGCCCTCGGCCTCGGCGGCGGCGAGCCGTTCGGTGAGTCCGAGTGTGCGGCGTACGAGCTTGGACAGGCCCTCGACCGGGCCGGGCTCGGTTTCGGCGTCCTCGATCCACCGCGAGAACTGCAAGTACCGGTTCCGCGGTCCGGCGGCGGCGTGGGCGGGCCGCACCTGGGCGGGCGCCGGAACCGGTACTGGTTCGCGAAGGCGCACTCGAAGCACACGAGGATCCTCAGCGGGGTGTGGCACATGGGGACCTCGGATGTCGCCGGGCGGACCCTCACCGCGACCGACCATCGATCACATGATGGTCGTCACCGGGCTGTACCGGGGAGGATGACGTCGATGCCACACCACCCAGGGAGGGGAAGTGCAGCGCAGATGGCTGCTCGGCGCCGTGGTTGCCATGACGATCACGGCGGCCGGGTGCACAGGGGACGAACAGGGCACGGCGGACGACAAGGGGGCCCGGCAGGCGGTGAAATCCTACGTGGACGCCCTCAACTCCCGTGACGCCACCGCACTGATGCGTATCGGTGGCGTCCCGGAGGACCGGCGGGCGAAGAAGGAAGCCCGGCAGATCCTCGCGGAGAAGGGCGGCCGGGATCTGAGGATCGTCGATCTGGAGGTCGACTACGAATTCGGCCCGGACGTGGGCTCGGCCAGCCTGGCGGCGGAGGCCGAGGCAGGGGAGGACCTTCGCGAAACGGTGACCGTCATGCGGGAAAGCGGCGCATGGCATGTGGTGATCTTCGTTGACCGCCCGTCGGACAAGTCGTCATCGGCGACGGACAGACCCGCTTGATCGCCGGGCCCCGACGACAACACCCACACCGTCGGGGCCCGGCCTCCGTACGCTCCCGAGGGGCGGACGCCAGGCGGCGCCGGTGCCTGTCCGGCTGAGGGAATCGGCATGCGGCAGCCGTAAGGGCCGCTGTCGGTGGCCCCGCAGCGGTTGTCGCCTGCTGTCGCAGCTGCTCCGCACGGGCTGTCAGGGGAACCGAGAGGAACGCCGGGTGAAGGGAAAACCGAGATAGACAGAGAAAGGCCGACAAGGAAGGGGAAAAGCGTGAAAGGACCGAGAGAGAACGAGAAGGGCTGAGAAGGGCAAGTGGGGGCAAGTGGGGGTGAGGCGTCGGCTGTCGTTCGACCTGCAGAAATGTCATGGATCAAGCAGGGGCGAGGAAGTCTGCCCGGGAATTCTTTCGGCTCGGCGCGCGGGGGTTCCGGTTCGAATCCCGAAGGCCGTCGCATCCCGTCTCGTGGGCTCGATCGATGGGCGCCGACGGCGTCTGCCGCCCCGCCTGGGCGAGAGGGGCGGGCAACAGGGCCCGACGAGTGGACCGTTCGGCCTCTCGGCGGGTGCTCGTGGGTGGTGCTGCTCGGGAGTGTCACCGATGGGGTGCGCGTGGCGGTTGGGGATGAGGTGACAATCTGGTGAGGCGGGTGTGGCAGGAGTTCGCCGGAGCGACTCAGGTTTGACGTGATGTGCGTCACATTCGCTTTGTTTGTGCGAAGGTTGCGCGGGGCTGGATGCAAAGTGTCGGTGGGGAGGTCGGTTCCTGCTCGGGTTGCCCACAAGTGCTTTGCTGCTGATGAGGTTTGGGGATGCGTCAGCCGCGCGAGCCGTCTGGGGGCGGGTGCTCGGGTGGAGTGTGCTGTTCGCTGATGCGGATTCGCTCTGTGGAGTATTCGTGACTTCGACAGGTGAATTCTGTGTTTCTCGTGTGTCGAGAGAGGTCGATTCGGCCCTAGATTTCCCCGCGTAGACCGCGCACGTCGCACATTTCGGCCACGTGTTTGGGCAAGGCTCCGGCTGGGGGTTCTGGGTTCGTGTCGGATTTCTTCGACGATGTCTGGTCATGGATGGTCATGGTGACCGCCGAGACATCGTGGCGCGAGTTGATGCCGCTGGGCATCGCCGGCGCCTTCGTCTGGGGCCTGTGGCTCTATCGGGCAGTGCTCTCCCGGTTCGCCAAGCCAGTGGTGAACAACTACCGGACCACGGTGTCCGTGGTGGTCCCGGCATACCGGGAGGACGCGAGCATCCTGCTGGACTGCCTGGACACCTGGCTGGCGCAGGATCCCACCGAGGTCATCATCGTCCCGGACGTGGAGGACACGGAAGTCCTGCGCAGGCTGGCGCAGGTGACGGATTCCCGGGTCCGGGTGCTGGCGTTCGAGCACCGTGGGAAGCGGTCGGCCCTGGGGGTGGGGATCCGGGCCGCGACGAGCGAGCTGGTGGTGCTCGTGGACTCGGACACCCGTTGGGAGCCGGGACTGCTGGCCGCCGTCCAGATGCCCTTCGTCGATCCCGCGGTCGGCGGTGTCGGCACCCAGCAGAACGTCTACCAGCGCCGGACCAGCGTCTGGCGGCGCATCGCCGACTGGCTGGTCAACCTCCGCTACTACGACTACGTCCCGGCCATGGGCCGCGCCGGCGCCGTGGCCTGTCTGTCCGGCCGGACGGCGGCGTACCGGCGGGCCGCGATCGAGCCCGTGCTGGAGAACCTGGAGAACGAGTTCTTCCTGGGCCGGCGCTGCGTCGCCGGTGACGACGGGCGGCTGACCTGGCTGGTGCTGGCCTCCGGCTACAAGACCGTGCACCAGTCCTCCGCACGGGCGATATCGATGTTCCCGTCCTCGTTCCGCGCCTTCGTCAAGCAGCGGGTGCGCTGGAGCAGGAACTCCTACCGCTGCTACCTGACCGCCCTGTACAAGGGCTGGCTGTGGCGGGTCCCCCTGGTCACCAAGATCACTGTGCTGCAGATCCTGCTGACGCCGGTGACGATGGGCATGGCGCTCGGGTACCTGTTGTTCAGCCGCCTGGAGCTGACCGGCCGGGGCGTGGTCCTCGTACTGATCTGGCTGCTCGTGGGGCGTGGCATCCGTGGCTACTCCCACCTGCGCAAGCATCCGCAGGAGCTGCTGCTGCTGCCGCTGCTCGCTCTCGTCGTCATCATGATCTCGCTGCCGATCAAGCTGTTCGCCTTCCTCACCATGAACAGGCAGGGCTGGCTGACCCGCACCAGCGACCGCATCGGCGGAGAGGGACAGGACTCCTCCTCCCTGGGAGGTGCGACGCGGGTCACCGCGTCCTCGTGGCCGGAGGTGCAGCAGTCATGACGCGTCAACAACTCTCGTCCGTCCGGCGGACACTGCGGGGCGCGGTCGTGCTGCCGCTCGCCGCCGGTCTGCTCCTCGCTTCCGCGGCCATCTCACCGGCCGCCGACGGAGACGGCAAGCCGCAGGTCAGTGCCGCCGACGCGGAGAACGAGACCGCGCTCGTGGCAGCCGAGGACCATCGACTGGACCAGGTCCGCGCGGTCGCCGCCGTCGCCCCCCTGAAGGGCGGCGAGTGGAAGGCGCCGTACCGGCTGGACACCGGGGACGGCTACACCCTGGTCCTCACCCAGCGCAGCAACGCCTACACCGTCTCGGACCTGCTCGAACTGGCTCCGCAGACGTTCGTCCGCCAGCCGGACGGCGCGTATCTGCTGACCGAGAACATCTATCTCAACGCGGGTGCCAAGCTGAAGCTGTCCAACCCCGGCGGACTGACGCTGCGGATGGCCAGCAGCAACAAGGGCTTCGTCAGCATCGTCTCCTTCGGCGGCCGGCTCACCCTGGAGGGCACCCCGCAGGCGCCCCTGCGGATCACCAGCTGGAACGACAACAAGAAGAAGCCGGACAAGGACGTACGGGACGGCCGGGCCTACATCCGCGCCATCGGCGGCCAGTTCTCCATGAAGTACGCCAAGGTCGGCGATCTCGGGTTCTGGAGCGGGCGCACCGGCGGCCTGAGCCTGACCGGAACCGACCGCCCCGACACCGGCAACATCGACGACTCGACGGTGGCGCCGGGCTCGAAGGGCGGCAGCGGCGGCGTCGTGGCCCAGCCCTCCGGCTCGCTGGCCACGCCGGACACCCGGTTCTCGGTGCCCAGCCTCTCCTACGTCTCCGCGGAGATCGGACACTCCACCCTCACGGGCAACGCCTTCGGGCTGTTCCTGTCCGGCGCCAACGGCGTCAGCATCAGCGACAGCACCGTGCGCCGGAGCCTGGAACACGGTGTGGTCCTGCACCGGTTCGTCACCAACGCCGTGGTCGAGCGGACCGTCTCCAAGGACAACGGCGGCGACGGGTTCGTGCTCGCCCGTGCCACCGAGCAGGTCCGGGTCAGCGGTTCCACCGCCGAGGGCAACGGCGGCAACGGGTTCACGCTCAGCGGCCGGCCGCTCGCCAGCGGCCCCTCGGCATCCGGCGAGTCCATCAGCAGCTACGGCTCCAACTCCGTGTCCGACAGCACCGCCAGGGACAACGGCCACTACGGCATCGAGATCTTCGGCGGCAAGGACGTCGGTGTGCAGAACAACCGCGTCGAGGGCGGCGACATGGGCATCGTGGCCCGCAAGGACGCCACCAAGGTCGCCATCACCGGGAACCGGCTCGTCGGCCAGTCACGGCAGGGCATCTCGGTGCGTGACGGAGTGACCGCCGCGACCATCACGGGCAACATCGTCGAAAGCACCGAAACCGGCATCTACATACGGGACTCGGTCGGCGAGATACGCGGCAACACGATCCAGGACGGCACCAACCACGGGATCACCCTCGTCGGCGGCGTCGCCGAGTCGATCATCACGTACAACGTCATCTCCGGGGTCGGCCCGAGCGCCGTGGACACCACCCGGGCCCACGGTGGCATCGCGGTCAGGGAGAACCAGACGTTCGCCTGGCACGACACCAGCTCTTTCTGGGTCAAGTTCCGGCACTACGCCAGCCCGATGACGCTGCTCTGGACGTTCATCCTGCTGCTCATCCTGTTCTCCGCCGTTCTGGGCCGACGCCAGGCCCGCAAGGGACACCGTCACGGCGGACAACGCCTGGGCAGGCACCCGTACGAGGACAAGAAGTCGGTGACCAACAGCGCGTCCGTCGTCGAGATCCCCGTCCGTCAGGCGCCCGAGCGCAGCTGGTTCTCCAAGGAGGACGAGGAGACCACCAGCCTGCGCGCCCTGACTCCCCAGTCCGTCCCAGCCGCCCGTCCGCCCCGATGACGACGCGTTCCCGCTAACCGGAGTTGCCTCCCATGTCTTCCGAACCGACCACGTCGAACCCGCCGCCCACCCCCGAGCGCGGTCCCGCCCGGCAGCCGGCCCTCTGGCTGGCGGGGGGTGCGTTCCTGCTCGCCCTGACGGCGCTCATCGTGGCGGTGACGGGTGACGGCGACGGATCGGAACCGGAGGTGACGGCCGGGGCCACCACCGCGGGACCCAGGACGCCCGAGGCATCACCGAACGAGGAGGAACCGTCGGCCCTGCCGACCCGGTCGGTCATCGAGGAAGCCCCGACCGAACAGGCCACCAGCGGTTCGGTGCCCGACGCCGCGGTGACCTGCCCGGCCGCCTCCGTCAAGGTGAGCGACACCGCCACGCTCGAACAGGCTCTCGCCCAGGCGCGACCGGGAGACAGCATCTCCCTGGGCAACGGCACCTACGTGGGCAACTTCACCGCCGAGGTCTCCGGCACCGCCGCGAAGCCGATCTTCCTGTGCGGTGGTGCCGGAGCGGTCGTCGACGGCGGCGACACGGACGACGGCTACGCCTTCCACCTGGACCGCGTCAGCAACTGGCGGCTGGTCGGCTTCACCGTCCGCAACGCCCAGAAGGGCGTGATGGCGGACGGCACGGTGGGCACCGTCATCCAGGGCCTCACCGTCGAACAGATCGGTGACGAGGCCATCCACCTGCGTAACTTCAGCTCGGACAACATGGTCCGGGACAACACCATCCGCGACACCGGCCTGCGCCGCGAGAAGTACGGCGAGGGCGTCTACATCGGCACCGCCAAGTCCAACTGGTGCACCGTGAGCGACTGCAAGACGGACGCCAGCGACCGCAACGTGGTGCTCGGCAACCACATCAGCGACACGACCGCCGAGTCGATCGACATCAAGGAAGGCACCAGCGACGGCAAGGTCATCGACAACACCTTCGACGGATCGAAGCTGAGCGGCTCCCACAACAACGACTCCTGGGTCGACGTGAAGGGCAACGGCTGGCTGCTTCAGGGCAACACCGGGAGCCACTCCCCCGAGGACGGCTTCCAGACCCACAAGCTGGTCAACGGCTGGGGCACCGGCAACATCTTCAAGGACAACACCGCGAACGTGGACGGGCCCGGCTACGGCTTCCACCTCACGTCCGACGGCAACAAAGTCACCTGCGACAACAAGGCGAAGGACGCCGGCGAGGGTCTCGCCAACGTCGACTGCGCCTCCTGACCGCCTCCGCCCCATCGCTTCCGCAGGCCGGCACCGGCTCGTGCGGCGGGCCGACATGCCCGACACACCTCTGGAGACCACCATGACCTCGTCGGGCGACACCGACACAACCGCGCCGCGCCTCACCGTCATAGGCACCGGATACCTCGGTGCCACCCACGCCATCTGCATGGCCGTCCTGGGCTTCGACGTCCTCGGCGTGGACGTCGACCCCGGCAAGATCGAGCGGCTGAACTCGGGCGAGGTGCCGTTCTTCGAGCCCGGACTGCCCGAACTGCTCGCGAAGGCCCTCGACAGCGGCCGGCTGCGGTTCACCACGAGCTTCGCCGAGGCCGGGGAGTTCGGCGACGTCCACTTCGTCTGCGTGGGCACGCCCCAGCAGCGGGACTCGTACGCGGCGGACATGACCTTCGTCGACGGCGCGGTGAGCGAACTCGCCCAGCACCTGCGCAGGCGCACCCTGGTGGTCGGCAAGTCCACGGTCCCGGTGGGCACGGCCGCCCGGCTGACGGAGATCGTCCGGCGGACCGCCCCGGCCGGGGCCGACGTCGAACTCGCCTGGAACCCGGAGTTCCTGCGCGAGGGCTACGCCGTCGACGACACCATGCGGCCCGACCGGCTGGTCTTCGGCACCGCGTCGCAGTGGGCCGAGGAGCAGCTGCGTGCCGCCTTCGCCCCGGTGATCGCCCAGGGCACCCCGGTGGTCGTCACCGACCTGCCCACCGCCGAGCTGGTCAAGGTGGCCGCCAACTCCTTCCTCGCCACGAAGATCTCGTACATCAACGCCATGGCGGAGGTCTGCGAGGCGACCGGCGCCGACGTCACGGGTCTCGCGGAGGCGCTGGCCTACGACGACCGGATCGGCGGCCGGTTCCTCAAGCCGGGCCTCGGCTTCGGCGGCGGCTGCCTGCCCAAGGACATCCGGGCCTTCAGCCATCGCGCCGAGGAACTGGGAGTCGGCCAGGCCGTCTCCTTCCTGCGCGAGGTCGACGCCATCAACCAGCGGCGCCGGGCCCGCACGGTGGACCTCGTCCGCGAACTGGCCGGCGGGGAGCTGGCCGGTGCCAAGGTGACCGCGCTGGGGGCGGCGTTCAAGCCCAACTCCGACGACATCCGCGATGCCCCCGCCCTGGACGTGGCCAGGACCCTGCACCAGGCCGGCGCCCAGGTGACCGTCATCGACCCGGCGGCCGTCGAGAACGCCCGCCGCGCCTACCCGGACCTGACCTACGGTACGGACGTGCTCACCGCGGCCACCGGGGCCGATGTGGTGGTGCTGCTCACGGAATGGGCCGAGTTCCGTGAGATCGACCCGCATGCCCTGGGTGCGGTCGTGGCCCGGCGCCGGATCGTCGACGGACGGCACGCCCTCGACCCGGCGCAGTGGCGCGCCGCGGGGTGGGACTACCGCGCACTGGGCCGACCCTGACCGCACGCCTGCCGCGCGCTGCGGCGGCCGGGCCGGGTGTGCCGCACGGAGGTCACGTCCGCTGCTCCGCCGGTCGTCGGTGGAGCGGCGGCGACGAGAGCCGGGGTCGGAG
The DNA here is from genome assembly GCF_036346855.1 of Streptomyces europaeiscabiei. Lineage (NCBI taxonomy): Bacteria > Bacillati > Actinomycetota > Actinomycetes > Kitasatosporales > Streptomycetaceae > Streptomyces > Streptomyces europaeiscabiei. The sequence continues at coordinate 6,019,690 of NZ_CP107841.1, forward strand.
TCGAGGGCCGGGCTCGTGGCTCCGGGCGGGCGGACACTCGGGATGCTCGGGGCCCCGGGCGGGGCGGGTACCCGAACGGCGCGCTCTGCGCTGCGGCGCGCACCTCGTCCGTGCTGCCCCGTGGTCTCGTCCGGAACGGCCGGCCGGCCACGCCCGCAGCCGACGGACCGTCATCCGTGGCTCTGGTGCTGCTCGGTCAGCCGGCTCTCGGGGTGTACCCACAGCACGACGTTGTCGAGATGCCCGACCGCTCCGCTCTCCAGCTCGTTCCGGAAGAACTCGACGACCTCCCGGTCGGAGTGGCGCAGGCTGAAGTGGGTCAGCACGAACAGGTTCTCCGGATGTGCCTCGACCACCGGACGGAGTTCGCTCCACACGGTGTGTCCGACCTCCCGGGCCCGGGTGAGCCGGTCGTCGTCGAGGTAGGTGCACTCGGTGATGATGACCGGGTAGTCGAACAGCCAGGGGTTCCGAGCGAACACGCTCGCGTGGGTGTCCCCGAGGAAGGCGAAGGCGGGGCGGCGGATCTCCCGGTCGACCGTGCCGGCGCCCTCCTTGCGTCGCTCGGCGATGATCCGGCCGAACTCCCGGGCCCGGCCCGCCGCGACCATCGATGCCTTCAGCTCTTCGTACTCCGGCTTCAGGACCGTCTTCTTCTCCGCGAAGCAGTAGCCCACGCACGGCACCTTGTGCAGGCACTCGACGACGCGGACCGCGTACTCCCCGCGGCGGCCCACGGAGAACTCCTCACCCGGTCGCACACCGTGCAGGCGGCACCCCGCGGAGAGGGACGGATCGAACCCCGCCCCGTGGTTCAGCTCGCTCGAAGCACGCAGATAGGCCTGCGCGTAGGGTTCGGCGTCGGCCGGCAGGTAGATGTCCACCCCCGCGTCCCTGGCGGCCAGATAGTCGAGGTCCTTGGAATGGTCGAGATGGGTGTGGGTCAGGAGCACCGTCTCCACCTGCCGGCCCTCGGCCAGACCGGCATCGAGGCCGCACCGCAGCTCGGGGACGTGGAAGAAGGTCTTGTCGTTCGCCCGTGAGTACCCGGTCAGGGTCAGACCGGTCCCGGGTATGCGCCACGTCTTCCACTGGCGGAACGGATGCCCCTTGTCGAGCCGTTGAGGGTGGCTGACACGCTGCTCAGGTCGGTGGGTCATCCCGGCTTGCTCCCCGGCCTCGTCGTCACGGTTCCTCACGTGCACGGATTCGGCTGATCGTACGGGGCGTCACCGGACTGGTTACGGTATTTTCCGCGGCCACTGCCCAGCGGTCCCCGCCTTGCCCCGCGACGAGGTGCTTGCGGAACGGGGGACTTGGCCGATCCCGATCCCGATCCGATCCGGGGCGGGCGGCTGCGGTCGTCGACGCCTGTTGGACCTGGTGGCGCCGGACGCCGCCGGTTGTCGTGGCCGACATGGGAGCGAGCCCAGGCCCGGCCCGCCCGCGTACTCCACCGGGACGTCATCCGGGGGGACTTCCCCACGACTGTGGATCTCTGTGTAGGGCTGATCGCGTGCGTGGTCCTGTCGGTCGCGTACAGAGCGCGCGCGGTGCGTCCGGCAGTGTTCGGGGTCTTGCTGGTGGCGGTTCTCGTCCACTCCGCCATCGAGGGGTGACGCCCGCGCCCTCCCGGCAGGAGGCTCCGGCTCCCGGGTCGGCCGCCGCGCCCCGCGCCCACATCGCGGGCGCCGGACGCGTGACGCCGGAGCCCTCCAGTGCCCCGGACGCGAGACCGCGGGCTCGGGCTAGGCCGTTTCTGACGGCTCTTGAAGCCGTTCGTGAGCGGTTACGGGCGAGTCCGGTGAGGCGGCCGGCGCCTCACGAGTCACCTCGCGCGGCGCCGATCGGCCGGATGATCTCCGACCAGGAGCCATCAGAAGCGCCCTAGTCGCGGGAGAGGGAGCCGGCCGATGGGTCCGGGCGCTCGGGGGTGGCGGGGTCCTCGCGGCTCACCTCGTGGTGGTGGCCGCCGGGGCCGGGGAGGGGTTTGAGGTCGACCTGGATGCGGTGGGTGGAGTCGTGGCTCACCGAGCCGCCGAGGCGGGCCTCGACCACGCCCAGACGCAGGCCCGCCCCGCCCTCGCCGGACCGGTGGAACTGGACCGCGAACTCCAGGCTGACCTGCTCCACGCTGAATCGCCAGTCGCTCGCCGCGCCTTCGGCCTGGGCCCTGGCCAGCTCCGCGCGGACCGTGCCGATGGCCTCCGCGAGACCGACCGGTTCGGTATCGCCCATGTGAACACCCCGTCGGATTCCGTTGACGGTCCGTTGATCGACCGATCCAAGTTGGTTCACAAGTCTAGGGACGCACGATGCTCCGCGCGTAGTGTGAGGCAACATGGGGGAATTGCGTGCGGACTGGAGGCTCAGGCTGCGGCGCGGGGGCGCGCACGGCCCCATCTGCGGCGCCGGCGTGCTCGTCGACCAGCACACGGCGCTGACCTGCGCACACGTGGTGCGCAGTCCGGACGCCGTGATGTGGCTGGAGTTCGCCGAGAACAGCGAACTCGCTCCGGTGTCCGCGCGTGTCCCGCCCGGTGGCTGGCTGCCCGAGGGCCCCGGGGGCGGTGAGGACGTGGCCGTGCTGCGGCTGGACAGTCCGCGGCCGCAGGCGCGGCCGGCCCGGCTGGAGACCCGGCTGTGGGGTGGGATGGAGGTGTCCGCGACCGGTTACGCGCAGGGCTTCGACGACGGCATGTCCCTGTGGGGCCGTATCGGCGGGGTCAGCGGTGAGCGGGTGCAGCTCGACGCCGTCACCAAGGCCGAGGTCGTGCGCCGGGGATTCAGCGGAGCCGCCGTGTGCACACGGCCGGACGAAGGGTGCCCCGCCCGGGTGGTCGGCCTCGTCGTCAGCTGGCGCGGTGACATGGGCGAGTTGCTGCCCGAGAACAACCGGCTCGCATTCTCGTATCTGATCCCCGTCGAGCGTATCGCCGAACTCTCGCCGCTGGTGAAGGAGTTGACCGGCCCGGACGCCTGGGACCACGACTTCGGGGAACGGCTGATCCGGTGGTTCGAGGACCCCGACGAGGGGCCGGTGAAGATCACCGTGGTGCCTCCGGGCAGCGGCAAGGACCGTTCCCTGCGCCATCTGCTGCACCGGGCCCCTCTCGTCCACCGCGCAGGGGGTACCTCCCGCTCGAGCGAAGCCGAGAGTGGGGGAGGCTCCGGCAGACCCGATCTCGCCGACCACGCCCTGGGCCACATAGCCTTCCCGGCCGGCCAGTACCTGGCCTACTGGGACTGGCTGCTCGGCGCCGGGCCCCGGCCGGCGCAGCCGCCCGTCCTCGCGTCCGGCGGCCGGGTCACCGTCCTCGTCGACGGCCTCGACGAGGAGCCCGAGCCGGGTCCGCTGATCGAACTCCTCGCCCGATTACGGTCGGTCGGCTTCCGCGTGCTGCTTGTCTTCCGCCATGAGGGCGGCACCGGCTGGACCGCCGCCCGTGACGAACTCCTCGCGCCCGCGCTCCTCACCCACGCGGACGCGCTGCTCGCCCGGCTGGAGCGCGCGGAGTTCAGCCGCGCGGTCCGCCACGGTGTCGTCGACAGCTCCTCCCTCGGCTCGATGACGGAGACGGCCGACCGGCGCAGGGCCGAGCGCCGCCTGATCGACGAGACCAGGGACCCGCAGTGGCGGCTCGACCGGCTGCGCAAGCTGATCAGGACCCTGCGCGCCGATCTGCGGCGCTCCGGAGACCTGGCATGAGGCCCGGCATGAGGCCCGGGGCGACGCCCGGGACGACGCCTGGGACGACGCCCGGCATGGGGTCCGGTGCCCGGCCGAGGCAGGGGCCGGACGACGGGAGGGCGACGCTCTGCCCGCACCGGCGCTTCACCGGCGCCCCCTGCGGCGGCACCGTGCTGCCCACCGGCCACTGCGCCGTGTGCGGCCGTGCGGAGAACGGCCCCCGGCTGCCCGCACTGCCCGAGGACCCCCGCGAGTTCGGTCCCGCCGAGCTGCTCGCGCTGCCCGAGCGGGTGCCGCGCCCCGCGCAGGAACGCCTCATCCACCCCGAGGCGCCGCTGCGCGTCCGCATGAGCTGCTCGTCCCCCGAGTGCGGCATCACCTTCGCACCGCCCTACACCGTGGGCCGGGTGCCGGTCGAGGGGTACTGCCCGGCCTGCGGCGAGCCCTACTCGTACCGGCCCGAACTCGCCGAGGGCGACGTGCTGCGCGACCAGTACCGGATCATGGGGCCCATCGCGCACGGCGGCCAGGGCTGGGTCTATCTCGCGGAGGACACCCATCTCGGTGACGTGGTCGCCGTCAAGGGCATGCTCAACCGCTACGAGCAGGACGGGGCCCGGCTCGCCGACGTCGAGCGTCGCAACCTCGTTGCCATCCGCCACCCCCGCATCGTCCAGATCCGTGACTTCGTCGCCCGGCGCGACGGCACCGGGCAGGTCACCGGCGGCTACATCGTCATGGACGACGTCGGCGACGGCACCCTCGAAAAGGTCGTCAAGGAGACCCGGCGCGGCGAGTCCGTCCTCGACATCGAACACGTCGCCGCGTACGGCTGCCAGATCCTCGAAGCCTTCGTCCATCTGCACGCGGGCGGCGAACGGGCCTTCGTGTACGGGGACATGAAGCCGTCGAACGTCGTGCACCACGGGGACGGCGTCAAGGTCATCGACCTCGGCGGGATGCGCGAACAGGGCCAGAGCCAGCCGCCCGCCCATGTCACCCCCGACTACATGGCACCCGAGACGGCGTTCTCGCCCATGCCCACCACCGCCCACGACCTGCACACCGTCGGCGTCACCCTGCGGGAACTCGCCGGCTGGGCCGTCGACGAGGTGCCCGGCCTCGGCACCGCCTCCTTCCGGGGGGTCCTCGACCGCGCCACCCGAGGCGACCCAGGCCTGCGCTTCGCCGACGCCCGGGAGATGGCGGGCCAACTGCGGGGCGCCCTGCGGGAGATCCGCGCCCTGCGCGGCAAGAGCGACCCGCCCGAACCCTCCGACTACTTCTGGCCGTCCCCGCAGCTGCTCGGCGCCCGGCTCGGCACGGTGCCGGGCATCGAACACTGGCTGGACCGCCCCCGCCGCGACCGCTACGACCCGCCCCTGGCCCCCGCCCTCGACCTCGGCGCCCCCACCCCCACCGAGATCGCCCGCCGGCTGCCGGTGCCCCGGCGCTACCCGGGCGACCCGCAGACCACACGGTTCGAGGTGAGCAGCGGCTACGACCCGGGCCGGCTCCTCGACCAGGAGGACGGCAAGCCGCCCTCGGTGGAGATCCGGCTGCACAACGTACGGGTCCTGCTGGGCCGGAACACACGGGACGACCTGGAGCGGGCCCAGGAGGAACTCGACACCGCCGACTCCCTGCCGGGACCGTCCGCCGTGCGCCGGTGGCGGCTGGAGTGGCACCGCGCCCTGGTCGCGCTGCGCCGCGCCGACCTCGACGACGACCCGCGCCAGGTCGCCGAGGCCCAGGGCCACTTCACGAAGGTCCGCCTCGAACTGCCCGGCGAGTACGCGCCCAAGCTGGCCCTCGCCTACTGCGGGGAGCGGCTCGGCGACAGCGCGGCCGGGCCCACCGCCAAGGAGCTGTACGAGGCCGTGTTCGCCCGCAACCCCGCGCACGGCGGCGCCGCCCTGGGCCTCGCCCGGCTCGCCCTCCGCGCGGGCGACCGCCGCACCGCCCTCGACGTCCTCGGCGGGGTCCGCCCCGGAACCCTGGACCACACCGTCGCCCGGATCGCCTCCCTGCGCATCCGCGCGGCCCGGCTGCCCCGGGACACCGCTCCGCTGCCCGAGCCCACCGAGGTCGACACGGCGCTGGCCGAACTGCGGGGCCTCGTACGCCGGGAGCCGGGCGCCGGCGGGCCGAGCCTGTCCGAGGACGAGGCGCTGCGCCTGAGCACCGAGCTGCACGAATGGCAACTGGACGCGCTGTACAGCCGCGACGACCGGCCCGGCCCCCGGGAAGGGGGCGGCGGCGGACGGCTCGACGCTCGCGGCCTGAGACGTCTGAGCGCGCAGGAGCGGCAGCTGCGCGAGCGGATCGAGTCGCACTACCGGCAACTGGCCGCCCGGCACGGCGGCTCGGCCGCCGCCCACGAACACCTCGTGGACCTCATGCAGGCGGTACGGCCACAGACGGTGGTCTGAGTGCCGGGCGGACGGGGTGCGGGGTGCGGTGCGGTGCGTGGTGGCGGGGCAGGAACGTGGGGTGTGACTTCCGTGGATCGTGATCCGCCGTGTGGCAGCGGTTCCGTGATCGCGTGGTGCGGCAGTGGTTCGGCGGGCGGCGGGCGGCGGGCGGCGGGCTGCGGGGTGGGGGCGGTGGTGGCGGGGCAGGGAGGTGGGGTGTGACCTTCGTGGATCGTGATCCGCTGTGTGGCAGCGGTTCCGTGATCGGGCCGCGCGGCGGTGGCTCGGCGGGGCGGCGGGGCGTGGGTGCGGTCGGTGGTGGCGGGGCAGGAACGTGGGGTGTGACTTCCGTGGATCGTGATCCGCCGTGCGGCGGCGAAACGGCGGACGGCAGCCGCGCGGTCCGCTCGGCGAGGACGGGGGAAGGAACGGTGACGCACGGCATGAGCAGGCACCCGAGCCGGGACACGAGCGGCCGTCCGAGCAACCACACCCGGCTGCCGCAGCCGGACATCCGGCTGCGCGTCGACCTCGGCGGCGATCTGCGACCGCACCGCAGCGCGAAGATCGAGGCGCATCTGCGGGTCGACGTGACCGCCGGTGGCGCGCCCGCCGAGCTGCCCGCGATCGAACTCGCCGTGATCATCGCGATCGACGTCGCCGAGCCCCTCCGGGCGGCCGTCCGGCACGCCCTGCCGGCCGCGCTGCGTGCCCTGCCCGACGGCATCTCCTTCACCGTGCTCGGCGCCGGCCCCGAGCCCGTCCGGTGCCACCCGTCCGGCGACGCCGAGTGGGCCGTCGCCGACGGGCGCGAGAAACGCCGGGCAGCCTTCGCCGCAGGCGCGATCCCGCTGCACCGGGACGGTCCGCGCCCCGCCGGGTACGCCGCCTGGGCGGCCATGTCACGCGCCCTGCTCGCCGCCCGCCCGCTGTCCGTACGTCATCTGCTGCTGATCACCGACGGCAGCAGCGCCCCCGGCGAGACCCGTCTCGACGAGGAACTCGACGCCTGCGCGGGGCACTTCACCTGCGACGTGCTCGCCGTGGGCGCGGACTGGGCCCCCGAACCGCTGCTGACACTCGCCGAACGGCTGCACGGCACCGCCGAGTTCGTGGACGACGGCCTCGGCGGTGCGATCACCGCCGCGATCCAGCGGCTGCGCCGGGTGCACACCCCCCAGCTGCCGATCGAGGTGACCGTACGGCCCTCGGTGCGGCAGGTCGCGCTGAGCGAGAAGGCGCCCCGGCCGCACCGCCTCGGCGGGCTGCCCCAGCCCGGCCGGCCGCACCGCTGGAGCTTTCCGACGTACCAGTGGGAGGAGGGGGGACGCGACTACCTGCTCACCCTCGTCGCCGACGCCGACAGAGACCCGTTGGAGACCTGCCTGCAGTTCGCGATGGTCTCCGTCGGCGACGTCCACGCGTCCGTCACCGCCCGCTGGCACCGCCCCGAACTGCCGCCGCCCGATGTGCCGGCGGGCGCCGCCAGTGTGCGCGACCAGAAGTCCACCACCGTGATGCGGGAGGCGCTGCGCCGGGGCCTCGTCGCTCTCGGGGAGGAGCAGCGGAACGCCGCCGAGGGCCACCTGGGGCGGGCCGCGCGCCTGGCGGACCGGTTCGGCACGGACTGGGTGCTGGACGAGATCCGCGCGGTCGCCGACATCGAGGACGCGCCCGCGGGGCGGGTCCGGCTGCGCCACGCCGTCGCCGCCGACACGCTCGGCCCGATGATCCTGCGCGCCGGGTCCCGTCCCGTGCCCCTGACCGACTCCGCCGGTCCGCTGCCGGGCCCGCGCTGCGGCCGGTGCGCCACCCCGGCCGGGGGTGAGGCCCGTTACTGCGTCGCCTGCGGGGAGAGGCTGCTGTGACGACCGGAAGCACGGGCTCCCGGAGCGGCCGGCCCCTCGCCGCTTCCCGGCACGGACACTCCCCGTACGCCTCTCCCTGTCCCTGGTACGCCCGGTACTTCCTGCACGCTCCCTCCTCCCTCGGCGCCTTCTGGCGCGAGCGGCTGCGCGGGCGGCGGACCCGTCGGCTGCTGGAGGCGCATCTGCTGGTCCTGGCGGTGTGCGCGCTCGTGGCGGCCGGCGCCCTGTACGTCTCCTGCCGTCAGATCCAGGGCGGCGCCCAGGCGCTCGCCACCGAGGAGGCGCCGGCCGTGCAGGGGCTCGCCGCCACCCGGCTCGCGGTGCTGCGCGCCGACCACGAGGCCCGGGTCCTGGTGGACCTGGAACTCGTCGACGTCGCGGGCGCGGGCGAGGCCTATCGGGCCCAGCTCTCCGCCGCCGACCAGGGGCTGTCCAGGATCGCGGACCGTACGGACCAGGACCTCGGCACCGTCAACGGGCTGCTCGCCACCTACAGCAACTCCATCAATCTCGGTACGTCCACGTACCGCGACCGGCCGCTCATGCGCGAGCAGAAACTCGCCGAGGCGCGCTCGCTGCTCACCCGGCCCGGTGTGGGACTCGTATTCCGCCTGGACGACATGCAGACGGTCCAGCTGAAACACGCCGAGGCCGTCGCCACCGAGGGGTGGCTGCAGCGGAGCGGCTGGTGGCTCGCCGAACTCGCCCTGGCAGCCATGGCGTTGGCCCTGCTCTCGGCGCTGTTCGTGCTGCGCGACCGCTGCGGCCGCGACTGGAACCCGTACCTGCTCGCGGCCTTCGCCCTGACCGTCCTGCTCGGGATCGTGCCGCTGCTGACCATGTCCTCCGCCCAGGACGACCTCGACAGGGTGGTCGGGGGCCTGGGGGACATCACCGGGGTCTCCCGGGAGCGCAGCGGTGGCCCGGAGCTGGAGGGCTTCCAGCAGACCGTCACGGACAGGTCCGAGGACATCCGGCGCGTCCTGGCCGACGACACCTGGACCGAACGGGTCCACCAGGGCACCCTGACCGGCGGCCTGCTGCTCGTCGTCCTGCCCGTGGTGGGGCTCGGTCTCCGGCTCGACAGCGACTACTGGAGGCGACGGTGACCCGGCGGTTCAAGGTGCTGGTGCTTCTCGTGGTGCTGGTGATGGTCTCGGCCGGCAGCATGGTGGCGGTCTGGTCGCAGCGGGACGACGAGCCGGTGACCATTCTCGGGCCGTGGACCGACGAGCAGGGCGCGCAGTTCGAGCACGTGCTGCGGGGCTTCGGCATCCCCTTCGAGTACCAGGGCACCGCCGCCCAGCGCGAGGTGCTGCTGTCCAAGGTGCAGTCGGGGGAGCCCCCGGACATCGCGATCATGCCCGGCGTCGGCGAACTCGCCGAGTACGCCGGCCAGCACCGCCTCAAGGCGCTCGACGGCCTCTTCGCCGAGGAGGAGTACGGGGCCCCGTGGAAGCCGGTGAACGAGTCCTCGCAAGACGCGTACTGGGTGCCGGTCAAGGCGGACCTGAAGAGCATCGTCTGGTACCGCAAGGGTGACAGGCCGGCCGGCTCACCGGCCCCGTCGGCGAGTTGGTGCATCGGCATGGGGGACGACGGTGCCTCCGGCTGGCCCGGCAGCGACTGGATCGAGGACCTCGTGCTGCAACGGGAGGGCCCGGCCACCTACGGGAAGTGGGCGCTGGGCGACGCGGAGGTGCAGTGGACCGGGACCGCGGTGCGCAGCGCGTGGGAGGCGTGGGCCGGTCTGCTGCGGCAGGACAGGAAGGCGGCCGAGCGCGCCCTGCTCACCGATCACCGCGGCGACCCCGCCGGGTACGGGCTCCTCTTCGAGGGCCTCCACGGGTGTGCCCTGGAGCACCAGGGCTCCTTCGCCCGCTCCTTCTACCGGGACAAGGGGAAGCAGGCGGGCCTCATGGACTCCGCCCCACTGCTGCCCGGAGGCCCCTACCGGGTGCGGGCCCATGAGGTGACCGGTGACTTCGCCGCGCTGTTCAGCGACCGTCCGCAGGCCCGTGACCTGATCGAACGGCTGGCTTCCCGGGAGGGCCAGCAGAAGTGGGCCGACTCCGCGAACGTCTTCTCGGCGAACCGCCGGGTGCGACCACGGGACCGACCCGTCGAGCAGGAGATCGCCAAACGCCTCACCGGCACGGGTCCCCGCTGCCTCGACGCCTCCGACGTCATGGCCCCCGCAGTCCGCGACGCCTTCTACGAGGCCGTCCTGCTGACCATCGCCAGGGCCGCCGCCGGGGAGGACCTCGACGTACCCGGCCTCCTGACGGACGTACAGAAGGTGGCGGCCGCACAGCCCGACCGGCGGCCGGCCCTGCGGACGGTGTGCAGCACGTAGGCGGGCGCCCGGCGGGAACTTCGCCGGCTCCGGTTCCGAGGCGCCGGAGTCACTGGCCGACGGTTCCGCTCGGTGCGCCGAAGGTGGCTGTACCCCGCAGTCGTCCTTGCTCGATCCCGTGCCCGCGCCGCCCGGACCGCGCGTACGCGCAAGGCCGGGGCGCCCGGCACCAGTACGCCAGGCAGGCCCAACGCGGCACAGGGCAGGATCACTTGGGCCAGGCTCGCGGTCCTGGCCCATCTGCGGCGCTGACCACCCCGCGGCGTCGTCAGGTGGGGTCGGCCACGGCCCGCACCTGGGCCTCCGACTCCGAGTGGGCGATGGTTCACCGGCGTCGACCTCTCCCGTGGCCGACGTCCGTCAGCGGGCGTCGGGGCGGGTGGCGTGGAAGGTGCGGCGGTAGGTGTCCGGGGGGACGCCGAGGGTGCGGTTGAAGTGGCGGCGGAGGGTGGTGGCGGTGCCCATACCGGTGGCGGTGGCGATGGTGTCGATGCTGTGCGGGGTGGTTTCCAGGAGTTCCTGGGCGCGGCGGATGCGTTGGGTGAGGAGCCACTGGAGGGGGGTCGTGCCGGTGGCGGCGCGGAAGTGGCGGGTCAGGGTGCGGGAGCTCATGTTCGCCCGGCGGGCCAGGTCCTCGACGGTCAGGGTGTGGTCGAGGCGTTCGAGGGCCCAGGGGAACAGGTCGGTCAGGGGATGGTCGCTTCGGGTGGGGACCGGGGCGGGGACGAACTGGGCCTGGCCGCCGGAGCGGTGTGGGGGTACGACCAGTCGGCGGGCCACCGCGTTGGCCGCCGACGAGCCGTGGTCCAGACGGACGAGGTGCAGACAGAGGTCCATCGCGGCGGCCTTGCCCGCCGAGGTGAGGACGCTGCCGTTGTCGACGTAGAGGACGTCCGGGTCGACCTCCACCCGTGGGAAGCGGGCGGCGAGGACGTCGGTGTGCGCCCAGTGCGTGGTCGCCCGGCGGCCGTCCAGCAGACCCGCGGCGGCCAGGACGAACGCTCCGGTGCACAGGGAGGCGATGCGTGCGCCCGCCTCGTGGGCCGCGCGGACCGCGGCGACCAGATCGGCGGGCGGGTCCTCGTCCACGTCGGCCCAGCCGGGGACGATCACCGTGGCGGCGTGGGCGAGTCGGTCCAGACCGTCGTCCGGCTCCAGGCGGAAGCGGTCCACCGTGACCGGGGCCGGGCCGCACAGGACCAGCTCGTACCAGGGGGTCACCAGGTGCGACAGGTCGGCGCCGAACACCTCGTAGGCCAGAGACAGTTCGAAGTGCAGCATGCCGTCGGTGACGGCCATCGCGATGGTGGTCCTGTCCGGTGCGGGCATGTCGGAAATTGTACGGGGCTCGTCGTTTCGGACACTCGTGGTCGGTGTCCGCTCTCGGAAGGATGGACTCGGCGGGGCGGTGGGCGCCCTGACGAGAGTGGGGAGAAGTCATGGGGACGGGGCGTACGGTCGCGGTGTTCGGGGCGTATGGGCACACCGGGCGTTTCGTGGTGGCGGAGTTGCGGGCGCGGGGGTTCGTGCCGGTGCCGGTCGGGCGGGACGCGGAGAAGCTGCGGGAACTCGTCGCGGATCAGCCGGGGCTCGAGGGCCGGGCGCGGGTCGCCTCCGTCGACGAACCGGCCTCGCTCGACCGGGCGTTCGCCGGAGCGGATGCCGTGGTCAACTGCGCCGGGCCCTTCGCGAAGACGGCCGCGCCGGTGATCGAGGCGGCGTTGCGCGCCGGGATCCCGTATGTGGACGTGGCGGCCGAGATCGAGGCCAATCTCGACACGTTCGCGGGGTTCGGGGAGAAGGCTCGTGCGGCGGGCGTGGTCGTGGTGCCCGCCATGGCCTTCTTCGGCGGGCTCGGCGATCTGCTCGTCACCGCCGCGCTCGACGCGGGTGACTGGACGGCGGCCGACGAGGCGCACGTCGCGTACGGGCTGAGCGGATGGCACCCCACGGCGGGGACGCGGGTCGCGGGCGCGGTCTCGCGGCAGCGCAGGGGCGGACGGCGGGTGCGGTACGGCAACGGGCGGCTGGAGTACCGGGACGACGCGGCGCCCGCCACGAAGTGGGACTTTCCCGAGCCGATGGGGACCCGGGCCGTGATCGGGGAGTTCAGCATGGCGGACATCGTCACCGTGCCCAGCCATCTGACCGTCCCCGACGTGCACACGTACATGACGGTCGAGGCCGCGCGGGACCTGGCGGCGCCCGACACACCCGCCCCGGCCGCCGTCGACGAGCACGGGCGGTCCGCGCAGACCTTCCTCGTCGACGTCGTCGTGCGCTCCGGGGGCGTGGAACGGCGGGCCACAGCGCGCGGGCAGGACATCTACGCCGTCAGCGCGCCCCTCGCCGTGGAGGCGGTCCAGCGGGTGGTCGAGGGGCGGACGAAGGGGGTCGGGGTCCTCTCCGCCGGGGCCGCGTTCGAGGCGGCGGACTTCCTGCGTGCGCTGTCCGCGCATGTCTCGGTCGAAGTGGGCCGGTAGAGGCCGGGGCTTATCCCTCCGGGGCCGGGGGCCCGGCTGCCGTTCCCGGCACGACGCCTGCCGTTCCCGGCACGATCAGGCCCGTCTCGTACGCCACCACCACGGCCTGCGCGCGGTCGCGGAGGTGGAGTTTGGCGAGGATGCGGGCGACGTGGGTCTTGACGGTGGCCTCGCTGAGGCGGAAGTGGGCGGCCAGTTCGGTGTTGCTGAGGCCGGTGGCGAGAGACCGGAGGACCTGCAGTTCGCGGGGGGTGAGCGGGGCCAGGTCGCGATGGAGGGCCGGGGTCTCGGGGGCGGGCGCGACGAAGCGTTCGATCAGGCGGCGGGTGATGGCGGGGGAGAGGAGGGCGTCGCCGGTGCGGGCCAGGTGGACGGCGGCCACCAGGTGTTCGGGGGTGACGTCCTTGAGGAGGAAGCCGCTGGCGCCGGCGGTGAGGGCGGCGTAGACGTAACGGTCCAGGTCGAAGGTGGTCAGCATGACGACGCGCGGCGGGTCGGGGACCGCGCCGCCGAGGATGCGGCGAGTGGCCTCCAGGCCGTCGGTGCCCGGCATACGGATGTCCATCAGGACGAGGTCGGGGCGCGTGCGATGGACCGCTTCGACGGCCTGGTCGCCGTCGGCCGCCTCGCCGACCACGTCGATGCCGTCGGCGGAGAGGATCATGCCGAAGCCGGTGCGGACCAGGGCCTGGTCGTCGGCGATGACCACACGGGGCCGATCGGCCTCTGCGGGGCTCGTGACGAGGGGGCGGCCGGCTGCCGTCATGAGGCGTGCCCGGGGGGTGGGTTGCCGGTGGCCGTGGCCGTGGGGTCGCTGGGCAGGTCCGCAGCGGGTGGAATTTCTGCGGCTTGGGCCCGGGCGACTGGGGGGCCGTCGGGTGGGGCGGCCACGGGTGGGCTGACTGCGGGCGGGCTCACTGCGCGTCGGTCGGGGGTGGGTGGGGGCTCGGCCGGTCGGTCTGCGGTGGGTGGGTCTGCGGTGGGTGGGGGCTCGGCCGGCCGGTCTGCGGTGGGTGGGTCTGCGGTGGGTGGGGGCCCGGCCGGTCGGTCTGCGGCAGGTGGGGGCCCGACCGGTCGGTCCACGGCGGGTGGGTTCGTGGTTGATGAGTCTTCGACGGGTGGGTCCTCAAGGGACGGGTTCCTGTCGGTTGGGTCTGTGTCCGTTGGGCCTACGGCTGCAAGGTCTACGGCCGTTGTGCTTACGGCCGTTGTGCCTACAGCCATTGTGTCTACAGCCGTTGTGCCTACGGCCGTTGGGTACGCGGCGGTTGGGTCCACTGGGCGCGGGCCCGCTGCCGGTGAGGCCCCGGCGGGCCGGTTCTCGGTGGGGGCGTCGTCGAGCGGTATGACCGCCTGTACGCGGTAGCCGCCGGTCGGGCGGGGGCCCGTGCGGAGGGTGCCGCCGTGGACGGCGAGACGCTCGCGCAGGCCGAGCAGGCCCCGGCCAGTGCCGGACGCGGCGGCGGAGGTGCGGGTGCCGCCGGTGTCCGTGACCTCCAGGCGGACCTCGGTGGGCGTGTGGTCGACAGTGACCCGTACCCGGGCGCCCGCGGCGTGCTTGACGGTGTTCGTCAGGGCCTCCTGGACGACGCGGTACGCGGCCAGACCGGCGCCCGGGGACAGCGGGGACGGTGTGCCGGTGACGGTCAGCTCGACCGGGACGCCGGAGGCGCGGACACGGGAGGTGAGGGCCGGGAGCTGGTCCAGGCCCGGCTGCGGGGCCAACTCCGTGTCGACGGCCGGCCCCGCCCAGGAACCAGCCGCCCCGGGCCCACTCCAGGAACCTGCCGGCCTCGCCCGACCTGCCGGCCTCGCCCGACCTGTCGGCCCGGCCCCGAAACCGGTAGGCCCCGCCTCATGACCGCTCGGCCCCGCCCCACCACCCGCGCCCACCCCGGCGGTCGCGGTCTGATCGTCTTCGGTCATGGTCAACAGGCCCATCACATGGCGCAGTTCGGTCATCGCCGTACGACCGCCCGCCTCTACGGCCAGAAGGGCCTCGCGGGCCCGGTCGGGGGCGACGTCCATCACCTTGCGTGCCGCGCCCGCCTGGATCACCATCACGCTCACATTGTGGGTGACCACATCGTGCAACTCGCGGGCGATACGCGAGCGTTCGTGCTCGACCGCGAGACGCGTCGCCGCTTCCTGCTGCTCCTGGAGGGCGTGCACGCGCTGCTTCCAGGTGTGGATCGCGTTGGCGCCGAGTCCCACGCCGAGCAGCACGAGGAACGGGATCACGGCCGGGGTGACGTACGGGAAGTTCTCCTCGACGAAGGCCGCGATCAGGGCGGCACCCGCCACCAGGCTGGTGAGCGCGCGCAGCCGGTACGGGCTGTGGACGGCGGCGCTGTACGCGGCGACCAGGCACGTCAGGAACGTGTACACGGTCGTGTCGCCCGCGCCCAGGCGCTGGTTGAGCACCATCGTCGTGACGATCACCGCCCAGAACGCGGTCAGCGGGTAGCGGCGGCGTACGAGGAGCGGCAGCGCGGTCAGGGCGGCCAGGAGCAGCTGCCAGGTGTCGACCCCGCCGAGGTCCTGCCCCGGGTACGCGGGGCTCGGCAGGGGTGGGGGCGGCGGCACCGGCACCACCGGTCCGCCTCCCGGACCCGGCGTCACCACCGCGCTCGGCAGCTGCAGGACCGCGCTCACGTCCTGCGCCAGCGCGGCCCCCACCGTGCAGGCGGCCAGGAGAAGGGCGAGGGACGCGTCGGCCGTCCACGCCCAGCGGGAGGGGCGGGGCAGCGGGACCGTGGTGTGCAGGAGGAACGACAGGCCGCTCCGCCAGAGCCGTGCGAACGCCGCCCACGACCCCACCCGAACCCCGCTCGACGGCGACCCGCCCGCCCGCGCCCCCGCCTGCGCCTCCCCGCCGTCCATGGGACCAGTGTGGCAAGCGGCGACGGCCGTCACATCCCTCGCGGTGGGGACGGGCCGTACATCATCCGCGTACATCTCGGGGATGACGAGGGCGCGGGGTCCCTCCGGTACGGCAGAGGGGTTCGCCGTCGTGGGTGACGACCGGGCGCGGGGCCCCTCCCTAGCGTCGGGGCCACATGTCAACCACTCTCCTGGGGAGGCTCCGTGGCCACGACCACGACCCCGTCCAACGCCGCGCCCGGCACCTCCGCCGCGCCCGTCATCGACATCCGTGAGGTGAGCAGGGCGTACGGCGGTGAAGGGCCGCCGGCGCTCGACGGGGTCTCGCTGTGCGTGCGGGCCGGGGAGGCGGTGAGCGTCATCGGGCCGTCGGGGAGCGGCAAGTCGACGTTGCTCAATCTGATCGCCGGGCTGGACCGGCCGAGTTCGGGGAGCGTCACCGTCGACGGGGTACGGGTGGACCGGCTGGGCGAGGCCGGGTCGGCGCGGTACCGGCGGGCCAAGGTCGGCATGGTCTTCCAGTTCTTCAATCTGCTGGACGACCTGACCGTCGCCGACAACGTGCTGCTCCCCGCCCAGCTGGCCGGCATGGCCAGGGCCGAGGCGCGTCGGCGTGCCGCGGGCCTGCTGGAGTACCTCCGCATCGACCGGCACGCCGACGCGTATCCCGGCCGGCTGTCCGGCGGTGAACGGCAACGGGTCGCCGTGGCCCGCGCGTTGATGAACCGCCCGGCCCTCCTGCTGGCCGACGAGCCCACGGGCGCGCTCGACACCGCGTCCGGCAACGACGTCCGGGCCCTCCTCACCGAACTCAACGCGGACGGCCAGACGATCGTCCTCGTCACCCACGACCTGCGCCTCGCCGAGTCCTGCGCCCGCCGGACGGTGGAGCTGGTCGACGGGCGGGTCGTGCGCGATGTGGTCCGGGACGGCGAGCGGGGCGGCATCACAGACGGCCTGGAGGGCATCGTGGAGGGCGGCTCCGGCACGGCGGCGGTGCGGCGGTGAGCGCGCTCGGGCGGGTGGTGCGGGCCGGGGTGGGGCGGCGGCGGGTGCAGACCGTGGTGATGGTGCTGACCACGCTGATGGCCGTCACCGCGTCGGTACTCGCGGTCGGGCTGCTCGTCGCCGCGCGGGCACCCTTCGAGCGGGCCTTCGCGGAGCAGCGCGGCGCGCATCTGACCGGACAGTTCGACGGCGCGAAGGTGACGGCCGCGCGGCTCGCGGAGACCGCCGACGCACCCGGTGTGACCGCCACGGCCGGGCCCTTCCTGGCCCTCTCGGTACGGCCCCGCACCGTCACGGGGTCCGACTTCATGCCGGCCGGGGTGGATCTGCCGCCGTTGACCGTCGTCGGCCGGGAGGACCCGGGCGGACCCGTCGACGAGATCGACCTGATCGCGGGCTCCTGGGCCACCAGGCCGGGCCAGATCGTGCTGGCCGCCGACGGCACCCCGCTACGGCCGGGCGCCCGCCTGACCGTCCCCGACGCCCCGGGCGCCCCGACCCTGACCGTCGTCGGGCTCGCCCGCTCGGTGACCGGCACGGGCGACGCCTGGGTGACACCGGCACAGGCGGAGGCGCTGGCGGAGACATCGGCAGGGAAGAACGCGAAGAACGCGAAGAACACAAAGAACGCGGAGAGTGGCAACGGCGGTGGCGGTGGCGGTGGCGTTGGCGGTGAGGGCGGTTCGGCGTCGTACGAAATGCTCTACCGCTTCCGTCACGCCGCCACCGACTCCGAAGTGGCCGTCGGCCGTGCCGCGATCGTGGCGGCCGTGCCGGACGGGGCGATGAGCGGTGCGCGGTCCTACCTGACGGTGAAGCAGGAGGAGACGGCGAACGCGATGGCGTTCGTGCCGTTCCTGGCGGCCTTCGGGGTGCTCGGGCTGTGTCTGTCGGTGCTGGTGATCGGGATCGTGGTCGGCGGCGCCGTCGGGGCGGCCACCCGGCGGATCGGTGTGCTCAAGGCGCTCGGGTTCACACCCGCGCAGGTCGTACGGGCTTACGTGGTGCAGGCGTTGGTGCCTTCGGCGATCGGCTGCGTCCTCGGGGTGGCGCTCGGCAACGCGCTGGCCGTTCCGGTGCTGGCCGAGGTCGGGGAGGCGTTCGGCGCGCCGGCCGGGGGGATCCCGGTGTGGGTGGACGTGGCGGTGCCCGGCGCCGCGCTCGTGCTGGTCGCCGGTGCGGCCGTGGTGCCCGCGCTGCGTGCCGGGCGGCTGCGGACGGTGGAGGCGATCGCGGTCGGGGGCGGGCGCGGGGTCGCCGGGCGCGGTGGGCCCGGACGTGGGCGGGTGGCCCGCCGGTTGCGGCGGTTCGCGGCCCGACTGCCGTTGCCGAGGGCGGTCGGGCTCGGGCTGGCGCATCCCTTCGCGCGGCCGGCGCGGTCGGCGACGGTGGCCGCGGCGGTCGCCTTCGGCGCCGTGTCCGTCACCTTCGCCGTCGGGCTGGCCCTGACACTGGGCGCGGTGCAGGAGGGCCGCAGGCTCGACTCGGCCGGAGCGGTCGTGGTGGAGGCGGGTGGCGGGCAGGGGCCGCCCGGCGCCGAGGTGGTGCGTGCGGACGGGGGCGGTGTGGCGGAGAAGGCCGATCCGGAGGCCGTGACCGCCGTGCTGCGGGCGCAGAAGGGCACCGGACGGTTCTACGGCACCGCCCAGGCCCAGGTCGGCGCCTCCGGGATCACCGGTGCGACGACCGTCGTGGCGTACGAGGGAGACTCGGCGTGGGGCGCTCCCGAGCTCGTCTCGGGGCACTGGCTCGACGGGCCCGGCCAGGCGGTGGTCACCTCGCGCTTCCTGACGGCCGCCGGGATCGGCGTCGGCGACACGGTGACCCTCACCGAGAACGGCCGACGGGCCACCGTACGGATCGTCGGCGAGGCCTTCTTCACCCAGGGCCAGGGCATGGTCCTGCTCACCTCGACCGCCACCCTCACCGAACTCGGGCTCGGCGCACAGGCGTTGCCGGGCCGGTACCACGTACAGACCGAGCCGGGCACCGATCCGGCGGCGTACCCGGACTCGCTGAACCGGGCGTTCGACGAGGCCGGCATCGGTGCCTTCGCCCTCGCCGCCACGGCCGACTCCTCCAGCGTGATCGTGGCCATGGACGCACTGATCGGGATGCTCACGCTGATGCTCGTCGTGGTCGCCGGGCTCGGCGTCCTCAACACGGTCGTCCTCGACACCCGCGACCGCGTCCACGACCTCGGCGTCTTCAAGGCCCTCGGCATGACACCCCGCCAGACCGTCGCCATGGTCGTCACCTCCGTCGCCGGGGTGGGGCTGCTCGCGGGGCTGGTCGCGGTGCCGGCCGGGATCGCGCTGCACCGGGCCGTCATCCCGCTCATGGGCGACGCCATCGGTATGACCCTGCCGGCCACGGACATCGCCGTGTACGACGCTCCCGTGCTCGCGTCCCTCGCGCTGGGCGGGCTGGTCATCGCGGTGGCGGGGGCGCTGCTGCCGGCGGGCTGGGCGGCGAGGGCGGGTACGGCCGCGGCGCTGCGGACGGAGTGAGTGGGCCCTTCACACGTCACTGTCGTGGAGGAGCGGCCACGCGGTTCCGGGATCCGGGGGCCGGGGTCCGCGTCGCTGGGTGCGCGTGCCGGGGTCCCCGGTTCCCGGAAGGCGTCCCGCGCACCCATGGGGTGCGCGGGACGCCCGCGTTCCCCCGTGCCCCCTGTCCAGCCCCTTCCCTTCCCCCTCCCCTCCGCCCTCCCCTTCCCCCGCCCTGCCCTTCCCCCTCCTCCTTTTCAATCGGCGTGTCCGGCAGGGGCGTTGACCGGTCCCGGGAGCACCAGCAGAATGAGCCCTCACGCGCTTGAGAGCGCTCTCAGAACGTGACTGCGGGCGCGCCCTCAGGCCGCACTTCCAAGGGAGACCCATGACCGGCAGCATCGACAGCACCGGCATGACCGGCGCGACCGGCAGACAAGGCCCGGCAGACAGACAAGGCCCGGCAGCCCCGGCTTCACCGGCGTTCAGCCGCCGGGCACTCCTCGGCACCGGCCTCGGGACCGCGGCGGCGCTCACCGTCGTCGGCTCCGGCCCGGCCCACGCGGCGCCCCGGACGGCCGGGGCCTCGGCCCGACGGCGCGGACAGGCCTTCCTCGCCGCCGCCATGGACGCCTACCCCGACCACGGCGCCATCCGGCTGACCCAGAGCTACACCGACCAGGCGGGCCTGTTCAGCACGGCGTTCACGTACGACAACGCGCTCGCGATCCTCGCCCACCTCGCCGTGGGCACCGAGGACGGCCGGGCCAGGGCGGTGATGCTCGGGGACGCGCTGATCCACGCCCAGGAGCACGACCCGGCGTACGACGACGGCCGGCTGCGCCAGGCGTACAACGTCGGGCCGTACGTCTACTACGACGGCGTACCGCAGCCGGACGGGTTCGTCCGGGCGGACGGGACCGCCAACGTCGGCACCCAGTTCGGCTTCACGGGCACGGCCGTGGGGGACATGGCCTGGGCGGGGATCGCGCTGAGCGCGCTGGCCCGGCGGACCGGGAAGCGGCGCTTCCTCGCCGCCGCGGTGCGGATCGGGGAGTGGATCGAGCGGACCGGCCGTACCGACGAGCCCCTCGGCGGCTACAAGTTCGGTGTGAACGGGGCGAACGAGAAGCTGCCGTTCACCTCGACCGAGCACAACACGGACCTGGTCTGCCTGTTCGGACGGCTCGCCCGGCTCACCGGCGACCGGGTGTGGTGGACGCGGCGCGCACGGGCCGAGGCCTTCGTGAAGCGGATGTGGGAGCCGGCCCAGGGCGCGTCGGGCGGCTTCTTCTACACCGGTACCAACGACGGCGTGACCGTCAACAGATCGCCGATCCCCGAGGACACCCAGACCTGGACCCACCTCGCACTCGACTCCGGCCGGTACGCGCGCTCCCTCGACTGGGCGGCCCGGGACCTGGCCGTTCTCGACCACGCCGAGCGCCGCAACAGCACGGTCCCCGCCGGGCAGTCGTACGAGGGCGTCACCTTCAGCTCCGTCAGCCTCCTCGCCAACGAGGACGCGCCCATCGCCGAGTTCCAGCCCAAGCCCAACCGCAACGGCGTCTGGTTCGAGGGCACCGCCCACCTCGCGCTCGCCCTGCGCGACCGGGGCGCGCGTGGCGACGAGACCCGCGCCCGGCGCCTGCTCACCTCCCTCGAACGCGCCCAGGACCACCTGGGCACCGCCCAGACCGTCGGCGGCCGCCCCCTCCCCGCCCGCTCCGGCATCGTCTCCGCCAGCAGCCCCCTCGACACGGGGTTCGGCTTCGGTTACTACCCGTACCGGCACACGGGCGCCACGGCCTGGTACCTGATGGCGGCGGTGCGGGCGAACCCGCTGCGGGCCTGAGCCCGACGCGGGAGGGACCCGAGCCTCAGCCCGGCGTGGACCAGCCACCGGCGAAGTCGCACAGCCGGGCCATGGCCGCCCGCTCCCGGTCGGGTGCGTACGCGGCACGGTCCGACTCGTGGATGACGGCGTCCACCCAGCGCTGATAAAGCCCGTCGGGTGCGGTGAAGGGCGCCGCGCGGGCCGTGCCGAGGCGGCTGTCGAGGTGCAGGAGGGTACCCAGGGCGACGGGCTGGTCGTAGCGGAGGTCGGTGCGGGGCAGGTAGCGGTTCAGGTAGGCGGTGAGGATCTCGGCGTCCTCGGGGGCGCCGAAACGGGCCAGGGCGAAGCAGTAGCCCGATCCCGCGAACATCACCTCGCTGTCCAGCAGCAGTTCACCGATGCGGGCCCGGTACGAGGTCCGCCGGGAGATGCCGATCAGCCAGGCCGCCGTGAGGCGGGGCCGCCAGCCGTGGGAGAGCAGGGAGTTCAGGTCGGCGTCCGTGATCGACGCGGCGTCGAGAAGCAGCGGGCGCAGGAACCGCCTGCGGGTGGCTCCCTCGAACCGCAGGAACCGGCCGCTCCCCAACTCGCCGTACCGGCCGATGCTCCGCCGGTCGGCGCGTGGACGGACGTACCGCCTGACGGCCTTCCAGTGGGCGACCTCCTCCGGCGTCATGCCCTTGCCCACCCGATTCCTCCGCTCCTGCGACCTGCGCTGTTCCCCGGACTCCGCCCTGCCGAGAGCGTAGATCCACACCACCCGCCCCACCCCTCGCAGAAGGGCCGGGAATGACCGGTGAGACCGGCTCCCGCGTCCGTACTCAAGTCTGTACGGAGGGCGGAGAGTCGGCGTATGCGCCGAGTCTGTGCGAAGCCTCCGACGTGAACGGCTAGCATCCCGGCCGTAAACAGTCGATGGAAACGGGATGTGGGCCGGCGGTCGTCGGCTCCGCCGCATGTCGTCGGCAGTCCGTGGACAGGATGGGGTTGGTGTCGTGGTGGAGGCCGGGCCGCGGGTCGCTGTCGCCGTGGTGACGATGGGCAATCGGCCCGCCGAGGTGGACGCGCTGCTCGCCTCCGTGGCCAAGCAGGACGTCGCGCCCGAGCGGATCGTGGTCGTCGGGAACGGGTGCCCCCTCCCCGAGTTCGCCGAACGGCTCGGCCTGCCCGGTGAGGTCACCCTCATCGAGGTGGACGAGAACCTCGGCTGCCCCGGCGGCCGGAACGTGGCCCTCGAACGGCTGCGGGAGTTCGGGGACGTCGACATCGTCGTCGAACTGGACGACGACGGGCTGCTCGTCGACGCCGATGTGCTGCGCCGCGTGCAGGACTTGTACGCCGCCGACCCCCGCCTCGGCATCGTCGGCTTCCGCATCGCCGACGAGCACGGCGAGACCCAGCGGCGGCACGTGCCGAGGGTCGGCGCCAAGGACCCGATGCGCGGCGGCCCGGTCACCGGGTTCCTCGGCGGGGGACACGCCCTCTCCATGGCCATGCTCGGCGAAACGGGCGACTGGGCCGCCGAGTTCTTCTTCGCGCACGAGGAGACCGACCTGGCCTGGCGGGCGCTCGACGCCGGCTGGACCGTGCTCTACGCCCCCGAACTGCTCCTCCAGCACCCGAAGACCTCGCCCGCCCGGCACGCCATCTACTACCGCGTCAACGCCCGCAACCGCGTCTGGCTCGCCCGCCGCCGCCTCCCGTTCCCGCTCATCCCCGTCCACCTCGGGGTGTGGGTCCTCATCACCCTGCTGCGGATGCGCTCGGTGGGCGGACTGAAGGCGTGGTTCGGCGGCTTCGTGGAGGGCTGGCGCGAGTCGGGCGGCGAGCGCCGACCCATGAGCTGGCGGACGGTGTGGCGCCTGACGCGGCTGGGACGGCCACCGATCCTCTAGGCCCAGACGATCCTCCGGGCCCAGACGATCCTCCGGGCCCAACGATCCTTTGGGCCCGCCGATCCTCCGGGCCCAACGATCCTTTGGGCCCGCCGATCCTCCGGGCCCAACGATCCTTTGGGCCCGCCGATCCTCCGGGCCCAACGATCCTTTGGGCCCGCCGATCCTCCGGGTCCGTCGATCCTCTAGGCCCAACGATCCTCTGGGCCCGCCGGGCACAAACGGGCAGGTCCAAGCCCAACAGGCCGGTCCGGCAACTGATTCGGCCGTTCGGTGGCCGAGTCGGCCTGCCCGGCCGCGGATGCTGACCGTCCCGCGACACACGAGTGCCCCGGTCGTTCACCTCCACCGACCGGGGCACAGCGCTTTGTGCGGTTCCCGGATCCGGCAGCGGCGGCGTCACTCCCCCGAGCTACGCGTACCACGCGTGCGCCGTCGTCGCCGGATCCGATGAAGTGATCACATCAGGTCCCGCCAACGGATCGCTAACATGAGCCCAACGGTTCCACGGGGAGCCGTACGGGAGGCGGCGGCAGGTCGCCGCGGGGCGGGCCCGGAACGACGGCGCGGGAAGGCAGCGGTCGGGTTCTATGCGGGACGGGCTGCGGTTCGGACTGCTCGGTCCGCCGGTTCTGTACGAGGCCGGGGATGCCGGGGACACCGGGGGTTCCGGTGACGGCCGTGCACGTGGTGCCGCCGACGGTGACGCCGGCCGTTCGGGCACCGGCTCCGGCGATGTCTCCACCGGTGTTTCCCGTGGTGTCTCCGGCAGCGTTTCCCGTGCTGTCTCCGGCGGCGGCGTGAGGTCCGTCGGCAGCGGCAAGATGCGGGCCCTGTTCGTCGCGCTGCTGCTCGAACCCGGGCGGGTCGTCTCCGTCGACACCCTCAAGGACGTGCTCTGGGACGCCACGCCACCGCCGTCCGCACAGGCTTCCCTGCACAACCATGTGACCCGCCTGCGCAGGCTGTTGGACGACCCCGAGCGGCTGCGCGCGATCCCGCCGGGCTATCTGCTGCGGGTCGACGACGGCGAGCTGGACGTCCGCGTCTTCGAGGCCCACGCCCGCGCCGCCCGCACCGCGCACGCCGGGCGGGACTGGACCCGGACGGTGCGTGAGTCCGCCGCCGCACTCGCCCTCTGGCGGGGGACACCGCTCGGCGGCCTGCCGGTCGAGGAGTTCCGCGCCCAGGCCTTCGTCCAACGCCTGGAGGAGGCCCGGCTGTTGCTCCTGGAGCGACGGTACGAAGCCGAACTCCACCTCGCGGCCGACACGGCGCGCGAGGAGGCCACCGGAGCGCACGCGCTCGGCGCCCTCGCCCCCGAACTGACCGCCCTCGTCGCCGAGCACCCCCTCCGCGAGGCCTTCCACCGGCTCCTCATGCTCGTCCTCCACCGCACGGGCCGCCAGGCCGAGGCCCTGGCCGTCCACCGGGACCTCCGCGCCCGCCTCCTCGACGAACTCGGGGTGGAACCGGGCCCCGCCGTACGCGACGCCCACGTGGAGATCCTGCACGAGCACGAGCACGAGCACGAGCACGACCCCGAGCCCCTGGCGACCCCGGCCGACCCTCCCCTCGACGAGCTCCCGCCCCGCCCGGCCCAACTACCGCTTCCGCCGGCTCATTTCACGGGCAGGGGAGAGGTGCTGGGCGAGCTTCGCCGTGCACTCGACCCGAGCATCAGCGCCTCCTCAGGGGTGCGGGGCGGCAACGATTCCGCGGCTGCCGCCGCGTGGACGCGACGCACGACCACGACGGACCCGCACCCGCCGACCCACAGCCCCTCCCGCGCACATGGGTGCCCGGCCCCTCCCAAGGGGACCGTCACAGCGGTCATCAGCGGCATGGCCGGCGTGGGCAAGAGCGCCCTCGCCCTCCACCTCGCCCACGAACTCGCCGAACACTTCCCCGACGGCCAGCTGTACATCAACCTCCACGGCGCCACCCCGGGCATGACCCCGCTCACCCCCGCCCAGGCCCTCGCCGCGCTGCTCCGGGACCTCGGCACCGCCCCGCGCCGCATCCCCGAACACCCGGACGCCGCGGCCGCGCTGCTCCGCTCGACGCTCGCCCCGACCCGCACCCTGATGGTGCTGGACGACGCCGCGCACGCCGCCCAGGTACGCCCCCTGCTCCCGGCCGGCGCCGGCTGTGCGGTCATCGTGACGAGCCGGTCGCCGCTCACCGCACTGGACGGCGCCCACCGCTTCCCGCTTGCCCCGCTGTCGGACGACGAGAGCGCGGCCCTGCTGCGTGCCGCGTCGGGCCGCGCGGCAGGCCTGGACGCCGCGCACCCCCTCGTCGAACTCACCGGCCGCCTCCCGCTCGCCCTCCGCGTCGTCGCGGCCCGCCTCGCCGCCCGCCGCGCACTCACCCCGGACGCGCTGGCCGGTCAACTGGCGGCCACGGAAGGACGGTTGCAGCACCTCGAATACGACGACCTGAGTGTCCGCCGCTCCCTCGCCGTCGCCCACGAGGCCCTGCACGCCTCCGACCGCGAGGCCGACCGCGACGCCGCCCACGCCCTCAGCCGTATCGGCGCCCTCGACCTGCCCACGTACGGCGCACCCCTCCTCGCCCGCCTCGGCGGCACCGACGAGTTCCGCGCCGAGAGCGCCCTCGACCGCCTCGTCGACGTGGCTCTCCTCGACGAGACGACGTACGGCCGGTACGTCCCCCACGACCTCGTACGCCACTTCGCCCGCGAACTCGCCGACGCGACGGACACGGCCGACACCACCGGGGCCGTCGAACAGGCCCTCCGCTGGTACGCCGGTCGCGCACGCCAGAGCCTGCTGGTGATGCTCCCACCGGGTTACGAGCGCGACGAACGCCTCCGTACGACGGCGTCCACGGCGGAGCCGCAACCGATGGAGCCGCCCTTCACCTCCGCCGAGGAGGCGTTCGTCTGGGGCGACCGCGAACTCCCCAACATCGTCGCCCTGGTGGAACGCTGCTCCCGAGAGCACGGCGGCGGCGGGTCCGACGGCGGTGTCGACGGCGGCAGGCGGGACAGCGGGGCCGCGGTGGCAGCACTCGTCCCCGCCCTCGTCCGCCACCTCTTCCCCTACCTGCACCGAGGTGGCCGGCTCGCGGAGCTGGACGTCCTCGGGCGGTTCGCCCTGGACGTGGCGAGATCGCTCGGAGACGACGAGGCCGAGGCGTTCGCGTTGACCGACCGGGCCGGGCTGCACTTCATGTCCGGCCGGGCCTCGGAGGCGCTCGCCCTCAACGACGAGGGCCTGACACTGTGGCGGCGCCTCGGGGTCGTGTCGTGCGTACGGCGGTGCCTGAACAACCGGGGGCTCGTACTGGAGAGCCTCGGCCGGTACGAGGAGAGCGAGGAGACACTCCGGGAGAGCCTGGAACTGTCCCGGCAACTCGGTGACCCGTACGGCGAGGCGGTGACCTTCAGCCACCTCGGCAACCTGTACAAGCACACCGACGCGCGGGCCGCCATCGCCCACCACGAACGGAGCCTGGCACTGGGCGAGATGGCCGACAGTCTCGTCGTACGGCACACCGCGCACTGCAACATCGGCTACGCCCACCTCAGACTCGGCGAACCGGCCGCCGCCGTACGCAACTTCGAGCAGAGTCTGCGCATCCTCGGCGACGACGAGGACTGGCAGGGGGAGTCCAAGTCCCGGCTCGGCCTGGTACGGGCCCTGCGCGAGCTGGGCCGGCCGGACCGCGCGTCCCACGAGTGCGCCCTCCTCCTCGACCTCGCCGAACGCCGCGCCGACCAGTACGCCGTCGGCCTCGCCCGGCACCAGCGCGGGCTGCTCCTGCGGGATCAGGGCCGCGTCGAGGAGGCGTACCGCGAGTGGGAGCGCGCCCAGACGGTCCTGGACGACACGGACTCGACGGTGGCGGTGGAACTGAGGGAATTACTGAAGGACCGCGCCCCGTAGTCCCCGCGCTCGACAGGGACCGCGACTGTCAGGGAGAGGCGGAGCACCGCGCGAGGGCCGGCCCCCGACCCCCCTCGCGCCCTGGAACGAGCGGCGCTCATTTCGCATCGGCATAGCACTCCACCACCGCCGTGGTGAACGGAAACCGCACCGGCGTCTGCCCGAACGTCAGCCGCCCCGACAGCTCGGACGCCTCCCGGATCGCCGCCACGACCGCCTCCGCCTCCTCCTGCGGACAGTGCACGATCACCTCGTCGTGCTGGAAGAAGACCAGCTCGGCAGCCATGCCGTCGAGGGCGCGCCGGAGGGCGGCGAGGAGGAGCAGGGTCCAGTCGGCGGCACTGCCCTGGACGACGAAGTTGCGGGCGAACCGCCCGCGGGCACGGGAGTTGGTGGAGGCGTACCCGGGCACCCACTCGCTCCCCTGCCCCTGCCCCTGTTCCGGGGATTCGAGGTCGGGGTCGGCCTGGGGGATACCCGCCTCCTCGGCCGCCGCGTCGGAGGCGCCGACCGCCGGTGGACACGTACGCCCGAGCCAGGTCCGTACGAGCCGGCCCTCCTCGCCCGCGCGGGCCGCGTCGTCGACGTACTGCACGGCGCGCGGGAACCGTCGGCGCAGTGCGGCGAGATTCTTGAGCCCGTCCCCGGACGTCTGCCCGTAAACGGCACCCAGCACGGCGAGCTTGGCCTGCGCGCGGTCGCCGGAGAAGGCGCGGTCGGAGACGGACTGGTAGAGGTCGGTGGCGCGGCCCGCGACCTCCATGAGGCCGGGGTCGCGGGAGATGGCGGCCAGCACCCTGGGTTCCATCTGGTCGGCGTCGGCGACGACGAGCCGCCAGCCGGGGTCGGCGACGCAGGCGCGGCGGATCACCTTGGGGATCTGGAGCGCGCCCCCGCCGTTGGTGACCCACCGCCCGGTGACGGTGCCGTGCGCGAGGAACTCGGGCCGGAACCGCCCGTCCCGGACCCAGTCCTGCAGCCAGGACCACCCGTGGGCGACCCAGATCCGATACAGCCGCTTGTATTCGAGGAGGGGCTTCACGGCAGGGTGATCGAGGGCCTCGATCTCCCAGCGACGGGTGGAGCGGATGCGGATCCCGGCCTGCCCGAAGGCTTTGACGACATCGGCGGGCAGATCGGGCCGCACGCGCCGCCCGAAGGCGTTCGACACCTCCTCGGCGAGTTCGGCGAGCCGACGCGGTTCGCCTCCGCCCGCGTACCGCTCGCCGAGCAGCTCGCGCAGCACCTCCCGGTGCACATCGGCCCGCCACGGCAGCCCCGCCCGGTTCATCTCGGCGGCGACGAGCATCCCGGCCGACTCGACGGCGGTCAGCAGCCGCATCCGGTCCGGGTGCGCGGTGGCGTCGTGCCGTCGCTGCTGGTCCGCGTACACCTCGACGAGGTCGGTGAGGGGGACGTGGACGGGGCGGGGCTCGAAGAGGGACGGCTGGGCGCCGGGGTCGGCCGACCGCAGGGGCGGATCCGGCGGGACGGGACCGTGACGGAGCCGGGCGAGCGCGGCCGCCGCGGAACGCGGCTCCCCGAGCCGCCCCTCATGCCCGAGGAGCAGGCTCTCGGCGTCCTCGATGTCATAACACCGCTCCACTCGCACCCCCGTCGCGAGCAGCCGCGGATACACCTCCCCGGTGGCCCGCCACACCCACCGCCCCACCTCCGGCCCCCGCCGCCGCACCGCCTCCCCGAGATCCGCCTCCCACACCACCGGCCCCGCGAGCACGCCGTCCACCCCGAGGGGGGCGACCTCCACGCCACCGTCCTCGGTCGTCGCGAGCGCCCACCGGTCGGTCATGGGTGCGAGTGTGGCAGGGGGGTCTGACAATGGCCGTCGGAGCGGAGGCAGGGTGGCCCCTACTCTTCCTCCTGCCCCTGCACGATCGACTGCAGGGCCTTCGCCACGTCCGCCTCCGTGGCCTCCTTGGTCGCACCCAGCCCGCTCAGCACCCCTTCCCCGTTCTCGAACTCCAGCAGCGCGAGCAGGATGTGTTCCGTGCCGATGTAGTTGTGGCCGAGGCGGAGGGCCTCGCGGAAGGTGAGTTCGAGGACCTTCTTGGCGTCGGGGCCGTAGGGGATCAGCTCGGGGACCTCGGCGGAGGCCGGCGGGAGGACGGCGGCGGCGGCTTCCCGTACGGCCTCGGGGGAGACGCCCTGGGCGACGAGCGCCTTGGCGCCGAGCCCCTCCGGCTCGGCGAGGAGGCCGAGGGCGAGGTGGGCGGGCAGCCCCTCGACGGCACCGGCGGCCTTGCCCTCGTTGTGCGCGGCCGTGACCACGTTGCGGGCGCGCGGGGTGAAGCGGCTGAACCCCTGACTGGCGTCGAGGTCGTTCTCGCCCTTCGGCACGAACCGCTTCTGTGCCGCCTGCCGTGTCACCCCCATGCTCCTGCCGATCTCCGTCCAGGACGCGCCCGAACGCCGGGCCTGGTCCACGAAGTGGCCGATCAGATGGTCGGCCACTTCGCCGAGGTGGTCCGCGGCGATCACCGCGTCCTGGAGCTGGTCGAGCGGTTCGGGGTGGACCTTCTTGATGGCGTCGATGAGTTCGTCGAGACGGATGGACGCGGTGACTCGCGGGTTCGTCGTCATGTGTCAACCTTAGGTTGACACCCTCTTGGTGTCAACCTTGGGTTGACAGCTGCTGTGCGCCCGCGGCTTCCCTCACCTCGGCGAGGTCGCCAACCGCACCGCCAGCCCCGCGAACACCGTCCCGGTGAAAATGTTGAGCCCCCGCGCCACCCGACGGCTGCGGCGCAGGACCTGGGTGAGACGACCGGCGACGAGCGCGACCGAGCCGTCCCACAGGAAGCCCATGACGACGATGGTGCAGCCGAGCAGCAGGAGCTGGCCGGGTACGTGTCCGAGAGAGGGGGCGACGAACTGTGGCAGGAACGCCACGTTGAAGAGGATCACCTTTGGGTTGAGGAGATTGGTGACCGCGCCCTGCCAGAACGCCCGCCGCAGCCCGGTGCCCCCACGGCCGTCCGCCGCGAACCCGGGGCCCGTGCCTTCGTCCCCCGGCACCGACCGGTCCCGGAACGCCTTCACCGCGAGGTACAGCAGATACGCCGCCCCCAGCCACCGTAGAACGTAGTAGAGCACCGGCAACGCCTCGAACAATGCCGAGAGACCCAACGTCGCCGCCACGGTGTGCACGAGCATCGCGCTCGCCACCCCCGCCGCCGCCATCACCCCGACCACGGGCCCACCCCGCCCCCCGACGGCCACGATGAACATCATGTCTGGCCCCGGCGTGACACACAGGGCGAAGGCCGCGACCAGGAACGCCGCGTAGAGAGATGCGTCAACCATGGCGCCATGCTTGGCGGTTCGGGCGGGGCAGGGCGACCGAGTTTCACGGATCGGACGTGCGGCGGCGGCCCCTGGCACGCACCCCTGGATCCCCGGATCGGCCCGGACACCCTGTCAACGGACGAGGGCGTCCGGGAGTTCGTCGAGCGTGGTGATGACGCGTATGCCGTCGTCGGTGGCGCCGCCGGTGCCGGTCTTCGCACGGTCGAGCCAGTACGCGTGCAGTCCCGCGTCACGGGACCCGAGGGCGTCGAGTGTGTACTTGTCCCCGACGTACGCCACTTCGTGCGGAGGGAGGCCGAGGGACGCGCAGCCCGCGAGGAAGATGCTCGGCGCGGGCTTCGCCGCGCCGTGCTGGTCGGAGCAGACGAGGACCTTGTCGATGTCGAAGTAGGGCAGCAGTCCGATGGCGTGGAGCTTGTGGCGCTGGTGGTCGGCGGACGAGTTGGAGACGATGCCGAGGCGGTAGTCGGCCGCGAGCCGTTCGAGAACGGGCTCGGCGTCGGGGAACGCCGCCCAGGCCGCGTTGCGGTGAGCCTCGTATGCGGCGAACCAGGCGGAGGCCTCGGCGTCCGACATGGCGGAGGTGTCCCGTCCCGCGTCGGAAAGGAAGCGGCGGGTGCGTTCGAGCCGCTGCTCGGCGAAGGTGAGTTCGCCGCTGAGGAAGCGCCCGTACTGCACCTCCATGATCGTCCGCCAGAACGAGAGTGCCGCGGCGGGGCCGGGGAATTGGTCGAGCAGCCCTTGCGCCCGCAGGTGGGCGAGCACGCCGACCTCCTCCGAAGTCGAGTAGTCGAACAGTGTGTCGTCCACATCGAAGAGCACACCCCGGATCGGCATGCGACCGCCCTTTCTGGCCTGGTGGGAGAACCGCTGTCGGCGTGGCGAGCATCCCACGAGCACGGGCGGGGAGTCAGGCTCCGGCCGGAACGCACCCGCCCCCGTACTGCGCTCCGCCCCCGTACTGCGCTCCGCCCCCAGTCCGGCGCATCCGCTCTCGCCCGCATACCCGGTCTCCGCCCGCGCACCCGCTCCCCACCCGCGCGCCCGGAAGGCGCCCACCTCATCTCAGCGCCGCCCCAGCGCCCCGCCGGCGGCGACCACGGCCACGACCCCGCACACCCCCACACACGCCCCCACGACCTCCCACGGCACCATCACCCCCACCGGCGCCGCCAACGACCCCAACGCACCCACCACCCCCGCCAGGTTCACCGCGGTGACCGCCATTCCCAGCACCACTCCCACCAGGACCGCGACCAGCGCCTCACCCACCACAACCACCCGCACCTGGCCCCGAGTGGCCCCGGCCAGTCGCAGCGACCGCAGCTCCGCACCCCGCGCCGACGTGGCCATCAGCAACGTCCCGGCCAGCGAGATCCCCGCGTACACGAGCGCGATACCCAGCACCACGAGAAACCCGAGCCGGGTGTGCGCCTTGGTGCCGGGACGGTTCGCCGCGAGCCACTCCTCGGCCGACCGCACCGTCCCACCGGCCCCCGCCGCCCCGTCCGCCGCCCTCTCCAGCACCGCCGCGACCCCCTCCCGGTCCACCCCGCTCCCCACCCGCACCTCGACCCGGTCCACGGTCGCCCCGCCGGCGTTCGCGGCCGTCACGTACGCCCCGTTGTCCCCGGTGCCCTGCGCGAGCACCGCCACGATCCGCAGCCGTACGGGACGCCCGTCGCCGAGCCACACGCGCACGCTCTGCCCCACCTCGTGCCGCTCCCACTCCTCGTTCACGACGATCGACCGGTCGTCGAGATCACGCACGTCACCGGCGACCACCGGCAGCCGCGACACCGCCGCGAAGGCGGCCACATCCGTCACCGCCCGTGCCTCGGACCGCACCAGCGCGCTCCCCTCCTCCACCACATACACAGCGGTGGAAGCCGACTCGGCCACGGTCGCCCCGGCGACCTTCCCGCCATCGATCCGCAAGCCCTCACCCGTACTTGTCTCACCCGCCGCATCCGACTCGCTCGTGACCACGAAGTCCGCCCGAGTCCGTGTGTGCGCCTCCGCCCCCTTCGCCTCCGCGACCGTCCCCGCGGCCCCCAGCAGGGAGCCGGCCAGCGCGACGGTCACCAGCACGGGCGCGGCGACGGCGGCGGTACGGCGCACCGACGTGGCCGCGTTCTCCCTGATCAGCAGCCCGGCGGCCCCGGGAACCCCCGCCCCCACCAGCCGTACGACCGGCCGGACGAGCAGCGGTGCGAGCGCGGCCGCCGCCGTGATCAGCAGCATCGGCTGGGTGGTGTACGTCTTCCGCTTCAGCAGTCCGGCGGGGTCGGTCCCCAACTTCCAGGCCAGCAGCCCCAGTCCAGCCGCCAGCAGAGCGGAACCGATCACCCGGCGCGACAGCGGCAGCACCCCCGTGTCCACGGACGCCTCCCGCAACGCCTCCACGGGCCCGATCCGCCCGGCCCGCCGCGCGGCCACCCAGGCCCCGGCGAGCGCCACCGACACCCCCGTCCAGAAGGCCACGTGGTACGGCCACACCACCGCACCCGGCACCGCGAACCACGTCGGCGCGATCCCGCCGTTCACCAACTCCCGTACCAGCACAGGCGCCCCCCACGCCCCCAGCGCACACCCGGCACCGGACGCCACGACCCCGACCGCCAAAGCCTCCCCGAGCAGCAGCCGCCGTACCTGACCCGGTGTCGCGCCCGCCATCCGCAACAGCCCGAACTCCCGCCTGCGCAGGGCCACCACGAAGGCGAACGTCGACGCCGTCACGAACACCGACACGAAGGTGGTGACCCCGCCCGCCGTCCCCAGCAGCGAGTTCACCGCGACCAGCGCCTCCGCGTCCCGCCCGTACGACGGATCCACCTGCCGCCGCGCGTCACCCGTCAGCACCCGCGCCCGATCCCCGACCACCGCCCGTACGTCGGCGACGGCCGCCTCCACCCCGACCGCGTCCGGCCCGGCCGGGCCCCGGCCCGCCGCGTCCGTCGTCACCGGCCCCAGCGCGCGCAACTCCGCGAGCAGTCGTTCGTCCACAGGGTGTGGATCCGCCAGCTTCTGCGACACCCGGGCCGTCCCCGGCCCCCGCCGCACCTCGACCGTCAGCCTGTCCAGGCCCGCGACCACGACGGGGGAGTCGCCGAAACGCTCCGGCGTACGCGCGGGCGGGTCGAGTGTCGCCGCGAGCCCGAGCCCCATGGCGGTCATCACCCCGACCCCCAGCGCCACCGCGACGAACGACCCGATCAGCGCCGCCCACCGCGTACGCAACGACGACAAGGTCAGCACGTCACACCCCCGACGATCCCGCTGCCGGCAGTACCGGCAGTACCGGCAGTACCGGCAGTACCGGCAGTACCGGCAGTACCGGCAGTACCGGCAGTACCGGCAGTACCGGCAGTACCGGCAGAACCGGGAGCACCGGGAGCACCGGCCGTTCCAGCCGCCCGCTCCAACCCGGCCATACGCGCCGCCACGCCCTCCACCGACGGCCGGACCAACTCCCCGCTCACCCGCCCGTCGACCAGGAACACCACCCGGTCCGCGTACGACGCGGCCACCGGATCGTGCGTGACCATGACCGTGGTCTGGCCCTCCCGGTCCACCAACTCCCGTAGCAGGCAGAGCACGTCACGGCTGGTCGTGGTGTCGAGCGCCCCGGTCGGCTCGTCGCCGAAGAGGACCGCCGGGCGGGTGATCAGGGCCCGGGCCAGGGCGACCCGCTGCTGCTGCCCGCCGGACAGCTGGGCCGGCCGGTGTCCGGCCCGCTCGGCCAGCCCCACCCGGGCCAGGGCCTCGCGCACCGCTCCGCGCGAGGGCCGCCGCCCGGCGAGCCGCAGCGGAAGGGCGACGTTCTGCGCGGCGGTGAGAGAGGGGAGGAGGTTGAAGGCCTGGAACACGAATCCGATCCGTTCCCGGCGCAGCAGCGTCAGCCGCCGCTCGCCCAGCCCGGCCAGTTCCACCCCGTCGACCCGCACTGTCCCGTCCGACGGCCGGTCCAGCCCCGCCGCACACTGCAACAGCGTCGACTTCCCCGACCCCGACGGCCCCATCACCGCCGTGAAGGTCCCGGCCCCGAAGTCGAGGTCCACCCCGTCGAGGGCGACGACCTCCCCGTACGACCGCCGCAGGCCCCGTACGCGTACGGCCGCGACCTCCGTCTTTCCCGCCTCTGCTACCGCTGTCGTGGTCATGCCCCAAGCGAACCGTCCGCGCGCCGCCCGCACACGACCACTGGAGGGTGTCCCGGGGGTATGGCCGGCCCTACCTCCCTGCGACTCATGACACGACCGCGCCTCATGACACGATCGAACACGTGAGTACGACCAGCACGGTGGACCGCGCCTTCGAAGCGGCCCTCTACGCCGACACCGACGCCGCCCTGGACACCGGGGCCTCCCTGCTCGCCGCCGACCCGGCGGCCGACGCGGAACTCGCCCGGCGCGGACGGGAGTTCGTCGCCGGGGCCTGGCGGCGCGGCTGGCAGCCCGCCGACGTCGTACGGTTCGTGCGGCGCGAGCTGGAGGACGAGCACGTCCGTCTCCTCGCGGTGCTCATCGTCGAGGAGCACGAGCGGGAGCAGGAGCAGAGGGCGACGGAGGGGAACCGGCAGTCACCACGCGGCCCGCGCTGGACCGCCCAGCTCGACGAGGTCGGGGAACTCGCCGCACACCCCACCCGCACGGACCGCTTCTCGTACGCCACCACGGCCCTGGAGCTGTACCGCCTCCTCCTGCGCCTGCCCACCCTCGAACCGCTGGACCACCCGCGGGCGGCCGGCGACGCCAAGAACTCGCCCCACCCCGAATCCCGCATGCTCGGCCGTATCCGCGCGCTCCTCGCCAAGGCGGAGGCGACGGGCTTCCCGGAGGAGGCGGAGGCCCTCAGTGCGAAGGCGCAGGAGCTGATGGCGCGGCACAGCATCGACGAGGCACTGCTGGCGGCCCGCGCGCACAGCAAGAACACGCCCGGCGCCTGCCGGATCGGCGTCGAGCCGCCCTACGAGACGGCCAAGGCGGTGCTCCTCGACGCCGTGGCGCGGGCCAACCGCTGCGAGACCGTCTGGAACGACGACCTCGGGTTCTCCACGGTCGTCGGGTTCGAGGCAGACCTGGAGGTCGTCGAACTGCTCCACACCTCGCTCCTCGTCCAGGCCACCACGGCGATGACGAAGGCGGAGGCCGCCCAGCGCAGGGGCGGCCGCAAGCGGACCAAGACCTTCCGACAGTCCTTCCTGGCCGCCTACGCCCACCGGATAGGGGACCGGCTGGCCGAGGTCGCCGAGGCCCAGGTCGCCGAGGCGGAGGCCGAAGGCGCGGGTCCGCACGGGGCGGGCGCCCCGGAACAGGACCTCCTGCCCGTCCTCGCCGCCCGCGGCGTCGCCGTCCGCGAGCAGTTCACCCGCATGTTCCCGGACACGGTCACCACCCGCGTCCGGGGCGTCAGCGACCTGGCCGGCTGGCAGCAGGGGGCGGAGGCAGCCGACCGCGCCCAGGTCAAGGCGCGGCCCCGGCTGCCGTCATGACCCGGACGCGGCGGCTCAGTCGCCCGCCGGCAGGAACGGCCCCACCGTCGCCTCCAGCGTGCTCTCGGACTTGACGGCGACCTCGGGGTCCGGCCACTTGAAGCTGCTGACCTTGCTGTCTCCGGGCAGGGTGAGCTTCAGCTGGTCCACGGCGGCGCTCTTCTCCGTGTCACCGGCGACCCCGCGCACGTACGCGATGGTGAAGGTCATCGACTGACCGGCCTCCAGCGTCGCCTCGGTGTCCTCGGACGCGCCCTCCTGCGGCTGGAGCGCCCAGGACCTGTCGCCGGCGAACAGGTCGACCCCGGCGAGGCCCTTCAGCGTGCAGGCGGCTTTGCCCTTGTTGGTGACGGTGACCGGCACGGCACCCTCGTCACCGGCGGCCGGGGCGGCGCTGCTGGGCCCGACCTCGAAGCCGGCCTGCGCGGCCGTGCAGGCGCCCCCCTTGCCGCTGTCGGCGGTGGCGGCGCCGGTCTTGCCGTCACCGCCCCCGTCACCTCCGTCACTTCCGTCACCCCCGCCAC
Organism: Streptomyces europaeiscabiei; assembly: GCF_036346855.1. Classification (NCBI taxonomy): domain Bacteria; kingdom Bacillati; phylum Actinomycetota; class Actinomycetes; order Kitasatosporales; family Streptomycetaceae; genus Streptomyces; species Streptomyces europaeiscabiei. Next base: position 6,055,873 of record NZ_CP107841.1, read on the forward strand.
AGGCGGTCAGCGTGAGGGCCGCGAGGAGGGCGGCGGCGATGGCGGTCGGAGCGGTGCGCATGGAGTTCCCGGTGGAGTTCGTGGCTGTCACAGCACAGCCGATGACGGTGTGAAAGTGCGAACGGGCCACGAAACCCGGAGGTTCCGCGGCCCGTCCGACACATGATCTACGATCCACGGCTCGTCGTAGACCGGATCCTCAACCTGATCAGGACCGGATCCTCAACCTGATCGCGACCCGATCCGCGCCCCGATCCGCGACCCGATCCAAGCCCTGCTCTACGACCCGGCGCTCGCCGTGGGCAGGTCCGTCGGCAGCCCGGACGGCAGTGACCCCGCGGCCTTCTGGAACGTCTCCTCGCCGACGCCGCCCTCCCACGTGATCGTGAGGGACTTGGAGCTGACCTTGTCCACCATGCCCTCGGTGCGCTCGTCGCTGCCGTCCTGGCACTTGAGGCTGATCATCTGCATGTTCGCCGCGTCGGAGACCTTGCCGCTGCACACCGAGGTGTTCACGAAGACGGCGACCTCGTCACCGTTGACGAACAGGGCGACCGCCTTGCCGTCGGTCGTGGCCAGCCAGTTGCCCTGCAGCTCGGTCTTGGCTCCGGAGGAGTCCCCGGAGCCACCGCTGTCCGAGCTGTCCGTCGGGGTCGGGGCGGCCGACGACTCCTTGGCGTCGGAGCCGCCGTCGTCGCTGCTGCACCCGGTCAGCACGAGCGCCGCCGCGAGCCCGGCCGCCGCGGCCGCGACGCGTATGCGTGGGCGGGCGGAGGAAGCCCTGGTCACGGGCCTTGCCGTCATCGCCGTACTCGCCGTAGTCACTGGAGGTCTCCCAAAGCTGTGGCCGGATCCGGTCGCCGCGGCGACAGCGGCAAGCTACCAGGAGTGGCTCTGCGGCAGATGGCCGGGAACTGTGAGGACCCCGAGGACGACACAAGCCGCGACGGCCCGGCACACAAGCCGCGACGGCCCGGCACCTGACGAATTCCGCGATGCCCGTGGTGCCCGTCGGAAGCCGCGCCGCCCCGGTGCCTGACGAGATCCGTGACGGCGTGTACCCGTCGGAGGCCGCGCCGCCCCGGTACCTGACGAGATCCGTGACGGGCGAGTACCCGACACAAGCCGCGACGGGCCGGCACGCAAGCCACCGGCGGCCGGGCACCCGACGAGATCCGCGATGCCCCCGGCCCCGACGAGATCCGCGCTACCCCGGCCCCGACGAGATCCGCACCGCCCAGGCACCGACCAAACCCCGACACGCACCCCCTCCGCCTCCTCTGCCCTTACCAGGACGACTTGCGCACCCCCGGCAGGAACCCCGCGTGTGCCTGTTCCCGCAGGCTCACCCGGGACAGCCCGAACGTCCGGAAGTACCCCCGGGGCCGCCCGTCCACCTGGTCCCGGTTGCGGACACGGGTCGCGCTCGCGTCGCGCGGCTGTGCGCGCAGTTCCCGCAGGGCGGCCTCGCGTTCGGCCTCCGTTGCGGACGGCCGTCGGATGATCTCCTTCAGCTCGGCCCGTCGCACGGCGTACCGCGCGACGATCTCCTGCCGCTTCTCGTTCTTCGCGATCTTGCTCTTCTTCGCCATCAGACCCGCACCCCCCGGGCACGGATCCGCGCGACCGCGGCCTCGACGCCGATGACGTCCACGGTCTTGATCCCCTTGGTGCTCAGCCGGAGCCGCACATGACGGTTCTCGCTGGGCAGCCAGTACCGCTTGGACTGGATGTTCGGGTCGAAGCGGCGGGACGTACGCCGGTGGGAGTGCGAGATGCGGTTGCCGAAACCGGGCTGGGCGCCGGTCAGCATGCAGTGGGCGGACAAGGGTGATGCACCTCTCTCGATCCAGTGATGCAAATGGATGTCATTTTCAGTAAGGTACCAGCATGGCACGCAACGAACTCCGCCCGGTCGTCAAACTCCGGTCCACGGCCGGCACCGGTTACACCTACGTCACCCGCAAGAACCGCCGGAACGACCCGGACCGGCTGACGCTGCGCAAGTTCGACCCGAGGGTCGGCCGCCACGTCGACTTCCGAGAGGAGCGCTGACCGACATGAAGAAGGACATCCACCCCTCGTACGGGCCCGTCGTCTTCCGGGACCGCGCCGCGAACCACACCTTCCTCACCCGCTCGACGATGACGAGCGGGAAGACGATCGAGTGGGAGGACGGCAACACGTACCCCGTGGTCGACGTCGAGATCTCGAACGTGAGCCACCCCTTCTACACGGGCACCGCGCGCGTGCTGGACACGGCGGGCCGCGTGGAGAAATTCGAGAAGCGGTACGGCGCCGGGAAGAAGCGGGGCTGACCGACATGACCCAGCTGTCTGTCGCGATCGTCGGCGGGCTGCACGCCGACGCCCGGCGGGCCGCCGTCGAGGCGCTGCTCGCCGGGGTCCCGGGCAGCGTCGCGCTGCACCACGACCTCTCCACCGCCGCGGACGGTCCGGACGCCAAGGTCGTCCGGACCGTCCGGGACGCCACGGGCGTCGTCTCCACCGGTGAGACCCCGCTCGTCAACGACTGCGCCTGCTGCGCCCTCCGCGAGGACCTCGTCCCCGAACTGGAGCGCCTGGCCGACGCGGGGCTGACCCGCCTGGCCGTGGTCGAACTCTGGGACTCGGTCGAACCGAAGGCGATGGCCGAGGTGGTCGCCGCGAGCGGCCTGCGCCTCACCTCGGTGATCACGGCTGTGGACCCTGCCCTCCTCCTGCCCTGCCTCGGCGACGGCGACGACCTCGCCGACCGGGGCCTGGCCGCCGCCACCACCGACCAGCGCACCGTCGCCGACACCTTCGCCCGCCAACTGGAGTACGCCCCCGTCCTGGCCGTACTCGATTCGGACGAGGCCGACGAGGAGGACAGGGCGCTACTGGCCCAACTCCATCCGACGGCACGGAAGGTGCCCATCGGTGACGGCGCGTCCGAGAGCGCGGGGGGCGCGGCCGACGCATGGTCGGGCTGGTTCACGGAGGTGGACGCGATCGGCGCCCTTGAAGGGGCCGAAGGCCCTGAAAGGGGCGCGGGGCAGCATCGATATGCGGCTCCGCCGCAGGGCGCGACCAGCCACAACGAACCCGCACTCGGCAGCTCACGGCACGCCCCACGGCGCCCCCCGGCCCTGATCGCCGCAGCGTTCGCCGGCTTCGACGTCGACGCGGCCGCCGCCGCCCAGCATCCCGCCTGCGCCCTTCTCCCCACCGACGCCGACGAATGCGGTGTCACCACCCTGGTCTGGCGCCGCCACCGCCCCTTCCACCCCGAGCGGCTGTACGCGGCGCTGGAAGACCTCTGCTGCGCGGCCGCCCGCAGCCGCGGCAGGTTCTGGCTGGCCGAGCGCCCCGACACCCTGCTGCACTGGGACGCGGCCGGCGGCGCCCTGTGCGTGGAGTCGGTCGGCCCCTGGCTCGCCTCGCTCCCGGACGCGGCCTGGGACCTGGTCCCCCCGGTCCGCCGGGCCGCCGCCGCCCTCGACTGGCACCCGGAACACGGTGACCGCTGCCAGCATCTCGTCTTCACCTCCCCGGGCCTGGACCGCGACGGACTCGAACAGCTGCTGGAGTCCTGCCTGCTCACCGACGCCGAGTACGCCGCCGGACGCGCAGCCTGGGAACGGCTGCCGCGCCCCTTCGACACCTTCCTGGAGGTCTGACCCACCATGCCCCGCAAGCCGGAGCGCAAGCCCGTCAAGTCCCGCCCCAACCCGCTGGACCAGGCGAAGATCACGTACATCGACTACAAGGACACCGACCTGCTGCGGCGCTTCATCTCCGATCGCGGCAAGATCCGCAGCCGCCGTGTCACCCGCGTCACCGCCCAGCAGCAACGACAGCTCGCCCGCGCCGTCAAGAACGCCCGCGAGATGGCCCTCCTGCCGTACTCCACCCGCTGACTAGCACCCCCTGAGCCGTCGTCGAACCACGATCGACCACCGCCCGACCACCACCCCCACCCGGCCCCCGGGGAGGCTTCACGGCCTCCCCGGGGGCACTCGTTTCCCGCCATCCTGCGAAGACCGGCCCCACCCCCTGAACCGCGCGGACCCGCCCCCCGTAGGGAGGGACATGGGGCCGTGAATCGGACGACAGCAGTCGCCGGACCCGCCGATGGAACAGGATCGCCCTGTCTTGCGTCTCTCCAGTGCTGTAACCGCAGGACCACCCCTCGTGCACGTGCATCTGCTCGTGCATGTGCAGGTGCATCCGCTCGCGCGTCAGCACGTGAACAAAGCTATGATCCGGAGCAGTTGACCGTTGCATCACTGGCATCACTGGCCACACCAGTGCCCATGCGCATCAAGCGCACCACTGCACCACCCGGGGAGCGACCTGTGGACCACGACGTGTACGGCGTGGATGACGTGTACAACGGCATGGCCGCGACGGAGCTGACCCAGCTCCACGCGGTGGCCTGGCAGAAGAGTCGGCACAGCAACTCGCAGGGCAACTGCGTGGAGTTCGCGAGGCTGCCCGGCGGTGAGGTGGCGGTGCGCAACTCCCGCTTCCCCGACGGCCCGGCGCTCGTCTACACGCGCGCCGAGATCGAGGCGATGCTCCTGGGCATCAAGGACGGAGAGTTCGACCACCTGGTCGGATAATCCCGCCCAGCGGCGGGGAAGTCGGCGGTCCCGACGATGTGACACGCGTAGAACCGCGGCGCCGAAAAGCGCCGCGGTTCGTCAGTGGGCGGAGGGCAGACCCTGCGGGGACGGGACCTGGAACAGCGCCCACACCACCTTGCCGCTGAGCGCGCCGCCCAGCGGATGCCAGCCCCAGCTGTCCGCGAACGAGTCGACCAGGAACAGTCCGCGCCCCGACTCCGCCGAGAAGTCCTCGGAATCGCCGGCGACCGGGCTGTCGTGACTGGGGTCGCGCACCGCGCACACCAGCCGCTCGGTCCAGCGCATCAGGTGCAGCCGTACGGGCGGGTCCTGGGCCGGGCGCAGCCCGTTGCCGGAGGGCAGGCCGTGCCGCAGGGCGTTGGTGACGAGTTCCGAGACCACGAGACAGACGTCGTCGAAGCGGTCGTCCAACCGCCACTGGCCGAGGGTGCCCCGGGTGAACTGCCGTGCCTCGCGCACCGCTTCGTAGCGGGGCGGCAGAGCGCAGGACGCCGCGTTGGACACGGTCGCGGGATCAAGTGGCGGAAGCCCCTGCCGTAAGGGTTCGAGCATGGTCGATCCATTCGTCCCCATGCGAGGCACTCCCGGGTGTCTGCGGTCGTTGCGATGCAGCGGTGGCGCGAGACCATGGTTTCTGATGCGTACAGCAGATGCAAGGGCAGATGCACGTGCACGCGCCCGAAATGGACCTCCCCATACCGCTTGCTCAACATTTCTTCTGTCACTCTGCTCCCTCTTCCCCTCCGTCCCGTGCGTCTCAGACGTTGAAGACTTTCCATTTCTGTAACCGGGCGAGTGCGGATCGGAGTGGTTTAGTGGCAGACTGCGGCCCTTGAAGAAGTTGGGGAGGCTGGACGAACGTGGGCGCCGGTGAATCAAGCGGGTCGGTGGTGAGGCGGATGCTGCTGGGCTCGCATCTCAGGCGGTTGCGCGAGTCGCAGGGGATCACCCGGGAGAAGGCCGGGTACTCGATCCGCTCCTCCGAGTCGAAGATCAGTCGGATGGAACTCGGCCGGGTCAGCTTCAAGACCCGTGACGTGGAGGACCTGTTGACCCTCTACGGCGTCACCGACGAGGCCGAGCGCACCTCGCTGCTCTCCCTGGCGAAGGAAGCCAATGTCGCCGGCTGGTGGCACAGCTACTCGGACGTCCTGCCCAGCTGGTTCCCCACCTACGTCGGCCTCGAAGCCGCGGCCCATCTCATCCGCAGCTACGAAGTCCAGTTCGTGCACGGCCTGTTGCAGACCGAGGCGTACGCCCACGCGGTCGTCTCCCGGGGCATGAAGGGCGCGAGCGAGGCCGAGATCGACAAGCGGGTGGCCCTGCGCATGGAGCGCCAGAAGTACCTGGTGGCCGAGAGCGCCCCGGAGTTCCACTGCGTCCTCGACGAGGCCGCGCTGCGCCGGCCGTACGGCGACCGGGAAGTGATGCGGGGTCAGCTCCAGCATCTGATCGAGATCTCCGAGCGCCCGAACGTTCGGATCCAGGTCATGCCGTTCAGTTTCGGCGGACATGCCGGCGAGAGCGGCGCCTTCACCGTGCTGAGCTTCCCCGAGTCCGACCTCACCGACGTCGTCTATCTCGAACAGCTCAGCAGCGCGCTCTATCTGGACAAGCGCGAGGACATCGCCCAGTACGAGCGGACGATCAAGCAGCTCCAGGACGACAGTCCGTCCACGGACGAGAGCCGGGACCTGCTGCGGGGGCTGTTGCAGCTCTCCTGAGCCTCCCCGCCTTCCCTGTCTGCCTCCCTGAGAGTCTTCACGGAGTCTCCCGAGTAGCTCTCCAACTCCCTTTACCCACAAGTACGATGACGAGTGATCAATCTTGATCGATGCCGACTGATTGAGGATCACATGTCGTCCTACTTCACCGACCTGGCCCAGCAGTACATCGGCGGCGAGTGGCGCCCGGGCTCGGGTTCCTGGGACATCATCGACTTCAACCCGTACGACGACGCGAAGCTCGCGTCGATCACGATCGCCACGGTCGACGAGGTGGACGAGGCCTACCGGGCCGCCCAGGCGGCCCAGAAGGAATGGGCCCAGGTCAACGCCTACGCGCGTCGCGCGGTCTTCGAGAAGGCCCTCAAGGTCATCGAGGAGCGCGAGCAGGAGATCGCGGAGGTGATCATCGCCGAACTCGGCGGCACCCACCTCAAGGCCGGGTTCGAACTGCACCTCGCCAAGGAGTTCCTGCGCGAATCGATCCAGTTGGCGCTGCGCCCCGAGGGCAGAATCCTTCCGTCACCGGTCGACGGCAAGGAGAACCGCCTCTACCGCGTGCCGGTCGGTGTCGTGGGCGTCATCAGCCCCTTCAACTTCCCCTTCCTGCTCTCCATCAAGTCGGTCGCCCCGGCCCTCGCCCTCGGCAACGGCGTGGTGCTGAAGCCGCACCAGAACACCCCCATCACCGGCGGCACCCTGGTCGCGAAGATCTTCGAGGAGGCCGGCCTGCCCGGCGGGCTGCTCAACGTCGTCGTCACCGACATCGCCGAGATAGGCGACGCCTTCATCGAGCACCCCATCCCCAAGGTCATCTCCTTCACCGGCTCCGACAAGGTCGGCCGCCACGTCGCCACCGTCGCCGCCGCGAACTTCAAGCGCACGATCCTCGAACTGGGCGGCAACAGCGCCCTGGTGGTCCTGGACGACGCCGACGTCGACTACGCCGTCGACGCGGCCGTCTTCTCGCGCTACGTCCACCAGGGCCAGGTCTGCATGGCCGCCAACCGGGTCCTGGTCGACCGCTCGGTCCAGGCCGAGTTCACCGAGAAGTTCGTGACGAAGGTGAAGTCCCTGAAGGTCGGCGACCCGAGCGACCCGCAGACGGTCATCGGCCCGGTCATCAACTCCTCCCAGGCGGACTCCCTCAAGGCCGTCGTCGAGCAGGCCCTCGCCGAGGGCGCCACGGCGCTGGTCCACGGCTCCACGACCGACAACCTGGTCGAGCCGTCCGTCCTCACCGACGTCCCCGCCGGCTCCGCCCTCCTCCAGCAGGAGGTCTTCGGACCCGTGGTCTTCCTCATCCCCTTCGACGGCGAGGAGGAGGCCGTCCGTATCGTCAACGACACCCCGTACGGCCTCAGCGGCGCCGTCCACACCGGTGACATCGAGCGGGGCGTGAACTTCGCCAAGCAGATCGACACCGGCATGTTCCACGTCAACGACGGCACCGTCCACGACGAGCCCCTCGTCCCCTTCGGCGGCGAGAAGCACTCCGGCATCGGCCGCCTCAACGGCGAGACGACGGTGGACGCCTTCACCACCCAGAAGTGGATCTCAGTCCAGCACAAGCGGAGCTTCTTCCCGTTCTGACCCCCCGCTTCGCGCATTTCCTCTCCGACGGGCCCTTGCGGACAGAACCTGACCGCAAGGGCCCGTAGCTTCGTCGGTGTCAGAGGGGCTCTCCCGAGGCCCCCGGTCCGGCGAAAGGCAGACGGTCATGGTCACGCACGTGAGCGCGGAGGCGAAGGGCGACGAGCGAGGGGCGCTGCTGGCCTTCGTGGCGGAGCAGCGCGGCGGCATCCGCCGCGCGCTGCTCGGACTGACCGACGAGCAGGCCTCCAGCAGGCCGAGCGCCAGCGAACTCTCCCTGGCCGGGCTGCTCAAGCACGTCGCCGAGGTCGAGCAGGGATGGATCGCCCGGGCCAAGGGCGAGCCCCCGACCGTGCACCGGGACGAGTCGAACTGGCACGAGTGCTTCACCCTCGTGGGCGACGAGACCGTGGAGTCGCAGCTCGCGTACTACGAGAAGGTGGCCGCCGCCACGGAGGAGTTCATCCGCGCGGTGCCCAGCCTCGACGACACCTTCGAACTGCCGAGGACGTCCTGGAACCCGAAGGACGAGTGGCTCTCGATGCGCTGGCTGTGCCTGCACCTCATCCGCGAGACCGCCCGGCACGCGGGCCACGCCGACATCATCCGCGAGTCGCTGGACGGCGCCACCGCCTTCGAGCTGGTGGCGAAGGAGCAGGGTACGAGCTGGGGGTGACTCCTCGTGGTTCTACCCTGGGCCCATGTCAGCGATCCGTCTTCTCGTGCTCGGCGCCGTGCGCCAGCACGGGCGGGCCCACGGCTACCAGGTGCGCAACGACCTGGAGTACTGGGGCGCGCACGAGTGGTCCAACGCCAAGCCCGGCTCGATCTACCACGCCCTGAAGCAGATGGCGAAACAGGGACTGCTGCTCGCGCACGAGATCGCCCCCTCCACCGTCGGCGGACCGCCCCGCACCGAGTACGAGATCACGCCGCAGGGCACCGAGGAGTACCTCAGGCTGGTGCGCGAGTCCCTCACCGCCTACGACCAGAAGCCGGACATCCTCTCCGCCGCGCTCGGCACCATGGTCGACCTCGGCCGGGAGGAGGTGCTCGGACTCCTGGAGGAACGCGTGCGGTCCATCGAGAAGTGGCGCAGGTCCGTCACCGAGTACTACACGCCCGAGGACGGCCCCGGTCAGCTCGGCCACATCGGCGAGATCATGAACTACTGGATCCACTCCGCCGACACGGGCGCCGACTGGACCCTTGGCCTCATCAACCGCATCCGCGCCGGCGCCTACACCTTCGCGGGCGAGGGCGAACCGTTCGTCGGCGTCCTGGCGGAGGGCCAGAAGAACCCGTACGCGACGGGGGAGCGGCATCCGGACGACGACCACTGACCCCGCCCTCGCCTTTCAGGGGCGATTCGGGGAACGGCGCGAGCACCCACCCACAGCCCGCAGCCACCCACAGCCCGCAGCCACCCACAACGGCCCCACCCGCAACCCGCACCCACCCCCTAGGGCGCTTCTGATGGCTCTCGGTCGGAGCTCATCCCGCCGATCGGCGCCGTGCGAGGTGTCTCGTGAGGTGTCTCGTGAGGCGTCGGCCGCCTCACGGGACTCGTCCGTAACCGCTCACGAACGGCTTCAAGAGCCGTCAGAAACCGGCTAGTGGTGGAACCCTGTGGCAGTCCCCTTCTCCCGGATCAACGGCCCGGACTGCCGCCGGAGTTCAGGCAGCAGACTCCCGAGATCCTCCAGGAACAGCCCCGCGAGATCGGACGTGAACCCGTTGCGGCACACCACCCGGAGCACGGACAGATCCTCCCGGTTCTCCGGGAACGTGTACGCCGGCACCAGCCACCCTCTCTCCCGCATCCGCCGGGCCACGTCGAAGACGTCGTACGCGGTCACCCCCTCATCCGTCGTGAAGGCGAACACCGGCAACTCATCCCCCCGGGTGAGCAGCCGGAAGTCCCCGAACTTCCCGACCGCTTCCGCGAGCCCCGTCGCCACGTCCCGCGTCGACTGCTGCACCGCCCGGTACCCCTCACGCCCGAGCCGCAGAAACGTGTAGTACTGCGCGACGACCTGCGCCCCGGGCCGCGAGAAGTTGAGCGCGAACGTGGGCATGTCCCCGCCCAGGTAGTTCACCCGGAAGACGAGCTCCTCCGGCAGCTCCGCGGCGGACCGCCACAGCGCCCAGCCGACCCCCGGATACACCAGCCCGTACTTGTGCCCGGAGGTGTTGATGGACGCCACCCGAGGCAACCGGAAGTCCCACACCAGCTCCTCGTCGAGGAAGGGCGCGACCATCGCGCCGGACGCGCCGTCGACATGGACGGGCACATCCAGACCCGTACGTTCCTGAAGGGCGTCGAGCGCCGCGCACAACTCGGCGATCGGTTCGTACGACCCGTCGAAGGTGGAGCCGAGAACGCCCACGACCCCGATGGTGTTCTCGTCGCACAGCGCCGCGGCCGCCGCCGGGTCGAGATGGAACCGGTCGCCCTCCATGGGCACCTGCCGGGCCTCGACCTCCCAGAAGTTGCAGAACTTGTCCCAGCAGACCTGGACGTTGACCCCCATGACGAGGTTGGGCCGGGCGCCCGAGGGGTACCGGTCGGCGTTCCGCTTCGCCCACCGCCGCTTGAGGGCCATCCCGGCGAGCATGCAGGCCTCGCTGGACCCGGTGGTCGAGCAGCCGACGGCGGCGCTCGGATCGGGCGCGTTCCACAGGTCGGCGAGCATCGACACACACCGCCGCTCCAGCTCGGCCGTGCGCGGGTACTCGTCCTTGTCGATCATGTTCTTGTCCCGGCACTCACCCATCAGGACCCCGGCCTCCGGCTCCATCCAGGTGGTGACGAAGGTGGCGAGGTTGAGCCGTGAGTTGCCGTCCAGCATGAGTTCGTCGTGGACGACCTGATAGGCCGTCGAGGGGGCCAGCGGAGCGTCCGGGAGCCGGTGCTTGGGCGGGGCCTCGGTCATACCGCCGACCGGGTTGGCCTGGCCGTAGAAGGGGTTCACGGCGAGCCGGTGCCCGTCGTTCCGGTTGCGCCCGCCGTCCTGCGGGTCGTCGCTGTCCCATCGGTGCAGTGGCATGTCTTCGACGGTAGGTCCGCCACGGGGGACTCGCACCTCACGTGTACCGGGTGAGCTTGCCGCCCGCGGGCCGAGAGCAAGGGGCGCAGCCCCTGCTTTTCAGGGGCGCGGGGAACTGCGCGACCAGCCACAACGCACCCGAACCCGCCAATCCACCGACCCCCCACCCCCTCAGGCGTTCAAAGACTTGCACCTCACCCGACGTGAGGCCCCAGCCTGGAACCCGTACCGAGAAGGGACCGGAAGCATGAGCTACACCGTGGGACAGGTCGCCGGCTTCGCCGGAGTCACGGTGCGCACGCTGCACCACTACGACGGGATCGGCCTCCTCGTACCGAGCGAGCGCACCGGCGCGGGCCACCGCCGCTACGGCGACGGAGACCTCGACCGGCTCCAGCGGATCCTGTTCTACCGGGAGCTCGGCTTCCCCCTCGACGAGGTCGCGACCCTGCTCGACGATCCGGAAGCGGACCCGCGGACGCACCTGCGCCGCCAGCACGAGCTGCTGACCGCCCGGATCGAGAAGCTGCAGAAGATGGCCGCGGCCGTGGAGCACGCCATGGAGGCACGCAGGATGGGCATCAACCTCACCCCCGAGGAGCGGTTCGAGGTCTTCGGGGACAAGGACCCCGAGCAGTACGCCGAGGAGGCGGAACAGCGCTGGGGCGGCACGGAGGCGTACGCCGAGTCGCAGCGCCGCGCGGCCACGTACACGAAGGAGGACTGGAAGCGCATGCAGGACGAGGTGGCCGACTGGGGCGCGCGCTACGACGCCCTGATGGCCGCCGGCGAGGAACCGACGGGCGAGGCGGCCATGGACATGGCCGAGGAGCACCGGCAGCACATCGGCGCCTGGTTCTACGACTGCCCGTACGAGATGCACCGGTGCCTCGGTGAGATGTACGTCTCCGACGAGCGCTTCAAGGCGTTCTACGACGCCACGCGCCCCGGTCTGGCCGAGCACCTGCGGGACGCGATCAACGCGAACGCGGCCCGTCGGCGCCCCTGACCCCACGGCTGACCACACAGCTTGGTCTCAGTGCGGCCACAGGGCACTCTGGGGGAGCCGGTGGAACCTAGTGGGGTGACCGTGCGTTGATAGCTTTGGTCACCCCTATGGGTCCCACCGTCGTGGGTCCTCACCCACAGGCACTCCTTTTCTCTCACCCCCCAGGAGCCCGGAACCGTGACGACGATCGCCCTCGGACCGAGCTGGTTGGATCCGGACTATCTGCTCGACTCGTTCGGTATCTGGGGCCTGCTCCTGATCGTGTTCGCCGAGTCCGGCCTCCTCATCGGCTTCTTCCTGCCGGGTGACTCGCTGCTCTTCACGGCGGGCATGCTGATCGCCACCGATGTGCTGGACTTCCCGCTCTGGGCGGCCATCGTCCTGATCTGCGTCTCCGCGATCGTGGGCGACCAGGTGGGCTACATGTTCGGCAAGAAGGTCGGCCCCGCGCTGTTCAAGCGGCCCGACTCCCGCCTGTTCAAGCAGGAGAACGTCACCAAGGCCCACGAGTTCTTCGAGAAGCACGGCCCGAAGTCCCTGGTCCTGGCCCGCTTCGTGCCCATCGTGCGTACGTTCACGCCGATCATCGCGGGCGTCAGCGGCATGCGGTACCGCACGTTCCTCATCTTCAACATCGTCGGCGGCATCCTCTGGGGCGCGGGCGTCACCCTCCTCGGCTCCTGGCTCGGCAAGATCGAGTTCGTCAGGACCAACATCGAGGCGATGCTGCTCCTCATCGTCTTCGTCTCGGTGCTGCCGATCATCGTCGAACTCCTCAAGGCGAGGAAGGCGAAGAAGAACCAGCCCCAGCAGTCCCAGCAGCCCCCGGCCGCCCCGGTCATGGACGACGCGACGACCCAGCTCCGCCGCATCCCCCCGACCGACCCCCAGCAGCAGCCGTACGACCCCAACCAGGGCTACGACAACCAGGGCTACGACAACCAGGGTTACGGCAACCAGGGCTACCAGCAACAGGGCCACCAGCAGCAGGGCCACCAGGACTACGGCTACCAGCAGCCCCAACAGCAGCCGTACGCCCAGCAGTACCCCCAGGGCAACCAGTACCCCCCGAACCAGAACCAGCAGGGCTACCAGGGCCAGGACTACCCGCAGTACTGATCCAGCAGGTCACCACCCGCGCTCCTCTCACCTGGGGGCGCGGGTGTTCTTGCGTTCAAGGGAGCGGCGGTTCGCGTTCTTGAGAGGCCGGCGCGGTGCTTTCGAGGGGCGCGGGGAACTGCGCGACCAGCCGCATCCGACCCGCAGCAGCCAACACCCCAGTAACCCCCGAGCTGTCCGGCGCTCAGAACCCCCTGGTCCGCTTCGCGGCCCTCCGCCCCACCCGCGCGGCACCAGGCAGGAACAACCGGAACAGCTCGGACCCCAGGTTCACCCCGATCGCGATGGCCATCGCCAGCGCCGCCGCCTTCGTCAGCGACACCAGCCCTGCGTCCACGTCGTTCTGCGCGAACGCCAGCAGCCCGAAGTACGTCGCGGACCCGGGCAGCAACGGTCCGATCGCCGCGGTGGTGTAGGGCAGCGCGGAAGCGAACCGATACCGCGACAACAGCTGTCCGAACAGCCCCACCACCCCCGCCGCCACCGCCGTGGACGCGACCGGCGAGATCCCGCCCGCGTCGTGCATGGCCCCGTAGACAGCCCAGGCGACACCCCCGTTCAGGGTCACCGCCAGCACGGTGGATCGTTCCTGCTGAAGCAGCACCGCGAAGGTCAGCGACAACAGCATCGACGCGCCGAGCTGCCACAGGGGCCGCTCCGCGCTGCCGAGCGCCGCGTCGGGGTTCAGCTCGGCACCCAGCTTCACGCCGAAGTACAGGACGAGCAGCACCCCCACCACGATGCCCACGAAGAGGTACATGACCTCCAGGAGCCGGGCGGAGGCGGTGATGTAGTAGCCCGTCAGCCCGTCATGGGCGCCCGCCACCAGCGCCCGCCCGGGCAGCAGCGCGAAGAGCCCACCGGTGATGACCGCGGACGCCTCCACGTCCACGTGCGTCACCGTCAGCGCCACCCCGATCGCCGCCGGGGGCATCGCCGCCACCAGGAACTGGTAGAACTCCGGCAGCCCCCGCCCCGAGCACAGCCAGGCCAGCCGGTCGCCGAGCATCGCACCCAGCGCCGCGGCGACGAAGACCACGACCCCACCGCCGACCAGCACGGACGCGGCGCCGGCGAGCAGTCCGCTCGCCGCGGTCAGCGCCCAGCCGGGATACGGGTGCCGGTTGCGCCGTATCTCCGCGAGCCGCCGGTAGGCCTCCTCCAGCGTGATCGCGCTCTCCGGGTCGCTGAGGTCGTCCACCAGCTGGAAGACGGCCGCGAGCCGGGTGTAGTCGGTGGCCCGCCGCCGGACGATCCGGGACGCCGTGACCGGGTCGTCCACCAGCGACGGCTGGTGGGTGACCGACAGCTGGGTGAAGGTGACCGTCGGCTCGCAGCGGTCGAGGCCGTAGGACCTGCACACGGCGAACATCGCCGCCTCCACGTCCTCCGCGCCCTCGCCGCCCGCCAGCAGCAGTTCGCCGATACGCAGGGTGAGGTCGAGCACCCGCGGCACGGCGGGCCCCGAATCACCGTCCGCGCGTGCCGGCGGCTCCGGCGCGGGCCGCTCCGCAACCGGCATCCGCAGCATCGTGCGCATCCGGTCCTGCCAGGGCACGTCCTTGGTCAGGCTCACGGCCGGTATCCCGGTGGGAGGCGTGAACGCGACCGGCGCGTGTCGCGCGCTGTACGTCCGCGGCAGACTGAACGCGGACCCCTCCTGCTCCGTCGCCACCGGCTCGGGTGGCGCCATCCCCTCCGGCAGGGCGAACTCGGAGGTCGTCTGCGCCTCCGACTCGGCCCCGCCGGCCGGTACGTCCAGTCCGGCCGGGATCGCGAACTCCGAGGTCACCGACGCATCGCCGTCGATCCCCAGAACGACGCCCACCGGCACGAACGCGCCGTCCGCCGCGTCCGACACCGGCTTGCGGTCCTCCTTCGGCCCGGGCTTTCCCGGTTCCGTCACTCCCACTCAGCCGCGCTCCCTGAACGACACTTCGGTACGCCTCAGTATGCGTAACGACACGCACTGGTACGCGAACGGGCCGCGCGCCCCCTCAGGGGGGCACGCGGCCCGTTCACGAGAACAGCCGACAACAGAGCTGGGGTCAGTGACCGCCCTGCTCCTTGAAGCGCAGGTACGACTTCTCGACCTCGGCCTCGGCCTCCGTGCGGCCGACCCAGTCGGCGCCCTCGACGGACTTGCCGGGCTCCAGGTCCTTGTAGACCTCGAAGAAGTGCTGGATCTCCAGGCGGTCGAACTCCGAGACGTGGTGGATGTCACGCAGGTGCTCCACACGCGGGTCGGTCGCCGGGACACACAGCAGCTTGTCGTCGCCGCCGGCCTCGTCCGTCATCCGGAACATGCCGATCGCACGGCACTTGATGAGACAGCCCGGGAAGGTCGGCTCGTCCAGGATGACCAGCGCGTCCAGCGGGTCGCCGTCCTCGCCGAGAGTGTTCTCGACGAATCCGTAGTCGGTCGGGTAGGCGGTCGAGGTGAAGAGTCGACGGTCCAGGCGGATCCGACCGGTCTCGTGGTCCACCTCGTACTTGTTCCGCGAACCCTTCGGAATCTCGATCGTGACGTCGAACTCCACCGGTGGCTCCTCCATGATCAACACATAGTTCTGGTGGTTAAGTGTCCCTCACGCAGGTGGGTGATCGCGAAAGGGGCTGGTGGTCGTGCGGGAGCCGAAGGTCTGGCGGGCCGCGAGACCGCATGTGGTGCGGGTCGCGCGCGGCGTGAAACCGGGGATCGCGCGCGCCACGCGCGCCGTGAAACCCGGTGTCGCGCGCGTCGCGCAGGTGGTGAAACCCGGCGTCGTACGCGTCACGAGCGCCGTCACGGCACGCTCCTCGCAGCTCACGGGGAGCGCGAAGAAGCTCACGACCCTCCAGCTCACCGCCGGCGCGGCCACCCTGGGGCTGGTGCTCTCGGCCGGGGCGGTGACCGCCGCCGGACCCTGGGACTCCTCCGGTCAGCGTACGGCCGAGCGCGACTGGGCGGCATCGCGGGCCGGCCAGGGTGGCGCAGATCACGGAAGTGGTTCGGGCACGTCGTCCGGTACGGCGCCGGGGGCGCCCCAACCCGCGCCGAGCGCCCCCTCCGTACTGGCAGGCCTCGGCGGCGCCTCGGGCGCGGGCTCCGCGCCCGAGTCCGCCGCCCTGGCGGCCGCCCTCGACCCGTTCCTGAAATCCCCCGTCCTGGGTCCGCGCCGCGCGGCCGCCGTCGTCGACGTCGAGACCGGCGAGCAGCTCTACACCCAGAACGCGGACGACGCCCTGACCCCCGCCTCCACCACCAAGATCGCCACGGCGGTCGCGGCCCTCACGGCGGTAGGTCCCGACCACCGCATCGAGACCCGCACGGTCCTGGCGCCCGACTCCGCCGAGGTGGTCCTCGTCGGCGGCGGCGACCCCACACTCACCGCCCACAAGGACACGGGCGGCTACGCGAGCCTGCGCACCCTCGCCGACGAGACGGCCGCAGCCCTCGACAGGCGTCACCTGAACGAGATCACCCTCAGCCACGACACCTCCCTCTACGAGGGCCCCGAGCAGCACACCATCGGCGCGAACGGCAATCTCGCCCTGGTCGTCCCCCTCATGGCCGACGAGGCCCGCCTCGACGACTCCTCCAGCGGCAGCGCGGACCGCGACCCCGATCCGGCGGCGCACGCGACCGCGAAGTTCGCCGACCTCCTTCAGGAGCGGGGCATCAAGGCGAAGACCGAGGACTCCGGCCCGGCCCCGAAGGACGCCGAGGAACTCGCCGCGGTCTCCTCTCCGCCCCTCGCGACCCTGGTCGAGCGCATGCTCACCAACAGCGACAACGACATCGCCGAGGCCCTCGCCCGTCAGGTCGCGCTCGCGACGGGCGAGCAGCCGAGCTTCGAAGGCGGCGCGGCGGCCATCAAGAAGGAGCTGAAGAAGCTCGAACTGCCACTCGAAGGCGTCGAGTTCGCGGACGGCAGCGGCCTCAGCCGGGGCAACCGGCTCACCCCCGCCCTCCTCACCGCCCTCCTGGCCGAGTCCGCGGCCCCCTCCCACCCCGAACTCCGCCCGGTCCTCACCGGCCTCCCCGTCGCCGGTTTCACCGGCACCCTCCGCACCCGCTACTCCACCGACGCCACCGGCACCGGCATCGTCCGCGCCAAGACCGGCACCCTGAGCAACGTGAACACCCTCGCCGGCACGGTCGTGGACGCGGACGGGCGCCTCCTGGCCTTCGCCTTCCTGGCCACGGAGACAGAACTGGCGAACACCGACCTCGCCAAGAAGGCCCTGACGGACGCAACCTCGGCCTTGGCGATGTGCGGCTGCCGCTGAGGGGGGAAGCAGGCCGGGGAAGAGCAAGGGGCGCAGCCCCTGCTTTTCAGGGGCGCGGGGCTGTGTCGATATGCGGCTCCGCCGCGTGGGCGCGAGCAACCACGACCCACCCGCCCCCAAGTCACAACCGCACCCACCCCCCGCCCCACGGCCTGCCCTCAGCGGCAGCGCTCACGTACGGTTGACAGCATGACTCGTATCGGTGGTGCCGAGATGGTCGACTGGAATCTCGCGGTGGCGACCGCGACCCGGCTCGTACGGCCGGGCCCCGAGGTGAGCCGCGACGAGGCCAGGGCCATCGTCGCCGAGCTCCGCCGGCACGCGAAGGCGTCGGAGCAACACGTCCGGGCCTTCACGCGGATGCTGCCCGACACGGGCGACGACACCCCCGTCCTCGTCGTCGACCGGCCCGGCTGGGTCCGGGCCAACGTCGCAGGCTTCCGGGAACTGCTGAAGCCGCTGCTGGACAAGATGCAGGAACGTCGCGGCAACACCCCGGGCGGGGCCGTCCTCGGCGCGGTCGGCGGCAAGGTCACCGGCGTGGAGCTGGGCATGCTCCTGTCGTTCCTCTCCTCCCGGGTCCTCGGCCAGTACGAGACGTTCGCCCCGGCGACCCGCGAACTCCCTGCGGGGGAGAACGGCGGCGGCCGACTGCTCCTCGTCGCGCCGAACATCGTGCACGTGGAGCGCGAACTCGATGTCCAGCCCCACGACTTCCGTCTCTGGGTGTGTCTGCACGAGGAGACGCACCGGACGCAGTTCACGGCGGTCCCCTGGCTGCGGGACCACCTGGAGGGTGAAATCCAGTCGTTCCTGGGGGAGACCGAGGTCGACCCCACGACCTTCCTGGAGCGCATCAGGGAGGCCGCCCAGTCACTCGCGGGTGGCCGGCCCGAGGGAGAGGTGGGCGACGACGGTCACTCGATCGTGGAGTTGGTGCAGACCCCCGCGCAGCGCGAGATCCTCGGCCGGCTGACCGCCGTCATGTCCCTCCTGGAGGGCCACGCCGACTACGTGATGGACGGGGTGGGCCCGGCCGTCGTGCCGTCGGTCGCCGAGATCCGCGAGAAGTTCCAGCAGCGACGCGCGAAGGGGGCCTCCCGCCTGGACCAGGCCCTGCGCAAGCTGCTGGGCCTGGACGCCAAGCTCAGGCAGTACAGGGACGGCGAGCGGTTCGTACGGGCGGTCGTCGAACAGGTCGGCATGGACGGTTTCAACCGGGTGTGGACCTCCCCGAACACCCTGCCGACCAAGACGGAGATCGCCAAACCGGCGGACTGGGTCACGCGGGTGCACCACAGGGCGGAGTCGTGAGCCGCGCGCGAGCGTGGTGAACGAATTCGGCCGACGGCAGGCAAACGCTCCTCCAATCACCCGTCCGAGGGACCGTGAGGGAGGGGTAGGCGTGCAATGCTCGGGGAACGGCCCGGTTCTGTCACCATCTACACACTCTGAGTGACCGAACTCGGGCTCACCCCCCGACAATTTCATGAAGGGAACCGGACATGGGTCCCCACCCCGCGGTCGCGGCGATACGCCTGGCGGTCCGCCGCGTACTCCACGACCTCCTCACCGAACACCACACGAACACCTCCCAGCACGCGCCCGCCTGCGCGACCCCCGGCGCGCCGTCCGGCACGGGCGCACAACCCCTGCCCGCGCCCGCCACGGCCGTACCCCCCGCGGCCGTGCCCATCGGCGTCAGGCGCAACGCGTCCGCGCGCGCGGGTTCCCCGCACCCGGGGACCGCACACGAGCGGCCGCTCGTGCTCGTGGCGTGCTCCGGCGGCGCCGACTCCATGGCGCTCGCCTCCGCCCTCGCCTTCGAGGCGCCCAAGCTCGGCGTCCGCGCCGGCGGCATCACCGTCGACCACGGTCTGCAGCCCGGCTCCGACCTGCGCGCCGAGGAAGTCGCCCTGCGCCTGCGGGAACTGGGCCTGGACCCGGTCGAGTCCGTGGCCGTGACCGTCGGCCGCGACGGCGGCCCCGAGGCCGCCGCCAGGGACGCCCGCTACGGCGCCCTGGACGCCGCGCTGGAACGCCACGGAGGCACCGCCGTCCTGCTCGGCCACACCCGCGACGACCAGGCCGAAACCGTCCTGCTCGGCCTCGCCCGCGGCTCCGGCATCCGCTCCCTGTCCGGTATGGCCGCGGTCTCGGGGGCCGACGGCCGCTACCGCCGCCCGTTCCTCCAGCTCGACCGGCAGACCGCCCGCAAGGCCTGCATGGTCCAGTCACTGCCCGTGTGGGACGACCCCCACAACGCCGATCCCGCCTACACGCGGTCCAGGCTCCGGCACGAGGGCCTGCCCGCCCTGGAGAAGGCGCTCGGCAAGGGCGTCGTCGAGGCCCTCGCCCGTACGGCCCAGCTCTCCCGGGACGACGCCGACGCCCTCGACACCTGGGCCCGCCAGGCCGAGCCTGCCGTCCGGGACGCCGCGGGCCTGCTGGAGTGCGCGAAGCTCTACGCCCTGCCGCCCGCCGTACGCCGCCGGATCCTGCGCCGGGCCGCCATCGACGCCGGTGCTCCGGCGGGTTCCCTCTTCGCCCGGCACATCGAGGAGGTCGACCGTCTCATCACCGGCTGGCGCGGTCAGGGAGCCATCAATCTCCCCGGCCGGGTCGTCGCCCAGCGCCAGGGTGGCAGACTGGTGATTCGGCAAGGCTGATTCCGGACGCCGAAGGGGCCCCTCACACGGGCCCCCGAACCCCCGCACGGGACGCGGGCGTCCGGGAGCGGCCCCGGGACGACCGACCGAAAGTGATGCGGGTGGACGCGAAAGACATGGGTGCCGACCTCAAAGAGGTACTCATCACCAAGCAAGAGATCGACGCGAAACTGGCCGAGCTGGCCGCGAAGATCGACGCGGCGTACGCGGGCAAGGACCTGCTGATCGTCGGAGTCCTCAAGGGCGCGGTGATGGTCATGGCGGACCTCGCCCGGGCGCTGTCCACCCCGGTCACCATGGACTGGATGGCCGTGTCCTCCTACGGGGCGGGCACCCAGTCCTCGGGCGTGGTGCGGATCCTCAAGGACCTCGACACCGACATCAAGGGCAAGCACGTCCTGATCGTCGAGGACATCATCGACTCGGGGCTGACCCTGTCCTGGTTGATCTCCAACCTCGGCTCCCGCGAGCCCGAGTCCCTGAAGATCTGCACACTGCTGCGCAAGCCCGACGCCGCCAAGGTCGCCATCGACGTGGAGTGGGTCGGCTTCGACATCCCCAACGAGTTCGTCGTGGGCTACGGCCTCGACTTCGCCGAGAAGTACCGCAACCTCCCGTTCGTCGGTACGCTCGCGCCCCACGTCTACGGCGGCTGAACAACCCCCGTAAGACGCTCGGGAACCCCAGCGGGTTTCGCGCCGTTGGAGCATGCGAGGACGGGATTGCCGACAGTCCCCTGCGACTTCGGGTGACAATGCTGGGGTACCGTCCGAAGAACAGTCTTTTATCAAACTCACTATGGCAGGAGGGACGGGGCGGCACCGCTCCGTATGGATGGACGTGAAGCGATACTTCCGTGGGCCAGTCATGTGGATCGTACTGGCCGTCCTTGCCGTGGTCGTGTTGATGCAGGTCGTCGGCTCGTCCGGCGGCTACAAGACGGTGGACACCGGCCAGGTGGTCCAGGCGATCAATGACAACAAGGTCAAAGAAGCCAAACTGACCACCGGCGAAGAGCAGCTCCTCAAGGTTCAGCTCAAGGACGGCCAGAAGATCGAGGGAAGCTCGAAGATCCAGGCGAGCTATATCGGCGACCAGGGCGTCACCCTCGCCAACACCCTGCAGGACAAGTTCCAGAACAAGCAGATCCCCGACGGCTACACGGTCTCCCCGACCAAGCAGAACGCTTTCGTCGGCATCCTGCTGTCCCTGCTCCCCTTCGTCCTCATCGTGGTCGTCTTCCTGTTCCTGATGAACCAGATGCAGGGTGGCGGCTCCCGGGTCATGAACTTCGGGAAGTCCAAGGCCAAGCTCATCACCAAGGACACTCCGAAGACGACGTTCTCGGACGTCGCCGGCGCGGACGAGGCCGTCGAGGAACTCCACGAGATCAAGGAGTTCCTGCAGGAGCCCGCCAAGTTCCAGGCCGTCGGCGCCAAGATCCCCAAGGGTGTGCTGCTCTACGGCCCGCCCGGTACGGGCAAGACGCTGCTGGCGCGCGCCGTCGCCGGCGAGGCGGGCGTCCCCTTCTACTCGATCTCCGGTTCCGACTTCGTCGAGATGTTCGTCGGTGTCGGTGCCTCCCGGGTCCGTGACCTCTTCGAGCAGGCCAAGGCGAACGCCCCGGCGATCGTCTTCGTCGACGAGATCGACGCGGTCGGCCGCCACCGCGGCGCCGGCCTCGGCGGTGGTCACGACGAGCGCGAGCAGACGCTGAACCAGCTGCTCGTCGAGATGGACGGCTTCGACGTCAAGGGCGGCGTGATCCTCATCGCCGCGACGAACCGCCCGGACATCCTCGACCCGGCGCTGCTGCGCCCGGGCCGCTTCGACCGCCAGATCGCCGTCGACCGCCCGGACATGCAGGGCCGTCTGGAGATCCTCAAGGTCCACCAGAAGGGCAAGCCGGTCGCGCCCGACGTCGACCTCGGGGCCGTCGCCCGCCGCACCCCCGGCATGACGGGTGCCGATCTGTCCAACGTCCTGAACGAGGCCGCGCTCCTGACGGCCCGCAGCGACCGGAAGCTGATCGACAACCACATGCTGGACGAGGCGATCGACCGCGTGATCGCGGGCCCGCAGAAGCGGACCCGGATCATGTCGGACAAGGAGAAGAAGATCACCGCGTACCACGAGGGCGGTCACGCCCTGGTCGCGGCGGCCTCGCCGAACTCCGACCCGGTCCACAAGATCACCATCCTGTCCCGGGGCCGCGCCCTCGGTTACACGATGGTCCTGCCGGACGAGGACAAGTACTCGACCACCCGTAACGAGATGCTCGACCAGCTCGGCTACATGATGGGTGGGCGCGCCGCCGAGGAGCTGGTCTTCCACGACCCGACCACCGGTGCCTCGAACGACATCGAGAAGGCCACCAGCCTGGCCCGTGCGATGGTCACCCAGTACGGGATGACCGAGCGTCTCGGCGCCATCAAGTTCGGCGGCGACAACTCGGAGCCGTTCCTCGGACGTGAGATGGGTCACCAGCGCGACTACTCGGAAGAGGTCGCCGCGCTCGTGGACGAGGAAGTCAAGAAGCTCATCGAGAACGCGCATAACGAGGCCTGGGAGATCCTGGTCGAGAACCGCGACATCCTCGACAACCTGGTGCTTCAGCTGCTGGAGAAGGAGACGCTGGGCAAGGAGCAGATCGCCGAGATCTTCGCCTCCATCGTCAAGCGCCCGGCCCGGCCCGCCTGGACCGGCTCCTCCCGCCGTACCCCCTCCACCCGTCCGCCGGTGCTCTCCCCCCGGGAGTTGGCACTGACGAACGGCACCAACGGCGCGACGCCGGCGATCACCACCAAGGCGCCCGTCGACGCCACCCCGGAGGAGAGTCAGGAGAGCTGACGCCGAATCCGGTGAGAACCGGCCACCGGGAGCCCCGGCTCCCGGACCCGGCCGGCTCATCAGGCCCGGAATGGATGCCGTGCCCCCCTGGTTCTAGCCTGGGGGCACGGCATTTTCGTATGACCGGAACATGGCCGAAAGATGAGACGCGTAGTCCGTGCGCGTCACAGGCTCAGGAGCGAGGCACCACATGACCGACCCCGTGACGCTGGATGGTGAGGGCACCATCGGCGAGTTCGACGAGAAGCGCGCCGAGGACGCCGTACGGGAGCTGCTGATCGCGGTCGGCGAGGACCCCGACCGGGAAGGGCTCAAGGAGACGCCGGCGCGGGTGGCGCGGGCGTACAGGGAGCTTCTGGCGGGCCTCAGGCAGGAGCCCGAGGACGTCCTGACGACGACGTTCGATCTGGGGCACGACGAGATGATCCTGGTGAAGGACATTTCGATCGTGAGTCTGTGTGAACATCATCTTCTGCCGTTCCACGGCGTGGCGCACGTCGGCTACATCCCGGCCGAGTCCGGGAAGATCACCGGTCTGTCGAAGCTGGCCCGGCTGGTCGAGGTGTTCGCTCGTCGCCCGCAGGTGCAGGAACGACTCACCACGCAGATCGCGGACTCCCTGATGAGGATTCTCGAAGCGCGGGGTGCCATCGTCGTCATCGAGGCCGAGCACATGTGCATGTCGGTGCGCGGTATCCGTAAGCCGGGTGCCAAGACCACGACGTCGGCGGTGCGGGGCCAGCTGCGGGACGCCACGACCCGTGCCGAGGCGATGAGCCTGATACTGGCGCGCTGACCCGATCGTCGGTGCTGCCCGAGACGGTCCTCGATCAGCCCAGAGGCGCCTGCGCCGGTTGCGGGAGCCTCGTCGACGGTCAGCCGGCGGGCAGCCAGGGTGCCCCCTACGTCGCCCGCGCGGCCCCGCCGTTGGTGTCGTCGTCCTCCGGGAGCTTGCAGACGCGCTCCAGGAAGAAGGCGGCCACTATGACGGCGAGGCCCGCGAGGACGGAGAACCCGGCGTAGATGGCCTGGTCCCGGCGGGCAGGGATGTCCAGGGACTCCAGGAGGAAGACGCCGACGCCGCCGTACATGCCGGCGACGAGGGCGGCGACGAGAGCGCTGGCCTGGCCGAAGACGACCGCGCGGGCCGCCATCAGGGGCTCGACGCCTTTGGCGTCGGGTCGGCGCTCCCGCTGGGCCTTGAGCCGGTTGCGGAGGGACAGCGCGGTGGCCGTCAGGACGGCGGCGATCAGGGCGAGCACGATGGGGGCCGCCAGCGGGACGCTCGGCAGCGTGCCCACCGAGTTCCACAGGCGGGCCCCTGCCCAGGACAGCACCCCGGCCACGACGAACACCGCGGCCAGCGTCCTGATGCGCAGCTCTTTCACGATGCCCCTTCGACGAGCCCGATGGTCCACGGAAGCCGGGATCCACGGCGCCGGGTGGTCGGCCCGGCCGGTGATCCAGACGGTGTCGGGGGATGATCCCGACCCGGTAGACCTTAACGACTACTCGGGCAGGTGGAGTTCCAGGTCGGCGCGGGGCGACACACCTTCATGGGTGATGCCGTCGAGGAGCAGGGCGACCGGGCCGCGGCCGTCGAGCCGGGCCTCCGGCTCGACGTCGTGCCAGGGGGCGAGGACGAAGGCCCGCTCGTGCGCGCGCGGGTGCGGCAGGATCAGCGCCGGGTCGTCGGAGACCACGTCCGCGTACGCCACGATGTCGACGTCCAGGGTGCGCGGCCCCCAGCGCTCGTCCCGCACCCGGTGGAAGGCCTCCTCGACGGCCTGGGCCCGCTCCAGCAGCGAGGAGGGCGGCAGGGTGGTCTTCAGGACGACGACCGCGTTGAAGTACGAGGGCTGGCTGCCCGGTGCCACACCCCACGGCTCCGTCTCGTACACCGGCGACACGGCCTTGACGCGGACGCCCGGGGTGTCCTCCAGCGCGTCGACGGCGCCCTGGAGGTTCTCCAGCCTGTTGCCCAGGTTCGAGCCGAGGGAGAGCACGGCCCGGCGGGGGTTGTGCAGGGTGGTGTCGGCCTCGTCCACCTTCTGCACGACGGAGGCGGGCACCGGCTGTACGGTCGGGTCGCTCTGACCCTCGGTGAAGAACGCGGTCATACTCGGCTCCGGGTGATGGTGACGGTCACGTCGTCGAAGGGGACCGTGATCGGCGCGTTCGGCTTGTGGACGGCGACCTCGACCTCCTGGACCCCGTCGTGCTTCAGGCACGCCTGGGCGATGCGCTCGGCGAGCGTCTCGATGAGGTTCACCGGCTCGCCCTCGACGATGGCGACGACCTCCTCCGCCACGATCCCGTAGTGGACGGTCTTCGTCAGGTCGTCGTCGGCCGCCGCCGGCCGGGTGTCCAGACCGAGCGTGAGGTCCACGACGAAGGTCTGGCCCTCCTCGCGCTCGTGCGGGAACACCCCGTGGTGTCCACGGGCCCTGAGGCCGCGCAGCGCGACACGATCCACGCGAATCACTCCTGCAGTCGTCGGGAACGGCCGATGCATCCGTGTGCGGTCGGCACACCGGCCACCTTCGAATCTACCTGCGAGCACTGACAGCGCTCACTCACGGAGGCTCGGGTCCACCCCCTGTACGGGCAGGGTTCATCGAGCGCTTCCCTCAGGGAACACGGCGGCTCACGGGTCGGAAGCCGCGCATACCCGCGGTCCCGTGTTCCCAATCACCCCTTGGCCCTTGCGGGCCGCCCACCCACTCAGGAGGGTGAGTCGTCGGCCTCGTCGTCATCGGATTCGGTCAGCACCGGGGAGCCGTGGTGCGACCAGAGCTTCCAGCCGTCGGATGTGCGACGGAACACATTCGTGGCGACCACCAGCTGCCCCACGAGCGGCCCCAGCCCGTCACCGCCGTCCGGCGCCGGGCCGCCGCTGAGGATGTTCTCGGTGCAGGTGACGAGCGCGGTGTCACCGGTGACCGACACATGTATGTCGGTGAGGAAGAACTGGATGTACTCCGTGTTCGCCATGATCAGCGCGTACGACCGCAGCACCTCACCGCGGCCGGTGAGGACCGGCCAGCCCGGGTGCACGCAGGAGATCACACCCGTCTCGGCGGGGTCGTGGTACTCCTCGTCCACGCCCACGTCGGCCGGGGTCAGCCAGAGTGAGGAGAGTGTCTCGAAGTCGCCCTGTTCCATCGCCTCGTAGAAGGCCCGGTTGGCGAGTTCGACCTGTTCGACGTCGGTGTGGGGAGCGCTCACCGCTCACGGGCCCCTTCGATGGCGCGGGCCACGCGGACCGCGTCGGCGGTGGCGCGGACCTCGTGCACCCGGACCGCCCAGGCGCCCTGCTGGGCGGCGAGGGCCGACACGGCGGCCGTCGCGGCGTCCCGTTCGCGTGCGGGCGGCGGGGCGCCCTCCGGCCCCGCCAGGACCCGGCCGAGGAACCGCTTGCGGGAGGCGGCGACCAGCAGGGGGTGGCCGAGGCCGTGCAGCCGGTCGAGGTGGGCGAGGAGGGTGAGGTCGTGCTCGGCGTCCTTGGAGAAGCCGAGGCCCGGGTCGACGACGACGCGGTCCGCCGCGACACCGCCCTCCAGAACGGCCTCCACGCGCGCGTGCAGCTCGTCCGTCACCTCGGCGACGACGTCCTCGTAGACGCCCTTGACGTTGCCGCCCTCCAGGAAGCCCCGCCAGTGCATCACCACGAAGGGGGCACCCGCGTCGGCGACCACCGGGATCATCGCGGGGTCGGCGAGGCCGCCGCTGACGTCGTTGACGAGGGCGGCACCGGCGGCGAGGGCCTGCTCGGCGACGGCGGCGCGCATCGTGTCCACGGAGACGGTCACCCCCTCGGAGGCCAGTCCCCGCACGACGGGGATGACGCGCTTGAGCTCCTCCGCCTCGTCGACGCGGGCGGCGCCGGGGCGGGTCGACTCACCGCCCACGTCCACCAGGTCCGCGCCCTCCCCGACCATGTCCAGGCCGTGCTTGACCGCCGCCGTGGTGTCGAACCAGCGGCCGCCGTCGGAGAAGGAGTCCGGGGTGACATTGACGACCCCCATGACCGCGCAACGATCCCACACGGGCATTCCGGCCACCTGACCGCGCCGGTTCTGCTTGCTCATGCGTCAAGCCTAGGCCCCCGGCGCCGCGGGCCATCACCTGAGCCGGAGCCCCGGGGCGCGAGGGCGGCCGGGGCCTCGCCCGGGCCGGCTCCCGGCGGTGGCCGCGTGCTCGGGCAGGCGCTCTCCGAGATCTTCATGAGCCTCCTAGGCCGCGCGCACGTCCTGTTCGGTCATGCTTCGCTCCGCCGCCCGATGGGCGCACGGCGCCGGGGCCTTGGCGCGGCGCCTCAGGAGGCGGGGCAGGGCGAGGTTGACGAAGCCCTCGGCCTGCATCGCGGCGAGGCCGATGCGGGGCAGGTCGCGGGAGGTGGCGTAGACGACGAAGCGCGGCTCCCACCGCGGGCGGAACTTCGCGTTGAACTTGTACAGCGACTCGATCTGGAACCAGCGGGAGAGGAAGACCAGCAGTCCGCGCCAGGCGCGCAGTACCGGTCCCGCGCCGATCTTCTCGCCGCGCGCCAGGGCCGCTCGGAACATCGCGAAGTTCAGGGAGACCTGCCTGACGCCCAGGCGGGGGGCAGCTTGGAGGGCCGCGACGATGAGGAGTTCGTTCATGCCGGGGTCCGCCGCGCGGTCGCGGCGCATCAGGTCCAGGGAGGCGCCGTCGGGGCCCCAGGGCACGAAGTGGAGTACGGCCTTCAGGTCGCCGTACGCCCCCGGGGCCTCGTCGGCCTTGTGGGCGGTGGCGATGAGGCAGTCCCCGTCGGCCGGGTCGCCGACGCGGCCGAGCGCCATGGAGAAACCGCGCTCGGTGTCGGTGCCGCGCCAGTCCTCGGCGGCGCGCCGGATCCGGTCCAGCTCCGCCTCACCGAGGTCACGGACGCGCCGGACCCGGGTTTCGTAACCGAGCCGCTCGATGCGCTTCACCATTTGACGCACGTTGCGCATCGCGCGTCCGGCGAGGGAGAAATCCGCGACGTCCACCACCGCCTCGTCGCCCAGTTCCAGGGCGTCGAGGCCGGTCTCGCGGGTCCATACCTCGGCGCCCGTCTCCGAGCAGCCCATGACGGCCGGGGTCCAGGAGTGGGCCTTCGCCTCGTCCATGAAGCGCTCGATCGCGCCGGGCCAGGCCTCGACGTCGCCGATCGGGTCGCCGCTGGCCAGCATCACACCGGAGACGACGCGGTAGGTGACCGCCGCCTTGCCGCTCGGGGAGAAGACGACCGCCTTGTCGCGGCGGAGCGCGAAGTGGCCGAGGGAGTCGCGGCCGCCGTGCCTGTCCAGCAGGGCGCGCAGCCGTTCCTCGTCGTCGTCGGTGAGCCGGGCCGCCGGGTGTTCGGGGCGGAAGGCCAGGTAGACGGTGGTGATGGCGGTCAGCAGACCGAGGGCGCCGAGCGAGAAGGCCACCGTCCAGGACGTGTTGCCGGCGTAGTCGACCGGGCCCTCGAAGCCGAACAGGCCGTAGATGACGTGTTCGAGCCGGTCGGCGAGGCTGGGGTCGCCGACCATACGCCCGGGATGGGCGCTGACGACGAGCAGGCCGAGGAGCAGCGAACCGGCTCCCATCAGCACGAAGTTGGCGAGCGCCCGCCAACGGCTGGTCGGGTCGGGCAGGGCGCGGAACTCGTCGCGGTGGCGCAGCAGCGGAATGAGCAGTGCGAGCGAGACGAGGACACCGACGAGCGAGTGACGGTAGGTGAACTGGGCGATCGCCCCGGCCGGCAGCAGGATCACGGCCGCGCGCCAGGCCCGCCGTTTTCGCCGACGCAGGCCGTGGGCGAGCAGGAGCAGCAGGACGCCGGCGCTCAGTGAGAGGGCCGCTGCGAACGGGCCGAGTGCGCCCGGGAGCACCTCGGCCAGCGTGTGCATACGGCTGTTCCGGAAGCGGGGGAACACGCCCGCGGCGACGTCCACGAGCCCGACGAGCATGCAGGCCCGGGCGACCAGGGCGGGCACGGCCTCGGGGCGCGGCCCGCGCAGTGCGCCGCGCACGGCGCCGTATCCGCGCCCGACGGCGCTCGTCGGGAGTCGGTCCGACCGGACCGGAACCCCGCCCGACATTTCACCATCTGTCCTGACAGACATCGCATCCCGTTGTTCCGCGAGTGAGCTTGGATCCGGTGCCTTTTCCGGCATCCGGCGACATTGCGCCCTCTAGGACGGTGCCTTGGCGAGGGAGGTTCACTCTCCACCGGAAAGCTGAACCAAAGGACAAGGAAAGACAAGCAAAGAAAGGGCGGCGGGGGACAACCCGATGGGTCTTACGAGCAACAAGGTGCTGGTGCTGGCGGTTCTGTCCGCCGTGCTGCTGTTCGTCGGCACGGTGTGGCTGTGGCCGCGGCTGGCACGCCGTGGCTGGCGGGCGGTCGGCGGCCGGATCGCCGTACTGCTGGCCACGCAGGTCGCCCTCTTCGCCTCGGTCGGCCTCGTCGCGAACCAGGCCTTCGGGTTCTACGCCAGCTGGGCCGACCTCTTCGGCCGGGAGAACGGCCAGGGTGTGGTCGTCGACCACGACGGCGCCGACACCGGCGGGCCGTTGCGGGTCGTCGACACCCAGCAGGTGAACGTGTCCGGGGGCGCCCGCCCCCAGGTCGGCGGCCAGATCCAGAAGGTCGAGATCGTCGGCCGTACGACCCGGATCGCGAGTCCGGCGTACGTGTATCTGCCGCCGGAGTACTTCCGGCCCGAGTACCGCACCCGGACCTTCCCCGCCGCCGTCGTCCTCACCGGCTACCCGGGCACCGCCGAGGCGCTCGTCAAGGGCCTCCACTTTCCGCAGACGGCCCACAGGCTGGCCCGCGACGGCAAGGCGCAGCCGATGATCCTGGTCATGCTGCGGCCCACCGTGGCGCCGCCGCGCGACACCGAGTGCGTGGACGTCCCGGGCGGACCCCGGACCGAGTCGTTCTTCGCCGAGGACCTGCCGGACGCGGTCGGCCACCACTACAGGGTCGGGAAGAAGCCCGGGAGTTGGGGGATCATCGGCGACTCGACCGGCGGCTACTGCGCACTGAAACTCGCCATGCACCACCCTCGGGTGTATGCCGCGGGGGCGGGCCTCTCGCCGTACTACAAGGCGCCGGTCGACGCGACTACCGGTGATCTCTTCCAGGGGAACAAGACGCTGCGGAACGAGGCGGACCTCTTCTGGTTTCTGAAGCACCGTCCGGCGCCGGACACCTCTCTGCTGGTCACCAGCAGCAAACAGGGAGAGACCAACTACAAGGCCACGCTGGAGTTCATCGAGCAGGTGAAGGAGAAGCAGCCGACGCGGATCTCGTCGATCATCCTCGACAGTGGCGGGCACAACTTCAACACGTGGCGGCGGGAGATCCCGGCGACCCTGCAGTGGATCAGCGGGCGGTTGAGCGACCGCTGAGGGGCGGCTCGGGGCGGCTGCCGAGGTGGCTCGGGGCGGCCGCTGAAGGGTGGCTCGGGGCGGTCGCTGAGGTGCATGGCGGCGGGAGTCGGCGCGGGTCGGCATTCCGCGGAATTCCCCGCCCGGGGGAATGAGGCAGATGTGGCCAAGGCGTATCTGGATTCCCTCGCGTTGATCCAGTAGAGGAGTCGCCGGTGAGCGCATTGGCGCACCGGCGGTGAGGGAGCTTGTGAAGGCTTGTGAGAGGTGAGAGGGACGGCTGAGTTTTTACGGCCCGGGGCTCCATCATTCGCCTACGCGCGGTAAGTTTCTGGCCATGCCACGTGGACGTCACCGCCATTCACCTCCTCTGCACAGGCTGCTGCCCCCCACGGCGATCGCAGGCGTTTCGCTCGTCTGCGCCCTCGGGCCCTGGGTGTTCTCCGAGCCGTCGGTGCTCCGGGTCACCGCTGCCGTCGCGGCGGCGACCGCGGCCGTGGGCGCGGCTGTCATGCGCCGCTGGGACGTCGAGGCGGGCAAGCGCGTCGCCGACCTCACGCGCGCGCGGGCGAGCGACGAGTGGCGTCACGAGGAGAAGGCCGCCGAACTGGAGACCGACCTCGACGAGTCGCGCGAGCTGCGCACCAAGCTGGAGCACAAACTTCGCGCCAAGCGCACCGAACTCGCCAACCTCCGCAACGAGCACGCCGCGCTGCTGCGCCGCTACGCCACCGCCGAGACCGAGCGGGCCAGCGCCCTTGAGGGCCGCCGCCTGCTGGAGATCGAGGCGATCGCTCCGGAGGAGGCGCCGGAGCTGTCGGCGGCCGGTGCGGGCGAGGACGCGAGCGAGGGCGACGAGGCCACCACGGCGGTTCAGGCTTCGCCGGTGCCGCCGCAGGGGGTTCCGGCGGCGGGGGCGCCCTGGGCTTCTTGGGAGACGGCCTCCAAGGCCGCGGCGAAGGCGGCCAAGTCGGCTCAGGCACCGAAGGGCAGGGCTGTGGCCTCCTCGGCCGAAGCGGGTGCGGATGCCGCTGCCGAGAGTGGTGTCGACGACGGCGCCGACGCGGAGGCCGACGCGGACGGGGACGGCTCTGGGGCGAAGAAGTCGGGCCCCGCGGTGTTCTCATCGTCCGGTTCCGCGCTCTTCCTGCGCGCGAACTCGGCGTTGGACCGGATCATCACCCAGCGGGGCTCGGTGCAGGGTCCGGGCGGGGCCGAGGCCGACGCCGAGTCCGAGACGGAAGCCGGGGTCGGGACCGGGGTCGAGGCGGGGGCCGAGGCCCAGGCCGGGATCGGGGCCGCGAGCGAGGGTGCGGCCGGGGCCGGTGCCGACGTGGTGGTCGAGACCGGGATCGAAACCGAGATCGAGGCTGTGGCTGAGGATGGGGCCGCGGCTGCGGCTGCGGTTGAGGACGAGGCTGTGTCCGAGGCCGACGGCGGGTCCGTGACTGCGGGCGAGTCCGAGGCTGGATCCGAGACGGAGACCGTGTCCGCCACCGCGCCTGGGTTCACGTCCGAGCCCGAGGCCGAGCCCGAGCCCGAGGCCGGTGCCGAGGCGGACACTCGTGGCGACGCTGCGGAGGCCGGTGTCGGCGCGGAGGCCGATGCCACCGCGGACGCCGGCGTCGATTCCGAAGGCCCCGGTACCGAAGAGGGGAACGCCTCCGAGGTCAGGGGCGAGTCCGCCGACCACGCCGTTGCCGACTCCGCCGACGTACAGACCGAGGAGTCGGTCGACGCGACGGTCGACGAGTCCGCCCCGGCCGAGCCCGCCAAGGGGCAGGCGCCGAAGGAGGGTTCCCCCAAGGGGCAGGCGCCGAAGGAGGGTTCCCCCAAGGGGCCTTCTCCCAAGGGCCCTTCTCCCAAGGGTGACCCGGACGGGCCGACCGATGGGGGCACTCGGCAGGGACGTTCCGCCCAGGCGGTGGAGGAGCCGGTTCCGGTGCTCACCTCCGAGGAGGACGGGGCCGCGGGGAAGTCCGTGGCGGTCCGTGGGCATGAGCGCGCGGCCGCCACGCCCGTACCCGCGGTTTCCGCTCCGGCGCTGTCGACGGGTGTGGGTGAGCTGACGCGGGTGGAGCCGTCGGGGCGTGTCGGGCACGGGCAGCAGGCGGAGCCGGCCGCTCCGCCGGTGCTGCCCGCGCTTCCGCCGGCCGGTCACTTCACGGTGCCCACCGCCGTGGCCGTTGTTCCGGCCGCGCCGCAGCGGCGGGCGGCCGTCGAGGGCGGGTTCGACTTCTTCGGTACGCAGAACGGTGCGGACGCCCTGGAGGCGGTACAGAACGAGGACCTCGCCGACGTGGTCGGCCAGGAGGCCCTCGCGCTCCACAAGGCCGAGTCCGAGGCCCGGTTCAAGCTCGCCGACGAGGCGACCCGTGGCGTCGGCCAGGTCATCGACCTCACGGCCCACGACGAAACAGAACAGATCGACGTACAGGGCCTGCGCACGGCAGCGTCCTAGCCGCCGGGGCGCCCTGGCCCACCGCCCACCGCCCACCGCCCACCGCCACCTGTACCTGGCCGCGGGCCATCGTGCCGCTGGGGCGCTGGGGCGCTGGGGCGCTGGGGCGCTGGGGCGCTGGGGGCACCTCCCGCTCGAGCGAGGCCGAGAGTGGGGGAGGGGGCGCGCCGGCACCCGGCAAGCGCCGGTGCGCGTATGCCCACCCCCGCCCAGCCGGAGCCACGGGGCGCCCCACGCACCGACCGTCGCCCGCGCCCGCCGCCCCGGCGCCAGGCCGTTTCTGACGGCTCTTGAAGCCGTTCGTGAGCGGTTACGGACGAGTCCGGTGAGGCAGCCGGGGCCTCACGAGTCGCCTCGCGCGGCGCCGATCGGCCGGATGTTCTCCGACCAAGAGCCATCAGAAGCGCCTAACTCATCCACCGATCCGGCAGAGCCTCCCGCCGCCCGGTCCGCGACCGTTCCGCCTGCGCCCGCAACAGCTCCGCCGCCTCACCCGCGTCCCGCAACCGCGCGGTGACGGTCTTGTTGGCACCGGTGTCGACGTGGACGTCGGCGAGCCCCTTGTACCGCTCCCAGGGTCCCTGCGACAGCCGTACGCTCTGCACCTTCGCATGCGGCACGAGGTCGAGCCGGCGCCGCAGCAGCCCGTGCCGCGCTGCGAACACCGTGTCGCTCACGGCCAGCCCGTACCCCCGCCACCACAACGGCAGGCACCACCGCGCCCGGCCGGGCGGCCGTACGAGCGCCGCCGCGTCCGGCACGTTCACCCCCGGCAGCACCCGCGCTATCACGGCCTCGGCCACCTCGCGCGGTGCGACCGGCACGAGGACGGAGTTCGTGGAGCCGGCCACGTCCAGCTCCACCCGGACCCACCCGCGGCGCCGCCACAGCAGCGGTTCGACGATGCGTACGGTCTGCACGCGGCCGGGCGGGACCGTCTCGTGGGCCCGGTCGAGGAGCCCGTGGTCGATGCGGAGCCCGTCGGGGGAGTCTCCGACCGTCCAGTCGTACTCTCCGACGAACCGCCCCACACTGCTCGCCCCGGCCGCGCCGAGCAGCGGCAGCGCGGTCGCGAGGACGGTCCACACGCTCTCCGTGGCGAACCACAGCACGGACGGCACGACGACCGCGCCCACCAGGGACACCCAGGTGGCGCCGGTCAGGACGAGGGACATGGCCAGCGCCCCCGCCGGGACCTTCAGCAGTTCCCGTACGGGCGCCTCGCCGACCTCGTGCGCGGTCTCCGGCGCGAAACCGGCGGCGCGGGCGAGGAGTTCGGCCCGCAGGGCACCGGCGTGCGCCTCGCCGAGGTACGCCAGCTCGTCCTTCTTGTCGGTGCCGACGACGTCGAGTTTGAGTTTGGCGACGCCCGCGATCCGGGCCAGCAGCGGGCGGGTGACGTCGATGGCCTGAATGCGTTCGAGGCGGATGTGGGCGGTGCGGCGGAACAACAGCCCGGTACGGATGCGCAGTTCGCTGTCGGTCACCGCGAAGTGGGTGAACCACCAGGTCAGGAAGCCGTACAGGGCGGCGGCCGGGATGAACACCGCGACCGCGATCAGCAGGGTCGTCGTGTCGAGCCGCATCAGGTTGCGCTGCGCCCCGTCCGGATCGTGCACGGCCCACCCGATCAGCACCGCCACCGGCGCCCACGCCCGCCGCAACGGCGTCACCGGATGCAGCCGCTGCTCGACGACCGGCTTCCCGCCCGCCCTGCCGACGTCCCCGGCCCCTGCCTCCACCGCGTCGCGAGGCCTGTCCCCGGCCTCGGGCGCTTCGCCCGGCCCGTTCACCGCCGCGGGACCCGGCTCGCGCTCGGCACCATCCTCCGGCCGCTCCCCCCGCTCCCCCCGCTCCCCTCGCTCCCCCCGCTCCGCCCGTACCGCGTCGTCCGCGTCCTGGGCCGGCACCGTCACAGCCCCGCCGATCGGGCCTCGCCCAGTTGGGTGAGGTGGTCGCGGAGGCGTTCGGCCTCGGCCGGGGCGAGGCCGGGGATGCGCGCGTCCGTGGCGGCCGCGGCCGTGTGGAGCTGCACGCTCGCCAGGTTGAAGTGGCGCTCCACGGGCCCGGACGTCACCTCGACCAGCTGCATGCGCCCGTACGGCACCACGGTCTCCTCGCGCCAGAGCACACCCCGGCTGATCAGCAGGTCGTCCGCCCGTTCGGCATACCGCCAGGACCGCCAGTTGCGGCCCAGCATCGGCCAGCCCCACAGCAGCAGGCCCAGCGGCAGCAGCGCGAACGCCGCCCAGGCCGGGCCCGCCAGCCGGCCCAGCAGCACGGCCGTACCGACGGTGATCGGCCCCAGCCACACCACCAGCAGCAGCCGCCTCATCCGCAACAGTCCGGGCGGCAGTCCCGTCCAGACCGGTTCACCCTCCGCGCGCTCGGCGCCGTCCTCCAAGGTCCCCGTCTCCATCCCGCCAGCGTACGTACGACAGACTGTGTTCATGACTCCCCCGACGGAGACCCGAGAGACGACGGTCGGTATCGGCGGTGCCGCCGAGAGCACGGACATGGTGCTCAACATCGGCCCGCAGCATCCGTCCACCCACGGTGTGCTGCGGCTGCGGCTCGTCCTCGACGGAGAGCGCATCCGGCACGCCGAACCGGTCATCGGCTATATGCACCGGGGCGCGGAGAAGCTCTTCGAGGCGCGCGACTACCGCCAGATCATCATGCTCGCCAACCGCCACGACTGGCTCTCCGCCTTCTCCAACGAGCTCGGCGTCGTCCTCGGCGTCGAACGCATGCTCGGCATGGAGGTCCCCGAGCGCGCGGTCTGGATGCGCACGCTCCTCGCCGAGCTGAACCGGGTCCTGAACCACCTGATGTTCCTCGGCTCGTACCCGCTGGAGCTGGGCGGCATCACCCCGGTCTTCTATGCCTTCCGGGAGCGCGAGGAGCTCCAGAACGTCATGGAGGAGATCTTTGGCGGGCGCATGCACTACATGTTCAACCGTGTCGGAGGCCTCAAGGAGGACCTCCCGGCGGGCTGGACCTCACGCGCGCGGACAGCGGTCGCGGACGTCCGCTCCCGCATGGGCGTCTTCGACGACCTGGTCCTCGGCAACGAGATCTTCCGGGGCCGCACCCGGGACGTGGGCGTCCTCTCCCCGGAGGCCGTGCACGCGTACGGCGTCAGCGGCCCGATCGCCCGCGCCTCGGGCGTCGACTTCGACCTGCGGCGCGACGAGCCGTACCTCGCGTACGGCGACCTCCAGGACGTCCTGAAGGTCGTCACCCGTGACGAGGGCGACTGCCTCGCCCGCTTCGAGTGCCTGCTGGAGCAGACCCACAACGCCCTCGCCCTCGCCGACGCCTGCCTCGACCGCCTCGCCGACCTCCCGCCCGGCCCGATCAACCAGCGCCTCCCCAAGGTCCTCAAGGCCCCCGAGGGCCACACCTACGCCTGGACCGAGAACCCCCTCGGCATTAACGGCTACTACCTCGTCAGCAAGGGCGAGAAGACCCCGTACCGCCTGAAGCTCCGCTCCGCCTCGTACAACAACATCCAGGCCCTCACCGAACTGCTGCCGGGAACCCTGGTGGCCGACATGGTGGCGATCCTGGGGTCGCTCTTCTTCGTGGTGGGGGACATCGACAAGTAGGGACCGCCGCCCGGCGGTGTCAGCCGCCGTCGCCGAGCGGGTCCGGGACGCCGAGCGGGTCCGGGGCGTCGAAGGGGTCCGGGACGCCGACCGGCTGGACCAGCCACCCGAAGTCGCCCAGCCCGCCCGGCGCGGTCAGCTCGGCGGCCTCGCCCGCGCCCGCGAGGGCCCGTACGTACGCCGCCGGGTCGTCGGCCGCCAGGGACAGCGGGGGACGGCCACCGGAGACCCCCAGGGCGCGCAGGGCGTCCCGCTGGGTGAGCGGCCGCGCCCCCGGCAGAGCGCACGCGTCCAGCGCCACATGCGCGGTGATGTCGCACGACCCGTCCGGCACCGGCCTCGTCTCCCGCCCCTCCCGGAACCCCGTGAGCGTCCCGAACGGCGGCCGTGACCCCGCGAGGTGCGCGTAGTCGACGGCGACGGCGAGCCCCCGGTCGACGCCCGCCACGGCGGCGGCCCACGCGTGGTCCCGGGGCAGCCCGATCTCGGCCCGCAGCCCCTCCTGAGGGTCCAGCGGCCACCACCGGTCCAGCCACCGGGCGTCCTCCCCGCCGACGGGCTCCCCGAGCAGCTCGCTCCCGTCCTCCCGTACGAGCACCAGCCGCGCTGCGCCCGCCGCGTCCACCTCGACGACCTCCACGGGCACGTTGTCCAGCCACTCGTTGGCGAACAGCAGCCCGGTGATCCCCTCCGGCGGGGCCGCGAGCCACTCGACGCGGTCGTCGAGGCCGACGGGCCGGTCGGCGAGTTCGACGGCGTACGCGCGCGTGCGCTTCGCCACACCGGAGGGGAGCGCGGCCAGCACCCCGCTCACCAGTTCGCCCCGCCCGGCGGCCATGTCCACGAACCCCAGCCCGTCCGGCCGTCCCAACGCCTCGTCCACCCGGCACAGCAACCGCGCCACGGCCGAGGCGAAGAGCGAGGACGCGTGCACGGAGGTCCGGAAATGCCCTGCGGGCCCCTCCGGCCGCAGGTAGAAGCCGCCGGGCCCGTACAGGGCCTCATGGGCCGCCGCGCGCCAGCAACGCCAGGGCTGAGCCTCACCGGGCGCGCGGGACTGTGACCCAGAGGGCTCCGCCCCGTGGGCGCGGCCGGCCGCGGACGACCCGCAGCCGCACGACGAGAGGCCCTCCCGAGCTGTTGGGCGATCCATCATCACGTCAGGCTAAGCGGAACGGGTAACACGACCTCCACCTTGGGGAGTACGTGGCCCGGTCACGGATCGACCCTCCGGTTGACCCCGGCACACCGCGCGCATCCCTACGCTGGGTCACGTGCAGCGCCTCTATGACTTCTTCCGCCGACACCCGACATGGGTCGACAGCTTCTGGGCCGTCGTCCTGCTCGGGACGACCATGGTCAGCGGAGCGATCGCCACTGACTATGCGAACGACATGAACGACACCGCGTTCGCGGTGATCTCGCTCGCCCTGTGCCTGTCGATCGCCCTGCGGCGCCGCATGCCCGAGAAGATGCTGATGCTGGCCGCCGCGGCGGGCTTCGCGCAGCTGATCCTCGACGTGCCGAGAATCCCGGCCGACTTCGCGATGCTCGTGGTCATCTACACGGTCGCGGCGAACGGTGCCCGCTGGGCCTCCTGGTTCGCCCTGGGCGGCGGCCTCTGCGCGGCATCGCTGGCGCAGCTGCGCTGGACCGAGCAGCAGACGAGCACGCTGGGTAACGCGGTGCTCGCGGTGGTCCTGACCGTGCCGTTCGCCCTGGCCTGGGTGCTCGGCGACTCCCTGCGCACCCGCCGCGCGTACTTCGCGCAGCTGGAGGAGCGCGCCGCCCGGCTGGAGAAGGAGCGCGAGGCCCAGGCCAAGGTCGCGGTCGCCGCCGAGCGCGCCCGGATCGCCCGGGAACTGCACGACGTCGTCGCGCACAACGTCTCCGTCATGGTCGTCCAGGCCGACGGCGCCGCGTACGTCCTCGACGCCGCCCCCGACCAGGCGAGGAAGGCTCTGGAGACCATCTCCTCCACCGGCCGGCAGGCCCTCGCCGAGATGCGCCGCCTGCTCGGCGTGCTGCGCACCGGTGAGCACAAGGAGGTCGGCGAGTACGTCCCCCAGCCCGATGTCGAGCAGATCGACGACCTCGTCGAGCAGTGCCGGGTGGCCGGCCTGCCCGTCGACTTCAAGATCGAGGGCACCCCGCGCCCGCTGCCCAGCGGCGTGGAGCTGACGGCGTACCGCATCGTCCAGGAGGCCCTCACCAACACCCGCAAGCACGGCGGCCCGAACACCGGTGCGAGCGTCCGGCTGGTCTACTTCGACGACGGCCTCGGACTGCTCGTCGAGGACGACGGCAAGGGGGCGCCCCACGAGCTGTACGAGGAGGGCGGCGCCGACGGCCAGGGGCACGGTCTCATCGGCATGCGTGAGCGCGTCGGTATGGTCGGCGGCACGCTGGACGCGGGCCCCCGCCCCGGCGGCGGCTTCCGGATCAGCGCGCTGCTGCCCCTGAAGCCCGCACACTGACACGGTCATGCCACTCACTGGCACTTGTGGACCTGCTGTAGACCTGCTGTAGACACGGAAGAGGACCCGATGGCGATCCGCGTAATGCTCGTCGACGACCAGGTGCTGCTGCGCACCGGGTTCCGGATGGTGCTGGCGGCCCAGCCGGACATGGAGGTCGTCGCGGAGGCGGGCGACGGCGTCGAGGCCCTGCAGGTCGTACGGGCGACCGACGTGGACGTGGTCCTCATGGACGTCCGGATGCCGAAGCTGGACGGCGTCGAGGCCACCCGCCGCATCTGCGCCGACCCGAACCCGCCGAAGGTGCTCATCCTGACCACCTTCGACCTCGACGAGTACGCCTTCTCCGGGCTGAAGGCGGGCGCCTCCGGCTTCATGCTCAAGGATGTGCCGCCCGGCGAGCTGCTGGCCGCGATCCGTGCCGTGCACAGCGGCGACGCCGTGGTCGCGCCCTCCACCACACGGCGCCTGCTCGACCGGTTCGCCCCGATGCTCCCGAGCACCGGAACGCAACCCCAGCACAAGGAGCTGGAGCGGCTCACCGAACGTGAACGCGAGGTCATGATGCTGGTCGCCCAGGGCCTCTCCAACGGCGAGATCGCCGCCCGCCTCGTCCTCTCCGAGGCCACGGTCAAGACCCACGTCGGCCGCATCCTCACCAAGCTGGGCCTCCGCGACCGCGTCCAGGTGGTCGTCCTGGCGTACGAGACGGGGTTGGTGCGGGCGGGAGGACAGGGGTGATCCACCACCTTGCTTGCCGGGCGGGGTGCCCGGTCCTTCAGGGCTGGGGGTGGATGCCCGTTCCCGCGTAGCGGCAGGGGAAAGCCGACTCGCTGTCAGGGCGATTGGGCGTCTCGGGAGAGACGGTGGTGAGGCCGGCCTGGAGCCGTTCGTGGTGCCGGCAGGTTGAGGGCCCGGTGGGCGGGGGTGTCCTGGAAGGCAAGAGGGGGCCGGTCACTCGGGCGGGTGATGTTGATCGAAGTCGTGCGCGGGAGGGGAACGGGGTGTCTAGGTTCGTGGCATGTCACGTTTCCGGATGTATCCGTCGCGCGCGCAGGCCGAGCGGATGCTCACGCACTGCGCGCACGCCCGGTACGTGTGGAATCTCGCTGTCGAGCAGCACGCGCACTGGCGTCGGTGGCGTAGGAGCGCGCCCGGTTTCGCGGAGCAGTGCCGTCAGCTCACCGAGGCCCGGCGGGAGAGCGAGTGGCTGGGTTCGGGGAACGCGGATGTGCAGCAGCAGGCGTTGAAGGACTTCGCCCGGGCCAGGAGCGCCCGCTTCAGGTCCAGGTTCGGTGAGCCGACCTGGCGCAAGAAGTTCCGGCACGAGGGCTTCCGGGGCATCGGTACCGACCGTGTACCGGAGTACCAGGCGGACGGGTCGCCGAAGCTGAACGCGAAGACCGGCAGGCAGGTGATGGGCCGGTCGGTGGTCGTGCACAGGCTCAACCGGCGGTGGGCTCAGGTCAGGGTGCCCGGTTGCGGCTGGGTCCGCTTTCGCCTCAGTGCAAAGGGCAAGGTGCGAAGCTGCCCGGCGCGAAGACGTTCCGGGTCACCTTCCGCAACGGGCAGTGGCATATCGCGTTCGCCGTCGTCCCCGACCCGGTCGAGGGGCCGGGCACGGGTGAGGTGATCGGCATCGACCGGGGTGTCACCGTCACCGCGGCCCTCTGCGACGGACGGAAGCTGAACTGTCCCCAGCTCACCACCCGCGAGCGGGCGCAGATCCGCAAGCACCAGCGGCGGGCTGCTCGCGCCCCCAAGGGCGGCAAGGCCAAGACCGCCGAGTACGCCAAGGCCGCCAGGCTCAAGGCGCGGGTGGCGAACCGGCGTAAGGACTGGTGCGAGAAGACCAGCACCATGCTCGCCCGCACCTACGATCTGGTGCGGTTCGAGAAGCTGAACATCAAGAACATGACTGCCAGGGCAAAGGCCAAGCCCGACCCCGACCAGCCCGGCCAGTACCTCAAGAACGGCCGCGCGGCCAAGGCCGGACTGAACCGGGCGATCCTCGCCCAGGGCTGGGGCCTGCTGCGGCAGCGCACCGGGCACAAGGCCCCCGGCCGGGTCGAAGACTCCCCGCCCCGTACACGTCTCTGCGGTGCAGTGCCTGCGGATGGATCGACAAGAACTCGCGCAAGAGCCAAGCCGAGTTCGTCTGTTCCTCCTGCGGCTTCACCTGCAACGCTGACACCAACGCCAGTATCAACGTCGCGGCAGGACAGGGCGGGATCCCCCGCCCCCGGCGGACAGCCGGTGCCGGAGGGACGACACCGCCCACACAGCGGTCGAACGTCCGTGAACCTCAGCCTGAATGGGCTGGAATCCCCCTCTTTTAAGAGGGGGAGGATGTCAACAGCGCCACGAAGTCCGCCACGGCCCTCCGCACGTCCGCCGCCGTCCACTCCAGCGCGGCGGCCCGTACCTCGATCTCCGTGACGGCCAGCCCCGGCCCGCCACGGTCCCAAGGGCGGGCGAACAGCAGCGCGGCCGTCTGCTCGCCCTGTCGGACCGCGGCCTCGGAGACGACGTCGACCTCGTACGGCAGCCAGACCTGGAACTCGTTGGTGTGGGGCTGCTCGGGGTGCACGCGGGCCCACGGCACCCCCGCCGCCGCGAACCCCTCGCGCAGCGCGGCGGCGACCACGCGCGCATGGCGGACGTACTCCGGCAGCCGGGGCAGCTCGCGCTCCAGGCCGACGAGGGCCGACAGCGCGGTGGGGAACTGCTGGAAGAGCTGGCCGCCGTACCGGTGCCGCCAGGCCTTCGCCTCGTCGACGAGGGGCCCGGGGCCGGCGATCGCGGCACCGCCGTAGGCGCCGAGGGACTTGTAGTACGACACGTAGACGCTGTCGGCGAGGGCCGCGATCTCGTCCACGGGGCGGCCGAAGTGGGTCGCGGACTCCCACAGGCGGGCCCCGTCGAAGTGGACCACCGCGTCCCGCTCGCGTGCCGCCTCGGTGAGCTCCGTCAGCTCCTCCCAGGAGGGCAGCACGAATCCGGCCTCCCTGAGGGGCAGTTCGAGCATCAGCGCGCCGAAGGGTTCGTCGAGACCGCGGACCTCGTCGGCGGTCGGCAGCCGTGGCTCGCTCGTCAGCCGGACCGGGCGCAACCCGCTGAGCTGGCTGAACGCATGCCGCTCGTACATCTCGGGGTGGGCGAGCGCGTGCAGGGCGACGGTCGGGTTCCCGGTGCGGGCCGCCCAGCAGCGCAGGGCCACCTGCTGGGCCATCGTGCCGGTCGGGAAGAACGCGGCGGCCTCCATGCCGAGCAGTGCGGCGGTCCGCTTCTCCAGGGCCTCGACGACCCCGTTGCCGTACATGTCCGCCGTCTCGTCCAGGTCGTACACGTCGTCGGCCGCGTCCAGCAGCGCCAGCCGCTCCCGGAGCGTCGCCAGCGCACTCGTCCGCGCCAGCACCCGCTCGGCCGCCCGATGGGCGGCCTGCCGCCGTTTGTACCGCAGAGCCGCCGGGGACTCCTCGGTGGCCGCCTCTTCCGCGGTGGTCTCCGCCGTCTCAGCCGTCTCACTCATCCCGGGATCATCCCCCGGCCCGTCCCGCCCGGCACCAGGTTTTCGCACCGGTGACGCGTGCACCCGGCCCGTGGTCCCGGCCCGCGTCCCCGACCCGTGGAGGCGACCTGCGGAAACGGCTCGCGACCGCCCACAGCCTGTGGACAACCGAACGCCCCTCGAACCAATCGCGTTAACATGACGAGAAATCGTCCGGTACCCAGAGCGGACTGGAACGGGAAGGCCACCACCGAGTGAGTACATTCCAGCAACCAGAGCCGAAGGACCGCCCCGCGCGGCTCGCCGTCGGTGTCGTGGGCGCCGGCCGCGTCGGCCCCGCGCTGGCGGCGGCGCTGCGACTCGCGGGTCACCGCCCGGTGGCCGTCTCCGGTGTCTCCGACGCCTCCCGGCGACGCGCCGCCGAACTGCTGCCCGATGTGCCGCTGATGTCCCCGGCCGATGTGCTGCGACACGCGGACCTGGTCCTGCTGACCGTCCCGGACGACGCCCTGCCGGGCCTGGTCGAGGGCCTCGCCGAGACCGGCTCCGTGCGGCCGGGGCAGCTCCTCGTGCACACCTCGGGCCGGTACGGCGCGAAGGTGCTGGACCCCGCGCTCAGGGCCGGGGCGCTGCCGCTGGCGCTGCACCCCGCGATGACGTTCACGGGGACGCCGGTGGACGTGCAGCGGCTCGCCGGGTGCTCCTTCGGGGTCACGGCGCCCGACGCGCTGAGGCTGGCCGCCGAGGCGCTGGTGATCGAGATGGGCGGCGAGCCCGAGTGGATCGCCGAGGAGAACCGCCCGCTCTACCACGCGGCCCTCGCCCTGGGCGCCAACCACCTGGTCACGCTGGTCGCCCAGTCCATGGAGCTGCTGCGCACGGCCGGTGTCTCCGCCCCCGACCGCA
The DNA here is from genome assembly GCF_036346855.1 of Streptomyces europaeiscabiei. Lineage (NCBI taxonomy): Bacteria > Bacillati > Actinomycetota > Actinomycetes > Kitasatosporales > Streptomycetaceae > Streptomyces > Streptomyces europaeiscabiei. The sequence continues at coordinate 6,099,144 of NZ_CP107841.1, forward strand.
TGCTCGGCCCGCTGCTCGGCGCCGCCCTGGACAACGCGCTCAGGTCGGGCGACGCGGCCCTCACCGGCCCCGTCGCGCGCGGGGACGCGGGCACGGTCGCCGCGCACATCGCCGAGCTGCGCGCGCACGCCCCGGCGGCCGTCGCCGGGTATCTGGCGATGGCCCGCGCGACCGCCGACCGGGCCCTCGCCCACGGCCTGCTCAAGCCGGAGCTGGCCGAGGACCTCCTCGGGGTACTCGCGGGCGGGACGGACACGGCCACCGGAGCAGGCGGCACCGACGGGACCGAAGGGGACGCCCGATGACCACCACCGTGCTGCGCACCGCCGACGAGCTGCACACACGCGCGCGTGCGGGACGCCGGGCCGTCGTGATGACCATGGGCGCCCTGCACGAGGGCCACGCCACCCTGATCCGCACCGCGCGCGAGATCGCGGGCGGCACGGGCGAGGTCGTCGTGACCGTCTTCGTCAACCCTCTCCAGTTCGGCGCCGGCGAGGACCTCGACCGCTACCCGCGCACCCTGGACGCCGACGTGGAGCTCGCCGGAGCGTCGGGCGCCGACGTGGTGTTCGCCCCGTCCGCGGACGAGGTCTACCCGGGCGGCGAACCGCAGGTCCGGGTCACCGCGGGGCCCATGGGCGGGCGCCTGGAGGGGGCCTCCCGCCCCGGCCACTTCGACGGCATGCTCACCGTCGTCGCCAAGCTGCTCCACCTCACCCGCCCCGACGTGGCGCTCTACGGCCAGAAGGACGCCCAGCAGCTCGCCCTGATCCGCCGCATGGTCCGCGACCTGAACTTCGGCATGGACATCGTGGGCGTGCCGACCGTCCGCGAGGACGACGGCCTGGCCCTGTCCAGCCGCAACCGGTATCTGTCCACCGAGGAGCGCCGTACGGCCCTGGCGCTCTCCCAGGCGCTGTTCGCGGGCCGTGACCGGCACGCCGCCCAGGAGGCGCTGCGCGCGCGGGCCCGCGAGGTGCCCGCCACGCGCGCGCGTGCCGAGGCACTGAGCGCGATCGGCGAGTCCCGCGCGGCCGCCGACGCGCACGCCATGTCCAAGGCCGCCCCCGGCGGCCCGGCCGCCGTCCGAGCCGCCGCCCGCCTGGTCCTCGACGAGGCCCTGCGCATGAAGCCGCCGCTCACCCTGGACTACCTGGCCCTGGTCGACCCGTCCGACTTCACCGACATCCCCGACGGCTTCACCGGAGAAGCCGTCCTCGCCGTCGCGGCCCGGGTGGGGACGACCCGGCTGATCGACAACATCCCCCTGACCTTCGGAGCCGCCTCGTGACCAGCACAGGCATACGACTGCACGCCCCCGCCCCCGGCTGGTCCGTCGCCGCCGACGTCGTGGTCGTCGGCTCGGGCGTCGCCGGCCTCACCGCCGCGCTGCGTTGCGAGGCCGCGGGCCTGCGTACGGTCGTCGTCACCAAGGCCCGCCTCGACGACGGCTCCACCCGCTGGGCCCAGGGCGGCATCGCCGCCGCCCTCGGCGAGGGCGACACCCCCGAACAGCACCAGGACGACACCCTGGTGGCCGGCGCGGGCCTGTGCGACGAGGAGGCCGTACGGCTCCTCGTCACCGAGGGCCCCGACGCGGTGCACCGCCTGATCGAGACCGGCGCCCACTTCGACGAGTCGGAGGAGGGCGGCCTGGAGCTGACCCGCGAGGGCGGCCACCACCGCCGCCGCATCGCCCACGCGGGCGGCGACGCGACCGGTGCCGAGATCTCCCGGGCGCTCGTCGAGGCCGTACGCGCGCGCGGGCTGCGCACGGTCGAGAACGCGCTCGTCCTGGACCTCCTGACGGACGCCGACGGCCGCACCGCCGGTGTCACCCTGCATGTCATGGGCGAGGGCCAGCACGACGGCGTGGGGGCCGTCCACGCCCCCGCCGTGGTCCTCGCCACCGGCGGCATGGGCCAGGTCTTCTCCGCCACCACCAACCCGTCCGTCTCCACCGGCGACGGCGTCGCCCTCGCCCTGCGCGCGGGCGCGGAGGTCTCCGACCTCGAATTCGTGCAGTTCCACCCGACCGTGCTGTTCCTGGGCGCCGACGCGGAGGGCCAGCAGCCCCTGGTCTCCGAGGCGGTACGCGGCGAGGGCGCCCACCTGGTCGACGCGGACGGCGTCCGCTTCATGCTCGGCCAGCACGAACTGGCGGAACTGGCGCCCCGCGACATCGTCGCCAAGGGCATCATGCGCCGCATGCAGGAGCAGGGCGCCGAGCACATGTACCTGGACGCCCGGCACTTCGGCGCCCACATGTGGGAGCACCGCTTCCCGACGATCCTCGCCGCCTGCCGCGCCCACGGCCTCGACCCCGTCACCGAGCCCATCCCGGTCGCCCCGGCCGCCCACTACGCCTCCGGCGGCGTCCGCACCGACTCCCACGGCCGCACCACCGTCCCCGGCCTCTACGCCTGCGGCGAGGTCGCGTGCACCGGCGTCCACGGCGCCAACCGGCTCGCCTCGAACTCCCTCCTGGAGGGCCTGGTCTACGCCGAGCGCATCGTCGCCGACATCGCCGCGGCCCACGCCGGGGACGGCCTCCACGCGCGCGTGCCCCAGCCCGTCCCGTACGCCGAGAAGCCCGCGCACCCGTTGCTCGATCCGGAGATCCGGTTCGCGATCCAGCGGACCATGACCGAGGGCGCCGGCGTCCTGCGTTCCGAGGCCTCCCTCGCGACCGCCGCGGCGGCCCTGGACCGGCTGCACGCGCAGGCCCGCGACGCCCTCGCCGAGCACGGCAAGACGGCCGAGCCGGGCGTCGACACCTGGGAGACCACCAACCTCCTGTGCGTGGCCCGCGTCCTGGTCGCCGCCGCCCGGCTGCGCGAGGAGACCCGCGGCTGCCACTGGCGCGAGGACCACGCCGAGCGCGACGACGCCGCCTGGCGCCGCCACATCGTCGTACGGCTGAATCCGGACCGGACGCTCGCCGTACACACCACGGATACCGCAGACTTCCCCCCGACCCGGCCGCATCACCAGGAGCAGTGACAGACGTGAGCACCCCCGAACTTCCCCTCGCCTCCGGCGGCGGCTGCGGCGACGGCTGCGCCTGCGGCGCCGACGACGGGTCGACCGAAGAGGAGTACCTGCAGTGCGGGCTCGATCCCGCGCTCGCCCAGCTCCTGGCCGACGCCGGACTCGACCCCGTGGAGGTCGAGGACATCGCCAACGTCGCCATCCAGGAGGACCTCGACCACGGCGTGGACGTGACCACGGTCGCGACCATCCCCGAGGACGCCCGCGCCACCGCCGACTTCACCGCCCGCGAGGGCGGCGTCGTGGCGGGCCTCAGGATCGCCGAGGCGGTCCTCTCGGTGGCCTGCACCGACGAGTTCGAGGTCGAGCGGCACGTCGACGACGGCGACCGCGTCGAGGACGGCCAGAAGCTCCTCAGCGTCACCGGCGCCACCCGCGATCTCCTCACCGCCGAGCGCAGCGCCCTGAACCTGCTGTGCCGCCTCTCCGGCATCGCGACCGCCACGCGCGCGTGGGCGGACGCGCTGGAGGGCACGAAGGCGAAGGTGCGCGACACCAGGAAGACGACGCCGGGGCTGCGCTCCCTGGAGAAGTTCGCGGTCCGCTGCGGCGGCGGGGTCAACCACCGCATGTCCCTCTCGGACGCGGCCCTCGTCAAGGACAACCACGTGGTCGCCGCGGGCGGTGTCGCCCAGGCCTTCAAGGCCGTGCGCGAGATGTTCCCCGAGGTGCCCATCGAGGTCGAGGTCGACACCCTCCACCAGCTCCGCGAGGTCCTCGACGCGGGTGCCGACCTGATCCTCCTGGACAACTTCACGCCGCTCGAGTGCGAGGAGGCCGTGGGGATCGTCGCCGGCCGAGCCGCCCTGGAGGCCTCGGGCCGCCTGACCCTCACCGACGCGAAGGCGTACGCGGACACGGGCGTCGACTACCTGGCCGTCGGAGCCCTGACCCACTCGGCCCCGATCCTGGACATCGGCCTCGACCTGCGCGCGGCCGAGTAGGGCGGGGACGGGTCATGCTGCTGACGATCGACGTGGGCAACACCCACACCGTCCTCGGTCTGTTCGACGGCGAGGACATCGTCGAACACTGGCGCATCTCCACGGACGCGCGCCGCACCGCCGACGAACTGGCGGTCCTCCTCCAGGGCCTCATGGGCATGCACCCGCTCCTGGGCGAGGAACTGGGCGACGGCATCGACGGCATCGCGATCTGCGCCACCGTCCCGTCCGTCCTGCACGAGCTCCGTGAGGTGACCCGCCGCTACTACGGCGATGTCCCCGCGGTCCTCGTCGAGCCCGGTGTGAAGACGGGCGTCCCGATCCTGACGGACAACCCCAAGGAGGTCGGCGCCGACCGCATCATCAACGCCGTCGCCGCCGTCGAGCTGTACGGCGGCCCGGCCGTCGTCGTGGACTTCGGTACGGCCACGACGTTCGACGCGGTCAGTGCGCGCGGCGAGTACGTCGGCGGCGTCATCGCCCCCGGCATCGAGATCTCCGTCGAGGCCCTCGGCGTCAGGGGTGCCCAGCTCCGCAAGATCGAGGTCGCCCGTCCCCGTAGTGTGATCGGCAAGAACACGGTCGAGGCCATGCAGTCCGGCATCATCTACGGGTTCGCCGGCCAGGTCGACGGGGTCGTGAGCCGCATGGTCCGCGAACTCGCCGACGATCCCGAGGACGTGACGGTCATCGCCACCGGTGGACTGGCGCCGATGGTGCTCGGCGAGTCCTCCGTCATCGACGAGCACGAGCCGTGGCTGACGCTGATCGGGCTGCGGCTGGTGTACGAGCGGAACGTGTCGCGTCTCTGAGGCTTGTTCCGCCCCCGCCGCCCCTACCCGTCCCCTCCTCGGGGCTCCGCCCCGGACCCCGTTCGCGTGGTTCCCCGCGACCCTGAGAAAAGGGGCGCGGGGAACCACGCGAGAAGCCCGCCCACCCGCAGCCGGGGGTCGAAGGGGCGCAGCCCCTGGAGGATGGGACGGGTAGGGGCGGCGTGGGCGGAAGAAATCCGTCCACGCGGGTGGAACCCCGGCGCCACGCACTGTCGGGTCATCTCTTTTGTCTGATTAGCGCGTATCGTCGCCGCATGCCCACGCCCCACGGAACCCGCGGCGGCATGGCGTTCGGCGCGGAGGAGCTGCGTGTGCTCCGTCGTGCCCTCGCCCTCGCCCTCAATCCCAGCCCCGTCTCCGCGGAGGAGGTGCAGGACTGCCTCCGGCTCGCCGAGTCCGTCGACGAGGCGACCCGCGAGGACGCCCGCCTGAGGGCCTTCCTGCTGGCCGACCTCGCCCGCTACCGCGCCGCGCTCCCCGGCACGGTCACGGGCTACGCCGCGCTCCTCGCGGAGGCCCTGGACACCGGGTACCGACCCCACCCGGACGACCTCGCCGCCCTGCGCGCGCTGCGCGGCAGCCCCGCCGCCGCAGCCCTCCTGGAACGCTGCCGTCCGCTCGCCGAACAGGACGTGCGCGCCCGCTTCGCGGGGCGCGCGGCCACGTCGGTGGTGGTCGTCCCGGCCTCCCGCTCCGGCTCCGGCCGCTCCCGGCTCCGGCTCACCGCTCTTCCCGGAGGCCTGTCGGAACAGGACACACACATGCGCGGCGCCGCCGGAGAGCCCGCCCAGCCGAAGCCCGCCCGGCCGTCCCGCCCCGCCCAGCCCGCCGAGAAGCCGGGCCCGGTCCCCCGGCCCGACGCCCCGAGCCCGGCCCGCCGCCCCGTCCCCACCCCCGGCGAGGTCTTCCCGCCCAAGCGCCGACCGGCCGCCCCGCCCGCGAACCCGCCCCAGCAACTGGCCGCCGTCTAGCCCTGGCTACCCTGGACCCATGGACTACGTCTCCGCGCTGCTGCCCCCCTTCGTGATGGCCGTGCTGTTCATCGCCGTCATCAGAGTGATCGTGAAGACCCAGGGCGGCCCCAACAAGGCCAAGGAGGACGCTGTCGTCGACGCGGCGCTGGCCCGCGCGGAGAACGCCCGGCAGGCCGACGGCACCCGCCCCAAGGGCACCGGCGCCTGACGCGACCCGCCTCGTCGGCGTACGACTCGTGAGTTTTTCGAGTCGTACGCCCTTTTTGTTCTGTTTTCCAGGGGTCTTTCGGATACCGTGCGGAACTGTGCCTCGCCCATTGGGAGAACTCGAAGACGCGGTCATGACGCGGGTGTGGAAGTGGAACCGCCCGGTGACCGTTCGGGAAGTCCTGGAAGACCTCCAGCGGGAACGGTCCATCGCGTACACCACGGTGATGACCGTTCTGGACAATCTCCACCAGAAGGGCTGGGTGCGCCGGGAGGCGGAGGGCCGGGCCTATCGTTATGAGGCGGTCTCCACCCGCGCCGCCTACGCGGCCGCACTGATGAACGAGGCCTGGTCGCAGAGCGACAACCCCGCGGCCGCTCTCGTCGCCTTCTTCGGGATGATGAGCGAGGAACAGCGGCAGGCGCTCACCGACGCCGTACGCATGGTGGAGGGCCCCGACCCCGTCAAACCGGAACCGGCCGCGCCGGCCGCCCCGGTCGTCGAAACCCCTGTTGAAACCGTCGGAGAATCCGCCGAATCGTCCGGCGAAACACAGGGGACCCCCGGCGAATCCCCGGATCTCCCCGGGCGATAGCGTCCGCTCATGCCAGCAACGCGTCCAGGAGTCACCGCAAAAGCCATCACCGTCAGGCGGGCCCGGACCAGCGATGTCCCGCACGTGCGCCACCTCCTCGACTCGTTCGTCCAGCGCCGCATCCTGCTCGACAAAGCGACGGTCACGCTTTACGAGGACATCCAGGAGTTCTGGGTCGCGGAACGGGACGACAACGCCGAGGTCGTGGGCTGCGGCGCGCTGCACGTGATGTGGGAAGACCTCGCGGAAGTCCGCACTCTCGCGGTGAACCCGGACGCCAAGGGTCTCGGTGTCGGTCACCAGTTGCTGGAGAAGTTGCTCCACACCGCTCGCTGGCTGGGTGTTCGCCGGGTTTTCTGTCTGACCTTCGAAGTCGAGTTCTTCGCGAAGCACGGCTTCGTGGAGATCGGGGAGACTCCGGTCGACACCGATGTCTACGCGGAGCTGCTGCGTTCCTATGACGAGGGCGTCGCTGAGTTCCTCGGTCTCGAACGGGTGAAACCGAACACCTTGGGCAACAGCCGGATGCTTCTGCATCTGTGATCGTCAGGGATCCGGAAGGAACCTCGAGGTTCATCGGGGAACCTCGCCCCTTATTCCACCGGGGTCGCCTTGCCCGGGTGCCCTATGTCCGAAACGCGCATGTTTCCGGTCTTCCTCGGGCTCCCCGCCCTCTCCGCAGCCTCTCCCCGGTCTCTCCCAGGGGTTTGTGTTTTTCCTGGAAAAGCGGTTTGCTTTCCGACGTACTGCAGTACTGCATATAACAGGGGACGTGAAACAGCGGCGCACGCCGCAGGCCCTCGGTCCTGAAGTTATCGATGAAAGGAAATCCAGTGGCACAGAAGGTTCAGGTCCTTCTTGTCGACGACCTCGACGGCGGCGAGGCGGACGAGACCGTGACGTTCGCGCTGGACGGCAAGACGTACGAGATCGACCTCACGACCGCCAACGCGGACAAGCTTCGCGGCCTTCTCGACGCCTACGTCAAGGGTGGCCGACGTACCGGAGGCCGTGCTTCGGGCGGGCGTGGCAAGGCCCGTGCCGCCGCCGGCGGCAGCCAGGACACCGCGGCCATCCGCGCCTGGGCGAAGGAGAACGGCTACGAGGTCAACGACCGCGGCCGCGTCCCCGCCTCCATCCGCGAGGCCTACGAGAAGGCCAACGGCTGAGATTCCGACGGCCCGGTGCTCGCGCGCCGCAGCCGGACGCGGTGGCAGTGCGTCGCCACCGTGTCCACCACTCGCACGAGGTCGGGGGCGACCCCACCGCCTCCCAACGCCGACATGCTCGGCAGCGAGGGTTCCACCTCGCACCCCGGCTCGGGGGGCCGCAGCCAGTCGGCGGCCCCCTGTGAACCGGCCTCCCCACGCCCGCCCGCGAGCCTTCCGGCCCCGCCCGGAGGCGTCGGCGCCACCATGTGACCGCCCGTTCCGACGGCAGTGAGGTCCAGGTCGAGGCCGCCCCAGTCCAGCCACTCCAGCAGACCCGGCAACTCCTCCGCGCAGCCCGCCGCGACCAGCAGCAGCATCCGCCCGCCGCGCAGCGCCACCGGCGAACCGGGACCGGGCACCGGACCCAGATGCCTGAGCGCCGCGACCCCCGCTTCCGCCGGTACGTCGAGCACATCGAAGCGCAGGCCCGTAAGGAGATGTACGGGCGTCCCGGGCACGGTCGCCCAGCCGAGATCGTTCTCGTACCACTGCCGCACCGCGTCGCACGCGATGTCGCCCGGAACATCGCGCTCGACGGTGCCCGGGTCGTCGCTCGGGTCGAGCGGTCGGCGGGGAAGGGGGACGATGGCCATGTCAGGAGCAACCGTGCGAAGGACCCCGGAGTTACGCTGGGTGTCGGAGCGTATGCGAAGGGTGCCGGGAAAGGGGGCGTTCCGTGAGATGCGACGACGCAAGGGTGTTCGCCCTTAGCGGAGGGAACCGGTGCATCCGGCATGGAGTGTCAGTGCCTACGGGTAAGACATCCCTAGTGGGAGGGGGCGACACGCAGGAAAGGCCGTCTCACGTTCGCCATCGGCGTACTGATGGTGGGGGTAACTGCCTGGCCTGCGGGAACATCGTCTCGCACCATCGGGTTGAGCAGATGTCGGCGTTCGGGCGGCAGGAGGCAGTAACTTCTGTCTCCGCGAGAGCGGAGGTGAACCGGACGGTGTCGGCAGTTGGAATGAGCGGTCCCCGCTTGCGGGACTAAGCTGCGGAAGGACAGAGAGGGGAGCGTCCCCTAACTGCCTGACCGCTCTGAGGAGCGATTAACGATGTTCGAGAGGTTCACCGACCGCGCGCGGCGGGTTGTCGTCCTGGCTCAGGAAGAAGCCCGGATGCTCAACCACAACTACATCGGCACCGAGCACATCCTCCTGGGCCTGATCCACGAGGGTGAGGGTGTCGCCGCTAAGGCCCTGGAGAGCCTCGGGATTTCGCTCGAGGCGGTCCGCCAGCAGGTGGAGGAGATCATCGGGCAGGGGCAGCAGGCCCCGTCCGGGCACATCCCCTTCACCCCCCGTGCCAAGAAGGTCCTGGAGCTCTCGCTCCGCGAGGCCCTTCAGCTGGGCCACAACTACATCGGCACGGAGCACATCCTGCTCGGCCTGATCCGTGAGGGCGAGGGCGTCGCCGCCCAGGTCCTGGTCAAGCTGGGCGCAGATCTCAACCGGGTGCGGCAGCAGGTCATCCAGCTGCTCTCCGGTTACCAGGGCAAGGAGACCGCCACCGCCGGCGGCCCCGCCGAGGGCACCCCCTCGACGTCCCTGGTCCTCGACCAGTTCGGCCGGAACCTCACCCAGGCCGCTCGTGAGTCCAAGCTCGACCCGGTCATCGGGCGCGAGAAGGAGATCGAGCGGGTCATGCAGGTGCTGTCCCGCCGCACGAAGAACAACCCGGTCCTGATCGGTGAGCCCGGCGTCGGCAAGACCGCCGTCGTCGAGGGCCTCGCCCAGGCCATCGTCAAGGGCGAGGTGCCCGAGACCCTCAAGGACAAGCACCTCTACACCCTCGACCTCGGCGCACTGGTCGCCGGCTCCCGCTACCGCGGTGACTTCGAGGAGCGCCTGAAGAAGGTCCTCAAGGAGATCCGCACCCGCGGCGACATCATCCTGTTCATCGACGAGCTGCACACGCTGGTCGGTGCGGGTGCCGCCGAGGGCGCCATCGACGCCGCGAGCATCCTGAAGCCGATGCTGGCCCGTGGTGAGCTGCAGACCATCGGTGCCACCACGCTCGACGAGTACCGCAAGCACCTGGAGAAGGACGCCGCGCTGGAGCGCCGCTTCCAGCCCATCCAGGTCGCGGAGCCGTCGCTGCCGCACACCATCGAGATCCTCAAGGGCCTGCGGGACCGCTACGAGGCGCACCACCGCGTGTCCATCACGGACGAGGCCCTGGTGCAGGCGGCGACGCTCGCCGACCGGTACATCTCGGACCGCTTCCTGCCGGACAAGGCGATCGACCTGATCGACGAGGCCGGTTCCCGGATGCGCATCCGCCGGATGACCGCGCCGCCGGACCTCCGCGAGTTCGACGAGAAGATCGCCGGTGTCCGCCGGGACAAGGAGTCCGCGATCGACTCGCAGGACTTCGAGAAGGCCGCCTCCCTCCGCGACAAGGAGAAGCAGCTCCTGGCCGCCAAGGCCAAGCGGGAGAAGGAGTGGAAGGCCGGCGACATGGACGTCGTCGCCGAGGTCGACGGCGAGCTGATCGCCGAGGTCCTCGCGACCGCCACCGGCATCCCGGTCTTCAAGCTGACCGAGGAGGAGTCCTCGCGTCTGCTGCGCATGGAGGACGAGCTCCACAAGCGGGTCATCGGCCAGATCGACGCCGTCAAGGCGCTGTCGAAGGCGATCCGTCGTACGCGCGCCGGTCTGAAGGACCCGAAGCGTCCCGGTGGTTCGTTCATCTTCGCCGGCCCGTCCGGTGTCGGTAAGACCGAGCTGTCCAAGGCGCTCGCCGAGTTCCTCTTCGGTGACGAGGACGCGCTGATCTCCCTCGACATGTCGGAGTTCAGCGAGAAGCACACGGTCTCGCGTCTCTTCGGTTCCCCGCCCGGATACGTGGGCTACGAGGAGGGCGGCCAGCTGACCGAGAAGGTCCGCCGCAAGCCGTTCTCCGTCGTCCTCTTCGACGAGGTCGAGAAGGCCCACCCGGACATCTTCAACTCGCTGCTGCAGATCCTGGAGGACGGTCGCCTGACCGACTCCCAGGGCCGGGTCGTGGACTTCAAGAACACGGTCATCATCATGACGACCAACCTCGGCACCCGGGACATCTCCAAGGGCTTCAACCTGGGCTTCGCGGCCTCGGGCGACAAGAAGACCAACTACGAGCGCATGAAGAACAAGGTCTCGGACGAGCTCAAGCAGCACTTCCGCCCCGAGTTCCTCAACCGTGTCGACGACGTCGTCGTCTTCCCGCAGCTCACGCAGGCGGACATCCTGCAGATCGTCGACCTGATGATCGGCAAGGTCGACGAGCGCCTCAAGGACCGGGACATGGGCCTCGAGCTCTCCCAGTCCGCCAAGGAGCTGCTGTCCAAGAAGGGTTACGACCCCGTGCTGGGCGCCCGGCCGCTGCGCCGGACCATCCAGCGCGAGGTCGAGGACACCCTCTCCGAGAAGATCCTCTTCGGCGAGCTGCGCCCCGGCCACATCGTGGTCGTGGACACCGAGGGCGAGGGCGACGCGGCCACCTTCACCTTCCGGGGTGAGGAGAAGTCGGCGCTGCCGGACGTCCCGCCGATCGAGCAGGCGGCCGGCGGTGCGGGGCCGAACCTCAGCAAGGACGCGTAACCCGCTGCGCTCGGCCTGAGCGAGAGCGGGCGGGGCTGCCCCGGGACTTCGGTCCCGGGGCAGCCCCTTTTGTATTTCCGGTGGTTCTTTCGGCCGTGGTTTCGGTTCTTCCGGCCGTGCCTCCGGTTCGGAGAACCGTGGCGGTCCTCTCGACGACGGGAGCCATCGGGGGAGTTCGAGGACGTGTTCGGGTACGTCGGTGACCTCGGGCGCGAGATGAATGGTGACCCGGCGCAGGTCCCGAAGGAGGCCGGGGAGTTTCGAGACGTCTTCGGTGCCGGAGAAGTCGGCGAGCCGCAAACCGGTGATGCCCGGCAGCACCGGCGCGGCTTCCCAACCGGTTGCGCCCCGGTTGGCGCGCAATTCCGTGAGTGCGGGCATCCGGGAGATCTCCGTGAAGTCGTCGGGGACGAGCCTTTCCGGGAGCTTGGCGAGGCTGAGGTGCTTCACCGCGTGCATACGGCTGAGGCCGGGTAGTCCGGTGAACCGCAGAGCCCCCTTGCCGAATCGTGGATAGTCCGGCGGTAGGCCCCGGGGAAGGGCTTCGTCGAGGGAATCCGTGTGGAGCGGGAAACCCAGGTCGAGCGCGTCCAAAGTGGTGGATGCCGCGAGTGAATGCAGGGCGCCGGGCTTTCCGGACCCGGCAGACGGTCCAATGTCGGCCAGGTGAGCGGGAGTTCCGTGGGCGGCCGCAGGTCCTTCCGATGAGGGTGCCGCCTCCGACGCACAGAAGCCTGATCCGGTCCTGCCCCGAGAGGAAGTCCAGGCCGCCGAGCACCCGGTTGTCACGCATCACGAGATTCGACGGCCCGTCCGGCTGCGGCGCCGCTCCGAGTTCGGCGGCACCGAGGTCGAGTGGGCGGTGAAATGGAGGCTTTCTTCCAGGAGAGGGCTGATGACTTCCCTGGCGTACCGCCGGGGTGGCGAACCGGTATCAGGACCAGGCGAGGGCCGGGACGGCGGCGTCGGTGCCGATGAGGGACGCGGTCAGAAGGACACGAGCACGGCGATCCTTCACCGCCCTGTCGACCCGACCCGACCCGTCCCCGCCCCGTCGTCCACGAACGGCTTTTCTGATCAGCGGCGTCATCGCGCTCGACGACAGGCGTATGTCTATCGCTGACGCCTCCACCATTCCCTCCTGGGGTCGCGTTCGGCCGGGAGGGGGTCATTTCCCCGCGTTTCGAGTGACGTGGGCCTCGTAGGCGGCGTCACACTCCACCGCTTTCCGATCCAGGGACCGGTGACATGGCGCACAGGATGCTCACCCTGTACTAGGCGGAATAGTGGATGCCACTTGAGGGGCAAAACGGACTTTTAGGTTGGGAGGTGCGGGTTTCGGGCGGTGGGGTGCAGGTGGGGATGTGTTTGTAGGTGACTGTCAAGGAGTGCGGGGATTTATGGGTGTGTACGACGTTCGGTCGTAGGTCACACGTTTGGGGGGTTTCGAGGCGTAGGGGTACCAAGGGTTATCCCATTCGGCGGTCGCAGAGATGCGCCGGGTGGGATTCGTGTCCGTCGAGGCACAGTCCTTGTCTCCGTCCTCCGTGAGGTACTCCATGTCGCAGCGTGTTCGCACTTCCCGCACCCGTACGTCCCAGCTCCGTGTCCGCGCCGCCGTGATGGCCGTCGGGATGGGGGTCTCGGGTGTGCTGGGGGCCGGGGTCGCGGCCGCCGCCGGTGGGGCTCAGGCCTCGGGTGCCGTGCAGGCCGCGAGCACCGGCACCGTCCAGGCCGCCGCCGCCAAGAAGGCCACCTCCTGGGTCAGCCCGGTGAAGGGCTACAAGCTGAGCGCGCGGTTCGCGCAGGCCGGCAACATGTGGTCCGCCAAGCACAGCGGGCAGGACTTCGCCGTCAAGAGCGGTACGACGGTCGTCGCCGCGCACGGCGGCACCGTCGTGAAGGCCGGCGGCAACGGCGCCGGTGACGGCCCCGCGTACGGCAACGCGGTCGTCATCAAGCACGGAAACGGCACGTTCTCGCAGTACGCCCATCTCTCGAAGGTCGGCGTGAAGGTCGGGCAGGTCGTCAAGACGGGCCAGCGCATAGCCTTCTCCGGCAACACCGGTAACTCCAGCGGGCCCCACCTGCACTTCGAGATCCGTACGACCGCCGGCTACGGCTCCGCCGTCGACCCGGTCGCCTTCCTGCGCACCAAGGGCATCACCATCTGAGCCCTCTGGGCCGGTGGCCGAGCCGTCTGAGCCGTCCGAGCCCTCTACGGCCGTCGCGTGTGGCGTGCCGTGTCAGCACGGGCCGTGGTCCTGGCCCGTGCCGCACATCGGGGTGTCGCCGTAGTGGTCGATGAGGACGAGCATGACCAGGAACATCACCACTGTCACCGCCGCCGTGACGGCGAGGGCGACGACGTGGCGGCCGCGCAGGAACTCGGCGCGTTCCTCCTCGGTCATGCGGGTGTATTCGTCGGCGTCCACGGGGGCCTCCTCGTGCGAGTGCCCGGGAGGTTCCCGAAAGCTCTGAGGTTTTACCCGGATATCGGGGCCTTCAAGAGCTTTGCGGGGGCCTTCAGGGGCTCTGGGTGCCGGCGTGTGCCTGTGTCACCAGATCGATCGCGACCTCCAGGACCGCCTGGCGCTTCTCCTCGGGGTCGCCTTCGACGTCCCGGAGGGCGAACATGCCGGCGTGCATGGTGAACAGGGCGCTCGTGCAGCGGACCTGGTCGGTCAGGGCGGCGTCGGGTTCCTTGATGGTGTCGACCAGGCGGATCATGCGGTCCTTGAACGACTCGCCGACGCTCAGCTCGCGTACCGTCGCCTGGTTCTCCTGCATGAAGCGGAACAAGGGGGCCACGTCGGCCAGGGCCACGCTGTAGCGACGCAGGATCTCCTGTTTGGTGTCGAGGGTGCGCGGCTGGGTGCCGGCCCATTCGATCAGCTCGTCGATCGGGCGCTGCAGATCCTGGAAGAGGCCGATGAGGATGTCTTCCTTGGTCTTGAAGTGGTAGTACAGCGCCGCCTTCGTCACATCGAGGCGTTCGGCGATCTCCCGCAGTGAGGTCTTCTCGTACCCCTGTTCGGCGAAGAGTTCGAGGGCGACGTCCTGGATGCGCTGACGGGTGTTGCCGCGACGCTGCCGCTTCGTCGTCGCGTCCGTCGCGTCCTGCGTCGTGTCGCTCATCCTCGTACTCCTCGCCGTCACGGAAGGCCCGGGTCCGGTCAAGCCTCGGCCAAGCCCGTCGAACTTACTTGACGCCCGGCTAGTTAGGGACCTAGCTTCCCTAAGTGTAGACAACTAGCCGGTCGGCAAGTAAGTGCACGGAGCTCCGGGGGGAGTGGAGGACCGCGATGGATGCGGAGACGAAGAACGAAGTGAGCGGTGGGGCCGAGAAGGACGGGCCCCAGCCGCGCAGTGTGCGGGTGGTGCTGCTCGCGCTCATGATCGCCATGCTGCTGGCGATGCTCGACAACATGATCATCGGCACCGCGATGCCTACGATCGTGGGCGAGCTGGGAGGTCTGGAACACCTCTCCTGGGTCGTGACCGCGTACACGCTCGCGACCGCCGCCTCCACCCCGATCTGGGGCAAGCTCGGCGACCTCTACGGTCGCAAGCGGGTCTTCATGACCTCGATCGTGATCTTCCTGATCGGGTCCGCGCTGAGCGGGATGGCCCAGGACATGGGCCAGCTGATCGCGTTCCGCGCGGTGCAGGGACTCGGCGCCGGCGGGCTGATGGTCGGCGTCATGGCGATCATCGGCGACCTGATACCGCCGCGGGAGCGGGGCAAGTACCAGGGGATGATGGCCGGTGTCATGGCCCTCGCCATGATCGCCGGGCCGCTGGTGGGCGGGTCCATCACCGACCACTGGGGCTGGCGCTGGTCCTTCTACATCAACCTGCCGCTCGGGGTCGTGGCGCTGGTCGCTGTGAGCGCCGTACTGCATCTGCCGAAGCCGTCGCGGGACGGGCGGTCGGCACGGAACATCGACTACCTGGGCGCGGCCCTGCTGACCGTCGGCATCACGGCGATCGTGCTGGTCACTACGTGGGGCGGGACCGAGTACGCCTGGGGGTCGGCCGTCATCATGGAGCTGATCGCGCTCGGGGTGGCCTCGCTGGTCGGGTTCCTGTTCGTGCAGAAGCGGGTGGCGGAGCCGGTGATACCGCTGCACATCTTCCGCAGCCGGAACTTCACGCTGATGTCCCTGATCGGGTTCTTCACCGGCTTCGTGATGTTCGGCGCGGTGCTGTTCCTGCCGCTGTACCAGCAGTCCGTGCAGGGCGCGTCCGCGACCAACTCCGGGCTGTTGCTGCTGCCGATGCTGGGGGCGATGCTCGCGGTGTCGATGGTGGCCGGGCGGGTGACCACGGGCAGCGGCCGTTACAAGGTCTTCCCGATCGTCGGGAGCGTCCTGATGATCGTGGGGCTGTTCCTGCTGGCGCAGATGGACACCGGTACGAGCCGGGTGACGTCCGGGGTGTTCATGGCCGTGCTGGGTGCCGGTATGGGGTGTCTGATGCAGATCACCATGCTGGTCGCGCAGAACAGCGTCGAGATGAAGGACATGGGGGTCGCCTCCTCGACCACCACGCTGGCCCGGACGCTCGGGTCGTCCTTCGGCGTCGCCATCATGGGGGCGCTCTTCAACAGCCGCGTGCAGGATGTGATGGCCGAGCGGGCCGGGGCGCTGGGTTCCAAGGTGACCGAGCAGTCGGCGCAGCTCGACGCGGCGAGCCTGGCGAAGTTGCCGGAGGCCGCTCGGGAGGCGTACCAGTACGCGGTCGCGTCGGGGACGCACTCGGCGTTTCTGCTGGGGGCGGTTGTGTCCGTGGTGGCGCTGGTGGCTGCTGTGTTCGTGAAGGAGGTGCCGTTGCGGGGGGCCGGGGGGCCTTCTGCGGAGGGCTCCGCCGGTGAGGCCGCGGTTCGGGAGACGGCGGCGATCTGATTACGCCGTGTGCCTTTGACCCCCTGAGCGCGCGGGAGAGCTCGGGGGGTTCGGTGCGTTGGCGGGTGCGGGTGCGTCGTGGTTGCTCGCGCAGTTCCCCGCGCCCCTTAAAAGCAGGGGCTGCGCCCGTGCTTTTAAGGCCCGCAGGGCCGGGGTCTTTCAGGCGCGCAGGGCCGAGCATCCCCTTCAGGGGCGCGGGGAACTGCGCGACCAGCCCCCACTCGCCCGCGGATGACGCACGACCCCCGGCTCACATCGGCAGCATCGGATAGCTGCCCGTGCTCGTCGGGGCGTGTTCCGGGAGCCACAGCACCGCGACCGCGCCCTCGGACGGTACGTCGTCCGGGGCGCCGGGCGGGCGGACGTTGCGGAAGGTGAGGCGGGCGCCCAGCACGCGCGCCTGACCCGCGGCGATGGTGAGGCCGAGGCCGTGCCCCTGGCCGGCGCGGTCGGAGGCGCCGGTGCGGAAGCGGCGGGGGCCGTCGGCGAGCAGGTCCTCGGGGAAGCCGGGCCCATGGTCGCGCACACGGATGACGCGGCCCTCGACGGAGACCTCGATCGGCGGCTTGCCGTGCTTCGCCGCGTTGGCCAGCAGATTCAGCAGGACGCGTTCGAGGCGGCGGGGGTCCGTCGTCACCTCCGACTCGTGCACGACCTGTACCCGCACCCCCGCGTCCTTCGCCGCCACCCGCCGGGCCACGAACTCGCCCAGCATGATGTCCTGCAGCTCGGCCCGCTCGGAGGCCCCGTCGAGGCGGGCCACCTCCAGGACGTCCTCGACGAGCGTGCGCATCGCCTGGGCCCGGTCGCGGACCAGCTCGGAGGGGCGGCCCGGCGGCAGCAGTTCCGCGGCCGTGAGCAGGCCGGTCACCGGTGTACGCAGCTCGTGGGCGATGTCCGCCGTCACCCGGCGCTCCGCCTCGATGCGCTGCCGCAGGGTGTCGGCCATGGCGTCCACGGCCCGCGCCAGCTCCGCGGTCTCGTCGCGTACGACACCGCCGATCGCGTCCTGCACCCGTACGTCGGACTCGCCCTTGGCCACCTGGTGCGCGGCGGCCGCCGCCTTGCGCAGCCGGCGGGACATCTGGCCGCCGATGAGCACACCGAGGGCCGAGCCGCCGAAGACGACCGCGATCGAGCCGATGAGCAGGGCCTGGTCGAGGTCACGCATCACCGCGGAGCTGTGGTCGGTGAAGTCGGTGTGCAGGGAGAGGACGCGCTTGTCCTTCAGCGGGACCGCCGCCCAGATGTCGGGCACCCCGTTCTCGCCCTCGGAGACGTACGTGGCCCGGCGGCCCTCCCCGACCCTGGCCAGCAGGTCCTTCGGGATGTCGGGGTCGTCGATTTTCACCCCGAAGGCGCCGGACTTCAGCGGGCGGCCCGACTCGTACATGCGCTGGGCGACCTGGATGCGCTCGTCGGCGAGGTCGCGTGAGTTGTCGAGCATCGACACCCGCGCCGCGTTGTGCACGACCAGGCTCAGCGCGACCGCCACCAGCGCGCCGACCAGCGCGATCGCGGCGCTCAACTGCCACCGCAGGCCGGTACGGATGCCCGAGGCGAGCCCCGCGCCGGTCCGGCTCGGGGCGGCGCCCGGTCCCCGCTCCCGCCCCCCTCGTGTCCTCCTCATGTCCATGCCGCCCCGCCCGCTCAGGCCTTGAGCTTGTAGCCGAAGCCGCGGACCGTCTCGATGCGGTCCTGGCCGATCTTCGTGCGGAGCCGCTGGACGTGGACGTCGACGACCCGGGTGTCGCCGCCCCAGCCGTAGTCCCACACGCGTTCGAGCAGCTTGTCGCGGGAGAGGACCGTGCCGGGGGCGGACGAGAACTCGAGGAGCAGCCGCATCTCGGTCGGCGTCAGCGCCACCGGCTCCCCGGACTTCCGTACCTCCATGCCCTCGGTGTCGATCACCAGTTCGCCGAAGGTGAGGACCCCGCCGGTGCTCGCGGCCCCGGCCTCCTCGGCCCTGCCGTCGCCGCCGGTCGCGTGCCCGAAGCGGCGCAGCACCGCGCGGATCCGGGCGACCAGGACGGCACCGTCGAACGGCTTGGTCACGTAGTCGTCGGCACCCGCCTCCAGGCCCAGCACCACGTCGATGGAGTCCGCGCGCGCGGAGAGCATGATCACGGGGACGGTCGACTCGTCACGGATGCGGCGGCACAGAGAGACCCCGTCGAGGCCCGGGACCATGACGTCGAGGAGCGCGATGTCGGGCCGGTCCGCGCGGAACGCCTCCAGCCCCGACAGCCCGTCGGGCATGGCCGTGACCGCGAAGCCGTCCCGCTCCAGTGCGAGCTGGGTGGCCTCGCGGATCACGTCGTCGTCCTCGACGAACAGGACATGGGTCTGCTCTGCCATCCGGTGATCTCGCTCGCTCTCGGTCGGGGTCGGTCAGGACCGGTCGGTACCGGCCAGGGTCGTTCGTGTTCGATGGCGATGGTCGGCGTCGGTGTGCGGCATCGGTCTCAGCTCGGCTCGGGGGTCGCCGACTCCGCGCCGCCCACCGCGCTGCTGTACTCGGTGCGCGTGCTGGAGCGCTGTACGAAGCCGTCCTTGATCCAACGGTAGGTCGTGACTTCCTCGCTGGACGGGTAGGAGGACGGGTCGCCATTCTCGTACAGCTGCCGGGTGACCAGGAGGTCGCCCCGGTCGATCTCCGCGTAGACGGGGGGCTGTTCGGAGAGGAAGACGCTCCGGTACTCCCCCTTCTCCGAGCGGTACACGTACGAGGCCACGCCGACGGCGTCCGCACAGGTCATCACATTGACAACGAGGTCGTCGGCCGAACTCCCGGTCAGGTCCCCGTACGTCACGTCCACCGGGTACTCGTCGGCCACGCACGGCTTCAGGTCGCTCTTCACGGTCCGGCTGACCTCCGGGTCCGCGCGGACCATGCGTACGACCTCGTCGACACTCGGGTGATCGCCGTCACCGTCGGCGTCGGCGGACGCGGAGACGGACGGCGAGGCCGCGCCCGCCGCGAGGGAGTCGTTGTCCGCCGGTCCCTCGTCGCGGGCGCCGGTGCCGCCCGTGCCGCAGGCGGAGAGGGAAAGGCCGAGGGCGGTGAGCACGGCCACCGCCGTGATCACCGCCTTCGGGGAATGCCTGGCCCCTGGCCCCGGGCCGGCCGCTGTGCTCAGGCCGCGCAACGCTCCTGCTCCTCGCTCGCTTCGAGCACGCGGGCGGCGCGCTCTTCGACGTCCCGCGACTCCAGCTCCTCGCGGAGCCGGGCCAGCGCACGGTGCAGCGTGCTCTTGACCGTGCCGGCCGACATACCGAGGGCGGCGGCCGTCTCCTCCGTGGACATCTGCTCCCAGTGTCGCAGCACCACGACACTGCGCTGCTTGGGAGCCAGGACCTTCATGATGTCCATGAGGAGGGCGCGGTCCGCGTGCTGCTCGGTGGAGTCGTCGACGCAGGCGTCGGGCAGCTGCTCGGTCGGGACCTCGTCCAGCTTCCGGGCCCGCCACCACTCCGTCCGCGTGTTGATCATGACCCGGCGCAGATAGGCGTCCGCCAGCCGCTTGTCCGCGATGCCGTCCCAGCGGCCGTACGTCCGTGCCAGCGCCGTCTGCAGCAGATCCTGGGCGTCCACCGGGTCCGGCACCAGCCGGCGGGCGCTGCGCAGCAGCGCGTCCTGCCGGGTACGGACGTACTCCTCGAATTCGAGCACCTCGCCGTGCGCCATGATCAACCGCCTCCGTTCCCCGTTTCCGACGTCCGCGCTGTCCGCGCGGTGCCGGCTGTCCGCCGCTTCGTCCCGCTGGTGCGATCCGCTGTGCGTGTCGCCCGTCCCGCCGGATCCGCTGGTTCGTTTCGCGGGTTCCTGCGGTACGCCAATGAAGCTACGGAGGGGTTGTCACGGTGACGTCCGAGACAGCCTGCGGAGAACGCTCGGCTGTCCGTCGGTTGTGTAACAGAAGGAGGAACGGGGTAAAGCGGTCCGGGCTTTGGGGAGAGAATGTGCCGATTTACCCCGTCGGGCGCGAGTGAAGGCTGTGTTGCGGTGAGGCCTCGGCGATGCGGGGCCTGTGACGTGGGGGTGTGACGTGGGGTGCGGTGGCGGTCAGGTGAGGGGAAGGCGGTAGAGGCCGCCCGGGAGGGGTTCCACCAGACCGTCGGAGACCAGCCCGTCGAGGGCGCGGGCGCGCTGTACCGGCTCGTCCCAGACCCGGTCGAGGACCGCCTGCGGCACAGGCGCGATCGCGTCCCTCAGTACGGCCAGCAGCTTGCCGCGGACCTGACGGTCGGTACCGGCGTACGTCTGACCGCGCCGCGCCGGACCCTCGTGCGGGGGCTTCCCGGCCAGCCGCCACGCGCACTGCCCGGCGATCGGGCAGCGCTGGCACGTCTCGTTCTTCGCCGTGCACACCAGCGCGCCCAGCTCCATCGACGCGGCCGCCCAGCGGGAGGCCGTACCGTCGTCCTCGGGCAGCAGGGTGCGGGCCAGTTTCCGTTCGGCGGCCGTGGTCGCGTTCGGCGGGTACTGGGTGCCGCCGACCGCGCGGGCGAAGACGCGCCGCACGTTCGTGTCGAGGACGGCGTGCCGCTGCCCGTAGGCGAACGACGCCACCGCCGCGGCCGTGTACTCGCCGATCCCCGGCAGCGCGAGCAACTGCGCGTGCTCCCGCGGTACGTCCCCGCCGTGCCGTTCCGTTATGGCCACCGCCGCGCCGTGCAGCCGCAGCGCGCGACGCGGATACCCGAGCCGGCCCCACGCGCGCACCGCCTCACCCGGCGGCTCCTTCGCGAGGTCCGCCGGACGGGGCCAGCGCGCCAACCACTGCTCGTAGACGGGCAGTACACGGTTGACCGGCGTCTGCTGCAGCATGAACTCGCTGACCATCACCCCCCACGGCCCGGCCTCCGTCCGCCGCCAGGGCAGGTCACGGGCATGCGTCTCGAACCAGGCGATCACCGGGGTGTGCAGTGCGGTCGGGGTTGCGTCGGCAGGGCTGTTCTGAGGCTTCGTGGGTGCAGTCATGGCACGGTCGATCCTGCCATGCGGGGGTGGGTGGGGGTGGGTTCTGGCGGGGGGTGTCTGGGGTGGGTTGGTCGGTCGTGGGTGGCTGGGGGCCGGCCGGGCCGCGGAAGGGCACGGCCTCCGAGGGCCGGGCAGCAGGGGGCGCAGCCCCCCGCTTTTGAGGGACGTGGGGAACTGCGCGAGCAACCACGAACCACCCGCACCCGCCGACGCACAGGTACCCCCGAGCCCTTACGCGTGCGGTCTCACCCAGCGGAGCGCCACCCCAGTTCCGGCCCCAGCTTCGTCGCGATGTCGGTCAGGATCTGGACGTAGTCCTCGTGCTCGAAGGTGAACGGCAGCGCGAAGGCGACCTCGTCGACCTCACGGAAGGCGGCGTGGGCACGCAGTCGTCCGGCGATCTCGGCGGACGTGCCCACCAGGTCCGGCGCGAAGAGCAGCCGTCCCGGCCCCTGCGGCGCGGGGGTCCGGGGCAACCGCTGCGTCGCGTACGCCTCGTACTTGGCACGCTGCTCCGGCGTCGCCGAGTCGGTGGGGATGACGACGAGCCCCTGCGAGACCCGGGCCCGCTCCCCGTCGGGGTGATGCGCCCGGAACTCCCGGATGTGGGAGAGCTGGACACCGGCGAAGTCCACGGTCCCGGAGCCGGACGCCGACTTTGGCCCCTCCGCCTTCACCACGCTGCTGGTCAGGAAGTTCATGCCGTTCTCGGCGGCCCACCGCGCCGACCGGAGGCTGCCGCCGCCGTACCACATACGGCCACCCAGCCCGGGGGAGTGCGGCTGCACCCGTTCGGAGCTGTACTCGATATGCGGCTGCCGCCGCGTGGCCTCGAACCCCTCGGTGCCGCTGAAGTCGCTGGCCGCCTCGCCCCGGACGAAGCCGAGGAGCCGCCGGACCCGTTCGAAGCTGAAGTCCTCCGCGTCGGCGGTGTCCGGGTAGAGCGCCGCCTTGACGGTGTCGTAGTGCATCGGCGGCCCGACGCTGATCCCCGGGTTGAGCCGGCCGCCGGAGAGGAGGTCGACCGTGGCCAGGTCCTCGGCGAGCCGTAGCGGGTTCTCCCAGCCCAACGGGATGACGGCGGTGCCCAGTTCGATACGGCTGGTGCGCTGCGAGGCCGCCGCCAGGACGGCGACGGGGGAGGAGATGCCGTACTGCAGATGACGGTGGCGGAGCCACGCGCTGTCGAAGCCGAGCCGTTCGCCCAGCTCGATGATCTCCAGCGTCGACTCGTGGCCCCGGCGTGGGTCGGCCTCGTCGAACAGCCCGATGGTCAGAAACCCCAGCTTCCGCAACGGCCTCGATGCCGGTGCGGTGACGCCGGCCTCCACGGATCCGTCCATCGTCTTCTCCAGGTCCTCCGACGCGCTTCGGTGGTGGGAACGATTGTGGCAGGTGGGGACAGGGAGACGGTGAGCGGAGCCGTCCGGGACGAGGAGCTCGTCCCGGGCGTGGTGGCCGTGCGGGGATCTCGTGCACGTGTTCCGTGAACGGCTCTGTGAGGCTGGGGAGTTCATGCTGCTCGCCCGGCGCCGATCGGTCACGGAGGGTGGCCGTCCGGGCGTTACGATCACGCACCGCGATCATGTGCCGCCTGGTCGGGCCGGTGGTGGGAACGACCGGAATGATGATCCGGAAAAGATGCGGTTTCGGGCGGCGGGTGGGGCCGGGGAAGTGCCGGATCTCTCGTACAGTTTGCGCCGTGGGATCTCTGCGCAATCCGATCGGGCCGCTTCCCTCCACCATCTACTGGCGACGGAGGGCCATTCTGCTGACCCTCGTCGGCCTGCTCGCGATCCTGGTGGTGTGGGTCGTCACCGGCGGCGGGAACAGCGGGAACGACGCGGGCGAGCCCGACGGAAAGAATCCCGCGACCTCGATCACTCCCGGGCCGTCCGGGTCCGGCCCCGCGATCAGTGAAGCGCCGGGCGGGCGGGACGAGTCGGGCGACGAATCGAGCACGGGAGGCGACGGTTCGGGCTCCGGCTCGGGTTCCGGCTCCGGCTCGGGTTCCGGCTCCGACTCCGGGTCCGACTCCGGGTCCGCGGGCGCCGGTGGTGGTACGTCGGACGACGGCGGTAAGAACGGGAGCAGTTCCGGTGAGCAGGTTCCGGCGGGGTCCAGTCTGCCCAACTGCACTCCCGGGGCCGTGAAGCTGACCGTGCGCAGTGTGCGTAACGCCTACGAGCCCGGGGTGAACCCGACGTTCGAGCTCATTGCCCGTAACTCCTCCGGTGGTGACTGCAAGCTCGATCTCGGGCCGGACAACACGGTGGTGACGATCACCACGGCCGATGACGACGATGCGTTCTGGGCGTCCGACGACTGTCATGAGACCGCGGGCAGCCTGTTGTTCAGGGTGCCGGCCGGGGACCGGGTCACCTACACCGTGGAGTGGAACCGGGACCCCAGCGCGCCCAACTGCGCGACTCCGTCGGCGGGTTCGGCCACCGCCGGGACGTACCTCGTGGAGGCGAAGGCGCCGGGGCTGGCCACGGCCCGGACGTCGTTCGTGCTGGAGAAGGACTGACGGTCGGAGTCCGGCCGGGATTCTCTTCGCCCCCGCCGCCGCTGCCCTTCCCATCCCCAGGGGCGCTGCCCCTTCGACCCCGCGCCTCTGCGCGGGCCCTCTGGGGGCTGCGCCCCCAGACCTGCTGCCGGCTGTCGGCCTCGCTCGCGAATGCCGGACGGGTCGGCCTCGTCCTCGAACGCCGAACGGGTCGGCCTCGCTTGCGAACGCCGGACGGGTGGCGAATGCCGGGCGGGTCGGCCTCGCTCGCGAATGCCGGACGGGTCGGCCTCGCCCTCGAACGCCGAACGAGCTGATCGAGCCCGAGGTCGGCGGACGCCCGAGCGGGCTGCGTGTGTCGAGGCCGGCCGAGCGGGCTGCGTGTGTCCGAGGCCGGCCGCGTTCGGACGGGCCGCGTGTGTCCGAGTCGGGCCGGGCAGTGGTGGTCAGACGTAACGTTCCAGGATGGACGACTCCGCCAGGCGTGACAGGCCCTCGCGGACGCTGCGGGCGCGGGCCTCGCCCACTCCGTCGACCGTCTGGAGGTCGTCGACGCTGGCGGCGAGGAGTTTCTGGAGGCCGCCGAAGTGTTCGACGAGGCGGTCGATGATGGCGCCAGGCAGGCGGGGGACCTTGGCCAGCAGGCGGTAGCCGCGCGGGGAGACCGCGGAGTCCATGCCCTCCGGGGATCCGGTGTAGCCGAGGGCGCGGGCGACGGTGGGGAGTTCGAGGAGCTCCGCGTGGGTGAGGGCGTCGAGTTCGCGCAGGGCCTCGTCGACCGTGCGGGAGCGTTTGGCCGTCGGCTCGGGGACGTAGTCCCTGACCACCAGTTCGCGCTCCGGTTCGACGCCTGCGATCAGTTCGTCGAGCTGGAGGGCCAGGAGGCGGCCGTCCGTGCCCAGTTCGACCACGTATTCAGCGATTTCGGTGGCGATGCGCCGGACCATCTCCAGCCGCTGGGCGACCGCCGAGACGTCCCGGACCGTCACCAGGTCCTCGATCTCCAGCGCCGAGAGGGTGCCCGCCACCTCGTCCAGGCGGAGCTTGTACCGCTCAAGGGTCGCCAGGGCCTGGTTCGCGCGGGACAGGATCGCCGCGGAGTCCTCCAGGACGCGCCGGTGGCCGTCGACGTACAGCGCGACCAGGCGCATCGACTGGGAGACCGAGACGACCGGGAAGCCGACCTGCTTGCTCACGCGGTCGGCCGTACGGTGCCGGGTGCCCGTCTCCTCGGTGGGGATCGTCGGGTCGGGGACCAGTTGGACGCCCGCCCGGAGGATCTTGGAGAGGTCCGAGGACAGGACGATGCCGCCGTCGAGCTTGCACAACTCACGCAGGCGCGTGGCCGTGAACTCGACATCCAGGACGAAACCGCCGGTGCACATCGGCTCCACGGTCTTGTCGAATCCGAGCACGATGAGCCCGCCCGTGTTGCCGCGGAGAATCCGCTCAAGCCCGTCGCGCAGGGCCGTGCCTGGTGCCACGGCGCTCAGTGAGGCGCGCATCAGGCCATCGGCACCGGAGCTCCCGCCGGACTTTCCGGGAGCTGCTGCCCGGTCGTTGGCTGCCACTGCACTCCTCCGGTCGCAGGTTCTGGAACGCTCCCGTTTCGCACATGTGGTTCGTACGGACGGGCGAGACCTGGGCAAAGTCTACCGGCGGTCCTCCTCGTCCCGTGGGGCCTCTCGCCGACGGGATCGGGGCAGTACCCGGAGCGCGTCTCCCATGTCGGCCACTTCCAGGACCTTCATACCGGGAGGAACCTTCCCGGGATCGGACGGAACGAGCGCGTGCGTGAAGCCGAGACGGTGTGCTTCGGACAGGCGGCGCTGGACCCCGGTGACCCTTCTGACCTCGCCCGCGAGGCCCACTTCGCCGATCGCCACGAGGTTCTTGGGCAGGGGGGTGTCGGTCGCCGCGGAGGCCAGGGCCAGGGCGATCGCGAGGTCCGCGGCGGGCTCCGAGAGCTTCACTCCGCCGACCGTCGCCGAGTAGATGTCCCGCTTGCCGAGGGCGCTGATACGGCCGCGCTGCTCCAGGACCGCGAGCATCATCGAGACCCGGGAGGTCTCCAGACCGGAGGTCGTGCGCCGGGGGGAGGGGAGTTGCGAGTCGACTGTGAGCGACTGCACTTCCGCGACCAGGGGACGTCGGCCCTCCAGGGTCACGGTCAGGCAGGTGCCGGGGACCGGTTCGTCGCGGCGGGTGAGGAAGAGGCCGCTGGGGTCGGTGAGACCGGTGATGCCCTCGTCGTGCAGTTCGAAGCAGCCGACCTCGTCCGTGGCGCCGTAGCGGTTCTTGACGCCGCGGACCAGGCGGAGGCGGGCGTGGCGGTCCCCCTCGAAGTGCAGGACGACGTCGACGAGGTGTTCGAGGAGACGCGGGCCCGCGATGGCCCCGTCCTTTGTGACGTGTCCCACGAGGAGCGTCGACATTCCGCGCTCCTTGGACGCGCGGATGAGGGCGCCGGCGACCTCGCGGACCTGGGCCATGCCGCCGGGGGCCCCGTCGATCTCGGGGGAGGCGATCGTCTGGACCGAGTCGAGGATCAGGAGGGACGGCTTCACCGCGTCCAAGTGGCCGAGTACGGCGGCGAGGTCGGTCTCGGCGGCGAGGTACAGATGGTCGTGGAGGGCGTGGATGCGGTCGGCCCTCAGGCGGACCTGGCTGGCGGACTCCTCGCCCGTGACATAGAGGGTCGGGTGTTCGGCGTCGGCGGCCTTGGCGGCGACGTCGAGGAGGAGGGTGGACTTGCCCACGCCTGGTTCGCCGGCGAGGAGGACGACGGCGCCGGGGACCAGGCCGCCGCCCAGGACCCGGTCGAGCTCCGGGACTCCGGTGGTGCGGGCGGTGGCCTGGCGGCCGTCGACCTGGCCGATCGGGACGGCGGAGGTGGTGACCCGGCCGGGGGCCGTCGTACGGACGGCGGGCGTTCCGTACTCCTCGACCGTGCCCCACGCCTGGCATTCGGGGCAGCGGCCGAGCCACTTGGCCGTCTGCCAGCCGCACTCTGTGCAGCGGTAGGACGGACGGTCCTTCGCGGTCTTCGTACGGGTGGCCATGCACGAACCGTAACGGAGCCCACCGACAGCCTCCGGCGGTCGGCCGGGTTCGGGGGTGGGCCGGGGGCTTCGGGGGTGCCTGTTGGCCGTCTAGGTGCCTATCCGCCGTGGGGGTGTGCTCTTGTACGGCGACCTCGGGTGGATCGTGGTTGCTCGCGCAGTTCCCCGCGCCCCTGACGGGGCGCGGTCGCCCCCTTGCCTACTTCCGGCGTCCGATCGTCAGTTCCGCCGGCCGGTACGGCACGTACGCCGCGCCGTCGAGACCGAGGGCGAGCGCGGCGGTCTGCAGGGCGCCCGGGGTCGCGGAGGCGCCCCAGCGGCCGGAGTCGAGGCGGGACTCCAGCGCGTGGAGGGCGGCGACGGTCTCGGCGGTGGTGAAGGTGCAGTGGCCCTGGCGTTCGACGTAGGCCTGGCGCAGGAGGGCGGCGTCGCCGGAGGCGCGCACGCGGGCGGCGAAGCGGGACTCCTGTTCGACGGGGACGAGGTCGTCCGCGACGGTGTGGATGTCCAGGAGCGGGACCGCGAGGCCCTGTCCGGCGGAGGAGGTGCGCTCGCCGGCCGCGACGGCGGCCGGGTCGGCGGCGATGTCGGCGTGGGAGGTCAGGTTCCGCAGATCGGCGCGCAGGTTCAGGCCGGCCTTCTTGTACAGAGCCTTGACCAGGGGCGCGTGCTGCGAGTTCGCGAGCACGCGCGCGTAGTCGACGCCCTTGTTCCCGGAGTTGTTGCCGCCCAGGGCCTTCTCGACGTGGTGGCGGGCGGGTTCGACGCGGTTGAGGACACCCTGCGCGAGCCACGCGTACTGCTGGGCCTGCTGCGCCTCCCAGTCCCCGTCGGCGGGGCGGTCCTTGCCGGGTGCCCAGGTGGGCAGGTTGAGGTAGGCGGCGGCGAGGGCGATACGGGCGCGGCCCTCGGGAGTCTGCTGCGCGGCGACGACGGCGTCGGTGAGCTGCCGGCCGGTCGCGGCGCCCTCGGCCTCGGAGGCGAAGTCCACCAGTTTCACCGGCGTGTCCGGGAGCAGGAGCCGGGCGATCGTGTACTCGGCGTCGAGCTGGTAGGTGTGCAGGTCGTTGGCGCCGGCCACGAGACCGCACAGGCCCAGGGCGCCGTCGATCCCGCCGGCGCCGGAGCGGGCCAGCCGGGCGTTGACCAGACCGCCCATGGACTGCCCGACGGAGAGGGTGCGGGTGGGTTCGCCGATCTTCTCGGTGACCGCCGCGATGGTGGCGACCTGGTCGCGCTCGGCGCTCTCCAGGGCCCAGAGGGTCTCGCTGACGTCGTAGGAGGAGCCGGTGAGGGCGTAGCCCTCTTCGAGGAGACGCAGGCGTACGGCCTCACGGGGGGCGTTCTGGGGCACCGTGACGCCGAAGCCGTGGCTGAAGACGATCAGGGTGCCGTTCCAGTTCTCCGGGACGTCCGCGATCCAGGTGGCGCCGTCCGGGAGGGTGCCGGTGAGGCGCTCGGCGACGGGCGCGGGCGCCTGGGGGGCGGCGGTCGAGGCGGAGGCGCTGGTCAGCGAGAGGACGACGGCCGCGGCCAGGGCGGCGAGCGTGCGGGTGGAGGACGAGCGGGGGGTGCGTGCGGCCATGAGAGTGGGGCTCCTGACTCGGCGTACCTGAAGGTAACTTGGACCCCTGGGAATGTAGGCTGATTGGTGGTCGTCGTCAATAAAGTGCACAACATAAAGAGGGTGGCCCCGGAAGCAGGAGTTCCCGTCCCCTTATGAGGGATCGTTTCACCCATACGGAGTAAATGTGCTGAAGGGGTGGGAAGGTGCTGGTTCCGGGCGCCTACCGTCCATGAATGATGAGCATCAGTCCGGAAGCCTCGACCCGCACCACCGGCGCACACCGGGCGCACCGCGAGGCGCGCGATCGGGCGGCGGCGCACGCGGTGGCGCAGCGCCCGCCGGCGCGCTACGAGCCGTACCTGGACGGCCTGTTCACCTACTGCATGTCCGTGCTGTGCGACCACGACGCGGCGACCGCGGCTCTCGCGGACGTGCTCGCGCTCGCCGAGCGCCGCCGGGGCCCCGACGAGGCCGACGACCGCCGGGCCCGGCTGTACGCGCTGGCCCGGTGGGCCTGCCTGCGCAGGCTCGCCGAGGTCCGGCGGAAACGTCCGGCCCCGCATGCCTCCGCCCGCCCACCCGCACACGGCGATGGGACCGAGAAACCGCGCGCCGCGAAGACCGCCGCCGGCTCCGCCGCCCTCCCCGAGGACGAGGAGCGGCGGCGCAGACGTGAACTGGCCCTGCTCGCCTGGCCGGAGGCCGCCGGCACCACTCCCGAGCAGCGCGAGGCGCTGGAGCTGGCCGTGCGGCACCAGCTCACCGCGCACGAGGTCGCCGACGTGCTGGGGATGGACCCGGCCGCCGCGCGCGAGTTGCTCGCCTCCGCCGCCTGCGAGGTGGAGCGCACCAGGGCGGCCCTCGCCGTCGTCGAGACCGGCGCCTGTCCGAGCGTCGCCCGCCTCACCGGCGATCAGCAGCTCGTCCTGAGCGCCACCCTGCGCCGCGAACTCGTCCGGCACGTCGACGACTGCCCCGTCTGCCGCCGCGCCGCCGAGCGCGCCGTCCCCGGCCGCTGGCCCGGCACCAGCGTCACGCCCGCCGCGCTGCCCGTGCTCGAAGCACCGCGTGCGGCCCTGGCGCCCGCGAGGGCGCACTTCACGCGCGCGCGTGGCGGCGCCCCGCGCTTCGACCGGCGGGGTTTCCCCATGGACCCGAGGGACCACGCGGCCCGCCGGGACCGGCTGCGCGCGCGTGCCGTCACGACGACCGTCGTGGCCACCGTGGTCGCCGCGCCGGTCTTCGCCCTCTGGGCCGCCTACCGGGCCGCCCCCCTCATCGGCGAGGGCGGCGACGGCCGTTCGGTCAGCGCGGGCGAGGAGCAGGGCGACGGCACCGTCGGAGACGGCAGCGGCGACGCCTACGAGAACGCCGCGAGCGCTCGCACCAGGCCCGGCGCCCGCCCGGGCAAGGGGAAACACGCGGCGGACGACGTGTCCGTGGAGGTCATCCAGGGCAAGGGGCGGGGCACGCTCGCCGTCGCCGCCGCGAACGACGGTGACACCACGCTCATCACCCTGAAGGCGACCGGCGACTCACCCGTCCGCTGGTCCGCCCGCACCGGCGCCGACTGGCTCTACCTCAGCCGCTCCTCGGGCACCCTGGAACCCGGCGAGTCCGCGACGATCAAGGTGTACGTCGACCAGCTGAGCGAGCCCGCCGGGTACTGGACGGCGCAGGTGTCGCTGGCTCCGTCGGGGGCCGTGGTGACGATCGAGGGCTACGGTCCGGTGCCGACGCCACCGGTCGACTCCCGGCCGACCCCACCGGCCCCGGACCCGCCGAGGCCCACCGCCCCGCCCCCGGCACCCGATCCGGAGCCCACGCCCACCGGCCCGGCACAGCCCGACCCGACGCCGACACCCACCGACCAGGCCCCCACGGACCCGCCGGGCCCGACCCCGCCGCCGAGCGACGGCGGAGGCGACCCCCCGCCGGCCGCGTAGGCACGGCGGGGAGGCGAAGACCTTGGTTCGTCTACGGCCAGGTGAAAGACCTTGGTTCGTCTACGGCCAGGCCGAGACCTTGGTTCGCCTACGGCCGAGGTGAAGACCCTCGTTCGCCTACGGCCCGACCGGATCCGCCGGATGCGGAGCCACCAGCGGCAGCCTGGACGCCAGGCGCTGCTCGCACAGCTCGACCAGACGGTCGTACCCCGCCTTGCCCATCAGCTCGATCAACTCCGGCCGGTACGAGACGTACACCGGGTCGCCCGCGCCGTGCGCCGAGGTCGCCGACGTGCACCACCAGTGCAGGTCATGCCCGCCCGGACCCCAGCCGCGGCGGTCGTACTCGCCGATCGACACCTGGAGCACCCGCGTGTCGTCGGGCCGGTCGATCCAGTCGTACGTGCGTCGGACCGGCAGCTGCCAGCAGACGTCCGGCTTGGTCTCCAGCGGCTCGCGGCCCTCCTGGAGCGCCAGGATGTGCAGCGAGCAGCCGGCGCCCCCGGCGAATCCCGGCCGGTTCTGGAAGATGCACGACCCCTTGTACGGGCGGGTCTGGCGATCGCCGTCCTCGTCCTTGGAGACCCAGCCGGTCTTGGTGCCCACGTCGTGGAACTGCCAGATCTCCGGAGTGAGCCTCGCCACATGTCCGGCGACGCGCTTCTCGTCGTCCTCGTCCGAGAAGTGGGCACCGAGGGTGCAGCACCCGTCGGCCGCGCGACCCGCCTGGATGCCCTGGCAGCCGCTGCCGAAGATGCAGTTCCAGCGGGAGGTCAGCCATGTCAGATCGCAGCGGAAGACCTGCTCGTCGTCCGCCGGATCAGGGAACTCCACCCACGCGCGCGCGAAATCGAGCCCCTTCTCGTCCGGCGCGGTGGACTCCGCCGAGCCCTTCGTCGGCTTCGGTGGCCTGGTCGCCGCCTTCGCCCGCGAAGAGCCGTCGGCCGCGGCCGCTCCCGCTGCCGACTTGTCAGCCTTTGCCTTTTTCGTCTTTGGCACCCGTCCAGGGTACGGCGCCGGAGACCGGATCGAGGACGGTGCACGGCTCGGCTGGCAGTAGCGTTCCGCCCATGAGACTCGGTGTCCTCGACGTGGGATCGAACACGGTGCATCTGCTGGTGGTGGACGCACACCCGGGCGCGCGCCCCCTGCCCGCGCACTCGCACAAGGTGGAGCTACGCCTTGCCCAACTCCTCGACGAGGCCGGGGCCATAGATCCCGAAGGGGTCGACAAACTCATAGCCGTCGTCCACGAGGCGCTCCAGGCCGCCGAGGACAAGGGTGTCGAGGAGCTGCTCCCGTTCGCCACCTCCGCGGTGCGCGAGGCCAGCAACGCCGACGACGTCCTCGCCCGGGTGAAGGACGAGACCGGCGTCGAGCTGCAGGTTCTCACCGGCGCCGAGGAGGCCCGGCTGACCTTCCTGGCCGTCCGCCGCTGGTTCGGCTGGTCGGCCGGCAAGCTCCTCGTCCTCGACATCGGCGGCGGCTCCCTGGAGATCGCCTACGGCATAGACGAGGAGCCCGACGCCGCCGCCTCGCTGCCCCTCGGCGCCGGCCGCCTCACCGCCGGCTGGCTCCCCCGCGATCCGGCCACCCCCGACGACATCCGCGCCCTGCGCCGCCATGTCCGGGCCCAGATCGCCCGTACGGTCGGCGAGTTCAGCCGCTTCGGCGCCCCCGACCACGTCGTCGCCACCTCCAAGACCTTCAAGCAGCTCGCCCGCATCGGCGGCGCCGCCCGCTCCACCGACGGGCTCTACGTCCAGCGCGACCTCAAGCGCGAGGCCCTGGAGTCCTGGGTGCCCAAGCTCGCCGGCATGACCACCGCCCAACGCGCGGCTCTCCCCGGCGTCTCCGAGGGCCGCGCCAACCAGCTCCTCGCGGGCGCGCTGGTGGCGGAGGCCGCGATGGACCTCTTCGAGGTGGAGACGCTGGAGATCTGCCCGTGGGCGCTTCGGGAGGGCGTGATCCTGCGGCGGCTCGATCACATGGGTACGGCGTAGGCGGCGGGGTGGGCGTGTTGGTTGTCCCCCCGCGCCCCTGAGAAGCAGGGGGCGCAGCCCCTGCTTCTCAGGGGCGCGGGGATCTGCGCGACCAGCCGCCACCGGACCCGCAGCCGGTCCCCACCGGACCCGCAGCCGCCCTCCTGAGTACCCCCAACGGCGCACAGGCGAGGGCCCTCCGCCCCCGGCCGAGAACCAGACCCAGGCCCACACGACCAAACCCACCCCGTTAGGCTGTCCCGCGTGGCAGACGTCGTACGGATTCCGGATGCGAAGGTCGCCCTGTCCACGGCCTCCGTGTACCCGGAGTCGACGGCCACGGCCTTCGAGATCGCCGCGCGCCTGGGCTACGACGGCGTGGAGGTCATGGTCTGGACCGACCCGGTCAGCCAGGACCTGGAGGCCCTGCGCCGCCTCTCCGACTACCACCAGATCCCGATCCTCGCCGTACACGCCCCCTGCCTGCTGATCACCCAGCGGGTGTGGTCCACCGACCCGTGGGTCAAGCTCCAGCGCGCCCAGGCGGCCGCCGAGAAGCTCGGCGCCAGCACGGTCGTCGTGCACCCCCCGTTCCGCTGGCAGCGTCAGTACGCACGTGACTTCGTCACCGGGATCTGGCGCATGGCGGGCGAGACGGACGTGCGGTTCGCCGTCGAGAACATGTACCCCTGGCGCTACCGCGACCGCGAGATGCTCGCGTACGCCCCCGACTGGGACGTCACGAAGGACGACTACCGGCACTTCACGATCGACCTCAGCCACTCCGCGACCTCCCGCACCGACGCCCTGGAGATGGTCGACCGCATGGGCGACCGTCTGGGCCATGTGCACATGGCGGACGGCAAGGGGTCGGCCAAGGACGAGCACCTCGTGCCGGGCCGCGGCAGCCAGCCCTGCGCCGAACTGCTGGAACGTCTCGCCCGGACAGGTTTCGACGGCCACGTCGTGATCGAGGTCAACACCCGCCGCGCCATGTCCGCCGCCGAGCGCGAGGCCGACCTGGCGGAGGCCCTCGCCTTCACCCGGCTGCACCTCGCCTCCGCCGTGCGGGTGCCCCGGCCGTGACCTCGGCCACCCCCCGCCGCCGGGGCCGGCCCTCCCGTACGGAGTCGGCCGACACCCCCGCCGCCCGCGACCGCATCCTCGCCGCGGCCCGCGAGGAGTTCTCCGAGCGCGGCTACGACAAGACGTCCGTACGCGGCATCGCCAAGGCCGCCGGGGTGGACTCGGCGCTCGTGCACCACTACTTCGGCACCAAGGACCAGGTGTTCGAGGCGGCCATCACGCTCTCCTTCGCCCCGGCGATGGACGCGCCCCGGATGGTCGAGGAAGGCCCCCTCGACGGTGTCGGCGAGCGGCTCGCCAGGTTCTTCTTCAGCGTCTGGGAGAACCCGGCGACCCGTGTGCCCCTGCTCGCGATCGTCCGCTCCGCCGTGAACAACGAGGCCGCCGCCGCCGTCTTCCGCCGCATCGTCGCCACCCAGGTCCTGCGTCGCATCGCCGACCGCCTGGACGTCCCGGACGCGGAACTGCGGGCCGAGCTGGCCGCCGCCCAGCTGGTGGGCATCGCGATGCTCCGGTACGTGATCAAGGTCGAGCCGCTGGCGTCGGCGGACCCCGAGCAGATCATCGGGAGAGTGGCGCCCGTGGTGCAGGCCCACCTCACCGGGCCCGGTCTTCAGGAGCGCGGGGCTGTATAGACGTGCGCTCCACCGCGAGCGCCGACCGGTCCCCGCCGGACCCGCAGCCGAAAACCGAGACACTCATCCCGCATTACGGACAAGCTGTCCAACCCTTGGAGCAACGGGCGTACGCTCGACTCAGTCAGAAGTCTCTGATCGCAGTCTCTGAAGGAGCGAGCGCGATGCCCCAGCTGAGGTCCCGCACAGTCACCCACGGCCGCAACATGGCGGGCGCCCGCGCCCTTATGCGGGCCTCCGGTGTACCGGGCGCGGACATCGGCCGCAAGCCGATCATCGCGGTGGCGAACTCCTTCACCGAGTTCGTTCCGGGCCACACCCACCTCCAGCCGGTGGGCCGCATCGTCAGCGAGGCGATCCGCGAGGCCGGTGGCATCCCGCGCGAGTTCAACACGATCGCCGTCGACGACGGCATCGCGATGGGCCACGGCGGCATGCTGTACAGCCTCCCCTCCCGCGACCTGATCGCGGACAGCGTGGAGTACATGGTCGAGGCCCACTGCGCGGATGCCCTGATCTGCATCTCCAACTGCGACAAGATCACCCCGGGCATGCTGAACGCGGCCCTGCGGCTCAACATCCCGACCGTCTTCGTCTCCGGCGGCCCCATGGAGTCCGGCCGGGCCACGCTCGTCGACGGCACGGTCCGTACGCTCGACCTGGTCGACGCGATCTCCGACGCGGTCAACGACAAGATCTCGGACGAGGACATCCTCCGTATCGAGGAGAACGCCTGTCCGACCTGCGGCTCCTGCTCCGGCATGTTCACGGCCAACTCGATGAACTGCCTCGCGGAGGCCATCGGACTCGCCCTCCCGGGCAACGGCTCGGTCCTGGCCACGCACACGGCCCGCCGGGCGCTGTACGAGAACGCGGGCCGCACGGTGATGGACATCACCCGCCGCTACTACGAGCAGGACGACGAGACGGTCCTGCCCCGCAACGTCGCCACCTTCGCGGCCTTCCAGAACGCCATGGCCCTCGACATCGCGATGGGCGGCTCGACCAACACGATCCTGCACCTGCTGGCCGCCGCCCAGGAGGCGGGCGTCCCGTTCGACCTGGACGACATCAACGAGGTCTCGCGGCGGGTGCCGTGTCTGGCGAAGGTCGCGCCGAACGTCGCCAAGGACCGCACGTACTACATGGAGGACGTGCACCGGGCCGGCGGCATCCCCGCCCTCCTCGGTGAACTGCACCGCGCGGGCCTGCTCAACGAGGACGTGAACTCGGTTCACAGCCCGTCCCTCGCCGACTGGCTGAAGACCTGGGACGTGCGTGGCGGTTCCCCGTCGCCGGAGGCCCTGGAGCTGTGGCACGCGGCACCCGGCTGTGTCCGTTCCGCCGAGGCCTTCTCCCAGTCCGAGCGCTGGGAGGCCCTGGACGTGGACGCCGCCGGAGGCTGCATCCGCAGTGCCGAGCACGCGTACTCGAAGGACGGCGGCCTGGCGGTCCTCAAGGGCAACCTCGCCGTCGACGGCTGCGTGGTGAAGACGGCCGGTGTCGACGAGTCGATCTGGACGTTCGAGGGACCGGCGGTCGTCTGCGAGTCGCAGGAAGAGGCCGTCCAGAAGATCCTCATGAAGGAGATCACCGACGGCGACGTCGTCGTCATCCGCTACGAGGGCCCCAAGGGCGGCCCCGGCATGCAGGAGATGCTCTACCCGACCTCGTACCTGAAGGGCCGGGGCCTGGGCAAGACCTGCGCGCTGATCACCGACGGCCGCTTCTCCGGCGGCACCTCCGGCCTCTCCATCGGCCACGCCTCGCCCGAGGCGGCCGCCGGCGGCACGATCGCCCTCGTCGAGGACGGCGACCGCATCCGCATCGACATCCCGAACCGTTCGATCGAGCTGCTGGTCGACGACGCCGAGCTGGCCCGCCGCGAGCAGGCCCTGGGCGGCGTCCACGCCCCGAAGAACCGGGAGCGCAAGGTGTCGGCCGCCCTGCGCGCCTACGCCGCGATGGCCACCAGCGCCGACAAGGGCGCGGTGCGCGACATCAGCAAGCTGGGCTGAGCACCGGGCGCCGAGGGCCGTTCCCGTAGGGGGGCGGCCCTCAGCCGTGAAGCGGTGAAGCCGTGCGGTGCTGCGGTGGTGTGGTGCTGCGGTGGTGGTGTGGTGCTGCGGTGGTGCGTCGTCCAGCCGAGCAGGGCCGCGTCACCAGCTCGCCGGGTCGCTCCCGTCCAGACCGAGCACGGTCCCGTCGAGCGCGCCCGCGCAGACGCGGCCGTCGATGATCACGGGCTCGGGCAGCGACCCGGTGACCCGGTCGGAGCCCCCGAGCCGTGACGGCGTGTCCCCGCTGATCCGGCCCTTGAGCAGGTCCACCGCCAGCAGTCGTCCGTCGGACGAGGTGAAGTACACATGCCGGTCGTCGGCGACCGGTGCCGAACCCCGCGCGACCCCCGTCTCGGTCCGCCACAGCTGCTTGCGGGCCTTCATGTCGACGGCCACGAGCGAACCCCCCGCGCCGCTCAGCAGGTACACGACGTCGTCCCGCACGACCGCGCGGGCCTGTTCGAGCCGCACGGGCAGCGCGAACCGGACCGTCGCCCCGGTGCCGGGGTCGTACCGGACCACGTCGACCGTGTCGGAGAAGGCGCCGCCGATCGCGGTGAGGAAGAGGACGCCGTCCTGGGCCCCCACCGGTTCCAGGCGACCCTCCAGCCGGGCGTCCCACCGCACGTCCCCCGTGTCCGGGTCCACCGCGGTGATCCGTGTCCGCGTCCCCGCCCCCTCGCCGGTGACGCTCGCCACGTACGCCGACCGGTCCCCGTCGAACGACGTGAAGTAGGCCTCCGGCTGCCCGGGGATCCGCCCGCTCCACAACGTGTCGCCGGTGGCGCCGTCCACGCCGGTGACCGTCCCGTCGGCGGCGGTCAGCAGCAGCGTGCCGCCCACGTACCGCTTGCCGCCGTACGAGGAGATGTCCCGCTGCCACCGCACCTTGCCGGTGCCGGGGTCGAGCGCCTGGACCCGGCGGCCCCGGTCCGTCAGCACCTGCACCAGCCCGCCCGCCTCGACGGGCGGGTCACCCGTGCCCACCGCACCCGCCCCGCCGACGGTGTGCCGCCACAGCACGCTGCCGTCCGCCGGATCCAGCGCGGAGACCAGCCCCGGCTGGACGCACAACAGCTTCCCCGCCCCGTACGAGCACTGCGGCGCGCTCTTCTCCTTCGCCGCCGGTCTGGTGGCCCAGGCTTCCAGGGCGGGCGTGGCTGCCGCGGCACCACTGGCCCGCGGCCGGGGCGTATCACCGCCCGACCGCCCACCGTCACCCCCCAGCGCCCGCACCGAGGCGAACCCCCCACCCACGACGAGGACCAACGTGGCGGCGACCAGCACGGCCCGCCTGCGCGGCCGGCCACCGGCCCGGTCCCCACGCCCGGAGTGGCCCCGCCCGTCGGCCCCGTCACGGCTGCCGCTGGTATCGGCGCCCGTGCCGGGGGCCGAGCCCGCCCTTGTGTCCTTGCCCGCCCATGTGCCCCTGCCCGTGCCGTCACGGGTGTCCTTGTCGGCGGCCTGACCGGGCGAAGACGCCCAACCCGCTCCCTCTCGCTCCCGCTGGGTCGTCACGAAGGTCTGGGTGTCGTACGAGGCGGCCACGGACCGGAGTTCGTGCATCAGGTCGTCCGCCGTGGGCCGGTCCTCGGGCTCCTTGGCGAGACAGGCGCGGACGAGCGGCGCGAGGTTCTCGGGTACGTCGGTGAGGTCCGGCTCGTCGTGGACGACCTGGTAGGCGACGACGTAGGGGCTGTCGGAGTCGAAGGGCCCGCGCCCGGTGGCCGCGTGCACGGTGACCGAGCCGAGGGCGAAGATGTCGGCGGCGGGCCCGACCTCCCTGGGCCGCCGGAACTGCTCGGGGGCCATGAACGGCGGCGTGCCGATCAACTTCCCCGTCTCGGTGCGCAGTTCGCTGTCCTTCGGCCGGGAGATGCCGAAGTCGATGACCTTGGGACCGTCCTCGGCGAGCAGTACGTTGCTGGGTTTGAGATCCCGGTGCACGACACCGGCGCGATGGATGTCGCGCAGGGCCTCCGCGAGCCCGGCCATGAGCCGCCGCAACTGCCCCGGCGGCATGGGCCCGTTCCGCTTGACGTGCTCGGCGAGGGTCGGGCCGGGGATGAAGAGGGTGGCCATCCAGGGTCGGGCGCTGTCGGTGTCGGCATCCACGACCGGCGCGGTGAAGGCACCGCTCACCTGTCGGGCGGCAGCGACCTCCTGCCTGAAACGCCCTCTGAACTCGGGGTCCTTCGCGAACTCGGCGTGCACCACCTTCACCGCGAGCCGCAGTCCGGAGGTCGAGGTGGCCAGATGGACGACGCCCATGCCACCGGAACCCAGACACGACTCCAGACGGTACTGGCCGGAGTACTCGGGAAGTTCCGCTTCCGCTCCCGACCCGGTGCCCCGCTGCGGTGCCATGGGTCCACCCCCGTGCTGTTTCGGCCGCTCGCGCGACGCTCGGAGCCTAGTCGATGACGCGTACGGGACAGAGGCGGCTTGCTAGCCTCCACGTGCGAAAAACGGACAGGTGTGTGTGTCCTGATTCAGGGGTATCAAAGGGTCCCCATGGCTCGCATGGGGACTAAACGGGGTTCCAAACGGGGGGAGTTCAGCCATGTCTGTCGACCATGTCGAAGAGATCGCGGGGAATGGCGAGGGGGAGGGGATCGCCACGGCGTCGGCCGAGGCATCGGCCACCGCAGCGACGGTGACGGCAGCCGTTCGCTACTACTCGGTCGCTCCGGGCGTCCGTGTCAACGTCCGCAGCGGCCCGAGCACCAGCTACGGCATCGTGCGAGTCCTCGCCGAGGGCGCCAGGGTGCCGATCTACTGCCAGACCCCGGGCCAGACCATCACCGGCCCCTACGGCACCACCAACGTCTGGGACAACATCGACGACGGCCAGTACATCTCCGACGCCTACGTCTACACCGGCAGCGACGGCTACGTGGCCGGACGCTGCGGCTGACCCGAGGCGGGACGACGTGACGTGACGCGGCGTGACGCGGCGTGACGTACTGACGGCGAGACGGCACGGTGCCGACGGCGACGTGGACCGCCTTTGACGGCGACAGGGCGCGGCGACACGGCGCGACGGCATGTCGCGACGGCACTGAGATCGCCGCAGTACCCGTGCGGGTACTGCGGCGAAGCCGCCGGGGATTCTTGGGAGGGCGCCCGGACGGGGCCGAGGGCGCTTGGTGCCGCGGTGCGGCCGCTCGACGCCGCCGCGGGGAATCACCGCGAAGCCGCCTCGCACCGCCGTGAAGCCGCCCGGTTCGCCAGGGGCCGCCTGGCGCCGCCGGATATCCACCGCCAGGCCTACGGACGCCGCCACGAAGCCGCTCCCGCCCCGCGGCCATAATCGACCCGTGAGCGACATGAGCGACAGATCGAAGAACAACGAGGCGGAGCAGGGGCAGCAGCCGCGAGACCCGCAGGAGCTCCAAGCGTCCCCGGCTTCCCCGAAGACCCCCACAGGCCCTCGCCCCGAACCCATCCGCTTCTTCGGGACGACCTGGCTGAACCACGACGGCAACTACACGGCTCGCCGCGCTACCGTCACCGCCGGCTCGCTCGCCGCCCTGGCCGTCTCCTGCCTGGTGCTGCGCCTGGCCTACGAGGGCCTGCAACTGGCCGCCGTCGGTGGTTTCGTCAGCATCCTGGTCGTCGTCATGTTCGCCACCTGCAGCGTGCTGGCCTTCGGTCATACCTGGGGAGCCTTCACCAAGCGCCCCGACCCGGCCCGCCAGTCCTCCCTGCGGGGCCTCCTCACCATCGGCTTCCTCGGCTCCCTGACCGCCTACTTCCTCCGCTCCCTGAAGGAGGCCCCGGGCGAGTCCCGCCACCGCGAGGAATACACCGCGGCCCGTCGGCAGTACGACCGCCGCACAGCCAAGCGCACGAAGAATCCAGCAAAGCGACGTCGGCCCTAGCCGACCGGGGGCGCCGCGCCCGCAACGGGCAAGGGGAACTGCGCGAGCAACCACGAACCACCCGCACCCGCCCCCCCACACATACCGAGATCGCACCCCTTCCTCCTTTCCCCCTTTCCGCCTTCCCCTCCGCCGCAACGCGGCCCCCGGCGCAAAGGAAGGAGCGACACCTGGATCGACATGGACTTGGGGTATCGCGATCACGGGGACTCACCACGGAAGCGCACGCCCCCGGAACCCCCACCTCCGGTCACCCCACCGGGCGCCCGCGCCCCTTCTCGCTCCCGCCGCGCCCCCACGCAACGAACCCGGGCCGCCCCTCCCTTGACGTCCCACCCGCCCTGCGCAATATTCATCGCATGATGAATTATTCGCGGAGCGAACCCCCACCCCAACCCACCACTCCCGTCGGCTCCGTCCCCCTCCCCGCCGTCCACGCGCAAGCACTCACCGTCGCCCGCGGCCCGCGCACGGTGCTCCACGCCCTCGACTTCGCCGTGCCCCAAGGCCAGATCACCGGCCTCCTCGGCCCCTCCGGCTGCGGAAAATCCACCCTGATGCGAGCGATCGTCGGAACCCAGGCCAAGGTCACCGGCACCCTGAACGTCCTCGGCCACCCCGCAGGCGATGCCACCCTCCGCTCCCGCATCGGCTACGTCACCCAGGCTCCCTCCGTGTACGACGACCTGACGGTCAGCCAGAACCTCGCCTACTTCGCCGCGATCCTCGACCCCGGTCGCTCCGCCGCCGACCGTCGCCACGAGAACGTCACCCGGGCCATCGCCGACGTCGACCTCACCACCCACGCCGACGCCCTCGCCGGCAACCTCTCCGGCGGCCAACGCAGCCGTGTCTCCCTGGCCGTGGCCCTTCTCGGCACCCCCGAACTCCTGGTTCTCGACGAACCCACCGTCGGCCTGGACCCCGTCCTGCGCCGCGAACTCTGGACCCTCTTCCACACCATCGCCACCGAACGCCGGGCCACCCTCCTGATCTCCTCCCACGTCATGGACGAGGCCGAGCGCTGCCACCGCCTCCTCCTCATGCGCGAGGGCGAGATCCTCGCCGACGACACCCCCGAGGCCCTCCGCACCCGCACCCAGGCGGAAACAGTCGAAGCGGCCTTCCTCCGCCTGGTCGACGAGGCCACCGCGACCACACCCACGGCCGCGACCGGGACCGACGCACACCACAAGGAGCCGGCGCGATGACCACGACGACGAACACCGACGCGAAGAAGATGAAGAAGGCGAAGAAGGCGAAGAAGGGGAAGACGGAGAAGAAGATCGAGTCCACGACCCCCGCAGCCCTTCGCCCCAGGGCGCTCAGCTACTCCCGTACGACCGCCACAGCCGCCCGAGTCCTCCGACAACTCGGCCACGACCCCCGCACGATCGCCCTGCTGATCCTCATCCCGTGCGTGATGCTGTTCCTGCTGCGCTACGTCTTCGACGGCAACCCACGCGTCTTCGACTCCATCGGCGCCTCGCTCCTCGGCATCTTCCCGCTGATCACGATGTTCCTGGTGACCTCGATCGCGACCCTGCGCGAACGCACCTCGGGCACCCTGGAACGACTCCTCTCCATGCCCCTGGGCAAGGGAGACCTCATCGCCGGCTACGCCCTGGCCTTCGGCACCCTGGCGATCATCCAGTCCGCCCTCGCCACGGGTCTGGCCGTCTGGTTCCTCGACCTGGACGTCACCGGCTCCCCCTGGCTCCTCCTGGTCGTCGCCCTCCTAGACGCCCTACTGGGAACCGCCCTCGGCCTCTTCGTCTCGGCCTTCGCCTCCTCCGAGTACCAGGCCGTCCAGTTCATGCCGGCCGTGATCTTCCCCCAGCTCCTCCTCTGCGGCCTGTTCACCCCCCGCCCCGACATGCACCCCGCCCTGGAAGCCGTCTCGAACGTCCTCCCCATGTCCTACGCCGTCGACGGCATGAACGAAGTCCTCCTCCACACCGACATGACCGCCACGTTCGTACGCGACATCGCGATCGTCGCCGGCTGTGCCCTCCTGGTCCTCACCCTCGGAGCGGCCACCTTGAAGCGCCGGACGGCCTGACGCACACCAGCCACCCCGTCCACCTGACATCCCGCCCACCGGACAGCGCAGCCGAACCGCCACCCCCGGTGCGAGGATGGACCTAGGACGACGCACCCCCGGAGGGCACCCGCACCATGAGCCAGAAAGTCGCAGTCCTCGGCACCGGCAAGATCGGCGAGGCCCTTCTCAGCGGCATGATCCGGGCCGGCTGGGCGCCCGCGGACCTCCTGGTCACGGCCCGCCGACCCGAACGCGCCGAAGAGCTCCGCACCCGCTACGGCGTCACCCCGGTCACCAACGCCGAGGCCGCGAAGACCGCCGACACGCTCATCCTCACGGTCAAGCCTCAGGACATGGCCACCCTCCTCGACGAACTCGCCCCGCACACCCCCGCCGACCGCCTGGTCGTCAGCGGCGCGGCGGGAATCCCCACCTCCTTCTTCGAGGAGCGCCTGGCCGCAGGCACCCCCGTCGTCCGTGTCATGACGAACACCCCCGCCCTGGTCGATGAGGCCATGTCCGTCATCTCCGCCGGCAGCCACGCGAGCGAGGCCGATCTCGCGCACGCCGAAGAGATCTTCGGCGCCGTCGGCAAGACACTTCGCGTCCCCGAGTCCCAGCAGGACGCCTGCACGGCTCTCTCCGGCTCCGGCCCGGCGTACTTCTTCTACCTGGTCGAAGCCATGACCGACGCCGGCATCCTCCTCGGCCTGCCCCGGGACAAGGCCCACGACCTGATCGTCCAGTCCGCCATCGGCGCGGCCACGATGCTCCGCGACAGCGGCGAACACCCCGTCAAGCTCCGCGAGAACGTCACCTCTCCCGCCGGCACGACGATCAGTGCCATCCGCGAACTCGAGAACCACGGAGTACGCGCCGCACTGATCGCCGCCCTGGAGGCCGCCCGCGACCGCAGCCGCCAACTGGCCTCCGGCAACAACAGCTGACGGCGCCCGCGGTCAGCCGACCAGCAGACCGATCGCCCGATACGCCTCATCCACCCTCGGGCGAGCCATCCCTCTGGCCTTCTCCGCACCCAACCGCAGCACCCCCTCGACATACGCAGGATCCGCGCACAACTCCTTGTGCCTCTCCTGTACGGGCCTGAGGAGCTCGACCACGGCCTCTGCGGTGTCCTTCTTCAGTGCTCCGTACGATTCATATACACCGCTCAGGTCCTCGGGGTTCCCACCCTCACAGGCAGCGAGGATCTCCAGCAGATTCGCGAGCCCCGGCCGCTCCTCCCGGTCGTAGACGACGTCACGCCCGCTGTCGGTCACGGCCCGCATGACCTTCTTCCGTACCACGTCCGGCTCGTCCAGCAGATAGACGATCCCCGGCCCGACGTCGTCGGTCTTCCCCATCTTCGACGTCGGGTCCTGCAGATTCATCACCCGGGCCCCGACCTTCGGAGGAGTGGCCCGCGGCACCACGAAGGTCTGCCCGTACCGCTGGTTGAACCGCACCGCCAGATCGCGCGTCAGCTCCACATGCTGCGTCTGGTCATCGCCCACGGGCACCTCGTCGGTCCCGTAGGCCAGGATGTCCGCAGCCATCAGCACGGGATACGTCAGCAGCGACAGCCGGACACT
Organism: Streptomyces europaeiscabiei; assembly: GCF_036346855.1. Lineage (NCBI taxonomy): Bacteria > Bacillati > Actinomycetota > Actinomycetes > Kitasatosporales > Streptomycetaceae > Streptomyces > Streptomyces europaeiscabiei. The sequence continues at coordinate 6,142,802 of NZ_CP107841.1, forward strand.
CCCGCCCCGCTCCCGCTCCCGCGCCGCCTTCTCCTTGTACTGGATCATCCGCCGCATCTCGCCGTCCGTGGCCACGCACTCCAGCAGATACGACAACCGCGCGTGCTCATCCACATGACTCTGCACGAAGACGGTGCACAGCTCCGGATCCAGTCCCGACGCCAGCAACAGGCTCGCCGCCTGTCGGCTGAGCCTGCGCACCCGCGCCGGATCGTGGTCCACGGTCAGCGCGTGCAGATCCACGACGCAGAACAACGCGTCCGTCCCGTGCTGATCGACCTCGGCCCACCGCCGTACGGCTCCCAGGTAGTTCCCCAGCGTCAGATGCCCTGTCGGCTTGACTCCACTGAAGACCCGTGTCATCTCTCCACCTCCTGATCGGGACCGCCGCCACCGGCCGGCCGTCCCTCAGGAGGGAGATACGAAAACGGCCGCCGGGGCGGCGGCCGTCGAGTACATACGTGCGTACGGCCGCCTTCAGGCGGCCCACCACTGCTGGTGACACGTACGCGTAGTCATGGACGCCAGGCTACGCCCGTGGGGGACCGCACGACGGCGAGTTGACACACCCAGAGCCGGTACGTAGTGTTCTCCGGGTTGTCCGACGTGAGCGCCGACCTCGGTCGGTCCCCGGACAGCCATTCGCAGGTAACCACCAACAACCGACGACCCGTCGTCGTGTCATTGGCGTGCGTATTTGCGAAATGAGGAATCCGCGTTCGAAAGGACGCAGCCCCCGATTAGCTCGGGAGCCGGGAATCCGCTAAAGTCTCACTCGTCGGAACGGCCCAACAGCCGCGAAGACAACGCCCGCTGACTGGGAATCAGGCCCGAAAGGATCTGATAGAGTCGGAACCGCCGGAAAGGGAAACGCGAAAGCGGGAACCTGGAAAGCACCGAGGAAATCGGATCGGAAAACGATCTGATAGAGTCGGAAACGCAAGACCGAAGGGAAACTGCCCGGAGGAAAGCCCGAGAGTAGCTTGGGTGAGTACAAAGGAAGCGTCCGTTCCTTGAGAACTCAACAGCGTGCCAAAAATCAACGCCAGATATGTTGATACCCCGTCCGCCGAAACTTTTCGGTGGTCGAGGTTCCTTTGAAGTAAAACACAGCGAGGACGCTGTGAACGGTCGGGCTTATTCCGCCTGACTGTTCCGCTCTCGTGGTGTCGACCCGATTACGGGTAAACATTCACGGAGAGTTTGATCCTGGCTCAGGACGAACGCTGGCGGCGTGCTTAACACATGCAAGTCGAACGATGAACCACTTCGGTGGGGATTAGTGGCGAACGGGTGAGTAACACGTGGGCAATCTGCCCTTCACTCTGGGACAAGCCCTGGAAACGGGGTCTAATACCGGATACAACACTCTCGGGCATCCGATGAGTGTGGAAAGCTCCGGCGGTGAAGGATGAGCCCGCGGCCTATCAGCTTGTTGGTGAGGTAACGGCTCACCAAGGCGACGACGGGTAGCCGGCCTGAGAGGGCGACCGGCCACACTGGGACTGAGACACGGCCCAGACTCCTACGGGAGGCAGCAGTGGGGAATATTGCACAATGGGCGAAAGCCTGATGCAGCGACGCCGCGTGAGGGATGACGGCCTTCGGGTTGTAAACCTCTTTCAGCAGGGAAGAAGCGAAAGTGACGGTACCTGCAGAAGAAGCGCCGGCTAACTACGTGCCAGCAGCCGCGGTAATACGTAGGGCGCGAGCGTTGTCCGGAATTATTGGGCGTAAAGAGCTCGTAGGCGGTCTGTCGCGTCGGATGTGAAAGCCCGGGGCTTAACCCCGGGTCTGCATTCGATACGGGCAGACTAGAGTGTGGTAGGGGAGATCGGAATTCCTGGTGTAGCGGTGAAATGCGCAGATATCAGGAGGAACACCGGTGGCGAAGGCGGATCTCTGGGCCATTACTGACGCTGAGGAGCGAAAGCGTGGGGAGCGAACAGGATTAGATACCCTGGTAGTCCACGCCGTAAACGGTGGGAACTAGGTGTTGGCGACATTCCACGTCGTCGGTGCCGCAGCTAACGCATTAAGTTCCCCGCCTGGGGAGTACGGCCGCAAGGCTAAAACTCAAAGGAATTGACGGGGGCCCGCACAAGCAGCGGAGCATGTGGCTTAATTCGACGCAACGCGAAGAACCTTACCAAGGCTTGACATACACCGGAAACGGCCAGAGATGGTCGCCCCCTTGTGGTCGGTGTACAGGTGGTGCATGGCTGTCGTCAGCTCGTGTCGTGAGATGTTGGGTTAAGTCCCGCAACGAGCGCAACCCTTGTTCTGTGTTGCCAGCATGCCCTTCGGGGTGATGGGGACTCACAGGAGACTGCCGGGGTCAACTCGGAGGAAGGTGGGGACGACGTCAAGTCATCATGCCCCTTATGTCTTGGGCTGCACACGTGCTACAATGGCAGGTACAATGAGCTGCGAAGCCGTGAGGCGGAGCGAATCTCAAAAAGCCTGTCTCAGTTCGGATTGGGGTCTGCAACTCGACCCCATGAAGTCGGAGTTGCTAGTAATCGCAGATCAGCATTGCTGCGGTGAATACGTTCCCGGGCCTTGTACACACCGCCCGTCACGTCACGAAAGTCGGTAACACCCGAAGCCGGTGGCCCAACCCGTAAGGGAGGGAGCTGTCGAAGGTGGGACTGGCGATTGGGACGAAGTCGTAACAAGGTAGCCGTACCGGAAGGTGCGGCTGGATCACCTCCTTTCTAAGGAGCACTTCTACCGAACTCTTCGGGGTGAGGTCAGAGGCCAGATCATCAGCGAACGTCTGATGCTGGTTAGCTCAGGGTGGAACGTTGATTATTCGGCCGGTTCACGGGCCGGAGGCTGTGAGTACTGCTCGTAAGAGTGTGGAAAGCATGATCTCTGGACGAGGACCGGTCGGGCACGCTGTTGGGTGTCTGAGGGTATGGCCGTATGGCTGCCTTCAGTGCCGGCCCCAGTGCACTCACTGGCTTGTCCAGTGGGGTGATGGGTGGTTGGTCGTTGTTTGAGAACTGCACAGTGGACGCGAGCATCTGTGGCCAAGTTTTTAAGGGCGCACGGTGGATGCCTTGGCACCAGGAACCGATGAAGGACGTGGGAGGCCACGATAGGCCCCGGGGAGTCGTCAACCAGGCTTTGATCCGGGGGTGTCCGAATGGGGAAACCCGGCAGTCGTCATGGGCTGTCACCCTTGCCTGAACACATAGGGCAAGTGGAGGGAACGCGGGGAAGTGAAACATCTCAGTACCCGCAGGAAGAGAAAACAACCGTGATTCCGGGAGTAGTGGCGAGCGAAACCGGATGAGGCCAAACCGTATACGTGTGAGACCCGGCAGGGGTTGCGTGTACGGGGTTGTGGGATCTCTCTTGATCAGTCTGCCGGCTGGTCGACGAGTCAGAAACCGTTGATGTAGGCGAAGGACATGCGAAAGGTCCGGCGTAGAGGGTAAGACCCCCGTAGCTGAAACATTGACGGCTCGTTTGAGAGACACCCAAGTAGCACGGGGCCCGAGAAATCCCGTGTGAATCTGGCGGGACCACCCGTTAAGCCTAAATATTCCCTGGTGACCGATAGCGGATAGTACCGTGAGGGAATGGTGAAAAGTACCGCGGGAGCGGAGTGAAATAGTACCTGAAACCGTGTGCCTACAAGCCGTGGGAGCGTCGCGCATCGAGTTTACTCGGTGCGTCGTGACTGCGTGCCTTTTGAAGAATGAGCCTGCGAGTTTGCGGTGTGTTGCGAGGTTAACCCGAGTGGGGTAGCCGTAGCGAAAGCGAGTCCGAACAGGGCGACTGAGTAGCACGCTCAAGACCCGAAGCGGAGTGATCTAGCCATGGGCAGGTTGAAGCGGAGGTAAGACTTCGTGGAGGACCGAACCCACCAGGGTTGAAAACCTGGGGGATGACCTGTGGTTAGGGGTGAAAGGCCAATCAAACTCCGTGATAGCTGGTTCTCCCCGAAATGCATTTAGGTGCAGCGTCGTGTGTTTCTTGCCGGAGGTAGAGCACTGGATAGGCGATGGGCCCTACCGGGTTACTGACCTTAGCCAAACTCCGAATGCCGGTAAGTGAGAGCGCGGCAGTGAGACTGTGGGGGATAAGCTCCATGGTCGAGAGGGAAACAGCCCAGAGCATCGACTAAGGCCCCTAAGCGTACGCTAAGTGGGAAAGGATGTGGAGTCGCACAGACAACCAGGAGGTTGGCTTAGAAGCAGCCACCCTTGAAAGAGTGCGTAATAGCTCACTGGTCTAGTGATTCCGCGCCGACAATGTAGCGGGGCTCAAGCGTACCGCCGAAGTCGTGTCATTCATACACATATCCCCAACGGGAGTATGGATGGGTAGGGGAGCGTCGTGTGCCGGGTGAAGCAGCCGCGGAAGCGAGTTGTGGACGGTTCACGAGTGAGAATGCAGGCATGAGTAGCGATACAAACGTGAGAAACGTTTGCGCCGATTGACTAAGGGTTCCTGGGTCAAGCTGATCTGCCCAGGGTAAGTCGGGACCTAAGGCGAGGCCGACAGGCGTAGTCGATGGATAACCGGTTGATATTCCGGTACCCGCTGTGAAGCGTCAAACATTGAACCAGGCGATGCTAAGTCCGTGAAGCCGTTCCGGACCCTTCGGGGAAAGGAAAGTGGTGGAGCCGACGGACCAGACTTGCAGTAGGTGAGTGATGGGGTGACGCAGGAAGGTAGTCCATCCCGGGCGGTGGTTGTCCCGGGGTAAGGGTGTAGGCCGTGCGATAGGTAAATCCGTCGTGCATGTGGCTGAGACCTGATGCCGAGCCGATTGTGGTGAAGTGGATGATCCTATGCTGTCGAGAAAAGCCTCTAGCGAGTTTCATGGCGGCCCGTACCCTAAACCGACTCAGGTGGTCAGGTAGAGAATACCGAGGCGTTCGGGTGAACTATGGTTAAGGAACTCGGCAAAATGCCCCCGTAACTTCGGGAGAAGGGGGGCCATCACTGGTGAGAGGATTTACTCCTTGAGCTGGGGGTGGCCGCAGAGACCAGCGAGAAGCGACTGTTTACTAAAAACACAGGTCCGTGCGAAGCCGTAAGGCGATGTATACGGACTGACGCCTGCCCGGTGCTGGAACGTTAAGGGGACCGGTTAGTCACATTTCGGTGTGGCGAAGCTGAGAACTTAAGCGCCAGTAAACGGCGGTGGTAACTATAACCATCCTAAGGTAGCGAAATTCCTTGTCGGGTAAGTTCCGACCTGCACGAATGGCGTAACGACTTCTCGACTGTCTCAACCATAGGCCCGGTGAAATTGCACTACGAGTAAAGATGCTCGTTTCGCGCAGCAGGACGGAAAGACCCCGGGACCTTTACTACAGTTTGATATTGGTGTTCGGTTCGGCTTGTGTAGGATAGCTGGGAGACTTTGAAGCGGCCACGCCAGTGGTTGTGGAGTCGTCGTTGAAATACCAGTCTGGTCGTGCTGGATGTCTAACCTGGGTCCGTGATCCGGATCAGGGACAGTGTCTGATGGGTAGTTTAACTGGGGCGGTTGCCTCCTAAAGAGTAACGGAGGCGCCCAAAGGTTCCCTCAGCCTGGTTGGCAATCAGGTGTTGAGTGTAAGTGCACAAGGGAGCTTGACTGTGAGACCGACGGGTCGAGCAGGGACGAAAGTCGGGACTAGTGATCCGGCGGTGGCTTGTGGAAGCGCCGTCGCTCAACGGATAAAAGGTACCCCGGGGATAACAGGCTGATCTTCCCCAAGAGTCCATATCGACGGGATGGTTTGGCACCTCGATGTCGGCTCGTCGCATCCTGGGGCTGGAGTCGGTCCCAAGGGTTGGGCTGTTCGCCCATTAAAGCGGTACGCGAGCTGGGTTTAGAACGTCGTGAGACAGTTCGGTCCCTATCCGCTGCGCGCGCAGGAATATTGAGAAGGGCTGTCCCTAGTACGAGAGGACCGGGACGGACGAACCTCTGGTGTGCCAGTTGTTCTGCCAAGGGCATGGCTGGTTGGCTACGTTCGGGAGGGATAACCGCTGAAAGCATCTAAGCGGGAAGCCTGCTTCGAGATGAGTATTCCCACCCACTTGATGGGGTAAGGCTCCCAGTAGACGACTGGGTTGATAGGCCAGATATGGAAGCCTGGTAACGGGTGGAGTTGACTGGTACTAATAGGCCGAGGGCTTGTCCTCAGTTGCTCGCGTCCACTGTGTTGGTTCTGAAACCACGAACAACCCCATTCCCTTGTTTGGTCACGGGGGATGGTGCGGTTGAGTGTTTCATAGTGTTTCGGTGGTCATAGCGTGAGGGAAACGCCCGGTTACATTCCGAACCCGGAAGCTAAGCCTTACAGCGCCGATGGTACTGCAGGGGGGACCCTGTGGGAGAGTAGGACGCCGCCGAACAAATATTGCGAAAACCCCCGTCGGGAAACCGGCGGGGGTTTTCTGCGTTTAGGGTCGAGTCATGCGCTATGACCTCGTGATCTTCGACAATGACGGTGTTCTCGTCGACAGCGAGCCGATCTCCAACCGGCTCCTCGCCGAGTACCTCACCGAACTCGGGCACCCGACCTCGTACGAGGAGTCCATCCGGGACTACATGGGGTCGGCCATGCACCGGATTCACGAGCTCGTTCTGGAGCGGACCGGGACAACGCTGCCGGGGGACTTCGACGACGTCTTCCATCAGCGGGTGTTCGCCGCTTTCGAGCGGGAGTTGGAGCCCGTGCCGGGTGTGGTGGCGGTGCTGGAGAAGCTGGTCGCGGACGAGGTGCCGTACTGCGTGGCGTCGTCCGGGAGTCATGAGCGGATCCGGGTGGGGCATCGGACGACCGGGCTCGACCGGTGGTTCCGGGAGGGGCTCGTGTTCAGTTCGCAGGACGTGGGGCGGGGGAAGCCGGCGCCGGACCTCTTCCTGCACGCGGCCGAGCGGATGGGCGTCGCGCCGGAGAGGTGTGCTGTCGTCGAGGACAGCCCTCTCGGGGTGCGGGCGGGGATCGCGGCCGGGATGGATGTGTACGGGTATGCGGCGATGACGCCCGCCGGCAAGCTGGGCGGAGCCAGGGGGCACTTCTCGGACATGGGGGAGCTGCTCGACCTGCTGAGTTGAGCAGTATTCAACTTCCTCTACCCATGAGTAGGCCGCGCCCCCTACTGTGCCGCCATGACAGATGTGCTGCGGCGCGGTAGGGCCGCGTTGGCGTTCAGCTTCTTCGCTCAGGGTGTCGCGTTCGCGCTGCTCGTGACGCGGATTCCGGCCATTCAGGACCGGTACGGGGTTTCCGACGCGCTCTTGCCCCTCTTCCTCGCAGCCGTGCCCGTCCTCGCCGGGGTCGGCAGTGTCTGCACCGAGCACCTCGTGAAGAAGGTGCCGCCGAGCCTGGTGCTGCGGTGGTCCCAGCCCGTCGTGCTCCTGGCGCTGCTCGGCGTGGGGGCCGGCGAGCAACTGGTCGTACTCGGTGCCTCGCTGGCGGCCTTCGGGCTGGCGGTCGGGGCGCTCGACGCGTCCATGAACATGCTCGGGGTGAGCCTGCAACGGTCGTACGGGCGGAGCATCATGCTCGGCTTCCACGCCGTGTACAGCCTCGGTGGGATAGCAGGGGCCTCGCTGGCGTGGGTGGGGGCGCACTGGGATGTGCCGCTGCTCCAGCTGTATCTGCCCGTGGTGATCGTGCTGTTGCCCGCCACCCTGGCGGCGAGCCGGTGGTACGTCGACGGGGGTGGCCCCGAGGACAAGGCCCCGACAACCAGCGAGGCGGGCGGGAACGTCGCCTTCAAGATGCTGCTGCCGCTCTGTCTGGTGATGTGCTTCGCGTACATCGGAGACTCGACCGTCTCCAACTGGAGTGCGAAGTATCTGCAGGACGTGCTCGGGAGTTCCGACCAGATGTCGACCGTCCCGTACAACGTCTACATGGTCACCACGCTGATCGGGCGGTCGATCGGGGACCTGGGGGTGCGGAAGTTCGGGGCCGTGGCCGTCGTACGCGCCGGGGCGGTGGTGGCGGCCGTCGGATTCGCCGTGGTGGCGGGCGCGCCCGGGGCCTGGGTGGGCATGCTCGGGTTCACGTTGCTGGGTCTCGGGCTGTGTGTGCTGGTGCCGCAGACGTTCGCGGCGGCCGGGAGGCTGTTCCCCGGAGCTTCGGATGCGGCCGTTGCTCGGCTGAATATCTTCAACTATGTCGGGTTCTTGATCGGTTCTCCGTTGGTGGGGGCCCTGGGAGACCTCTGGAGCTACCGCGGGGCGATGCTCGTACCGATGGTCCTGGTGCTGGTCACGTTGGTGTACGCCCGGTCGTTCGAGACCGAACCGGACCGATACGGTGGCAAGCATGAGCGGCCGCGCACAGCTGATGTGGGACGAGGCAGTAACGGGCTATGACTTCGGGCCGGACCATCCGATGGATCCGGTCCGGCTGAAGTTGACCCGGAGTCTCGTGAGTGCCTTCGGGCTCGACCGGGAGATGGACGTCGTCTCGGCGAAGCCGGCGGGGGAGTCGACCCTGCGGCTCGTGCATCGCGAGGATTATGTGGCGGCGGTCAAGGCGGCTTCCGCCGACCCCCGGAGCGCGGACGGGGCGTACGGGCTGGGGACCGTGGACGATCCGGCCTTCGCAGGGATGCACGAGGTGTCCGCGCTCATCGCGGGACAGTCGGTGGGGGCGGCGGAGGCCGTGTGGCGGGGGGACGCGCTGCACGCGGTGAACTTCGCAGGCGGTCTGCACCACGCGATGCCCGGGGGTGCGTCGGGGTTCTGTATCTACAACGACGCGTCGATCGCCATCGCCCGGCTGCTGGAGCTGGGGGCCGAGCGGATCGTGTACGTGGACGTCGACGTGCATCACGGGGACGGGGTGCAGGCGGCGTTCTGGGAGGATCCGCGGGTTCTGACGATCTCGTTGCACGAGCACCCTCGGACCCTGTTCCCGCAGACCGGGTGGCCGGAGGAGACGGGCGCCTCGCCGAGCGCGGAGGGGTCGGCCGTGAATGTGGCGCTGCCGGCGGGCACCGGGGACGCCGGGTGGGTGCGGGCGTTCCACGCGGTGGTGCCGGAGCTGATCGCCGACTTCCGGCCGCAGGTGCTGGTGACCCAGCACGGGGCCGATACGCACTTCGAGGATCCGCTGGCGCACCTGGCGGTGTCGTTGGACGCGCAACGGGCGTTGCAGATGGCCCTGCACGAGCTGGCCCATGAGTACGCCGACGGGCGGTGGGTCGCGCTCGGTGGGGGCGGATACGCGGTGGTGGAGGTGGTGCCGCGGTCGTGGACGCATCTGGTGGCGATCGCGGCGGGGCGGGAGATCGCGCCGGAGAGTGTGATTCCCGAGGAGTGGCGGCAGCAGGTGTTCGCTCGTACGCGGCAGTTGGCGCCGGCGCGGATGACCGATGGGCGGTGGCCCGTGGCCTGGGCGGACTGGGAGGCGGGGTACGACCCCGCGGATCGGTTGGACCAGGCGGTGCTCGCCGCGCGGAAGGCTGTGTTTCCGTTGCGTGGGTTGTTGCCGTAGGGGTTTTCTCGCCCCCGCCGCCCCTACCCGTCCCTACCCGTTCCTCCCTCACTCTCGGCTCCGCTCGAGCGGGAGGTGCCCCCATCCAGGGGCTGCGCCCCTTCTACCCCCGTCAAGGATTCGGGGCTCCGCCCCGGGCCCCGTTCGCGCGGTTCCCCGCACCCCTGGAAGGAAGGGCGTGCTAGGCCAACTGTGTGGTTGGAGGTGGGTTTTGGCAGTTCGGGGGCCGGGGGTGCGTCAGCATCGGGGGCGTGGTGAGTGGGGCGGCGTTGCGGGAGCACCTGGTGGCCTCCCGGCTGGCTGGGCGAGTCGCCACCTCCCGGGAGGCGAGTCTGCGGAGCTACCGGTTGTTCGCGGCCCGGGACCCTCGGTTTCTGATCGGGCTTGATCCCGAACTGTCCTGGCGGCAGCGGGACGTGCTCGATCTGATGGCGGAGAAGTGCGGGGTTTCGGCCGATCCGCGGTGTACATCGGGGCAGGATGTGATTGATCCGGAGCGCACGATGGGGGCGCTGGACCGCTTCGCGGAACGTGTCGCGGCAGTCGCTCGGAGTGGTGGAACGGTGCTCTTCGGGACCGGCCATCCGCATCGGCTGATCGGCTTCTACGGCGCGTTGGCGGACGCCTTGTCGGCGTCGGGATGTGAGGTCCTCACCCCTGCGACGGGTAGACGTGTCGACATAACGACCCGGTTCGGTCTACGCACCTACAACCTCGACTACGTACGAGGAGTCGCTCTCGTCCGCGAGGCGCCCGCCTTGCGCCCGGGTGGTGCGACCGGCGTGCACACGCATTCACCACTCCCGGTTCGGGCGGTTCTGGAGGCCGCGGTGGAGGCCGGCGGGCCGCTCCCGGAGCTCGTGGTGGGAGACCACGGATGGGTCTGCGGGGCAGGTCAGCTGGGGTTCGAGGCGATCGGTCTTGCCGATACGGACGATCCGGCACTCTTCGTGGGGGAGGCGGAGGGACGGGTGTCCGTCGCCGTTCCACTTGATGACGGTGTGCGGTCCGCTTACTACCGACCACTGACCCGCTACGTACTCAATCGGGCGTGTCTGTCACAGTAGGCCTGCGACGGCATCCCCTCTTCCCCACTCGCATCACCCGCCCCTACATTGGGGAGTGAGCACGCAACGACGAAGAGTCACCGGAAGGGGAAGCCGGTGACCGTCGAGTGCGGAAGGTTCAGGTGTGTCATGGCTGCAGCTGGCGAGAGGCCTCTGAACGAGGTTCAGTTCCTGACCGTGGCGGAAGTCGCCTCGGTGATGCGAGTGTCCAAGATGACCGTGTACCGGTTGGTGCACAGCGGTCATCTGCCGGCGATCCGGGTGGGCAGGTCCTTCCGGGTGCCGGAGCAAGCGGTACACGAGTACCTCCGCGAGAGCTATGTGGGGGTGGAGACGGCCTGACGGCCAACGGGGCCGAGGGGCTCCCGGAGGCCCTGCGGGACCTCCGGGAGCCCCCCGCTCCCCCCTCGATTACGACCTCAGCGCTCGGACCGGTAGGCTAGCCCCTCGTAGGTCGTATGGGCCCATGGCGCCCAAACGCCGAGTGATGAGAAGTGAGCGAGGGTAGTCGTGGGCTCTGTTATCAAGAAGCGGCGCAAGCGGATGGCTAAGAAGAAGCACCGCAAGCTGCTCAAGCGCACCCGCGTTCAGCGTCGCAACAAGAAGTAAGGCGGTCCGGCCCCGAAACGGGGTCCTGGCCGGCCCCCCTCGCGTAAGGGGGCCGCATGCCTTGCTTTTTTGCGCGAGCGCTGTTGAGAGCGCGTTGCTGTGACCCCCCACCGAAAGCGGTGGGGGGTCACAGTGCTTTCACCGGTTGTTGTTTTTGCCGGTCATTGACGGGGTCGCGGTCACCACAGCGCAACATCGACCCGCTAACGTGGCCGCACACGGGGAACGCGGCAGAGGACGAGCAGAGTTACGCCTCTGCGAGCCGACATCTGGGAAGGAAGGCGCTGATCTTGGGGAAGGTCGTGCTCGTCACCGGGGTGGCCCGTCAGCTGGGGGGCCGTTTCGTGCGGCGGATCCAGCGTGACCCGCAGGTCGACCGGGTCATCGCGGTCGACGCCGTGCCGCCGGGGCATCATCTGGGCGGTGCGGACTTCGTCCAGGCCGACATCCGGCAGCCGGCCATAGCCCGTCTGCTGGCCGAGCACAACGTGGACACCGTGGTGCACATGGACGTCACGGGCACCCCGCTGGGCAGCGGCGGCCGGGCCACGCTGAAGGAGACCAACGTCATCGGCACCATGCAGCTGCTCGGTGCCTGCCAGAAGTCCCCCCTGGTCAAGCGACTGGTCGTGAAGTCCAGTACGAACGTGTACGGGTCCGCGTCGCGCGACCCGGCCGTGTTCACCGAGACCACGCCACCCAAGTCGCTGCCCAGCGGCGGCTTCGCCAAGGACACCGTCGAGGTCGAGGGATACGTACGCGGATTCGCCCGCCGACGGCCCGATGTGGCCGTGTGCGTGCTGCGGTTCGCGAACATCCTCGGGCCGAGCGCCGACTCACCGCTCGCCTCGTACTTCTCGCTGCCGGTGCTGCCGACCGTGCTGGGCTACGACCCGCGGCTGCAGTTCGTGCACGAGGACGACGTCATCGAGGTGCTGCGGATCGCCTCGCACGAGCCGGAGCGGGGCACGCTCAACAGCGGCACGTTCAACATCGCGGGTGACGGGGTCCTGCTGCTCTCGCAGTGCGCGCGGCGCCTCGGCCGGCCGACGGTGCCGCTGCTGATGCCGGCGGTCAGCTGGGTCGGCTCGATGGTCCGCACACTGGGCTTCACGGACTTCTCGCCGGAGCAGCTGCGGCTGCTGACCCACGGGCGGATCGTGTCGACGAACCAGATGCGCGAGACGCTGGGCTACCGGGCCAGGTACACGACCGCGGAGACCTTCGCGGACTTCGCGCGCAGCAGGGGCCCCGGGCTCCTGCCCCCCGAGGCCCTCGCCGGGGCCATCGACCGGCTCGCCGCACTGTCCGTGCCCACACTGCCCGTGTCCGTACCGGGCGGTGGCCACCCCCCGACGCAGAGCGCCAACTGAGGAGCGCATCAACGATGGCGGATGCCAAGGTCATTCCGTTCGACGACGACCGGACGCGCGGCGGCGCCGTGCAGCGCCCGCCGCGCCGCCGGTCTGCGGGGAGCCGGCGCACGGGCGAGAGCGCGGTCGTACGCGACGTTCGTGAATCCGGCGAGGTCCAGGCCCTCCCCGGACGGCCGACCAGCACCGATGATGTCCCTGTGACACGGGAGAAGCCGGAGCCGCCCCAGGAGGCCGCCGAGGCAGAGGACGGCGGTGGCCTGGAGCGCCGGATCGCGGGCGGTCTCGCGTTCCTGCGCAAGCGGCTCACCGGTGACTACGAGGTCGACGACTTCGGCTACGACGCCGAACTCACCGACCAGGTACTGATGTCCCTGCTGCGGCCGGTGTACGAGAAGTACTTCCGGGTCGAGGTGAAGGGCATCGAGAACATCCCGACGGACGGTGGCGCCCTGATCGTCGCCAACCATTCCGGGACGCTGCCGCTGGACGGCCTGATGATGCAGGTCGCCGTCCACGACAACCATCCCGCTGGGCGGCATCTGCGGCTGCTCGCGGCGGACCTGGTGTTCATGCTGCCTGTGGTCAACGAGCTGGCCCGCAAGCTCGGCCACACCCTCGCGTGCGCGGAGGATGCCTCACGGCTGCTGCAGCAGGGCGAGCTGGTCGGGGTCATGCCGGAGGGCTTCAAGGGCCTCGGCAAGCCCTTCGGGGACCGCTACAAGCTGCAGCGCTTCGGTCGTGGCGGCTTCGTCTCCACCGCCCTGCGCGCCGGTACGCCGATCATTCCGTGCTCGATCGTGGGCGCGGAGGAGATCTACCCGATGATCGGCAACTCCAAGACGCTGGCCCGGCTGCTCGGCTTCCCGTACTTCCCGATCACACCGACGTTCCCGTGGCTCGGCCCGCTGGGAGCGGTGCCTCTGCCGACGAAGTGGACGATCCAGTTCGGCGAGCCGATCCCGACGGACGGCTATCCGCCGGAGGCCGCCGAGGACCCGATGCTGATGTTCAACCTGACCGACCAGGTGCGGGAGCAGATCCAGCACACGCTGTACAAGCTGCTGGTGCAGCGGCGGTCGGTGTTCTTCTAGCCGGTCTTCCAGAGGGATTGCGGCTGTTGTACGGCGGTGGGGGCGCCCTTCTTCGAGAAGGGCGCCCCCACCGCCGTACGGAGCAGGTCCAGCAGGTCTAGTTCGAGTCGTCGCCGTCGATGCCCAGGCCCGGGATGAGGCCCGGGAGGAGGGGCGGGAGGGTGACGTCGGGCTGTTCGGCCGGGGTGGACCTGCCGGTGGACGGGGAGGAGCTGGTGGTGTCTTCCTGGGGCGGGTCGAGGAGGCCGCCGGTGGTGCCGCCGACAAGGCCTTCGCCGCCGCTGTCCGAGGTGGACGGCTTGGGCTTGCCGGTGGTGTCCTCGCCGCCGTCGACGGAGCCGCCGGTGACGCTCGGGGCCGGACGGCCGGGGTCGGTGGTGCCGGGTGTGCCGGAGTCCGTGGAGCGCTGTCTGCCGTCGCCGTCCTGGGTGGGCGGCTGCGGCAGGAGCGACGAGTGCGGCGCGACCTCGTCGTCTATGGCGTCGAAGACCGACGAGACCTGCTGACTCACGTCCCCGAGCTGCACGGGCAGCCGGTCGCGGAGCGTGCCCCAGGCCTCGCGGTGGGACCGGGAGAAGGCCGAGAGCGCCCGGATGGGGCCCAGGGACTCCGGGTCTCGCTCGAAGGCCTCGTGGAGCAGACGGTGGCCCTCGGAGGCGTCGTGCCGCATCCCGGTGAGGGCGCGGCGGATCTCGCCGAGGGACTCGTGGTCGAGCTGTCCGCCCCGGCCGCGCTCCATGAGGCGGCGGGCCTCGCTGAGCCGGGTGGACGCCTGGTCCAGATAGAGCCGGCCCCGGTCGTCGCTGTCGTCGGCCAGGGTGAGCTTCACGTCCTCGATGCCGCGTTTGAGGCCGTAGAGCGAGTCACCCGGCAGGGCGTCCGAACTGGCGGCGGCCACACCGCCGAAGGCGCTCGCGGCCACCCCGACGCTGAGCCCGCCCGCGGCGAGTCCCTTCGTCAGGCGGGACCGTGGTCGCAGCTTGCCCAGCGGACTTGCCCGGTGAGCGCCTCGCGCCTTGCCCGAACGCTGTTCGGGCACCGAAGGGTCCTCGCGCCCCGGCAGCGTGCCGTCCCGCAGCATGGCTTCCATCGCGGCCACCAACTGGGCGCGATGGACCACCTTGACCTCGGGGTCGAGCACCGGCTTGGGCAGCTCGTCGAGACCGGTGGTGAGGGCCAGCATGCGGCCCTGCTCGGTCTGTCGTGCTGCCGGAGCCGGCGCCGATCCCTCGGGCTGCTCGGCCGCTGTGCCCCGGTCGGACAGCTCCTCCAGGGCCTGGGCGAAGGCGTTCGCCCGCCGGTGCGCCGATACGTTCGCGATCACTGGCGGCACCTCCTCTCGTCATGACGGTCGACTCCCCAGGGGGTCCTGAGGGTTGCACGTCCCCGACCGGTCCACACGATCGAGTGATCGGTGTCGGCCAGGCGCGACCACAGGGAGCCTGTATCCCGCACAACGAGCGGCGTGGCACTTGGGTTACGGACGGCGGATGATCGGGCTGGGAAGTCAACGGACATCGACGTAGGGTGAGTTGAGGATCGCGGAGCGTGTGCGATCGGCCCGCTCGGCGCGGTGTCGCTCAGCGGTGGTCGTCCTGTTCGGCGGGGTTCAGCGGGCGTCGTCCGGGAGGAGACGGGCGAGGGTGCGGACCGCGCGGTACTGGAGGGTCTTGATCGCGCCCTCGTTCTTGCCCATCACGCGGGCGGTCTCGGCTACGGAGAGGCCTTGCAGGAAGCGAAGGGTGACGCACTCCTGCTGCTGGGGGTTGAGGCGGCGTACGGCCTCGAGGAGGGCGGCGTTGGAGAGGGACTCCAGGACGGAGTCCTCGGGGGAACGCGCGACCTCGTTGGCGTCGAGCATTTCGCCGGTGGTGACCTCCAGACGGAAACGGCTGGACTTGAAGTGGTCGGCCACCAGGTTGCGGGCGATCGTGACCAGCCAGGCGCCGAAGTCGCGGCCCTGCCAGGTGAACGTGCCGATGCGGCGCAGGGCGCGCAGGAACGTCTCGCTGGTGAGGTCCTCGGCGGTCGCCTTGCCGCCGACGCGGTAGTAGATGTAGCGGTAGACGGTGTCGCTGTACTGGTCGTACAGGCGACCGAACGCGTCGGCCTCGCCGGACTGGGCGCGTTCGACGAGGTCCATCATGCGGGCGCTGTCGCTGTCCGCGGCGGGACGGCGGGTGGTCGTGGCGGTGGATCCCGAACGGCCTCGTCTCCCCACCGCCGCGCTGCCGTCGGCCAGTGCGTAGCACGGGCCGACGGGCGCGGCGGAGGTGGCGAGGGCGGGGACGGCGTACGCGGTGGGGACGAAGCCGCGCAACAGTTGGTTGACCGTCGCGCGCAGCGTAGCCAGGCCCGAGGCGTCAACCCCGACGTGTGGGTACACGGGACTCCCAGAGGCAGAGCTTCCATCACGTGCAGTGCGGAACCTTTCACCCGTCGTAGCGACGGAGGGGTACCGGTTTGCGTTTGAGGAGAATAACGCTTCGTGCAGGCACTGCTACACCCAGTTGCTCAAATCATCGATTACGTCGCTTCTGTTACTGATTGGCGACTGCTCAAGTGCCGGTCCGTGATCGGTTGTTGATCGATCGGGTTCGTGTTCCGTCTGGGTGTGGGGCGTGTTGTGGTCGGGTGCGGATGGCGTGACTGAGGGGGGCGGAGTGGGGGTAGGACGGCTGGAATGCGAGGCTGCGGGGTCCGACGCGCGAACGCCGGAGGGGCTGGTCTCCCAGCCCCTCCGGCGTTCGAAAAACGACAGACAGTTCAGTTCAGCGGCGACGGCGGTGCAGGGCGATCGCGGCCGCCGTGCCGCCGGCCACCGCGCCCACGCCCGCCGCCGCGGGGAGGCCGACCTTGGCGGCCTTGCGGGCGGTGCGGTAGTCCCGCAGCCGCCAGTCCATGTGCCGGGCGTGCTTACGGAGTTTGCTGTCGGGGTTGATGGCGTACGGGTGACCCACGAGCGACAGCATCGGGATGTCGTTGTGGGAGTCGCTGTACGCGGCGCAGCGCGAGAGGTCGAGGCCCTCCGCGGCGGCCAGGGCGCGCACGGCCTCGGCCTTCGCGGGGCCGTGCAGCGGCTCGCCGACCAGCTTTCCGGTGTACACCCCGTCGACCGACTCGGCGACCGTGCCCAGGGCGCCGGTCAGGCCGAGGCGGCGGGCGATCACCTGGGCGATCTCCACGGGCGCGGCCGTGACGAGCCAGACCTTCTGGCCGGCGTCGAGATGGGCCTGGGCCAGGGCGCGGGTGCCGGGCCAGATGCGCTCGGCCATGTACTCGTCGTAGATCTCCTCGCCGATGATCGTCAGTTCGGCCACGCGGTGGCCCTGGACGATGGAGAGCGCGGAGTTCTGGGCGTCCTGCATGTGCTCGGGGTCCTCGGATCCCGCCAGCCTGAACCATGCCTGCTGCCAGGCGAATCGGGCGAGGTCGCGGGTCTCGAAGAACTTCCGTTTGTACAGGCCGCGGCCGAAGTGGAAGAGCGAGGCGCCCTGCATGACGGTGTTGTCGAGGTCGAAGAACGCGGCGGCCCTGTCGTCGCCGAGGACCGGGAATTCCGGTTCCTGGACGGCGGTGTCGGGCGCGGGGGAGACGTCCTCCAACTCCTGGGAGGACTTGCGCGCTGCCTCCGCAGAGGCCTCGCCTGCCAAAACGCTCCGAGCCGTGGCGGAACGCCTACGGGGAGTGAGCCATCCGAGAGCGGCCATGTCGTGAGCATAGCCAGTCTGTTCGGTGCTTCCGGAGCCGAGAGGTTTGCGGGTTGTGAACTCTCCGTGACCGTGTCGTCGAAGAAGTGACGCGAGCGGCGTGTCCAGGCGCGCAACAGGGAGGAACCGGTGGGGAAAAGGGCAGGTCGTGCGCTCCCTGGTGAGGAAGAGGTGTGGACTTCCGGTGCGGAGCGACAATGGCCCACATGAGTGCCATGTTCCGGCGGACGCCGAAGAATTCCGGTGAGCGGCTCGTCACACTGATCGGAAAGCCCGGGTGCCATCTGTGTGACGACGCGGAGGCGGTGATCGGGAAGGTCTGCGGTGAGCTGGGTGTTCCCTGGGAGAAGAAGGACATCACCGAGGATGCGGAACTCCACCGCCAGTACTGGGAGCAGATTCCGGTGGTGCTCGTGGACGGTGCGCAGCACACCTTCTGGCGGGTGAATGAGGAACGCCTTCGCAAAGCCCTCGCACAGAGGTGACGATGATGTGACCTGACCGACCAGTCCAAGTGGTCCAAAAAGTCGCTTAGGATCGATGGGCTGGTTGGTCTCGGGGGCGGGATTCGTGAGGAGAGTGTGCGGTTTTGCCCCCGTCGTGCAAGGCGTCCGGTGAGGAACGAAGGTGCGTGTGTGCCGGTTCCGTACGCGTGCGTCGAGTGTGCGTGACCCCGGTCACGTTGGCCGGGCAAATCGGACACCATCTTTGTGCACGCGTTCACAAAGACATAGCCTGCTGTCGACGGGGCGGTCTGGGGACGCATGACCGCCCGCAGCCCCGCTCTACCCGCAGGAGCACCGTGGCAACTGGCCGATCTCACCGACCGGCGACCCGTAGCCGAGGGATTCCCGAGGCCACCGTCGCCAGGCTTCCGCTCTATCTCCGTGCCCTGACCGCGTTGTCCGAGCGCTCGGTACCCACCGTTTCATCCGAGGAACTCGCGGCCGCCGCGGGGGTCAACTCCGCGAAGCTGCGCAAGGACTTCTCGTACCTGGGTTCCTACGGGACGCGGGGTGTGGGCTACGACGTCGAGTATCTCGTCTACCAGATCTCGCGTGAGCTGGGGCTGACCCAGGACTGGCCGGTTGTGATCGTCGGTATCGGTAATCTCGGCGCCGCGCTGGCCAATTACGGCGGGTTCGCCTCCCGCGGCTTCCGGGTGGCCGCGTTGATAGACGCCGATCCGGCGATGGCGGGAAAGCCGGTCGCGGGTATTCCGGTGCAGCACACGGACGAGCTGGAAAAGATCATCGACGAGGACGGCGTGTCGATCGGTGTGATCGCCACTCCCGCCGGCGCCGCCCAGCAGGTGTGCGACCGGCTGGTCGCCGCCGGAATCACGTCGATCCTGAACTTCGCGCCCACCGTCCTCTCCGTTCCGGACGGGGTCGACGTCCGCAAGGTGGACCTCTCCATCGAGCTGCAGATCCTCGCGTTCCACGAGCAGCGCAAGGCCGGCGAGGAGGCCGCGGCCGAGGCCGCAGCCGTGCCGTCGGCTCCCGAGGAGGCCGGGAAAGGGCCCGACGGGGATGTCCCCGCGGTGATGCCGGCATGAGTCTTCTGGTCGTCGGACTGAGCCACCGCAGCGCTCCGGTGAGCGTGCTGGAGCGGGCCGCGCTCTCCCTGGACGCGCAGATCAAGTTGCTTCACGACACGGTCGCCGCCGAGCCGACCTCCGAGGCGGCCGTCCTCGCCACCTGCAACCGCATCGAGCTGTACGCGGACGTGGACAAGTTCCACGCGGGTGTCGCCGAGCTGTCCACGCTGCTCGCCCAGCACGGCGGGGTGGGGCTCGACGAGATCACTCCGTATCTGTACGTGCACTACGAGGACCGGGCCGTCCACCATCTTTTCTCCGTGGCCTGCGGGCTCGACTCGATGGTCGTCGGCGAGGGACAGATCCTCGGGCAGATCAAGGACGCGCTGGCCCGCGCGCAGGAGCTGCACACCGCCGGGCGGCTGCTGAACGACCTGTTCCAGCAGGGCCTCAGGGTCGGCAAGCGGGCGCACTCCGAGACCGGGATCGACCGGGCCGGGCAGTCGCTGGTGACCTTCGGCCTGGAGCAGTTCACCGCAGGCACGGACGTCGAGAGCTGGGCCCGGGGCAAGCGGGCCGTGGTGATCGGCGCGGGGTCCATGTCCTCGCTGGCCGCCGCGACCCTCGCGCGCGCGGGCGTGGGCGAGATCGTGATCGCCAACCGGACGTTCGACCGGGCCGAGCGGCTGGCGCACCTGCTCGAGGAGCAGTACGGGCAACGTCTCACCGAGCAGGGCGATACGGACGTGCTGGCCCGCGCGGTACCGATGGAATCGGTGCCGGCCGAGCTGACATGTGCCGATGTCGTCATCTCCTGTACGGGCGCCACGGGCCTGGTCCTGACCGCCGAGATGGTCGCGGCGGCGGTGGAGGGGCGGGTGCCCGAGGGCGCGTTCCCCGCACAGGCGGAGACTCGTACGGACGTACGGCCGGTTCTGCCGCCGACCTCCATCGGCAGTGACGACGACTGTCCCCTCGACCTGCCCGCCGTGCAGGGCGGTGGCTTCTCCGTGCTCGGGGAGGCCGCGGTGGCCGGGATGAACGCGGCCACGCTGGAGCAGCACGCGGCCTGGGTGGACAACGCGACCGTGGACCGGCGCGTGAGCCGCCGTGCACCGGAGCGCGAGGCCCCACGCACGCCCGCCGCCGACGCCGAACTGATCGCCGCGCTCGTCGCGGCCGTGGCCGTCACCGGGCGGATCACCGAGCTGCGCCGCCCCGAGCCCGTCGTCGAGGTGCCCCGGCCCGCGCCCGTGCTGGCGCTGCTGGACCTGGCGATGCCCCGGGACATCGACGCGGCCGCGCACCGGCTGGCCGGGGTTCGGCTCGTCGACATCGAGTCGCTCTCCGAGGTCTCCGCCGACGCGCCGATGGCCTCGGACGTCGACCTCGTGCGGAGGATCGTTTCGGAAGAGGTGGCCGCCTTCGGCGCCGCTCAGCGGGCCGCGCACATCACACCCACCGTCGTGGCGCTGCGCGCCATGGCCGCCGATGTCGTCGCGAGCGAGATCGCCCGCCTGGAGGGCCGGTTGCCGGGCCTCGACGACAAGCACCGCGGCGAGATCAACCAGACCGTGCGGCGCGTCGTCGACAAGCTGCTGCACGCGCCGACCGTTCGGGTCAAGCAGCTCGCGGCCGAGCCCGGCGGCGCCGGGTACGCGGACGCGCTGCGGACCCTGTTCGACCTGGACCAGGAGACGGTCGCCGCCGTGTCCCGGGCCGAGGACAGCGACCAGCACACAGCCGGCGACACGTACGTCGAAGCGAACGCCGAGAACCGAGGGCGATCATGAGTGAGCCGCAAGACAGGGCCCTGAGGCTCGGGACCAGGCGGAGCAAACTCGCCGTGGCCCAGTCCGGGCAGGTGGCGGACATGGTCCGCCGGCTGACCGGGCGGCCCGTCGAACTCGTGGAGATCACGACGTACGGCGACGTCTCCCGCGAGCAGCTGGCGCAGATCGGCGGCACGGGCGTGTTCGTCGCCGCGCTGCGCGAGGCGCTGCTGCGCGGCGAGGTCGACTTCGCCGTGCACTCCCTCAAGGACCTGCCGACCGCGTACCCGGACGACCTGGTGCTGGCCGCGGTGCCGGTGCGGGCGGATGCGCGGGACGTGCTGGTCGCCCGGGACGGACTGACCTTCGAGCAGCTCCCCGAGGGAGCCCGGGTCGGTACCGGTTCGCCGCGGCGGATGTCCCAGCTGAACGCGTACGCGCGCAGCCACGGGCTCACGATCGAGATGGTGCCGATCCGCGGGAACGTCGACACGCGGATCGGATACGTACGGAAGGGTGAGCTGGACGCCGTCGTCCTGGCCGCCGCCGGACTGAGCCGGATCGGACGGATCGACGAAGTGACCGACTTCCTCTCGGTCGACACCGTTTTGCCCGCCCCCGGCCAGGGGGCACTGGCGATCGAATGCAGGGCGGGGCACACCGCCCAAGACACTGCGCTGATCGCCGCGCTCGCCGGGCTCGACGACCCGTACACTCGGGCCGCCGTGACCGCCGAGCGGTCCCTGCTCGCCGCCCTGGAGGCCGGTTGCAGCGCACCTGTGGGTGCGTTCGCCGACCTGCTGGCCGACGGGCAGATTGTCAAGGAGATGCGCCTGCGCGGCGTCGTCGGCACGACCGACGGCTCGACGCTGGTGCAGCTGTCCACCACCGGTCCCGTGCCCGAGACGTACGACCAAGCAATGGCGCTCGGCCGTGAACTCGCCGCCGAGATGCTCGCTAAGGGCGCGGCCGGTCTGATGGGGGAGCGAGCACATTGAGCCCCACCACCCTTCCCGCCGGTCCGGACCACGGTCACGTCACCTTCCTCGGTGCCGGACCCGGGGATCCGGGACTGTTGACACTGCGCGCCGTCGAGGCGCTGGCGAACGCGGACGTTCTCATCGCCGAGCACGATGTGCTCGACGTGGTACGTACGCACGCCCGCGCCGGCGTCGCCCTACTGGACACCGACTCGAGCCCGCCGTCGGCTCTGACTGCGGCGCCCTCTGCCTCTTCCGCGGCTACTTCAGCGGATACGTTCTCGGGCACAGGCACGCCTCAGCTGACGGTTGTTGACGGCGCGTCAACAACCGTTGGTGCACCCGCTGTGCGGGATGCGGCACATCTTGTCATGGAGGCTGCGCGGGGCGGCAAGCGGGTCGTACGTGCGGTGTCCGGGGACCCCGGACTCGACACGTACGCCACCGAGGAGATGTTGGCGTGCGCCGCCGCGGGCGTGCCGTTCGAGGTGGTGCCCGGTGTGGCCGCCGCCGTGGGTGTGCCCGCGTACGCCGGTGTGCCGCTGCGGGACGCGCAGGGCGCGGACGTGCGGTTCGTCGACGCGCGCACGGCGTCCGACCGGTGCTGGGCGGAGGTCGGAGCGTCGGACGGGACCGTCGTCGTCTCGGCGACGCTGGAGACCGTGGCCGCGGCCGCCGGTGAGCTGGTCGCCACGGGCCGCAAGCCCGATACGCCGATGACCGTGACGGTCGCCGGTACGACGACCCGGCAGCGGACCTGGACCGCGACGCTCGGCACGATCGCGCAGACGCTGAAGCAGGCGAAGGTGCTGCCCTCCCCGGAGGGGGGCCGGCCGGTGATAGCCGTGGTCGGTGAGCGTTCCTCCGCGGCCCAGCGCGACCAGCTGTCCTGGTTCGAGAACAAGCCGCTCTTCGGCTGGCGGGTCCTCGTGCCGAGGACGAAGGAGCAGGCCGCCTCGCTCTCCGACCAACTGCGCTCGTACGGGGCCGTACCGCACGAGGTGCCGACGATCGCGGTGGAACCGCCGCGGACGCCGCAGCAGATGGAGCGGGCCGTGAAGGGGCTCGTGACGGGGCGTTACGAGTGGATCGCCTTCACGAGCGTCAACGCCGTCAAGGCGGTGCGGGAGAAGTTCGAGGAGTACGGGCTCGACGCGCGCGCCTTCGCCGGGATCAAGGTCGCGGCGGTCGGTGAGCAGACCGCCAAGGCGCTCATCGCCTTCGGTGTGAAGCCGGACCTGGTGCCGAGCGGGGAGCAGAGCGCTGCAGGGCTGCTGGAGGACTGGCCGCCCTACGACCCGGTCTTCGACCCGATCGACCGGGTGTTCCTGCCTCGGGCCGACATCGCCACGGAGACACTGGTCGCCGGGCTGATCGAGCTCGGTTGGGAGGTCGACGACGTCACCGCGTACCGGACCGTGCGGGCCTCGCCGCCGCCGGCCGAGACCCGGGAGGCGATCAAGGGGGGCGGGTTCGACGCCGTTCTCTTCACGTCGTCCTCCACCGTGCGGAATCTGGTCGGGATCGCCGGGAAGCCGCACAACGTGACCGTGATCGCCTGTATCGGTCCCGCCACCGCGAAGACCGCGGAGGAGCACGGGCTCCGGGTGGACGTGATGGCTCCCGAGCCGTCCGTGCACAAGCTGGCCGAGGCACTGGCCGACTTCGGGCTGCGGCGGCGGGCGGCCGCGGTGGAGGCGGGGGATGCCCCTACTCGGCCGAGTGAGCGGCGGCCGGGGGCCCGGAGGCGGCGGAGCACGACCTGAGCGGGCCACCACGTGAGGGGCTGTGCCCCTTTCACCCCCTGAGCGCCTGTTTGCTCAGGGGGTTTCGTGGTGTGGCGGGTACGGGGGGCCGTGGTCGCCCACACGGTTCTTCGGACCTCCGGCAAGAACGAGCCCGCGGCCGTCTCTGCCGACGGGCCGTCGGCAAAGGGGGCGGTGGGGCGGGCGTAGCGTAGGTGTATGTCGAAGTACGGATCGTTTCCCGGTACGCGGCCCCGCCGGCTTCGTACGACGCCCGTGATGCGGCGGATGGTGGCCGAGACGCGGTTGCATCCCGCGGACTTCATCCTGCCTGCCTTCGTGCGGGAGGGTGTGAGTGAGCCGGTGCCGATCACCGCGATGCCGGGGGTCGTGCAGCACACGCGGGACAGTCTGAAGAAGGCCGCCGTGGAGGCCGTCGAGGCCGGGGTCTCCGGGATCATGCTGTTCGGGGTGCCGGAGGACGAGAAGAAGGACGCGCTCGGGACGCCGGGGACCGATCCGGACGGGATCCTGCAGGTCGCCATCCGTGATGTGCGGGCCGAGGTCGGGGACGAGCTGCTGGTGATGTCCGATCTCTGTCTCGACGAGACCACGGATCACGGGCACTGCGGAGTTCTCGACGACCAGGGGCGGGTCGACAACGACGCGACCCTGGAGCGGTACGCCGAGATGGCTCAGGTGCAGGCCGACGCCGGTGCGCACGTGGTCGGGCCCAGCGGGATGATGGACGGCCAGATCGGGGTCGTCCGCGACGCGCTCGACCAGATCGGGCGCGAGGACGTCGCCGTTCTCGCCTACACCGCCAAGTACGCGTCCGCGTTCTACGGGCCCTTCCGGGAGGCTGTCGCCTCGTCGCTGAAGGGGGACCGGAAGACCTACCAGCAGGACCCCGCCAATGTGCGGGAGTCGCTGCGGGAGCTCGCCCTCGATCTGGCGGAGGGCGCCGACATGGTGATGGTCAAGCCGGCCGGGCCCTACCTGGACGTCCTCGCGCGGGTCGCGGACGCCGTGGACGTGCCGGTCGCCGCGTACCAGATCTCCGGGGAGTACTCGATGGTCGAGGCCGCCGCCGAGAAGGGGTGGATCGACCGGGACCGGGCGATCCTGGAGACGCTGACGGGGATCAAGCGGGCGGGTGCGCAGAACATCCTCACGTACTGGGCCGTCGAGGCGGCCCGCATGCTGCGCTGAAGATCTCAAGGCCATCGGCCGGCTCCGGGACACCGAGTCCCGCATGCCGCTCACCGCGTCCGCAGTCTGGCTTGCCCTCAGCCGTATCCACGGTGACGCCGCGCTCGACGGGGAGAGCGGCCGCATCGATTTCGGTGGTGTCGTGGACGGGCAGATCCCCGCTGGACAAACTCCTCTCCGTCCAGAGGGTGCACGGGGTGAAGCGGCCCACGCAGGTGGGGTTCTGCGGACGGGTGGGGATGCGGCCCCAGGCGGCGTGGTGCCCGCCGCCCGAAGGGGCTCCCTGACCGGCCGCCGCTCAGTACATGAGGGCGTCCGACGCGCTCGACTGCCAGTAAGTGACAGCAACGGAGTTGTCGACGTACACGCCCTTGGCCGGGAGCGCGGGGGACGCGGGGGCGCCGGCGTCGCTGCCGGGCTCGCGGCCCTGGAAGTGGATGACGACCTTCTTCTCCGTCACGCCCTTGCCGCCGCTGCCGTCGGCGGACGAGAGGAGGACGCCCGCGTAGCCGGACTCGCCGGGGGCCAGGGTCACGACCGCCTGCGGCTGGGACTCCTCCATCACGCGCGGTGCCGACTGCGCCTCGCCGAACCGGACCGTGGGGTTGTAGTAGAGGTCGCAGAACTTCGAGCCGGTGTTCTTGACGGTGATCAGCATGTGGTTGATCGGGCGGGACACCGGCTTCGCGGTGACGGTGGTGTTGGAGCCGTTGCAGGTGACGCGGTTGGCGGGGTCGGAGGGGTCCTTGGCCGCGCCGTTCGGGGGGGTTTTGTCGGCGTCGGTGCCGGTGCCGCCGCTGGTGCTGGTGCCGGTGCCGCCGCTGGTGCTGGTGGTGGAGTCGGTGCCCGTCCCCGTCCCCGTCTTCGAGGAGGCCTTGTCGGTCGTGGTGGCGCCGGTGGTCGTGCCCGAGGTGCCGGTGTTCTGCGAGGTCGAGGTGGATCCGCCCGCCGAACCCTCGTCCCTGGTGCCCATGCCGTTGTCGCACGCGGTCAGGGCGAGGGCGGCGAGGGTGACTCCCGTCGCGGCGAGCAGACGGACCGGGCGGGCGGTGCGAGTGGTGCGGAACGTGCGCATGGTGGATCCCTTTCGGACAAAGCCGGTTGAGAAGGCTGAGAACAAGTGGTCGAAGCCGCGCCGCTCGACCGGTGTGCCGGGAGCGGCGTGTTTGGATGACCAAAGCCTGTGGGGTGATCCGTCCCGGCCGCCACAGCCGACGGACGATCAGGGACGCTGGAACGTTCGCATCGGCTTTGACCTGCGAGAACGTCTCGTCCCTGGAATGCGGAACGGGACGTGCGGGACATGAGGGGACGGAGGAAGACGTGTCGGGGAGCGGTACCGCGAACGGCCTGGGGGCTGATTTCGCCGAACTGCTGCGGGAGTTGAAGGGGCGCTCCGGGCTGAGCTACGGGGTGCTCGCCAAGCGGCTCCACATGAGTACGTCGACGCTTCACCGGTACTGCAACGGGGACGCCGTACCGGCGGACTACGCCCCCGTCGAGCGGCTGGCCCGGCTCTGTGGGGCGAGCCCGGAGGAACTGGTCGAGCTCCACCGGACGTGGGTGCTCGCGGACGCGGTGCGGCGCCGCAAGAAGGGTGACTCCGTCGGGGTGGCGCAGGGGCCGGCTTCGGGTGCGGCGGACGAGCGCCGTGCGGCATCGGAGGAGGGCCCGGTCCCGGAGACGGTGATCGGGGGCGCGGGTTCCGGCGGGGTGGGGGAGCGGGCGCCGGCCCGGCGGCGTACGCGGGTCGCGCTGGTCGCAGGGCTGGCCATGGCCGCCGTGCTCGGTGCGGTGACGCTCGCCGTGAGTCTGCCGTCCGGTGGGGCGGAGGACGGGGCCGGCGCACGGTGGGCCGGGGACGTGTACCGCGGGGACGAGGCGGCTGAGGGGGAGGAGAGGGACGACCAGGGCTCATCCGCACCGTCCGGTGCCTCGCCCTCCGTCTCCGCGAGCGAGTCGGGTGACAAGGGCGCGAAGGGCGCCGACAAGGGCAGCGCGCCCTCGGCCGGTACCACCCCGACCAGCCCCGGTGGGGCGGGCGGGGGCGGCCAGGACGCGTCCCTCCCGGCGCCGCTGTCCGTGAAGGTGGAGCCGTACACCTGGGAGAACCCCTGCTCCCAGCGGTATCTGGTCGACCGGCCGCCGACGGAGGTGGAGCCGCCGCCGGTGGAGCAGGACGCGGCGGGCTGGGTGTCGTCGGCGAGAGCCGTGACGTCGGGCCGGCAGTTCCTGACGCTCACCGTGCAGGGCACCGGTGAGGAGACCGTGGTCGTACGGAGCCTCAAGGTCCGCATGGTCGACAGGCAGCCGCCCCTCGCCTGGAACGACTTCATCATGGGTTACCCGGGCTTCGGCTGCGGTGGCGGTGTCCCGACCCGGTCCTTCACGGTCGCCCTCGACGCCGCGCGCCCCGAGGTGAAGCCGAAGGCGGGCAGCAAGAACTTCCCGTACTCCGTCAGCGAGTCCGACCCGGAGGTCTACTACATCACCGCCGACGCCTCGGCGTACTACGTCAGTTGGTACCTGGAGCTGACGTGGACCAGCGGCTCCCGCAGCGGCACGCTGACCGTGAACGACAACGGTCTGCCGTTCCGCACGAGCGGCAACAACGGGCGTCCGGCGTACGAGTATCCGTACGGCGGGCCGAAGTGGGTCCAGGAGGGGACGACGCTGGGTGAGAGCGAGGCGAGCGGTAACTGATTGACGAGTTCTCGTCAATCGGCATAGGTTCTGCGCCTGCCCCGATCCTCGGGGCAGGCGCATGCGCATGCCGTTTTTCGGGGGGACATCATGAACTGGTTCGTCGAGGTGCTCAGGAAGTACGTGGTCTTCAGCGGGCGGGCGCGCCGCCAGGAGTACTGGATGTTCACGCTGATCGCCTCGCTCATCTACCTCGGGCTCGTCGTCCTCGGCCTGGTCATGGACACGGAGGTGCCCGAACTCGTCTTCGTCGCCGCCATCTTCCTGCCGTCCCTGGCGGTCAGCGTCCGGCGGCTGCACGACATCGGTCGCAGCGGCTGGTGGGTCCTCATCGGGATCGTTCCCTGTGTCGGCACCATCGTCACGATCATCTTCATGGCCACCGAGGGCCAGCGGGACGCGAACCAGTACGGCCCCGACCCGAAGGCGTATCCGACCCATCTCTGACGCGGCAACTTCCTTGGAACGTTAGGTTGTTGGTCATCCAATGACTCGACTCTCCAGGGAGAGCCTTATGGCCGGTGACGCGCTCAGCCAGGACCCCGCCGAACTGCGGAAGAGGATCGACACCACCAAGGCGCACCCGGCGCGCGTCTACGACGTCTTCCTCGGCGGCAAGGACAACTACCCCGTGGACCGGGAGGCCGCCGGCGCCGCGCTGGCGGCCAATCCGCGCGGCTACCTCGATGTCCGGCACAACCGGGACTTCATGCGCCGCGCGGTGACCACACTCACCAAGGACGAGGGCATCCGCCAGTTCCTCGACATCGGCACGGGGCTGCCGACCGCCGAGAACGTCCACCAGATCGCCCAGGAGATCGTCCCCGACTCCCGGGTCGTGTACGTCGACAACGACCCGGTGGTGCTCGCCCACGCGCGCGCGTTGCTCACGAGCGGGCCCGAGGGTGTCACGGACTACATCGACGCCGACTTCAAGGCACCGGCGCAGATCCTCGAAGCCGCCGCGAAGACACTCGACTTCGACCAGCCGATCGCGCTGTGCCTGGTGGCACTCCTGCACTTCGTGGAGGACGACGAGGCGTACCCCGT
This sequence comes from Streptomyces europaeiscabiei, assembly GCF_036346855.1. NCBI lineage: Bacteria > Bacillati > Actinomycetota > Actinomycetes > Kitasatosporales > Streptomycetaceae > Streptomyces > Streptomyces europaeiscabiei. Next base: position 6,171,130 of record NZ_CP107841.1, read on the forward strand.
CGTGCGGGAGCTGGTGGACGCGCTGCCCGCCGGGAGCCGACTGGTCCTCAGCCATCTGACCGAGGACCTCAATCCGGCGAAGATCCGTGCGGTCCAGGAGACCTACACCAAGCGGGGGTTCACCTTCGTGCTGCGGTCCAGGGACGAGGTCGCGCGCTTCTTCGAGCAGAGCGACCTCGTGGTGGACGAGCCCGGGGTGGTGCCGGCGCACCACTGGCGGTTCGAGGACGGTGCGCCGGCGCCTCAGGCCGTGGAGCCGCATGTGCTGGCCGGGATGGACGACATCGAGAAGGTTCGGTACCGGGACATCAACGACGTGACCGACGCGGACATCAACGTGTATGCGGCGATCGGGCGTAAGGGTTGATCGGGTCGTAAGGGGCAGAGGTTGGTGGTCGGGTGCGGGTGCGGGTGCGGGTGCGGGTGAGCGGGGGTTGGTCGCGCGGTTCCCCCGCCCCGGTGAAGGGGGCTGCGCCCCCTTCACACCCGTCTCCCCTTCACCCCCCGGTTCCGAACCAGGTCTCCGCCAGTGCATCCAAGGTCTGGCTGGGCGGAGCCGGCAGGCTGCGCAGGTACCAGTTCAGGTCGCTGTACACGTGGAGCAGGGTGTAGGCCATCAGTTCTCGGGGGTCGAACGGGGGGTGGCCGTATGCCTTGTAGAAGAGTTTCAGCAGGGTGGGGTCGGCCCGGGTGAGGAAGAGGCCGACGCTGACGAAGTCGTAGGCGGGGTCGCCGACCATGGCCGGCTCGAAGTCGAAGAGGCCGGTGAGGCGCCAGCCGTCGTGCGGGTCGACGGTGAGGTGCTCGCGCATGAACTCGGTGTGCAGGAGGACCGGGCGGCGTGGGGCGGGCAGGGGCACGGAGCGGAGGAAGTCCGGGATCTGTTCCAGCCAGGGGCCCGAGAGGCCGCCGATCTGCTGCTGTTCGACCGCCGTCGCGCGCTGCGTGGCGATGAACCTGCCCCAGTCCGGCGGCCCGGTGAGAGGGATGACCGGGGTGGCGTCCAGGGCGTGCAGGGCGGCGAGGCCCTCGGCGGCCTCGACGACGACACGTTCCTGGTCGGGCCGGGGGATCCGGGGCCAGGCCTCGTTGAGGTCCTCGCCGGGCAGACGCGACATCAGCACATAACGCCAGCCGCTCTTGTACTGGTCGGCCGAGTGCAACCTGGGTGTGGGGATGGGGAGTTTGCCCCACAGTATCGACAACAGCCGGGCCTCGCGGACGGCTTCGGCCGCCTCGAAACCCGGATAGAGCTTGAGGACGAGGGAATCGCCGACGGCGTACACCGGCAGCGAGCCCTCGGGGAAACGTACGATTCGCGCGCCTGCGAGACCGAGTTGACCGCAGAGATCCTGGGCAGCCGGTCGCAGCAGTGCCTCGTCACCGACGACTTCTTGCAACTCGTCGTTCGTGTCCACGCTGGGCAGCATGGGCGCAGCCTAGGGGTACGGAGCACGGTCCGCATCGCGGAATTGGTGGGTGTAAGGGGCATATACCTGTCTAGGGTGCGGGCAGGGGGCGGGGCCGTGCCGTCCGGGAGTGGCGAAGGAGCCGTGTGATGGGTGCCATGGATGCTGTGCGTGCCGCGCATGACGTGGGGTTTGTCGCGCACATGGGGGGCGAGGGCGGTTCGGGGCGCGTGGCCGCGGTGGGCGGCGGAGTGGCCGTGCCCGGCTTCGCCGAGCGGGTCACGGCGGTCGGAGGTTCCCCCGTACGGGACATTCTCGCCGTCACCTCGCGTCCCGAGGTCGTCAACTTCGCGGGTGGACTGCCCGCCCCTGAGCTGTTCGACGCGGAGGGGATAGCGGCCGCCTACCGCGATGTGCTCGCCGAGTCCGCGGGGCGCGCCCTGCAGTACGCGACGACCGAGGGCGAGCCAACGCTCCGGGCGGCGCTCGCCGCGCGCTATGGGGCGCGCGGGCTGCCGACCGGCGCGGACGGGGTGCTCGTCACCACCGGGTCGCAGCAGGCGCTGTCGCTGCTCGCCACCGCGCTGCTGGAGCCGGGGGACGTCGTCCTGGTCGAGGAGCCCTGCTATCTGGCGGCACTTCAGGCGTTCCGGTTCGCGGGGGCGCGGGTGGTGGCGGTGCCCGGCGACGCGCACGGGGTGGACCCGGCGGCGCTGGAGGAACTGGTGGTGCGGAACCGGCCCAAGCTCTTCTACACCGTGCCCACCTTCCAGAACCCGACCGGGCGCACGCTCCCCGCCGAGCGGCGGGCGGCCGTCGCCTCCGTCGCAGCCCGGCGCGGACTGTGGATCGTCGAGGACGACCCGTACGGCGAACTCCGCTTCGAGGGCGACCGGGTGCCGTGGATCGCCACGTACCCGGGTGCCGAGGACCGTACGGCGCTGCTGGGGTCCTTCTCCAAGGTGATGGCCCCCGGGATGCGGCTGGGCTGGCTGCGCGCGCCCGCGGAGCTGCGCCGGGCGTGCGCGGTCGCCAAGCAGGCGGCCGATCTGCACACCCCGACCGTCAACCAGCTCGCCGCGGCCCGCTATCTCGCCGACCGCGACCTCGACGCCCATGTCGTCCGGGTCGCCGGCGCGTACCGGGAGCGCCGCGACACGATGCTCGACGGCCTCGCCGAAGCCCTGCCCGAGGGCTCCACCTGGAACCGCCCCGAGGGCGGCATGTTCCTCTGGGCCCGCCTCCCCTCCTCCTACGACACCACCGTCCTCCTGCCGCGCGTCGTCGAGCAGGACGTGGCGTACGTGCCCGGCGCGCCCTTCTACGCCGGTGAACCGGACCGGGCGACGCTGCGGCTGTGCTTCGTGACGCAGACGCCGGGGGAGATCCGGGAGGGGCTGCGGAGGCTGGGGAAGGGGTTGCGGGCGGCAGGGGAAGCGGGTTGATGCGTGGCTGGGGGCCGGCGCGCGGCTGGGGGCTGACACGCGGCTGCGGGCCGGCCCGTGGCTGGGGTCAGTCCCACCAGAAGGACCAGGTGTGTTCGCCGACGAGGGTGCGGGCGTAGGAGCGGAGGGTGCCGTCGGCCGTGCCCTGGGACACGTTGTCCGGGCAGAACGCGAAGTGCTCGGCGGCCACCGACTCCGCCTCGGCCGCGGTGGTGGGGGGTGCCGCCACCGAGACCACCAGCTGGGCGAAGTTCAGGGCCACGACGCGTATGCCGAAGCGGTCCTCCCAGGAACGCAGGACCGCGCTCAGCCGGGCCACGTCCCGCTCGTGATTCATCGCGCCCGCCCAGCCGATGGCCGCCGGGATGTCCGCGCTGCGGCGGGCGGGGACTAGGGCGAGGCGGGGGTCCTTGACCCGGGAGGGGTCGCTTGCCAGGGCGTCGGCGGTCTCGGCGGCGAGGGCGTCCGGGTCGGTGTCGGACGCTTCGGAGGCAGGGGTGGCGGCGAGGCCGGGCCACTCGCCGTCCTCCTGGGCCGCGCACTCCTCCCAGAACTCGGCCAGGACCTCCTCGGCGTCGTGATCTCCGGGATACGACGTCTCGCCCGGCGCCAACTCCCAGTCCTGCGGCCCGCCTTGGCTGCCGCCGACATCGACCAGCACCGGCAGGAGTCCCGCCGTGCGCCGCGCGGGCTCCGCGATGGTCCAGACGCCGGGTGCGGCCGGTCCGTCCGCGCACCACAGCAGCGGCTCGTGCCACGGGCCGTCGTCCGTCGCGTCTATCAGCCGGCCAGGGGGGAGCGGGAGTTCAAGCCCGAGTGTGTGTCCGCTCGGGTCGGCGGCCAGTGCGGGCAGCGGGTTGGGAAGTGTCGCCATGAGGTGACTGTAGGGGCCGACACTGACAGCGGGATCTGAGAGTCCCGATGCCTGATGGCTCAGGGGCTCGGTGCGGGTGCCTCAGCGCTCCGCCGTGTGCGTGATGAAGGACGACCAGGCGGTGGGGGAGAGCCGGAGAGTGGGATCGTCCTCCGGGTTCTTGGAGTCGCGGATGTGGACGGTGTGGGGGTGGAAGGCGACTTCTAGGCACTGGCCGCCTTCGCTGCCGCTGTAGCTCGACTTGAACCACTTAAGCGTGGTGCTCATTTCTCTCCTAGCAGACGGTCGAGCAACCCCTTGGACTCCTGAGGAGAAAGGGCCTGAGACCGCAGCATCGCATACTTGCGCGCAAGGATGGACACCTCTTCCGGGTCGGAAACCCACTGGCTGCCGCGCTGGCTCTCGGTGTAGGCGAGGTGCAAGTGGTCGGGGGTTTCCAGGAGGGTGAAGGGGCCGTCCAGACCGGCGTGCGAGGCGGTGTTCATCGGCAGGAACTGGAGCGCCAGGCCCGGAAGTTCGGCGTACTCGTGCAGGCGCCGGAGCTGCTCTCGCCGTACCTTCGGCCCTCCGATGCCCAGTTGGAGCACCGACTCCCACACGATGAAGCTCATCGTCGGCGGGGTCTTGCGCTGAAGGATCTCCTGACGCTCGACGCGCGCCGCCGTCTTTGTCTCGATCTCGTCCTCGTCGAACGCCGGAACGCGTTCCCGAAGCACCGCACGCGCGTACGCCTCGGTCTGGAGCAGACCCGGCAGGACCGCGTTGTCGTACCAGGACAACGCGATCGCCTCACGCTCGTGCACCATGTACTGCTCCGCGAAGAGAGGGAACTGGTCGATCTCCGGCATGTTCCGCACGCCGGCGAGCAACATCCCCTTCGTGTCGAGGAGTTGGTCCAAGGTCTCCGCCAGGTCCGGCAGTAGTGGCCGCCTCCCTTGCTCGATCGACGCGATCGTCTCCTCGTCCGCCAGGACCGCGTCGGCGATCACACGCTGGGTGTACCCCGCCGTCTTGCGGGCCGCCTGCAGCTGCGCACCGACCATGCGCATGGTGGAGAGGTTCCGCTTTCGGGGCTGCTGCTTCTTGGAGTTCATGCCGGTCTAACTCCCCGTGCCCGTTGGTACCGACCCCGCGTGAACCCGTACAAAAAATCCGTACGGGTTCACACACTGATCCACGGTAGTGACTCTCAGCAACTCTCGTACCGTGAACGAGACAACCCAACTCCCGTACCTCCGTTCGAGGTTCTTCCGTCGTGAGCGCCGTTCCGTCCCGGCCGCCAGGCGATTCGTGTACGAGACCCTGGCCGGGTGGGGGCTCGCCGAGGCCGAGCGCAGCGGTGACCTGTTGCTGTGCGTGAGCGAGCTGGCGACCAACGCGTTGGCGCACGGGGTGCCGCCGGGGCGGCAGTTCCTGGTGTGTCTGCGGTACGGCGGAAACGCGCTGCGGGTGGACGTGCACGACAGCGGAGGCGGAACCCCACGGATCGCCGACGGGGCGGGGCTGGGCGAGGGCGGGCGCGGGCTGCTCCTCGTCGCCGCGCTCAGCGACAAGTGGGGCGTGGGGGAGCGGGAACTCGGCAAAGTGGTGTGGTGCGAGTTCGCCCGAGGCGGCTGAGCCGGACTTCTGTCTCCCGCTACGGTGTCGGCAGAGTGATCGGTGACACCAAGGGGGACGGGATGGCCGACGGGCCGGTGCTGGCGCGGCTCCACTTCGGGCGCGAGGACGCCGAACGGGACGTGACGGAAGGGCTGTTGCTGCGCGGCGGCTTTCTTCCCAACGCCGCCTACCGAGGTGCGCTGAGCGGCCGGAAGATGCTGATCATCGGCCGTAAGGGCTCCGGCAAGAGTGCCATCTGCATGCAGTTGATGGCAGCGGGCGACTCGGGTGGGCACAGTGGCGGGAAGGTGCTCGTCACCCCTGACGAGGCGGCGGGCGAGGAGATCCGGCGCTTCGAGTTGCAGGGGTTACCGGGGGACTCGGCCAAGGCGTTGATCTGGCGGTATGTGTTCGCCGTCCATGCGGCCCGGTATCTCGTCGACCACGCCAAGGGCGCACACGACGGCGGCCACAAGGCCGACTCGGTGAAGGCGCTCGGGCGGTTCCTCAAGCAGAACGGTGAGGCGGTGGGCGGGAACGGCCGGCTGGTGGAGCGGCTGGCGCAGGGCGCCCGGGGGCTGCAGACCTCACTGTCGTTGGAGGCGTTCGGGGTCAAGGCCGCCGTGGACCTCGCGCAGTCGCCGTCCGAAGGGGCGCGGGCCGCACGGCAGTTGGAGATCGTCGAGCGGGGAGTGGCACGGGCCTTCGCCGACCTGGGCTGTGACGGTGACGTCCATGCGCCCCTGCTGCTCATGGTCGACCAGCTGGAGCAGGTGTGGTCCGCCGAGCCGGACAGCAACGCCATGGTGATCGGGATGCTGTTGGCGGCCAAGCACGCCGCGAGTCTGTACGGGCGGTCGGTACGGTTCCTGCTGTTCCTGCGCGCCGACATCTACGACTCGCTGTCGTTCGGCGAGGGCGACAAGTTCCATGGCGACGAACTGCGGATCACCTGGACGGAACAGGCCCTGAGGGACCTCGCCCTGGCCCGGGCCAGGGCATCCGTCGGCGCGGAGCTGAGCGAGGAGCTGCTGTGGAAGGAACTGTTCCCTCAGACGGTGGGCGGGGAGGAGACCGCGAGCCATCTCTTCCGACGCTGTCTGCCGAGGCCGCGTGACGCCATCCAGTTCCTCAACCTCTGCCAGGAGAAGGCCTGGCTGGACCATCAGCGGGACCGGGTCACCGAGGCGGACGTCGAGCAGGCAGGGCGGCAGTTCTCGGAGTGGAAGCTCAAGGATCTGGCCTCGGAGTACCTGGTCGCGCATCCCTTCCTCAAGAACCTGTTCCCCCTCTTCCAGAACACCGGGTACGTCGTCACCCGCGCCGCGCTCTCCCGTCGCTTCGAGGCGGCGGCCGAGACGCTCCACCACGATTTCCCCGCGTACGCCCACGCGTTGACGCTGTCCGGCGTCGTCGACGTGCTGTACGGGGTCGGCTTCCTCGGGGTGCGGCGCGGCAACGACGTGGTGTTCGCGGGCGACCACGGTCTGCCGGTCCAGCCGTACGAGGCGGAGTTCCAGGTCCATCCCTGCTTCCGGGCGGCGCTCGGCGCGACGACCGCGTTCGACCTGCGGCGCTATGAGCCCCGGCTCGCGGACGCGCGGATCGCCTCGGGCAGCCTGCACCCTGGGGCGTCGGGCTCCTCCTCCCTCAACCGCGACGACCGGCTCCTGATGCAGCTCGCGCGCTCCTGCCACTCGATCCTCGCTCAGGTGGGGCGGGCGGTGGCCCTGACGCGGGACGTCCGCGACGAGATCACCTTCCAGGTCGACCGCGTCCTGGACGAGGTCAACCGCGTCCCTCCGGGGGCCGCGACCTCCGTCGGAGTCGACGTGGACGACTACCTCCTCACCACCGCCCACTACTTCACCGGCCTCGCCGCCGAACTCCGCCACTGCGGGCTCGATGAGGCCACGGGCATCGGAGAGGTCGCCGGCCGGGTGGAGGAGGAGGCGCGGCGGCTGCGGCGTGCGGCGGGCGGGTCGTACGGAAGCTCTGGTGAGTCCGGGGGCCCCTGAAGCCGCCATACTCGTAGGGGACTTGCGGGTCGTGGTGCCGATGGGAGTGGGGACCGGTGCTGAACAAGGTGGTCGCCGGGCGGTTTCGTATCACCGGGCTGCTGGGCTCCGGTGGAATGGGGCAGGTCTGGGCCGCCGAGGACGAGCGGATGCGGCGAGATGTGGCCGTGAAGATCGTCCATCCGCAGCACGGGGTGGGTGAGGCGGAATCGCAGGCCCGCTTCCGGCGTGAAGTGCAACTGGCGGGACGGCTGACCCACCAGAACATCGTGACCGTGCACGATTGGGGAGAAGTCGAGGTCGACGGGGGGCGCGAGACCCTCTATCTCGTCATGGAACTCGTACGGGGCGTGCCGCTCGGCAAGCGGCTCAAGGGCGTCGATCCCCCGTCCTGGCCTGTCGCCGTCGGATGGGCCGCGCAGATCGCCCAGGCGCTCGACGCGGCGCACCGCCAAGGGGTCGTCCACCGGGACATCAAGCCCGCGAACATGCTCCTCACCGACGAAGGGGTGGTGAAGGTCCTCGACTTCGGGGTCGCCAAGTTCATGGGGGAGACCATCGGGGCCCGCGATCTCACCGTCACCGGGACACCACTCGGCTCACCGATGTACATGTCCCCCGAACAGGCCCAGGGCGTACGGGAGATCGACCACCGCAGCGACCTCTACTCGCTGGGCTGTCTCCTCTACCACGCTGTGACGGGCAGGCCGCCCTTCACCAGCGCCACGCCGTGGGCCGTACTCCGCATGCAGATCGAGGACGTGCCGGTCCCGCCCGTCGAGAGGGGCCGCGGCATGCCGGCCGCTCTGAACGACCTGATCCTGCAACTCCTCGCCAAGAACCCCGAGCACCGGCCGCACGGCGCCGCGGTCGTTCACGACGCCCTGGTCACGATCCTGGTCGAGCACGCCCTGATGCGGCCCGGCGGTGACCTTCTGGGCCTCGGCGAGCTGGGGCATGCCCTTGCTGTCTCCGGGCGGTTCTTGAGGGCGGCACAGGCGGAGGCCGCGCGGATCGTCGAGGAGGCCGAGGAGGTCAAGGCCGGAGTCGGAGTCTGGGTCAACGGCATGCTCAAGAGGCTGGATCGCGAGATGAAACGCCTCGACCCGCGTAGCGACGGCATGGACACAGAGATCGAAAAGACCAACGCGTTGATATCGGAGGAGGACTACTACCGGCTCTTCAAGAAGTCGATCGACGGCAGCTACCCCACCCCGGACCAGCTCGTCAACGCGGTGGAGGCGACGTACGGCACCCTACTTCCGCTGGATGATGCCCTCGGCATGGTCCTCCGCTTCATCAACCGTCACACGGCAGAGTTGGAGGAGGACCACATCGCGTAGGACCGGCTCCTCAGAGCTTGTCGGGGGTCCTGATGCCCAGTAGGCCCATCCCCCGGTGCAGGGTGCGGGCCGTCAGGTCGATCAGGAACAGGCGGTTCTCCATCTGGGCCGGGGTATCGGCCTTCAGGACCGGGCACTGGTCGTAGAACGTGGTCAGCAGGGTCGCCAGCTTGAAGAGGTACGAGGCCAGCTTGTGCGGCTCGTACGACTCCGCGACCTCGGCCAGGGTCTCGCCGAACTGGTCCAGGTGCAGGCCCAGCGCCCGCTCCGCCGGGGCCAGTTCGACCTCCGGGTGTGCGGTGGGGGCGGCGGACTCGCCCGCCTTGCGGAGGATCGACTGGATACGGGCGTACGCGTACTGGAGGTACACGGAGGTGTCGCCGTTCAGCGAGACCATCTGGTCCAGGTCGAACTTGTAGTCCCGTACGGCGGAGGTCGACAGGTCGGCGTACTTCACCGCGCCCACGCCGACGTACCGGCCGTTCTCGACGATCTCCTCCTCGGTCAGGCCCACCTTCTCGGCCTTCTCCCGGACGACGGCCGTGGCGCGGTCGATCGCCTCGTCCAGCAGGTCGACCAGGCGGATCGTCTCGCCCTCACGGGTCTTGAACGGCTTGCCGTCCTTGCCGAGCACTGTGCCGAAGGCGAGCTGGAACAGCTTGATCTCGGCCTTGACGTCCTCGTCGTTCAGCCAGCCCGCCCTGCGCGCGGTCTCGAAGACCATCTTGAAGTGCAGGGACTGGCGGGCGTCGACGACGTACAGGAGGGAGTTCGCCTTGAGGTTGAAGACGCGGTCCCTGATCGCGGAGAGGTCGGTGGCCGCGTAGCCGTAGCCGCCGTCCGACTTCTTGACGATCAGGGGGACCGGGTTGCCGTCCGGGCCCTTGACGTCGTCGAAGAACACACAGAGGGCGCCCTCCGAGCGGACCGCGACGCCCGACTCCTCCAGGAGGCGGCACGTCTCGTCCAGCATGTCGTTGTAGCCCGACTCGCCGACGATGTCCGCGTCCCGGATCTCCATGTCCAGCTTCTCGAAGACGGAGAAGAAGTAGATCTTCGACTCGTCGACGAACTTCTGCCACGTGGCGAGGGTGTGCGGGTCACCGGCCTGGAGGTCGACCACCCGGCGGCGGGCCCGTGTCTTGAACTCCTCGTCGGAGTCGAACAGCTTCCGGGCGGCCTTGTAGAGGCGGTCGAGGTTCGACATCGCCTCCTCGCCACTCACCTGGGCGTCCTTGTGGTCCAGCTCGTGCGGGTGCTCGTCCAGGTACTGGATGAGCATGCCGAACTGGGTGCCCCAGTCGCCGATGTGGTGCCTGCGCACCACGTTCTCGCCGGTGAACTCCAGGATCTGGACCACCGCGTCGCCGATCACGGCGGAGCGGAGGTGGCCGACGTGCATCTCCTTCGCCACGTTCGGCTGGGCGTAGTCGATGACCGTCGTGCCCGGGTGCTCCGCGAGGGGCACGCCGAGGCGGGCGTCAGCGTCCGCGTACCGGGCCGCGAGGTTCTCGGTGATCGCCCGGTCGGTGAGCGTGATGTTCAGGAAGCCGGGGCCGGAGACCTCGATCTCCTTGATGACCTCGCCGGACTCCACCTGGGCGACGACCTGCGTGGCCAGCTCCCTCGGGTTCGCCTTCGCCTTCTTCGCGAGGGCGAGGATCCCGTTCGCCTGGTAGTCCGCCCGGTCGCTGCGTCGCAGCAGCGGGTCCGCGTCGGCCTCCGGCAGGGCTGCCGTGAGGGCGGTCGCGAGGCGCTGGTGGACGGAGGCGGTGAGGGACGTGACCGAAGCCATCAGGGGGTGCCGTTCTCCTTGGGGTACGGGTGGATGTTCTCAGTATCCCACGGGGGGTAAACGGGTTTTTCTGGTGCGGTGGTCGGGTGAGGGCCGCCTCGGGGGTGGGGGTTCGGGGTGCGTCGGCGGGTGCGGGTTCGTCGTGGCTGGTCGCGCAGTTCCCCGCGCCCCTGAAAAGCAGGGGCTGAGCCCCGTGCTTCTCAGACCCGCAGCCTCTTGTCCTCAGGCCCGCAGCCGCTCGTCTTCAGGCTCGCAGTCTCTGGTCGTCGGGCCTGTAGCCGCTCGTCTTCAGGCTCGCAGTCTCTGGTCGTCGGGCCCGCAGCCGCTCGTCCTCAGGCCCGCAGCCGCTCGTCTTCGGACCCGCAGACCCGTCGTTCTCCGGGCCCGAAGGGCCTGGTCTTTTGGGGGCGCGGGGAACTGCGCGATCAGCCCCCACCGGAGCTGCGGCCGCCGACGCAGCCGCACCCCCGAGTTATTGGGCGCCCGGTTCGACCCACGGAGTGAAAGGCTGGGAGGATGGGGCCGTCGGCCGGGGACCGTACCGGGCGGCCATGGACAACCTTCGGAAAAAGAGGACGTGCCGATCGTGGCTCAGAGCACCGAGACCACCGACTGGGTCTCCCGTTTCGCGGATGAGGTCATCGAGGAGTCGGAGCGTCGGGCCCCGGGCAAACCGGTCGTCGTCGCGTCCGGACTCTCCCCCTCCGGCCCGATCCATCTCGGCAACCTCCGCGAGGTCATGACCCCGCACCTCGTCGCCGACGAGATCCGCCGCCGCGGCCACGAGGTCCGGCACCTGATCTCCTGGGACGACTACGACCGCTTCCGCAAGGTCCCGAACGGCATCGACGGTGTCGACGGCTCCTGGGCCGAGCACATCGGCAAGCCGCTCACCTCCGTGCCCGCCCCGCCCGGCTCCGCCCACCCCGACTGGGCCGAGCACTTCAAGGCGGCGATGACCGCCGCGCTCGCCGAGATGGGCGTCGAGTTCGACGGGATCAGCCAGACCGAGCAGTACACCTCCGGCGTGTACCGCGAGCAGATCCTGCACGCCATGAAGCACCGCGGCGACATCGACGCGATCCTCGACCAGTACCGCACCAAGAAGGCCCCGGCCAAGAAGCAGCAGTCGCAGAAGCCGCTGGACGAGGCCGAGATCGAGGCCGCCGAGGGCTCCGGCGCCGCCGGTGAGGACGACGGCAGCTCCGGCAGCGCCGGGTACTTCCCGTACAAGCCCTACTGCGGGGGTTGCGGCAAGGACCTCACCACCGTCACCGCCTACGACGACGACACCACCGAGCTGACCTACACCTGCACCGCCTGCGGCTTCTCCGAGACCGTCGCGCTGAACGAGTTCAACCGCGGCAAGCTCGTCTGGAAGGTCGACTGGCCGATGCGGTGGGCGTACGAGGGCGTCGTGTTCGAGCCGAGCGGGGTCGACCACTCCTCGCCCGGGTCCAGCTTCCAGGTCGGCGGCCAGATCGTCGGGATCTTCGGCGGCAAGCAGCCCATCGGGCCGATGTACGCCTTCGTGGGCATCAGCGGCATGGCCAAGATGTCGTCGTCCAAGGGCGGCGTACCGACCCCCGCCGACGCGCTGAAGATCATGGAGCCGCAGCTGCTGCGCTGGCTCTACGCCCGTCGTCGGCCCAACCAGTCGTTCAAGATCGCCTTCGACCAGGAGATCCAGCGGCTCTACGACGAGTGGGACAAGCTCGACGCCAAGGTCGCGGACGGGTCGGCCCTGCCGGCCGACGTGGCCGCCCACTCGCGCGCGGTGCGGACCGCCGCCGGTGACCTGCCCCGCACCCCCCGCCCGATGTCGTACCGGACCCTCGCGTCCGTCGCCGACATCACCGCGGGCGCCGAGGTCCAGACCCTGCGCATCCTCAGCGAACTCGACCCCACCGACCCGCTGTCCGCCCTCGACGAGGTCCGGCCGCGGCTCGACAAGGCCGAGGCGTGGATCAACACGCAGGTCCCCGCCGAGCAGCGGACCATCGTGCGCGAGGAGGCCGACGCCGAGCTGCTGAAGTCGCTCGACGAGCCGTCCCGGCAGTCGCTGCGGCTGCTCCTGGACGGCCTCGCCGAGCACTGGTCGCTCGACGGGCTCACGCATCTCGTCTACGGCGTGCCCAAGGTGCAGGCGGGGTTCTCGGCGGACGCCACCCCGAAGGAGCTGCCGGCGGAGATCAAGACCGCCCAGCGGTCGTTCTTCGCGCTGCTGTACCACCTGCTCGTGGGCCGTGACACCGGCCCGCGACTGCCCACGCTGCTGCTCGCGGTGGGACAGGAGCGGGTACGGGTCCTGCTCGGGGAGTAGGCCGACTCGTGTGACGACGATGGGGGCGCCCGGTGAACACCGGGCGCCCCCATCGTCGTACGTGCGCGGTCACGCGATGTGGTCGTCCTCCAGCTCCGCCGCGTGGCGGTTCTGGAAGCGCAGCACCATCCGCTTCGCCTCGGCGTCCAGGACGGAGACGCCGTAGGTCATCTCGATGTTGTCGCTGAACTCGCGGGGAGTCGGGTAGCCGCTGCCGGGGACTATCGACTGCTTGAAGACCTGGTAGTACGACTCCTCGTCCGGGGCGGCGGGTTCAGGGGTGCCACCGCCTTCGCCCAGCTCACGGGTGCGGCCCGGACCGGCCGGGATGGGGAAACTGCCGGTCTCCTCCGGGGAGGGTTCCGGGTCCTGGAGCTCGGGGGCCTCGAACTGTTGCTGCCGGTAGCGGGGGTCCCGGGGGTCCGGCTCGAACTGCTGGTACTGCTGGTACTGCTCCGGGTCCTGCTCCTCGTACCACTCCTCGTACTGTTCCTCGGGATTGAACGAGGGGTCGTAGCCGCCCTGGTAGGGGACCTCCAGGGGGTGGCGGGCGTGGAGCCAGGGGCTTTCGTCCGGGGCGGGGGCCTCGGCCTGCGGGGCCTGCTCCCGGTACTCGGCGTATTCCGGCTGCTGCTGGGTGGGGGTGGTGCTCTCCAGCTGGGGGCGCTGCTCGCCGGGAGGTGCCGCCGCGCCCACCCGTGCCGCCGCGACGGCACGACTGCCCGCGCCGTCGGCGGCAGGGAGGGCAGGGCCCGCGGCCGGGGCGATCTCCACCGGCGGAAGCACCGCCGGCTCTATGCCCGCCGCTGCCAGGCCCGCCGGGGCCGTCTCCGCCAGCGGGACGCCGTAACGGGCCAGCCGCAGCGGCATCAGGGACTCCACCGGGGCCTTGCGGCGCCAGGCCCGGCCGAAGCGGGAGCGGAGGCGGGCCTGGTAGACGAGACGTTCCTGCTCCAGCTTGATGACCTGCTCGTAGGAGCGGAGCTCCCAGAGCTTCATGCGGCGCCAGAGGAGGAACGTGGGCACGGGCGAGAGGAGCCAGCGGGTGAGGCGGACACCCTCCATGTGCTTGTCGGCGGTGATGTCGGCAATACGGCCGACCGCGTGCCGGGCCGCCTCGACCGAGACGACGAACAGGATCGGGATCACCGAGTGCATGCCGACGCCCAGCGGGTCCGGCCAGGCCGCCGCGCCGTTGAACGCGATCGTCGCCGCCGTCAGCAGCCACGCCGTCTGACGCAGCAGCGGGAAGGGGATGCGGATCCAGGTCAGGAGGAGGTCCAGGGCCAGCAGGACACAGATACCCGCGTCGATGCCGATCGGGAAGACATAACTGAAGTTCCCGAAGCCCTTCTGGAGGGCCAGCTCGCGGACCGCCGCGTAGGACCCCGCGAAGCCGATCCCGGCGATGATGACGGCGCCGAACACGACCACGCCGATGAGAACGCGGTGCATTCGAGTCAGCTGCATTGGCGCGGCCACCCGTACTCCCCTCCCCTTGCGTGTTGTTGCGCGCAACAGAGTGGCACATGTGTATGGCGAACGGGTTGCCGGAGGGCGCCGAGCCCGGCCCCCGAGGGGACCGGGCTCCGGCGGACCACCAGGTGAAGGGAGGCTACGACTTGGTCTTCCGGCTGCTGGACTTGGAGGAGCCCGAGTCCGAATCGGTATCCGAACCGCTGTCCGAGTCGTTGCTCACATCCGCGCCCGAACCGCCCGACGACGACTTCGACGGCGTCTTCGACGGCGTCTTGGAGGCGCTCTTCGACGGGGACGCCGACGCGTCCGTACCGTCGTTCGCGTCCGCGATCGCCTCCACGGCCTCCTCGGCGGCGGACTTCGCGGACTTCAGCAGCGCGGCCGCGTCCGGCGTCTTCTCGCCGGCCAGACCGGCCCCGTTGTAGTCGAGCGTGATGACCACGTTCGCCGTGCGCACCACGATCGTCTGCTGCTTGAAGGTGTCCCCGTCCTTCTTCAGGTCGTACTTGACCACCGTCGCCTGGTCACCCGTGCCGGTCAGCGGCTCCGTCTTGACGTTCTTCGCCCCGTCCACGACCTTCGCCGCGGTCACCTTCGACTCGTACGCCTTGGCCGCGCGGTCCTCACCGGGGCCGTTCGCCTCGTCCGAGGCCAGCAGGTGCAGTGACACGCTCAGCCAGCGGTACTGGGAGCCGTCCACGCCGTTGTTGTCGAGGCTGATCCAGCGGCAGTCGCCGGTCACGTTCTCCTCGGCCTTGTTGATCGCCTTGCCGGACTTCACGCCCTCCGGTACCACCGACTTCAGCGTCTTGTCGGCGAACACCTCGCACGCGTCCGGCAGCGACGCGTACTTCGCCTCGACCACCTTCGGCGTGGGGCTCTCCTTCGCCGCTTCGTTCAGCCCCGCCGGTGTCTCGTCACCGGAGGCGCTGTCGGAGCCGGAGTCCGACGAACAGCCGACCGCCAGCAGCATCACCGGCACGACCGCGGCGCCCACGAAAACCCGGGCCCGGCCCGGACGCCCGACGCGCGCCACCCGCGGCGAACGCGTGCGGCGCGGCGACTGATGCTGCTCTGACTCTGCGGCTCGTTGCATGGTTCCTTCACAATCGGATCGGGTCTCCGAGAGGCCACCGTACGCGGTGATGAAGAAGTGCGGTCCTGAATCAGGGGGTTCACGCGGACGCCCGAACCCTCCCCGAGCGCCCCTCAGTCGTCGAACGACTCGGCCAGCCGCTCCGCCAGATTCACGGCCCTGTCCTGCAATTCCTCACTGTCCGGCACCACTGTCGTGGTCGCCGGCTGCTCCTCGTACTCCACCGTCACGATCACGTTCGACGTGCGGAAGACCACAGTCACCGTCCGCTGCCTGCTCGTCCCGAGCGCGTCGTCGAGGAAGGCCTCGTCGCCGAGACCGTCGAGTGTGCGGGGCAGGAGGGAGGCGGGGGTTCCGGACG
Source organism: Streptomyces europaeiscabiei (assembly GCF_036346855.1). Taxonomy (NCBI): domain Bacteria; kingdom Bacillati; phylum Actinomycetota; class Actinomycetes; order Kitasatosporales; family Streptomycetaceae; genus Streptomyces; species Streptomyces europaeiscabiei. The sequence goes on from NZ_CP107841.1 coordinate 6,186,872, forward strand.
CGGAGGGGCTGGAGGAGCCGGAGGACGATCCCGAGGGGGAGGCGGAGACCGAGGGGTTCGCCGACGGCTCGGCGGTGCTCGCTCCCGTCTGCGCCGGCTCGTCGCTCTCCTCGTCCGTCCCCTCGCTCTTCTCCTCGGACTCGGTCGGCGTCGGCTCCGGGAGGTCGGCCGCCTCGACCTTGCCGCCGTACACCTCCTGCGCCTTGCTGTCGTCGCTGACCGCGTTGGTCCACGACACGACACGCTCGAAGTCGACGAACACGTAGTGGGTGGCGTCCGTGGACTCCACCTTCCAGCGGCAGCCGGCCTTGGCATCCGTGTCGTACGTCTGCGTCGCCTCGCCCTCGTACGCCTGCTTGCGCCGGGCCGCGCCGGGGAGTTGCCTGATGCCGGGGAGGAGGATGTCGAGGGTGTCGGGGTCGATCGAGCCGCAGGGCTCGGGGAGCGTGTCGTAGCGGCCGGGCTGGGCGACGGTGGCCGACGCGGTGGCCTCGCCCGGGCGTGGGTCGTCCTTCGAACTGCTGTCGTCCGATCCCGTGCACGCGGCCAACAGTGCCGCGAGGAGCACGGCGACGCCGGGTACGTACGCCTTCCGCTGCACGGTGGGGCTCCTCTCGACGGGGTCCCTCGGGACGCCTGCGCAGTCCTGCCTGTGGTTATTCACTTGCCGCCCGGGGGTGACCCCCGGGCACCATGTGTATCGCACGCACTGCCGTGGACGCCGGTCCGGCATCCCATTCGTTGACCTTGGCGCCGGTTTTGCGTTTTGAGACTTACATCTGTTCTTCGGGGGAATTGAGGCGTTGTGTCGTACGTAGAGATACCGGGCGCGAAGGTACCCATCCGTATGTGGACCGATCCCGCGTCGGTCGAGGAGGGTGCCCTGCAGCAGCTCCGCAACGTGGCCACCCTCCCCTGGATCAAGGGTCTGGCCGTCATGCCGGACGTCCACTACGGCAAGGGCGCGACGGTCGGGTCCGTCATCGCGATGCGGGGGGCCGTCTGTCCCGCGGCGGTGGGCGTCGACATCGGCTGCGGAATGTCCGCGGTCAAGACGTCCCTGACGGCCAACGACCTGCCCGGCGATCTGTCCCGGCTGCGGTCGAAGATCGAGCAGGCGATCCCGGTGGGGCGGGGGATGCATGACGACCCCGTCGATCCGGGGCAGCTGCACGGGTTCGCCGCCGGGGGGTGGGACGGGTTCTGGGGACGGTTCGACGGGGTGGCGGATGCGGTCAAGTTCCGTCATGACCGGGCGGAGAAGCAGATGGGGACGCTGGGCGGAGGAAACCATTTTGTCGAAGTCTGCACCGATTCGGATGGTTCTGTCTGGCTGATGCTGCACTCCGGCTCCCGGAACATCGGCAAGGAGCTGGCGGAGCATCACATCGGCATCGCCCAGAAGCTCCCGCACAACCAGGGTCTGGTCGACCGCGACCTCGCCGTCTTCGTCGCGGACACCCCGCAGATGGCGGCGTACCGCAACGATCTGTTCTGGGCGCAGGAGTACGCGAAGTTCAACCGCACGATCATGATGGCGCTTCTCAAGGACGTCGTCCGCAGGGAGTTCAAGAAGGCGAAGCCGACCTTCGAGGCGGAGATCAGCGCGCACCACAACTACGTGGCCGAGGAGCGCTACGACGGCATGGACCTCCTGGTGACCCGTAAGGGTGCGATTCGCGCGGGGTCCGGCGAGTACGGGATCATCCCGGGCTCGATGGGTACGGGGTCGTACATCGTGAAGGGCCTCGGCAACGAGAAGGCGTTCAACTCGGCTTCGCACGGCGCCGGTCGGCGCATGAGCCGGACGGCGGCGAAGCGGCGCTTCTCGACCAAGGACCTGGAGGAGCAGACGCGGGGCGTGGAGTGCCGCAAGGACTCCGGCGTCGTGGACGAGATCCCGGGCGCCTACAAGCCGATCGAGCAGGTCATCGACCAGCAGCGGGACCTGGTGCAGGTGGTGGCGAAGCTGAAGCAGGTCGTGTGCGTGAAGGGCTGACCCGCGGACCCGCGGACCCGCGGACCCGCGGACCCGCGGACTTGCGGACTTGCGGCGGCACGGAGCCTCGGCCGAGCAGACCGAGGCTCCGTGTTCTCTACGCGACACCGCTGTGGCGCCCCGGCAAGAACCCCCGCCCGTATCACCGTGCGAAGCTCGGGGCCATGGTCATCGCCCGGTCCGTCGCCCTGTTCGTGCTCGCCGCGCTGTTCGAGATCGGTGGGGCCTGGCTGGTGTGGCAGGGGGTGCGGGAGCACCGGGGGTGGGTGTGGATCGGGGCCGGGGTGGTGGCGCTGGGGGCGTACGGGTTCGTGGCGACGTTCCAGCCGGACGCGCACTTCGGGCGGATCCTCGCCGCGTACGGCGGGATCTTCGTCGCCGGGTCGATCGCCTGGGGGATGGCCGCGGACGGCTACCGGCCCGACCGCTGGGACGTGTCGGGCGCGCTGATCTGCCTCGCGGGCATGGCGGTGATCATGTATGCGCCGCGCGACGGGTGACGCGGCGGCTGTCGCGGTGACGGTCGGCGGCTGCCGCTCTACGACGGCTGGGCCAGCTCCTCCGGCAGCAGGCCGAGCTGGTTCAGGAAGTCCAGCTGGTCGAAGTAGAGCCGGTAGCTGGTGATCTGCCCGTCCCGGACGGTGGCGAAGTCCACGCCGCGCATCCTGATGTCCTTCTGGGTCGCGGGGATGGACGTTCCGTCGGGGAAGGCGATCGGGCCGGTGTTCGTGCCGCTGAAGATTCCCTCGTCGATGGCGGTGTCGCCGACCTCGAACGAGGCGAGCGACTCGTAGGTGGCCTCGGGCATGGCGTCCGTCATCTGGCGCCAGTACTCGGCTATGTCGTCCCGCCCGTGGATCTCTCCGCCGTCGGGGGTGTGGGCCACCGCGTCCTCCGCGAAGAGGTTCGCGACGGTCTTGGGGTCCTGGTGTGTGGTGAGCGCCTCGGTGAGCTGGTCCATCAGCTCGCGCGCTTGTCCCATGATCCACCTCCTGCACAGGGGATCACCCGTTTCATTGTCTCACCGCCCGCCTATCCTGGCCGGGCGGGAACCGTTCGACCGCCGGTCGGTTCCCTGCCCGGTCCCGGCCGGTTCCGTTCGATTCCGTACCGCCCCAGGAGCAGCTCATGGCCACCGCCGCACCGTCCGCCGCCTCACGCATCGCCGTCGTCACCGGTGCGAGCAGCGGGATCGGCGCCGCCACGGCCCGGCAGCTTGCCGCGGCGGGGTACCGCGTCGTGCTGACCGCACGCCGCAAGGACCGTATCGAGGCGCTGGCCGAGGAGATCAACGACGGCGGCGGGCAGGCCACCGCGTACCCCCTGGACGTCACGGACCGCGCGGCGGTCGACGAGTTCGCGACCGCGTTCAAGAAGATCGGTGTGCTGGTCAACAACGCGGGCGGCGCGCTGGGCGCCGACCCGGTCGCGACCGGCGATCCGGCCGACTGGCGCACGATGTACGAGACGAACGTCATCGGCACCCTCCACATCACCCAGGCCCTGCTGCCCGCGCTGACCGCGAGCGGTGACGGCACGGTGGTCGTGGTGTCGTCGACGGCGGGGCACGGGACGTACGAGGGCGGCGCGGGCTATGTCGCCGCCAAGCACGGCACGCACGTCCTCGCCGAGACGCTGCGGCTGGAGATCGTCGGCACACCGGTCCGGGTCATCGAGATCGCGCCCGGCATGGTGAAGACGGACGAGTTCGCCCTGACCCGCTTCGGCGGCGACGCGGAGAAGGCGGCGCGCGTCTACGACGGCGTCGCCGAGCCCCTGACCGCCGACGACGTCGCCGACACGATCACCTGGGCGGTCACCCGGCCCAGCCACGTCAACGTCGACCTCCTCGTCCTGCGCCCCCGCGCCCAGGCCTCCAACACCAAGGTCCATCGGGAGCTGTGATGGCGCCCGAGGACGGCCTGGCGCCCGAAGCCGGTCTGAGGTCCGAAGCCGGCCTGGCGCCCGAAGCCGGCCCGACGCCCGAGGCCGGCCTGGCGCCCGAAGCCGGCCCGACGTCCGAGAAGCGTCGCCTCGCCGAGGACGGTTTGAGGTCCGAGGCCGGCCCGGCGTCCGAGGCCGGCCTGGCGTTCGAGGCCGGCCCGGCGTCCGAAGCCGGCCTGACGTCCGAGAGGCGTCGCCTCGCCGAGGACGGTCTGAGGTCCGAGGCCGGCCCGGCGCCCGAAGCCGGCCTGACGTCCGAGAAGCGTCGCCTCGCCGAGGAGAAGAAGAACGAGCGGTATGTGTGGTGGTTCCTCGCGTACTTCCTGTTCGGTATCCACATCGTGGCGTTCGTGATGATCTACGCGGTCACGCACGCGAAGTAGACGACGACGGGACCGGCACCGACGCCGACACCGCTTCCGTGTACGCCGTCGGCGGCACCCCCACCGTCGCCGTGAAGTCGCGGACGAGGTGGGCCTGGTCCGCGTAGCCGAGGTCGGCGGCGAGGGCGGCCCAGTCGACGGCCCGTGCGGTCTCGGCGCGTTCGAGGGCTTCGTGGATGCGGTAGCGGAGGATGACCCACTTGGGGCCGACGCCCACGTACGCGGAGAACAGGCGCTGCAGGAGTCGTACGGACACTCCCTCGGCGCGGGCGAAGTCGGTGACGCGGCGGATCGTGCGGTCGGTGCGGATGCGGTCGACGAGGGCCATGGCGAGGTCCGCCTGGGGGTCGGGGGCAGGGGCGAGCCCCGTCAGGAACGTGTCGAGGGCGGCGACGCGGGCGTCCTCGTCGTCGGGGGCGAGGATCGCGGCCGGGTCGATGTCGGTGTCCGGGAACGCCTCGGGCTGTCGTACCCGGCGGCCGGTCCAGTGGGTCGCGGGGTGGGACGGCGCGAAGGGGCGGAAGCCGCCGGGGCGGAACTGGATGCCGCAGACCCGGCCCCTGCCCTCCAGTTTCTGGGTGAAGAGGCCGAGACCGATGCCGGAGATCTCGGCGAAGGGCTCCTGCCCCTCGTACCGCTGGAGGACGACGTTCACCGACGGGTGCGAAACGACCTGGGAGACGTACGGCTCGGGCAGGTCCCAGTCGATCAGCCAGTAGTGCTCCAGGTACGGGCGCAGCGGCTCGGCGGGTTCGCGGCGGCGGAAGCGGACCCGGGCGAAGAGCTCCGGGGCGTCCACGATGCCTCGGGTGTCACGGCGTGGGGCGGCCATGAGGAGATCGTAGGGACGGCCACTGACAACGGCGGGGAATAGTGGGGAGGGGGCCCTCGTTCACGGGTATAGTTGAATCGTAAACAACCTGGGAGGGTGGCAGCGATGATGCAGTTCGGGATCTTCAGTGTCGGAGACGTGACGCCGGACCCCACCACGGGCCGGACGCCGACCGAGCGCGAGCGCATCAAGGCGATGGTCGCGATCGCGCTGAAGGCGGAGGAGGTCGGGCTCGACGTCTTCGCCACCGGTGAGCACCACAATCCGCCGTTCGTGCCGTCGTCGCCCACGACGATGCTCGGCTATGTCGCCGCACGCACGGAGAAGCTGATCCTCTCCACCTCCACCACCCTCATCACCACCAACGACCCGGTGAAGATCGCCGAGGACTTCGCGATGCTCCAGCACCTGGCCGACGGGCGGGTGGACCTGATGATGGGGCGCGGCAACACCGGGCCCGTCTACCCGTGGTTCGGGCAGGACATCCGGCAGGGCATCAACCTCGCCGTCGAGAACTACGCGCTGCTGCACCGCCTGTGGCGCGAGGACGTCGTGAACTGGGAGGGCAAGTTCCGCTCGCCGCTCCAGGGGTTCACCTCCACGCCCCGCCCGCTGGACGACGTACCACCGTTCGTCTGGCACGGCTCCATCCGCTCGCCCGAGATCGCCGAGCAGGCCGCCTACTACGGTGACGGCTTCTTCCACAACAACATCTTCTGGCCGGCCGACCACACCAAGCGGATGGTCGAGTTGTACCGGCAGCGGTACGCGCACTACGGGCACGGCACGCCCGAGCAGGCGATCGTCGGGCTCGGCGGACACATCTTCATGCGCAAGAACTCGCAGGACGCGGTGCGGGAGTTCCGGCCGTACTTCGACGTCGCTCCGGTGTACGGCAACGGGCCGTCCCTGGAGGACTTCACCGACCAGACGCCGCTGACCGTCGGGTCGCCGCAGCAGGTGATCGAGAAGACGCTGGCGTTCCGGGAGTACGCCGGTGACTACCAGCGGCAGCTGTTCCTCGTAGACCACGCGGGGCTGCCCCTGAAGACCGTCCTGGAGCAGCTCGACATGCTCGGCGAGGAGGTCGTGCCGGTGCTGCGCGAGGAGTTCGCGAAGGGGCGGCCGGCGGACGTGCCGGACGCGCCCACGCACGGGTCGCTGCTGGCCGCGGAGAAGAAGGAGAGCGTCGCGTGAATGCCGCAGGAGGGCGTCGTACGAAGCTGGTCGTCGTCTCGGCGGGGCTGAGTGTGCCGTCGTCCACGCGGCTGCTGGGGGACCGGCTGGCCGCGGCGGTGGTCGGGCACGACGCCGCGGTGGAGGTCGAGGTCGTCGAACTGCGTGACCTGGCCGTGGAGATCGCGCACAACTTCACCAACGGGTTCCCGGGCCGCAAGCTCGCCGCCGCGTCGGACGCGGTGGCGGGGGCCGACGGGCTGGTGGTGGTGACGCCGGTGTTCTCGGCGTCGTACAGCGGGCTGTTCAAGTCCTTCTTCGACGTGCTCGACCGGGACGCGCTCGCGGGGAAGCCGGTACTGATCGCCGCCACCGGGGGGTCGGCACGGCATTCGCTGGTGCTGGAGCACGCGATGCGGCCGCTGTTCGCGTATCTGCGGGCCGTGGTGGTGCCCACGGGCGTCTATGCCGCGTCCGAGGACTGGGGCGCGGAGGGGCTGGCCGGGCGGATCGAGCGGGCGGCGTCGGAGCTGGCCGGGTTGATGGCTGGGCTGTCCCGGAGGGCGGATGCCGCGCCGGTCGAGCCCGAGGGGTTCGTCGTCGTTCCCTTCGCGGAGCAGTTGGCCGCGTTGAAGGGCTGAGTCCCGCCGTCGGGGTCGGTAGCCGAGTGCCAAGGAGTGCGAGAGGTCGAATCAGCTTGATCGCGTGATGGCTGACTCCGTCGCCTGCGGCCTTACCCTCTTCTGGCCAGGTCGCGCAGGGCCGTGTTTTTCAGCGGCCTCCGGCCGCGGGGGCCTCCCGGGCCCGGACCACGTACAGGATGCGTGTCGCCACCCGGGGTCGAGTACGCCGGGGACCAGCTCGCCCGGGACCGTTCGGGGCGCGCGGCTGAACGGACTCACCCCCGCTCGGTCCACAGGAACGGCGCGGAGGGCTTCAGGCCGCGGGTTGTTCGTGGTTGCTCGCGGCCGCGCGGCGGAGCCGCACGGGTGACAGCCCTGCGCTCCTGAGAAGAGCCGGGGCCGCCCTCTTCCCCGCGCGCACGCGGCGCCGCAGCCAGGCCCTCGCGCTCGTCGATCCCCGCTCCCAGGTCCGCTGGAGCCTCGTCTCCCGCAGCTCGGCGAACAACTGCTCGTACCTGGTGACGATCGGGGCCGCGTCGAAGCGGTGGGCGCTCGCCAGGGCGGCCCGGCCCATGGCACGGCGGAGGTCCGGGTCGGCGGTGAGGTCGAGGACGGCTTCGGCGAGGGCGTGGGGGTCGTCGACGGGGACGAGGCGGCCGTCGGTGCCGTCGGTGATGATCTCGGCGGGGCCGAGCGGGCAGTCGGTGCTGACGACCGGGACGCCGCAGCGCATGGCCTCGACCAGGGTCATGCCGAAGGACTCGGCCTCCGAGGCGCTGACGACGATCGAGGCGTGCGCGAACTCCTCCTCGATGGGAGTGTGCGGGCCCATCAGATGGGCCTGGTCGGTGAGCCGGAGATCCTGGATGAGGGTTTCCAGCCGGTCCTTCTGCTTGCCGCCGCCGTAGATGCGCAGCTGCCAGTCCGGTTCCTTCGCGGCGACCATCGCGAACGCCTCCAGGAGGAGGTCGAAGCGTTTGCCGCGGACGAGGCGGCCGGCGGCGGCGATGACGGGCGCCGTACCGTCCGACGGGGCCACCCCGGACGCCGGGACGATGTTGGGTACCGACATCACCCGTACGCCCGGCAGTTTCATCCGTGCGCCGTACACCGCCGCGTCCGCCGCCGTGGTCGTGACGACCGCGTCCAGGGCACGGTAGTGGCGGGCGAGGACCTTGCGGAGCTGCTTGGTGTGGGCGTCGTGGCGCAGGTGCTCCTGGCCGATGCGCAGGGCGCGGCGCGGGGCGAAGCGGGAGACGTAGACGTTGATGCCGGGGCGGGTGCCGATGACGACGTCCGCGCCGCAGCGGGCCAGGTAGGCGCGGACCCGGAGATCGGTGAGGCGGCTGTACTGGCGGTGTCGCTTGTCCTGCGCCGGGAACTCCACGGCGGGCTGCACCTGCGCCGGATCGCGCAGGTCGGGGCTGTACGGGCGGATGTCCACCAGCGGGACGAGCGTGATCCTCGGGTCGACCGTGAAGCGCGGTTCGTCCAGGTGGCGGGCCATCGAGGCGATCTCCACGTCGTGGTGGTCCGCGAGTGCCGACGCCAGGTTCAGCGTCGTACGGACGGTGCCGCCGATGGCGTACGCGTTGTGCAGCAGGAACACGATCTTCATGCGGCGGCTCAAGGTCCTGCCTTCCCGACGGGGTGAGCGGTGCGGTGACACGGTGATGCAGTTGTGCGGGGCGGACATGGCCGACGCGGGTGGCGTGCGGTTGTCCGGTGATGCGGTGCTGATGATGGTTTGGCTGGTTCGGCTGTTTCGGACCCTTTGTACTCCATCTGCTTGCTCTGCCCGGGTTCCCGTGCGGAGGGGTGTCACACGAACACGCTGCTCCGGAGTGGTAAGTCCGACGGGCGGTCGGGGTGAGAGGCCGGTAAGAAGGGCGGCCCTGCCCCGCTGACGAGGTGGTGGGCGCCCGTGACCTTGGCAGACTGGTGGGGTGCCCCAGAACGTGCTGCTCGCCGAGGACGACCGCGCCATCCGCCATGCCCTGGAACGCGCGCTGACCCTGGAGGGGTACGAGGTCACGGCGGTCGCCGACGGCGTCGAGGCGCTCGCCCAGGCCCACCGCAACCGGCCCGACGTGCTCGTGCTCGACGTGATGATGCCCGGCATAGACGGCCTCCAGGTCTGCCGGGTGCTGCGCGCGGAGGGCGACCGGACGCCGATCCTGATGCTCACCGCGCTCGTGGAGACCGCCGACCGGATCGCCGGCCTCGACGCCGGCGCGGACGACTACGTCGTCAAACCGTTCGACGTGGAGGAGGTGTTCGCACGGCTGCGCGCGCTGCTGCGGCGGACGGGCAACCCGGACGGTTTCGCGAAGCCCCTTCCGTCGTCGGCCGGCGCGACGGCCTCCGCCGCCGGGGCTGCGGGCCCGGACACCGGGGGGCTGCTCACGGCCGCCGGGCTGCGGATGGACGTACAGGCGCGGCGGGCATGGCGCGGGGCGCGGGAACTGGAGCTGACCCGGACCGAGTTCGACCTTCTCGAACTGCTGGTCCGCAACGCGGGCATCGTGCTCGACCACGCGACGATCTACGACCGCATCTGGGGCTACGACTTCGGGCCCGGCTCCAAGAACCTGGCCGTCTACGTCGGTTATCTGCGCCGCAAGCTCGACGAGCCCGGGGCGCCGGCGCTGATCCACACCGTGCGGGGTGTGGGGTACGCGCTGCGGGAAGACTGAGGGCGGCGCCCGGTGCCGTCCCGTCCCGTCCGGGCGCTGTCCCGCCTGCTCTCCCGGCTGCGGCCGGTCCCCTCACTGCGGGCGACCTTCACCGTGTCGTTCGTGGCGGTGGCGTGCGTCGTCACCGTCCTCGTCGGGATCCTCAGCTACAGCGCGGCGGCGCGGCTGGTGCGGGTCGACGAGCAGACCGTGTTCGCCGAGGTCGTGCGTGATCTGCGGGAGTTGGTCGAGCAGGACCCGCTGACGCCGGAGGACTTCGCGCCGAGCGGCAGCGGCGGTCCGCGCGACGACCTGATCCGCTCCGGTCGTACGGACGTCCAGGTGCTCGGCCCGCGCGGGGAGATCCTCGAGAAGGGCGCCCCCGGCCTGCCCGTTCGCGACGCGGACCGCAGTACGGCCGACGCGGCCCTGGCCGGGGTGATGGTCGAGCACGGCGAGGTCGAGGTCGGCGACGACCGCTACCGGGTGGTGACCGTCGCGCTCGGCGGCGGCCGAGGTGCCGTGCAGGTCGCGCAGGAGTTCAGCGACACCGAGGACCTGCTGCGGGAGCTGCAGCAGCGGACCCTGCTGTTCGTCTCCGGCATCGTCATCTCGGCCGGGCTGTTCGGGTGGTGGCTGGCGCGGCGGCAGACCCGGCGGCTCGTGCAGTTGGCGGGGGCGGCGGAGGACGTGGCCCGGACCGGGCATCTGGGCATCCAGGTGCCGGTCGCGGGCCGGGACGAGGTGGGCCGGCTGGGGCGTTCCTTCGACCGTATGCTGGTCCGCCTCGCGCAGTCCGAGGAGGACCAGCGGCGGCTGGTCCAGGACGCCGGCCACGAACTCCGCACCCCTCTCACCTCCCTCCGTACGAACATCTCCCTGCTCCGGCGTATCGACGAGCTGCCGCCCCGGATGCGTACGGAACTCGTCGACGACCTCTCCCAGGAGGCCCTCGAACTGACCGACCTGGTCAACGAGTTGGTCGACCTCGCGGCCGGGCAGTCCAGCACCGAGCCCGTGCAGCGGGTCGAGCTGGCCGACCTCGCGGAGGACGTCGCGGGGACCGCGCGCCGCCGTACCGGCCGCGAGGTCGTCGTACGCGTGGCCGGTGACACGACCGTCGAGGGGCGGCCGGGGGCTCTCCAGCGGGCCATCTCCAACCTGGTGGAGAACGCGGCGAAGTTCGACCGCGCCGGGTCCGGGGCGATCGTGGTCGTCGTGGCGCGGGGGTCGGCGGGAGGCCTGGGCGAGCTGGGCGGACTGGAGGAGCTGGGCGGCCCGGGGGGCATCGGGGAACCGGGGGGCACGCGTGAACCGGGCGAGGCCTCGGACGTCGTCCGTGTCGAGGTTCTCGACCGGGGTCCCGGCGTCCCCGACTGCGACCTCGAACGCATCTTCGATCGCTTCTATCGCGCCCCGGACGCCCGCAGTCTGCCCGGGTCCGGGCTCGGGCTGTCGATCGTCCGAGCCGTGGCGGCGGCGCACGGCGGGGCACCGTTCGCGTTCCGGCGGGAGGGCGGGGGGCTGGTCACCGGGTTCACGGTGCGGGGTGTGAACGGGGGCCGGTGAACGGGGGCCGATGACCGGCCACCGTTGACCGGCGAGGGCGGCCGGTGGAGGTGGTCGGTGGGGGTGATGGGTGGGGGTGATGGGTGGAGGACCGGCGTGGCGGGCCGGTCCGATCAGAGGCAGGTCCAGCGCCAGGTGTTCGAGCGGTGGCGCACCTGACCTCCGTGCCGCCCTTGGTGGTGAAGGCCCCGTGGCCGGCGGCCGGGCCGGGCTCGGGTGTGTTGCCCGTCAGGCGGTGCGGCGGGTCGCTCCCGCGCTCCAGCGGCCGAGTACCGGTTCGGTGAGGGTGCGGGCCGTTCGGCAGAGGGTCTGACCGTGGCGTGCGAAGAGTTCGTCGCGGTCGTCGAAGTGGCCCAGGTCGGCGACCACTTGGGCGGAGAGGTCGCAGGCGATGCCGGGGGCCGTCCCGCAGGTGCCCCACTGGACGCCGGTACGGGCGATCGCGTCGAAGAGGGTTTCGCCGCCCTTGTTGGCGAAGCCGTCGCCGCCGGGGTCGGGGGCGTCGAAGAGTTCGCCGACCGGGACCCACGCGCCGCTGATCCTGAACTCCGGCCAGGCCAGCAGGACCTGCTCCGGCACGAACGGCTTCAGCCGCGGGAACCGCGGATACCAGAAGGCCCCGTCCACCAGCAGCCCCCGCACCCGCGTCCGTACGCGCACGGCCCGAGCGACCGCCTCCAGCGCCGCCATCCGCTGACTGCACGAGCCGCGCCCCAGCCGCAGCGTCCGCGACACGCGGCGGCGGTCCTCGACCGAGTACACCGGGCGTACGTCCCGCGCGATGATCCGGTGCGCGGCCCGCAGCGCGTCACGCGGCGTCGCCTCGCTCAGCACCCGGCGTGCGACCGCCCCGACCAGTGGGTCGTCGTGGTCCAGGATCGCCGTGGCCCGCGTGGACCCGACCACGCCCGCCGGCTCCCGGGCCGGCACCCCGGCCCGCTTGGCCTGCGTGTTGTACGACATGAGCAACCGACTGGTCATGACAGTTCCGTCCCCGTACCCGTTCTGTTCCCGTTCCCCGTGGGAGCGCCGCCCGTCCCCTACGGGTGCGCGCCGCCCATCATCACACGGCGGCCCGGCCGCGCCGCGGGCCACTCGGGGTGAGGGTCGGGCCGGGGCTGCCGGGGCTCGGCGACGCGCTTTCGTAGTACTTCCACCGACCCCATTGCGGCGGCGCGAACACGCCGACTACGGTCAGTCCTGCGCTCACGGAGAGTGCTCACATGATTACTCATATGCATTCTGCCTGCATCTCGCCTCGCACTCGGCCTCGTATCCAGCACTCGCCATCAGCCTCGTACTCAGACCTCCCTCGCCGTTCATCCACACGTCCGCCCGGAGCCGTCCGCAGCAATCCGCAGCCGTCCGTAATCCACCCCTGCGTACCGCCAGTTGAAAGCGCACCCCGGGCCGTCGACACCCGAGGAGGAGCCGCCGACGCGGTAGGGACCCGAGCAATCCCTCTTCGTCGCAATGGAGTTGATCACATATGACCGAAACTGCCCAGACTCTCCCCGCCCCAATCCCCAGCGCCACCTCCTGGCTTTCGCCCGCGGCGACGACGTACACCCTCTTCTGCCCGCCCCTCGACATCTCCCCGCAGATCGCCCGCGACTTCGTCGCCACGGTCCTGCGGGCCCTCGGCCTCGACACCCTCGTGGACGCGGCCGCCCTGTGCACATCCGAACTGGTCACGAACGCCTGTGTGCACGCCAAGGGTGGAGGATCGGTTCTCTGGCTGGCGGTGGAGGCCTGGCGGGTCCGGGTGATCGTCTACGACGGTGACGAGAACCCGCCGGTCATAAGGGAGTTGACCCCGGGCGGGTGGGAGGAGGGCGGCCGCGGCCTCTACCTCGTGGACGCCCTCACCGAGGGCCACTGGGGAACCGCCGCCGTCCCGAACAGCGGCGGCCTCGTCCACCCCGACGGCAAGGCGGTGTGGTTCGACCTGGCGGCGCCGAGCGGATCCATGTCGAGGTGACGGTGCGGGACTTCGGGTGAGCGCGCCGACGTACAAACCCGTTTGTGTCCGGTGGTCCCCCGCGTATTACATGCCGGGGGATTCAGCGGGGCGAGCGGAAGGTGACTCATGCGGAGCAGGGCCGGCTTTGTCGCGGACGTGTACTCCCTCGGTGGCGGGGCGTGGGACATGGTGCCCGTCGCCCGGGGTGCGCTGGGGCAGATCTGGAGACTGTCGGCCGGGGCCGGGGCCGCTGGTGGGGCCGCTGGTGGGGCCGGTGGCGGTGGCGGCGGGTCGTGGGCGGTGAAGGAGCTGCTGTTCGGGTGCGACGAGGGGCAGGTGGGGCGGGAGGCCGCGCTACGGAACGCGGCCGAGGAACTGGGGATATCGGCGCCACGGTTGTTCGCGGACCGTGACGGGGCGTACGTGTCGCGGCTGCCGGACCATATGGGCGGGTCGTACGTGAAGCTGTACGACTGGGTCGACGGGAGCGAGGCGGACCCGGCCGATCCGGAGCTTCTGGGGTGGTGCGGGCGGACGCTCGCTCTTCTGCACCGGGCCGGGGAGGGGACGACGGAGACACCGAACGACTGGTACGAGCGGTGTCCCAAGGAGACCGACTGGGCGGAGTTGTGCGAGGGGGTCCGGACGGCCGGGGTGCCGTGGGCGGACGCGCTGGAGCGGTTCGCCGCCACCTCGGCGGTGGAGTTGGCGCGGTACGTCACCCCGTCCGGGGGCGGTGACGTCGTGACCTCCCATCTCGACATGCGGCCGCAGAACGTACTGGTGGGGCGGTCCGGGCCGGTCCTCCTCGACTGGGACAACGCCGGGCCCGTGTCGGCGGAGCGCGAACTCGCCCATGCCGTCCATGTGTGGGCCGGCGGTGACGACTTCTGTGCTGATTCCGCCCGGCGGTTGGTGCGGGGCTATCTGGATGCCGGGGGGCGCGCGGTCATCAAGGGGGTGGAGTCGTTCTCCCTGCTCTTCGCGACGGACCTGAACTATGTGCGGGTGCAGGCCGAGTGCGCGATCGACCCGAACGTGACCGCGTCGCAGCGGCAGTTCGCGAGCGCGGAGGTCGTGAGGATGCTGGGGAGGCTGCCGGATCCGGCAGCCGTCTCCCGGTTGGCGGAGGCGCTGGCTCCCGAGTGGTGAGGCCACCGTGCGCCACCGCGGGAGGGCCCGTTCAGGTTCGGTCGATGTGTACGTTCGTGGACTTCACCCGGGCCGTGGCCTCCATGCCGACCTCCAGGCCCAGTTCCTCCACGGCCTCCCGGGTGAGCAGTGAGACCAGGCGGTGCGGGCCCGCCTGGATCTCGACCTGGGCCGCCACGTCACCGAGCTTCACCGCGGTGACGATGCCGGGGAAGGCGTTGCGGGCCGATGTGTACGGGGCATCGGCCTCGTCGGTGGTGTCCGAGGCCAGCTCCACGGAGAACGCCGCGAGGTCCGTCCCGTCGATGAGCCGCCGCCCGTTCTCGTCGCGCCGTGTCGCCACCCGGCCCGCGTCCGCCCATCGCCGCGCGGTGTCGGGGCTGACCCCGAGCAGCCGCGCGGCCTGACCGATTGTGTAGGACTGCATGGACGCCAAGATATGCGGCGCCGGGCGTCCCCTCGGCTCCACGTCCGCCGCCGGGCCGACCGTTTGCAGTCCACCGGCCGGCCCGGCGCCTCACATGGCATGCATCGACAGCCTGCGGAAGCGCCGGAGCGCCGGTCGATGCGGGAGCAGTGGCGCGGTCGATGCGGGAGCGGCGGTGGGTGCTTCTGGGTCTCGCCGGCGTGATCGCAGCCTCGGTTGCTCCGACGGTGAGCCGGCCGCCGCGGGCATCCGTGCGTCCACGACCTGCGTGCCCACCGGGTCGCCCCTCTTGACCAGGGGCTGCGGCCGGGCGTCGCGGCTCACCGCAGCGTGGTCATGAACTTTCCCAACCGGGCGATCCCCTCGCGCAGTTCGTCCGCCGAGGCCGCGTAGGAGAGGCGGACGTGGGTGTCGGCGGTGTGCGTGCCGAAGTCCCGGCCGGGGGTGAGTGCGACGTGCGCCTCCCGCAGGGCCCGCTCGCAGAACTGCCAGGACGTGAGACCGGTCCCGCTGACGTCGAAGTAGACGTAGAACGCCCCGTCGGGCGGCACCGGGACCGGCAGCCCGATCCGCGCCAGCCCGTTCAGGACGAGTGCGCGCCGCTCGCCGAACTCCACCCGGCGGGCCTCGCAGACCGCCAGCGACTCGGGGGTGAAGCAGGCGAGGGCGGCGTGCTGGGCGGGGGCGGAGGCGCAGAGGAAGTAGTTCTGGGCGAGGCGTTCCAGGGCCGGTACGAGGGGCTCGGGGACGACGCACCAGCCGAGCCGCCAGCCGGTCATGCCGAAGTACTTCGAGAAGCTGTTGATGACGACGGCCCCGGGGTCGTACGACAGCGCGCTGCGCGGCGGCCGGCCCCGCTCGTCGTGGTCGCCCAGGTCGAGGTAGATCTCGTCGACGAGGCGCCACGCGTCGCGCTCGCGGGCGAGGTCGCAGAGGGCCTCCAGCTCGTCGGCGGGGACGGAGGTGCCCGTGGGGTTGGACGGCGTGGCCACCATCACGCCGCGCGTACGGTCCGTCCAGTGCGCCCGTACCGCCGCGACGTCCAGCTGGAACCGGCTCGCGGCGGTGGTGGGGACGAGGGTGACCTCGGCGCCGAAGCTCTCGACGATCTGCCGGTTGCAGGGGTAGGAGGGGTCGCCGATGAGCACCTCGTCACCGGGGTCGACGAGCGCGGCGGTGGCCAGCACGAGCGCTGCCGAGGCGCCGGCGGTGACGACGATCCGGCCCGGATCGACCTCGACGCCGTGCTGCTCGCCGTAGAACCCCGCGATGGCCTCCCGCAGGGCCGGCAGTCCGAGGGCCGCCGTGTACGTCATCGGCCGCCCGTCCATGACCTCCCGCATCGCCGCCACGACGGCCGGGGGAGCGCCGAAGTCCGGTTCCCCGAGGCTGAGTTTGACGACGTCGTGGCCCTGGGCGGACAGCGCGGCGGCCTGCTTGGCGAACTCCATGGCGTAGAAGGGGGCGACGGCCCGGGCCCGCCGTGAGATACGCACGCTGCCGGTGCTGCCGGTGCTGCCGGTGCTGCCGGTGCTGCCGGTGCCGCCTGTGCCGCCTGTGCCCGTACCGCTGTCGTTCACATTGCTCATGCCGCTCATGCTGCGGCCCGGAGGGGGCTCGGGGCCAGTGGTGACCGGGGTGCTGTCGGACATGGGGATGCCCAGCGGTGGCTGAGCATCCCCGTGGCGGTCGTCAGCCGCCCGGTGGGGGTTGCTCGCGCAGTTCCCCGTGCCCTTCAGGGGCGCGGGGCCGTGTGCTCATCGTGCCGTGAGTGCCTTTGCCACCAGCCCCGCCACCTTGGCCACCAGCGGGTTGTCCGAGGGGCCTTCGGGGGCGTGCTTGGTCGTCAGGACGGACAGGACGAGGGGCGGGCGGAGGGACGGCCAGACGACGCCGACGTCGTTGGCGACCCCGTACTGCGACCCGCCGCCGGTCTTGTCCGCGAGCGTCCAGTCGGCCGGAAGACCCGCGCGGAAGCGCTCGACGTTGGTGGTGTTGGCGATCAGCCAGTCGGTCAGCAGTTCCCGGTCCGCGTCCGGCAGCGCCCGGCCGAGGAGGAGTCGCGCGTAGTGCCCTCAACACGCCCCGGCCGCCTGACGGCCCCTCCCCGCTCATGACGAGGGCGGAGCCCGAAAGCCCCGCCCGAACACCATGAAGCCCCGGATCAGGGCCAGACCAGGCAGTACGGCTGATGCCCCGCCTCGTGCAGGCGGTGGCTGAAGTCCTGCCATTCGTGGAGGAGTTGGTAGACGTTGAAGGCGTCGCGAGGGCCGCCGCGGTCCGGGACCGTCGACCAGATGAAGGCGGCCGCGCCGACCGCTTCCTCGCCGATGCCTCTGAGGGGGTCGACGACCGTCATCGGGAGCTTCACGACGGCGTAGTCGGGGTGGAGGACGACCAGTTCGAGCGGGGGCACCTTGTGGAGGGGGACGCCTTCGATGCCGGTCAGCACCATCGCGGCCATCGTCTCCGGCTTGATCTTGGTGAACATGCCGTTCATGCCGAGTTCGTCGCCGCCGAGCTCCTCGGGGCGCATCGAGATCGGGACACGGGCCGCGGTCGCGCCGTCGGGCGCGCCGAAGTATTTGTACGTCACCCCCACCCGGCCACCATTCCTGCTCCCCGCCCGGAGCCGGTTGACCACATGGTCCAGGCCCTCCACACGGTCCGCGCGGTCCGCACTCTCGATGCGGTCCGGACGGTCCTTGCGGTCCGCACGGCTCCTGCGCTCCGCGCGACTCCTGCGATCCACCAGGTCAGGCCGGTCCATCCGGTCCGTCTGATCCATTCCGTCCACACGATTGACACGATCCACATGATCGGCACGATCCATACGGTCCATACCGTCCATACGGCTGCGCCGCCCGATCCGCTCAGGCCCAGCGCTCTGGATCCGGTCGGAGCCATTGGACGGGACCCGGTCGGAGCCGCTCTGGACGCGGTTGTCACCGGTCTCGGACCGGCCGGTACC
This sequence comes from Streptomyces europaeiscabiei, assembly GCF_036346855.1. Taxonomy (NCBI): domain Bacteria; kingdom Bacillati; phylum Actinomycetota; class Actinomycetes; order Kitasatosporales; family Streptomycetaceae; genus Streptomyces; species Streptomyces europaeiscabiei. The sequence continues at coordinate 6,204,586 of NZ_CP107841.1, forward strand.
CGCTTCCGTACGGTCGGCGTGGTCAGTACGGTCGGCGTCGCCTCGCGGACCGTCCGATTCGTGTGTGCCGTGTGCACTCTGCGGACCGTACACGCCCGGCTGACCCTGCGGGGCGTGCGGGGGCTGTGACCCCGGCGACGCCGGAGGCGCGGGTGGTACCGGTGGGGTCGGTGGGGTCGGTGGCACGGGTGGTACCGGAGGCAGCGCCGGCGGCGCCGCTTGCGGGCCTGGCGACGACCCCTGCGGTCCCGGCCCCGCCGACCCGCTCAGTTCGCCCGGCGCGCTCCGCTCCGTGGGCGCCCCGCGGTCCGACGAACCGGCCCGGTCGGTCGACCCGCTCCGCTCCTGCCGGGTCTCCGCGGCCTCCTCCGCCTCGCGTCGGTGCCTGCCCCGCCGGGCACGACGAGGACCGAGGTCACCGGTCCCCTCGCCCAGTCCGCCACCGCGATGCATATCTCCACCCGAACGCATTTCTGGGCCGCGTGACCCCCGCCGCGCAACCCGATCATCGTGTCAGTGACCTCCCCCGCGACCGCCCGCCGAAACGTGAGCGCAAACACCAGTCGGCAGGATCTTCGGAGCCTCTGACACCATGGCCTGTGTGAGCTATCCGTACGAAGCCCCAGTTTCGCAGACTCTCTTCGAGCGCGCGGCGGCCGTCACGCCCGGCGGCGTGAACTCTCCCGTGCGCGCCTTCCGCGCCGTGGGTGGTACGCCCCGGTTCATGGTGTCCGGTACCGGTCCCTATCTGACGGACGCCGACGGTCGCGAGTATGTAGATCTTGTGTGTTCGTGGGGTCCCATGATCCTTGGGCACTCCCGTCCCGAGGTGATCGCAGCCGTCCAGGAGGCCGTCTCGCGCGGCACCTCCTTCGGTACGCCCGGTGAGGGCGAGGTCGCGCTCGCCGAGGAGATGGTGGACCGGATCGGGCCGCTGGAGCAGGTGCGGCTCGTGTCCAGCGGGACCGAGGCCACCATGTCCGCGATCCGGCTCGCCCGCGGCTTCACCGGCCGCGCCAAGGTGGTGAAGTTCGCCGGGTGTTACCACGGTCACGTCGACTCGCTGCTCGCCGCCGCCGGGTCGGGAGTCGCCACCTTCGCCCTCCCCGACACCCCGGGCGTCACCGGCGCCCAGGCCGGCGACACCATCGTGCTGCCCTACAACGACCTCGACGCCGTGCGGGCCGCCTTCGCCGCCCACCCCGGCGAGATCGCCTGCGTCATCACCGAGGCCTCCCCGGGCAACATGGGCGTCGTACCGCCGCTGCCGGGCTTCAACCAGGGCCTCAGGGACGCCTGCGCCGAGAACGGCGCGCTCTTCGTCTCCGACGAGGTCATGACCGGGTTCCGGACCAGCAGGGCCGGCTGGTTCGGGATCGACGGGGTCGTCCCGGACCTCATGACCTTCGGCAAGGTCATGGGCGGTGGCTTCCCCGCCGCCGCCTTCGGGGGCCGCGCCGACGTGATGGCGTACCTCGCGCCCGCCGGGCCCGTCTACCAGGCCGGCACGCTGTCCGGAAACCCGGTCGCGACGGCCGCCGGGCTCGCGCAGCTGCGGCTGCTCGACGACGCGGCGTACGACGTCGTCGACACCGTGTCGCGGCGGATCCAGGGGCTCGTCTCGGACGCGCTCACCAAGGAAGGCGTCGCGCACACGGTGCAGAACGCCTCCAACATGTTCTCCGTGTTCTTCACGGACACGCCCGTGCGGAACTACGAGGAGGCCAAGGCGCAGGAGTCGTACCGCTTCAACGCCTTCTTCCACTCGATGCTGTCGCAGGGCGTCTATTTGCCGCCGTCGTCGTTCGAGTCGTGGTTCGTGTCGACCGCGCACGACGATCGGGCGGTTCAGCGGATCGCCGACGCCCTTCCGGCGGCGGCGCGGGCAGCAGCGGAGGCTTCGGCAGCATGAGTGACATCACGGTCGTCCACCTGATGCGGCACGGCGAGGTCGCCAACCCGGACGGGATTCTCTACGGGCGCCTCGACGGGTACCACCTCTCCGACCTCGGCCGCCGTATGGCCGACCGGGTCGCCGAGCATCTGGCGTCCCGGGACGTCACGCACGTCGGCGCCTCCCCGCTGGAGCGGGCGCAGGAGACGGCGACGCCGATCGCCAAGGCGCACGGGCTCGACCTCGCCACCGACGGGCGGCTCATCGAGGCGGGCAACGTCTTCCAGGGCAAGACCTTCGGCGTCGGCGACGGCGCGCTGAAGCGGCCGGAGAACTGGAAGCACCTCGTCAACCCCTTCAAGCCGTCGTGGGGTGAGCCGTACGTCGAGCAGGTCGTCCGGATGATGGGGGCGCTCGACGCGGCGAAGGACGCGGCGCGCGGGCACGAGGCCGTGCTGGTCTCGCACCAGCTGCCGATCTGGATCGTGCGGTCGTACGTCGAGAAGCGGCGCCTCTGGCACGATCCGCGCCGGCGGCAGTGCACCCTCGCCTCCCTGACCACGTTCACGTACCAGGGGGACAGGATCGTGTCCGTCGGCTACAGCGAGCCGGCGCGTGATCTGGTGCCGCCGCATCTGTTGGCCGGGGCCAAGCCGGTCAAGGGCAAGGACAAGGCCTTCGGAGCGTGAGCGCTCCGCTGGGTCGGGCCGGGTGAGGGTGGGCTGAGGCCGTCGGGCCGGGTGAGGGTGGGCTGAGGCTGTCGAGCCGGGTGAGGGTGGGCTGAGGCCGTCGGGGAAGTGCGGGCCGGTCGTGGTTGCTCGCGCAGTTCCCCGCGCCCCTGAAGGGTCTGCGGTTCCCGGTGTTCCTGAGGGGCTCCTTGGCCCCGGGGCTTTGAAGGGTCTGCGGTTCCCGGTGTTCCTGAGGGGCTCCTTGGCCCCGGGGCTTTGAAGGGTCTGCGGTTCCCGGTGTTCCTGAGGGGCTCCTTGGCCCCGGGGCTCTGAAGGGTCTGCGGTTGCGCGTGTTCCTGAGGGGCCCCTCGGCCCCGCGGCCCGCAGCGACCTGTAGTCCTTCGCGGTGCTCCTGACGGACCCCCGGCCACCGTGCCTCGGCGACGCCCGGGGGTTCCTGGTGAACCTGAACGACCCGTTGGCCCCGGCGCCCCCGAAAGACCCGCGGTTCCCCGTGCCTCCGAAGGCCCGCAGAGTTTTCCGTGTCGGCCGGAAGGTCTGTGCAGTTCTCCGCGCTCGTAAAGATTTGCGCTTGTCGGAGATCAATGGGAACCTTCGCGTCCTTTCATGCCTCTAAAGCGGTGTGCTTCACGTGAACTGGTACGTGGAATGACCAAGGGGGACGCAATGCGCGAAATATCGCGGAGGGGGATGCTCGGGCTCGGCGTCGGTGCGGGTGCGGTCGCGGGGCTGGGGCTGACCGGGTGCGGTACGGGGCTCGGGGGCAAGCCGGGCGAGGCCGGTGGGTCCGGTGGTGGCGGCAAGGGCCCGGGGAAGGGCGGGAAGCCGGAGAAGAGGGTGAAGCTGCTGGGTGACGGGTCGACGTCGTACACGGGGAAGCAGCCGAACCAGCCCAAGAAGCCGCAGCCGTTGGCGCCCGGCGAGACGCCGCCGCAGTTCGTGGTGTTCTCCTGGGACGGGGCCGGGGATGTCGGGAACGGCCTTTTCGAGCGGTTCCTGAAGGCCGGGAGGGAACACGACGCCCATATGACGTTCTTCCTCTCCGGCATCTATCTCCTCCCGGAGTCGAAAAAGCGCACGTACCTTCCTCCGAACAACGCCCCCGGCGCCTCCGACATCGGTTATCTGACGGATGAACACATCAAGTCGACACTGGGGCATGTGCGCACGGCGTGGCTCGACGGGCACGAGATGGGCACCCACTTCAACGGTCACTTCTGCGGTGGCAGCGGCTCGGTCGGGAACTGGACGCCGAAGCAGTGGCGCAGCGAGATCGACCAGGCGAAGTCGTTCGTCAAGGAGTGGAAGACCAACAGCGGGTGGACGGATGTCGAGCCGCTGCCGTTCGACTACGACAAGGAACTCATCGGCGGGCGGACGCCGTGTCTGATGGGGCAGGAGAACCTGCTGCCCACCGCGCGCGAGCTGGGCTGGCGCTACGACTCCTCCTCGCCCGGCGGCCTCCAGGTCTGGCCCAAGAAGAAGGAGGGCATCTGGGACCTGCCGCTGCAGTCCGTACCGTTCCCCGGCCGCAGCTTCGAGGTCCTCTCGATGGACTACAACATCATGTACAACCAGTCGCAGAACTCCACCCAGGCCCCGCCCGCCAACTACCCGGCCTACCGCACCCAGGCGACCGGCGCGTACGTCGCCGGCTTCCAGCGCGCGTACGAGACGAACCGGGCGCCGCTGTTCATAGGGAACCACTTCGAGGAGTGGAACGGCGGGGTGTACATGGACGCCGTCGAGGAGGCCCTCAAGCACATCGCGCGGGCCAAGGAGAAGGCGCCGGACGGGGAGATACGGATCGTGTCCTTCCGGCAGTTCGTGGACTGGATGGACGTCCAGACGCCGGACGTCCTGGCCAAGCTCCAGACCCTCGGGGTGGGGCAGCAGCCGACGGGTGGGTGGAAGGAACTGCTGGGGGCCGGTCCGACCGCGTGACCTCGCCGCTCCGGTCGGCCGACCTCGCCGCATCAGGCCGCCTGACCTCGCCTTACGGTGCCGTCTGACCCCGCCGTAAGCCCTCGAAACGGGCATGCGAAACTTTTCACATGAGTGTCCGTACGAGCCGTGGTCGTGCCGTTTTGCTCTCTGCCGGGGCCGCCGCCCTGGCGCTGTCGCTGTCCGCCTGCGCGGGCGGTGGCATCGAGGGCGGGGGCGGTGGGACCGGGTTCATCACCGGTTCCGACGGGATCGCGACGGTGAAGAAGGAGGACCGGGACGATGCGCCCGCGCTCTCCGGCAAGACCATCGACGGCGACCAGCTCGATGTCTCCTCCGCCTACAAGGGCAAGATCATCGTCCTGAACGTGTGGGGCTCCTGGTGCGCACCGTGCCGTGCCGAGGCACCCAACCTGGCCAAGGTCTCCGAGGACCTCGCCGACCAGGGCGTGCAGTTCGTCGGTATCAACACACGGGACACCAGCACCCGGCCGGCGGTCGCCTTCGAGGAGCAGTACAAGGTCGACTACCCGAGCCTGTACGACCCCACCGGCAAGCTGCTGCTGCGTTTCGAGAAGGGCTCGCTCAACCCTCAGCTGATCCCTTCCACACTGGTCGTCGACCGCGACGGGAAGCTCGCCGCGCGCACCCAGCAGGCGCTCAGCGAGGAGAAGCTGCGCAAGATGCTCAAGCCGATCCTCGCGGAGAAGTGACGTGGCCGGGACGTCCGTGCTGACCGCGACCACCGCACTGACCACGACCGCCGCCGACGTCAACTCGACCCTCACTGACGGGGCCCTGCTGCTCGCGCTGCCCATCGCCGTCCTCGGCGGGCTCGTCTCCTTCTTCTCGCCCTGCGTCCTGCCGCTCGTTCCCGGCTATCTGTCGTACGTCACCGGAGTCGGCGGCACCGATCTGGCCGACGCCCGCAAGGGGCGGATGGCGGCCGGGGCCGGGCTGTTCGTCCTCGGCTTCACCTTCGTGTTCGTCTCCAGCGGCGCGCTCTTCGGGTACTTCGGCCGGACCCTGCTGGAGCACCAGGACGTCCTGACCAAGGTGCTCGGCGGGCTCATGATCGCCATGGGTCTCTTCTTCATGGGGCTGATGCCCTGGCTGACCCAGCGGGAGTACCGCTTCCACACCCGGCCGGCCACCGGGCTCGTGGGTGCCCCGATACTCGGCGCGCTCTTCGGTATCGGCTGGGTGCCCTGCATCGGACCGACCCTCGCCACGGTCAACATCCTCGCTCTCGACCAGGCCAGCGCCGGTCGCGGGGCCCTGCTGATGGTGGCGTACTGTCTGGGGCTGGGCCTGCCCTTCGTGCTCGCCGCGGTGGCCTTCCGCAAGGCGCTCGGCGCCTTCGCCTGGGTCAAGCGGCACTACGTGTGGGTGCTGCGCATCGGCGGCGGCATGATGATCACGATCGGACTGCTCATGCTGACCGGCGCCTGGGACCGCATCATTCAGGAGATGCAGGTCTGGACCGCCGGCTTCACCCCTGGGATCTGAGCCAATGACGACGACCGACTCCGGCAACCGCGAGAACACCCCTGCTCAGCGCGGGAGCGCCGCCGACGACAACGATCTCGGCGCCGCCGGCTCGCAGCTCTCGACCGCCCCGCAGGAAGAAGCCCCCAACCTGCCGTCCCTGGGCGTGATCGGCTGGGCCCGCTGGTTCTGGCGGCAGCTGACGTCCATGCGGGTCGCGCTGCTGCTGCTGTTCATGCTGTCGCTGGCGGCGATCCCCGGCTCGCTGATCCCACAGTCGGGGCAGGACGCGGCCCGGGTCGCCGACTTCATGAAGCGGCACGACACGCTCGGGCCGGTCTACGAGAAACTCGGGCTGTTCCACGTCTACGGCTCGGTGTGGTTCTCGGCGATCTACATCCTGCTCTTCGTCTCGCTCATCGGCTGCATCGTGCCCCGCACCGGGCAGTTCGTCGGCCAGCTCCGCGGTCGTCCGCCGGGCGCGCCCAAGCGCCTGACCCGGCTGCCCGCGTACGCGACCTGGCGCACGGACGCCGCGCCGGAGCAGGTGCGCGAGGCCGCGCTGAAGGCGCTGAAGCAGCGCCGGTTCCGTGCGCACGTCGCCGGGGACGCGGTCGCAGCCGAGAAGGGCTATCTGCGGGAGGCGGGCAACCTCGCCTTCCACATCGCCCTGATCGTGATGCTCGTCGCCTTCGCCTGGGGCCAGCTCTACCGGTCCGAGGGCAACAAGCTGATCGTCGAGGGCGACGGTTTCGCCAACACCCTCACGCAGTACGACGACTTCAAGTCCGGCAACCTCTTCACCGCCGAGGACCTCAACCCGTTCAGCTTCGACCTCAAGAGCTTCCGGGGCACCTACGAGACGAGCGGCCCGAACAGGGGCACGCCACGTATCTACGAGGCCTCCGTCGACTACGCCGTCGGCGCCGACGGCAAGGAGCGGTCGACCAGGATCGAGGTCAACAAGCCGTTGGAGATCGGCGACTCGAAGGTCTATCTCGTCAGCCACGGGTACGCCCCCGTGATCACCATCAAGGACGGCAGGGGCAAGGTCGTCTTCCAGGACGCGGCGCCGCTGCTGCCGCTGGACGCCAATGTCACCTCCACCGGTGCGATCAAGGTCATGGACGGTTACACCGACGCCAAGGGGAAGTGGGACCAGCTCGGCATCCAGGCCTTCTTCCTCCCGACGTACGGCGGCAAGAACACCGCCGTGGTCTCGCAGTTCCCCGCGCTGCTGAACCCCGTGCTCAACCTGGAGCCGTACCACGGTGATCTCCGGGTCAACGGGGGCATCCCGCAGAGCGTGTACCAGCTCGACAAGTCCAAGCTGAAGGGGTTCAAGGACTCCAAGGGCGCGCAGGTGCGGGAGAACCTGAAGATCGGAGAGTCCATGACGCTGCCGAACGGTGCGGGCACGATCACCTTCGACGGGGTCAAGGAGTGGGCCGGCTTCCAGATCACCCAGCAGCCCGGCAGCGGGTGGGCCCTCGCCGGAGCGATCACCGCGATCTTCGGTCTTGCCGGGTCCCTGTTCATCCAGCGTCGGCGGGTGTGGGTGCGGGCGGTGGTCGGTCCGGACGGGGTGACCGTCGTGGAGATGGCCGGGCTGGGTCGCAGTGAGTCGGCGAAGGTGCCGGAGGAGCTGGGTGAGCTCGCGAGTGTTCTGTATGACCAGGTGCCGGGGGCGTCCGACGCCCCGGAGGCGGAGCCGGACGGTGTGTCCGGCTCCGACGCCGCATCATCCGAAGGGGCTGAGAAATGAATCCTCTCCCTCGCAGATCCAGGGAGATTCCTGGCTCACGCCGCCCAGCGGGCCGGCGGCCCTCCAGGTCTTCCACGATGAACGCCAGCCGGGTTGAAACCAGCCCGGTAACACGACCGCAAGCTTCCCGCCAGACCTCAACGCCCGGCCGCAAGTTGCCGGGATATTCACTCGAAGGAGTGCTGAGGTGATTCTCGCCGCCGCCACCAACGAAAACCTCGCGAACATCAGCAACACCCTGATCTACTCGGCGATGGCCGTGTACACCCTGGCCTTCTTCGCGTACATCGCCGAATGGCTCTTCGGGAGCCGGAGCAAGGTGGGTCGTACGGCCGCCGCGCTCACCGCCGGTGCCGGTGCGGCGAAGACGGCGGACGCGCCCGCGGTGACCGTGAAGACGGCCGGTGGGACCGGTGTGCTGGAGCGGCCGAAGGTGGTCGTGCGGGCCGCCGCCGGTGCCCGGGACGTGCCGGACGGACCCGGCGCGCACGGCGGGGACGAGCAGGGCGACCTCTACGGCCGTATCGCCGTGTCCCTCACCGCGCTCGCCTTCCTCGTCGAATTCGGCGGGGTGCTCACGCGGGCCCTCTCGGTGCAGCGGGCGCCGTGGGGCAACATGTACGAGTTCAACATCACCTTCTCCACCGTGGCCGTCGGCGTGTACCTCTCGCTGCTCGCGCTGAAGAAGAACGTCCGCTGGCTCGGGCTTCCGCTCATCACGACGGTCCTCCTCGATCTCGGTCTTGCCGTCACTGTCTTGTACACCGCCAGTGACCAGTTGGTTCCCGCGCTCCACTCGTACTGGCTGTACATCCACGTCTCCACCGCGATCTTCTGCGGCGCGGTCTTCTACGTGGGCGCGGTCGGCACGATCCTGTACCTGTTCAAGGACTCCTACGAGAGCAAGCTCGCGAGCGGCGGCCGGCCCGGCCGGTTCGCGACCTCCGTCATGGAGCGGTTGCCCGCCTCGGCCTCCCTGGACAAGTTCTCGTACCGGGTCAACGCCGCCGTCTTCCCGCTGTGGACGTTCACGATCATCGCGGGCGCCATCTGGGCGGGCGACGCGTGGGGCCGTTACTGGGGCTGGGACCCCAAGGAGACCTGGTCGTTCATCACCTGGGTCGCCTACGCCTGCTACCTGCACGCCCGCGCCACGGCCGGCTGGAAGGGCCGCAAGGCCGCGTACATCGCGATCGTCGCCTTCGCCTGCTGGCTGTTCAACTACTACGGCGTCAACATCTTCGTCAGCGGCAAGCACTCCTACGCGGACGTGGGCCTGGCCGTGCTGCACTCCGTCGGAGGCGGAGCCTGACGGTTCGGTTTCCGCGCGGCCGCCCCGTACGACTTCCGTACACCGAAGGCCGGTTCCCTTGTGACGTGAGTCACGGGAACCGGCCTTCGGTGTACGGACAGTGGGAGTACGTGGAGACAAATGACGGGGGCACGGGGGACCGGAGTGCGCTGCGCGCGCGGATCAGGGACGGGGACGCGGGGGCCTTCGGGGAGGTCTTCGACGCGTACGCGCGGTCCGTCTACAACCATGCCTTCCGGCTGACGGGGGACTGGTCGACGGCCGAGGACATCGTGTCGCTGACCTTCCTGGAGGCGTGGCGGCTGCGCGGCAAACTGGACGCGGAGGGCGGCTCGCCGCGCCCGTGGCTGCTCGGCATCGCCACCAACGTGGCCCGCAACACCCGCCGGGCCGCCCGGCGCCATGCCGCCGCCGTCGCGCGGCTGCCGAGGCCCGAGTCCGAGCGGGACTTCGCCGACGAGGTCGCCGGGAACCTCGACGACCGGGCGTATCTGCGGGCCGTACGCGCGGCGGTGGACCGGCTGCGGCGCCCCGAGCGCGAGGTGCTCGCCCTGTGTGCCTGGGGCGGCCTCGACTACGCCGCCGCCGCCGAGGCCCTCGGTGTCCCCGTCGGCACCGTACGCTCCCGGCTCTCCCGGGCCCGCGCCAAGCTTGCCGCGCAAGTGCGGGACGGGGAACCAGGCCGCGGGCGCGGACAGACAAGAGGCGGCCACACCTCCGTGGCCGGGCCCATCCAGGAGGGGAACCCGTGAACGACAACCCGTCCCCCCAAGAAGTTCCGTCCTCCCCGGGCATCCCGCCTGCCGAGGACCGGGACCTCCCGCCGGGCCGCCGACGCGTTCTGAGGGAGCACCTGATGCGTGAGATCGACAGTGGCGCGGAGCACGCGGCGAGCGCACGTAGGGCCGAGGACACCGAGGACACCGAGGACACCGAGGGCAACGGCCCGTCCGTGCGACAGTTCTGGCGGCGGCCCGCCTTTGTGGCGCCCGCCGTCGCCGCCGCGCTGACCGTCGCCGTGGTGGTCGGCTCCACCGTGGCCCAGAACGCCACCACGCCGCCGAAGCAGGGCGCGGACAGCGCGACCGGCCGACGCGGCGGGATCCCGAGCGACGAGAGCGCGACCGCGCTGCTGGAGCGGATCGCGGCGGCGGCCGGGAAGCGGACCCTGCCCCCGGTCAGGGACGACCAGTTCGTCTACACCGAGCAGGAGGACTACCACTGGAAGGCGGACGGCGCACTGCCGACCGTGAACTGTGCCATGACCCTGGAAGGGCACCCTTACGGCGTGCGCGAGATCTGGGCGTCGGTCGACGGGCGGCGTGCCGGGCTGTCCCGGCTGTACGAGGGCGACGACAAGGTGACGAACCAGCCCCTCGCCGAGCAGCTGCCCGGCAAGGACCAGGTCAACTTCTTCCGGGAGGCGGAGGACGAGCTGCCCACCGACACCGAGAAGATGTACCGCTATCTGTACGGGCTGAAGTCCGGCGAGAGGCCGTCCGGCAAGGCGTCCGCCGACCGGGACGCCTTCGACAAGGCCGCGGCGCTGCTGAGCGGGCAGCTTCTGCCGTCGAAGGCCGAGGCCGCGCTGTACCGGGCCGTCGCGCGGATTCCCGGGCTGACCGTGGAACGGGGTTCCGAGGACGCGGCGGGGCGGACCGGGATGTCCGTGGGGATCGAAGGGGCGTATCCCGGTGACTTCGCCCAGAGCCGCTCCCGCCATGAACTGCTGTTCGACACAAAGACGTTGGACTTCCTGGCCCTGAACTCGATCAACCTCGACACACCGGACGACGACTGCGAGGTCCTCGACGTCGGCGACCTCGTCTCGTCCGTGGCGGTCCTGCGACGGGGGGTCGTGGACGAGACCGGTCAACGGCCGTGACGACCCCGCCGCCGGCCGGTCCCGCACAGGCGGGGACGCGGCGGTGTGGGCGTCGTGTCTCACGCGGTCCGCCTCCTGAACGGCAGCCCCGAGGCCCCCACCGAGGCCCCCGGAATTCCCGCACACCAAGCCGGCGCCGCCCTCGGCGTGGCTCCCACAGGCTGCGCCGAGCGGTACCCCGCCATCCGCCATCGCGAGGCTCCTCGGTTCGGGCGTGTTCGAGCACGGGGACGAGGGCGACACCGACTTCGACTTCGGGCTCGACCGGGTGCTCGACGGCGTCGAGGCCCTGGTCGAGTCGCGACGCTGATGCCGGTCTCTCCGCGTTCTTGAGAACACCGCCCGGGGCCGGTTCTCCTACAACTCAGGTATCACCCGCCGCTGTTGTGTCATTCCCAGGGTGGAGGGAGGCGCGGCCCGGCGAGGGATCCGCATGCATGGCCGCTTCCTGAATGATCTTTCCTGTCCGAACGTGTGACCGGAAGGATCGATTTCGTGCGCAGACGACGTCTCGTGCCCCTGTTAGCCGTGAGTGTCACGGCAACGCTGGCTCCCGCGCTCGCCACCTCGACGGCCACCGCCGCTCCGGCGGCCTCCCCGTCGACCGTCTCCCGCTCGACCGCCTCCTCGTCCGCCGCCGAGGGCGCGCTGGACCGGTATGTGAAGCAGAAGCCGAAGTGGAAGCGGTGCGACGCCGACGCCCCGGCGAAGTTCCAGTGCGCCACCATCAAGGTCCCGCTGGACTACCGGGCCCCCGGCGGCAAGCGGATCGACCTGGCCATATCCCGGCTCAAGAGCACCGCGCCCGACAAGCGCCGCGGTGTCCTGTTCTCCAACCCCGGCGGCCCCGGGGGCTCGGGGCTCTACATGCCGCTGGGGATCCAGGAGTTGCTTCCCAAGGCCGCACAGCGGAAGTACGACCTCATCGGCTTCGACCCGCGCGGTGTGGGACGGAGCAGCCCGGTCTCCTGCGGTCTGAAGCCGAAGGAGGAGAACTGGCTGCGGCCCTACAAGAAGGAGACGTTCGCCAAGGATGTCGCCTGGGCACGCGGCGTCGCGAACAAGTGCGAGAAGAAGGCGGGCGGCACGCTCCGGCACATCACCACGCGCAACACCGCGCGTGACATGGATCTGATCCGGACGATCCTCGGTGAGAAGAAGATCTCGTACCTGGGTTACTCGTACGGCACCTACCTGGGCGCCGTCTACACCCAGCTCTTCCCGCGCCGGGCCGACCGGTTCGTGCTGGACAGCGCGGTCGAACCGGCGCGCGCCTGGCGAGGGATGATCCAGTGGTGGGCGGAGGGCGCGGAGCCCGCGTTCGACCGGTGGACCGGGTGGGCCGCCGAGCGTTCGGAGAAGTACGGTCTCGGTGACACCCCGAAGAAGGTCGACCGGACCTTCTGGGACCTGGTCGCGCGGGCCGAGAAGAAGCCCATCGAGGTGGACGGGCAGCCGATCACCGCTGATGACATCCGGATCGGTATGCGCGGGGCGGTCTTCTCCCCGGAGTTCGCCTCCGAGGCGATGGTGGAGCTGAAGAAGGCCGCGGCCGGCAAGCCCGCCTCGGCGAAGAAGCTCGCGGTGTTCGCCGGCTCCGTGGGGACCGGGACGGCAGGCGCCGCCGGCGGTGGCGCCGAGGTCCCGTCCGACAACTCGATGGCGAGCTTCTGGGCCGTGGTGTGCGGAGACAACTCGGCCGCGTGGTCCCGGGATCCTGAGAGCTATCGACGGGACGCCATCAAGGACAAGCGCCGTTACCCGCTCTTCGGTGACTTCGCGTCCAGCATCAAACCCTGTGCGTTCTGGGACAAGTCCGTGGAACCGGCGACCAGGGTGAACAACAAGGTCGGCTCCCTGGTCGTCCAGAACGAGTGGGACTCGCAGACCCCGCTGCCCAGCGGTCAGGCCCTGCACGCCGACCTGAAGGGCTCGAGGATGGTCACCGTCCTCGGCGGCGAGGGCCACGGCGTCTACCCGAACGGAAACGCCTGCTCGGACGGCGCGGTCAACGGCTACCTGCTCACCGGAAAGCTCCCGGCGAAGGACGTGACCTGCGAGGCGACGGCCGGCTCGAACGCGGAGGCACGGGAGAACCAGAAGCGGGACGTGCTCCCCGGTTCTCCGCTCCCGGAGCGTGCCCCGGACCGTTTCTGAGCCTCCCTTGACCCGCATGACCCAGTGAAGACGGGGCGGACCTCCTGGCGAGGTCCGCCCCATCGCGCGTCGCCGTCGCCGTCGCCGGAGTCGGAGTCGGAGGCGGTTGGTCACCCCACGCGCAGCGGGCGGCCCGCGAGCGCGTCGTCCGGCCAGTCCTTCGACGCCCGCCACAGGAGGGCGTCGGCGGCCGGGCGGGTGGCGGAGAGGTGTTCCAGGTCCCGGCACATGCGTTCGGCCACCTCGGGGTCCGGTAGGACGAGGGGATCCGTCAGCTGCCACACCGCGTGCAGCAGCCGGCGTACGCGGGCGTGAAGGGCCGGGTCCGGGCGGCCGAGTGCCACCGCGCCCCGGCCGTCGTCGTACGGGGCCGATGCGATGAAGGCCAGGGACTTCAGCCAGGTGCGGGGGTCCGCCCCGTGGAAGGTGTCGCTGAGGTGCGTCACCGCGAAGTCCGCCTCTCCCAGGGCGAGTTCGTGGTGGGCCCGGTGGAGGGGGCGGGCGCTGCCGTAGTGGGCGGCCAGGGTGTGGTGGGCGTCCCGCCAGGTCGGACGGTCCGGACGGTCCGGGCGGTTCGGACGGTTCGGACGGTCCGGGCGGTTCGGGCTGTCGGTGGTGGTCCCGTGGCGGAGCCGCAGCAACAGCAGGGTGCGTAGGAAGGCGTCGCCCACGAAGTGGTCGGGGGCGGGTGGGTGGCCCTCCGCCGCGAGCCGGTCCTCCAGGGCCTGTACGCCCGGCTCGCCGAACCCGGCCGGGAGCCGGGACTCGGCGAGGGCTACCGCCGAGTCGTGGTCGTGGGCGACGGCGAGGACGGCCAGCTCGTCGACGTGCTCCTCGTCCGGGAGCAGGCGGTCCAGCAGCAGTTGGTAGGTGGGGCGTCCGGCGTGGTCGGCGAGCAGCAGGTCGGCCGGCGCGGTGACTCCACGGGGGAGGTTCCGGCGGGCCGCTTCGGCCATGAGTGCCGTGCCGGCGGGATTCCCGCCGGTCAACCGGTGGATGGCGGACGGGAGCAGGGGCGGGAACGGCACCGGTATCGCCACTCGCGCCGGCGTCGGCGGCGGCGTCGACAACGGCACCGGCATCGGTGTTGGCATCGGTGTCGGTGTCGCCTGTTCCGCGCCGCAGGCCGTCTCCAGGACATGCCGCGTCTCGTCGGGTGACAGGGGCGGCAACGGCACCAGCAGGGCGTGCGACGACGGCGTACCACCCGGTGTCCAGCCGTCGGCACGGGTCGCCTCCGGCAGTGTGCGGCGGGTCGCGTTGCGCAGGGCCGGGTGGCCCTGTCCCCGCAGCCCGGCGAAGAACGACACCTGGTCGGCCCTGCCGTCGGCCCGGTCCCGCAGCACCGACTCCATCAGCCGCCGCCCCGCCGCCTCCTGCACGTTGTCGAGCAGGATCACCGGCCGCCCGGCCCGCTGCGCCCGAGGTACGACCCCCGCGTACGCGTCGTCCAGGTCCGCGAGCAGTGCCCGTACGAGGTGGTGCTCGGCGTGGGTCCGGGCGTCGCCGCCCGCCCTGAAGTGCCGGGAGAGGAGCACCAGGCCGAGCTTCGGGCTCCCCGCCGCGTGCGGATGGTCGCGGTACCAGACCGCGCCCCGGCGCAGCCGCCGGTGCGAGGACGACATGCCCTCACTGAACGCCTCCAGCGCGGCCTCGATGATCGCCTCGACCACCGGCTGCCCCTGGACCGACATCGACGACACCAGCCGGGCCACGGTCTTCCCGACCCACCGCCCCGCCAGCCAGCCGCCCGTGTCGCTCAGCAGCAGGACCCGCTCCGCCTCCGTGCAGATCCGCGACAGCCCGCGATCTCCCCAACCTCCGGCCGCCACGGCGAGCAGCCCGCACGCCAGCCGGGGGAACGTGATCCGCCCCGCCCCGCCCACGGGTTCCGCGAGCTGCTCCGCGATCGCCGACAGCGCCTCGTAGGCGGGCGACCAGGTCTCCGGGGGCCGGCCCGGGGGAGGCCGGTCGAACCGCGTCTCCTCGCCGTCGATCAACGCGACGGGAGTACGCCCCCGGCACGCCGCCCGCAACTCCCGCAGCACGGTGCTTCTCCCGAGCCCCCGGGCCCCCGCCAGCACCACGAAGGGGGGTTCCTCCGGGGGCTGGAACGCGGTGGGTATGTCGAAGAGGGCGTGGGTCTGCGTTGTTGCCGTTGTCATAGCTGCTGTGGTTATCAACAGCTGTGGAGGGAGGGGCCGTTGTTCCGGAGTACGGCGAAGGCTGACCGTTCGCTTACGACTCCGACCGAACAGCGCCTATGAAGGAGAGCCAGGCGGAGCGGTTGATGACCAGTACCGGGCCGTGGGGGTTCTTGCTGTCACGGACGGGGACGAGTCCGGGGAAACCGGGGGCTACTTCGATGCAGTTGCCGCCGTTGTCGCCGCTGTGGCTGCTCTTGATCCAGGTCGCCGTGCTCAGCTCGTACCTGGAAGAGGTCCCCTCGTGAACTAGGGCCGGTCCGGGCCCAGCGCCTCGCGGACCGCGGTCAGGATGGCCTCGGTGTCGGCGCCCAGGGCGCGGGCGGAGGAGGTGAAGTCGCGGGCGAGGGTGGCGAGTTGCACGGCGTGTGGGCGGGTCGGGCCGACGGGGGGTGCCGCCACCCGGGTGCCCGCGCCCCGGCGGGTGCGGATCAGTGCGCCGGCCTCCAGCTCGCGGTAGGCGCGGGCCACGGTGCCGGGTGCCAGTCCGAGGTCGGTGGCCAGCTGCCGCACGGTCGGCAGCCGGTCGCCCTCGGCCAGCCGCCCGGTGACGATCAGCGCGGCGAGCTGCGCGCGGATCTGCTCGTACGGCGGGACCTGGCTGGTGGTGTCGACGCGGACGGCGGCCTCACTCATCGTCGTAGGACCCCTCTGCCGCCGCCTCGTCCTCGACGGCCCGCGGTGCCACCACTGTGACCAGGGACCAGACGACGGTGATCAGGTTCAGCAGGGCCAGCGGGTAGAACACCCAGAAGGTGAGCACGCCCAGTACGCCGGCGCACCCCGTCTCCGTCAGCGCGAGGGAGACCATCAGCACGGCGTACAGCTGCTGGCTCGACACCAGTAGGCCCCACGCCCCGGTGACCGCCCACGCGCGGTCCCGGCGCTGCTGCTCCTCGCCGGGGCCGTGGGCGATGCGGCGCAGGGCCCAGACGCAGGTGGGAGTGGCTATGGCGAGCGCGCCGAACATCGGGAGGGTGTAGTACAGGCCGGGCCAGGGGCCGGTGGTCACGCGCATCCCGTTGCAGGCGAGGGTAAAGACCTTCCCTGCACTGAAGACGCGGTCGGGGTCGACGGAGGCCGTGATCACCAGCAGGACGACGAGGGAGACCCCCTGGAGGGCGATCAGAGGACCCATGCGCGGTGGCACATGGTCTCTGACCAGGCGCGGGGCGAGACTCGCGGTGCGGACGGCCTCCTGGGGGCGCAGGGTCAGGGCATCGGCGAGCAGGACGCCGGCCACCGCGCACAGGCCGAAGGCCGTGATGCAGAAGACCACGCGCTGCTCGAACTCGACGTCCCCCAGCGTGGACAGCTCCTGTGCGACCACGAGGCCTATGGCCAGCCCGGACCAGCGGGCGTAGTGGTCGGCGTGGTCGAGCAACCGGTGCTGGAGCGGCGCGGTGTCGAGCATGCGGAGATCCCCCCGGATCATCTTGTATCAAGCGGTGAGTACAAGATGCCCCGGCCGGGATCTTGTGTCAAACGTTCGATACAAGGTGACGCAGGGGGAGACGGCTTCCGGGGTGAGGAGGTTCCCGCGACGCGACGCGACGCGACGCGACGCGACGGGACGCGACGGGACGAGACGCGACGCGGGAGCGGAACGGTCGGTCAGTCGACGGTGATCGAGTCCAGCTGTGCCCGCAGGTAGACGTGCGAGTCCACGGGTGGGTGCGCCACCCGTCCGACCGGCGGGGGAACGGACTCGACGACCGTGCCCGGGGTGCACTCGCCGAAGTAGACCAGCGACATCAGCTCCTCGGCGGGCTCGTCGGCCGGGGGCGGCAGGACGCGGTGGCGTCCGGAACGCCAGCGGTCGCCGGTCCAACGGGCCATCAGGTCACCGATGTTGATGGTGAAGGCGGCGGGGTCGTACGGGGCGTCCTCCCAGCCGCCCTCGTCCGTGAAGACCTGGAGTCCGCCCTTCCCGGCCTGCCGGTCGAGGATCGTGACCGTGCCGAAGTCGGTGTGCGGGCCGATCCGGAACTGGCCCGGCACGGGGTCGCCGATGACCTCCGTGCCCGGGTACCAGTTGATGTTGAAGCCGTAGGTGGGGTGGCTCATGTGCCGGGAGAAGAAGTCCGGCTCCAGACCGAGGGCCTGGCCGAGGAGGGAGAGCAGCAGGTTCTCCAGCTCGGCCATCCGCGCCAGGTACTCCTCGCACAGTGCCCGCAGCTCCGGCACCTCCGCCGGCCACACGTTCGGCGCGTACCACTCCGCGTTCACGACCGGGTCGTCGAACGGCTCGTGCGTCGCGAACGTCAGCGACTCCTTGAGGTCCGGCGGAGTCTCCGTCCCCTCCGCGTACCCGTTGGCCTCGGCCCCCGGCCCGAGCCAGCCGCGTCCGCCGACCTTCACCTCGTACGCCTGCTTGGCCTCGACGGGCAGTACGAAGAAGGCCCGAGCGGCCTTGCGGATACGGGTCCGGAGGCTCGGATCGACCCCGTGCCCCGTCACGAGCAGGAAACCGGCGGTCTGGAGCGCCTCGTCGACGGTACGGGCGATGCCGGCACGGGCTTCGGGGCCGCCGTCGCGCCAGGGGCCCAGATCGATGGTGGGGATGCGGGGCGTCCTGGGCCTATTCACCGATGTCACCGATGTCCTCATTCCACAGTGCCGGGTTGTTCTCGACGAAGTCACGCATCAGGGACGCACACTCCGGGTCGTCCAGCACCAGGACCTCCACGCCGTGTTCGGCGAGCCAGTCGTGCCCGCCGTGGAAGGTCGTGGCCTCCCCGACCACCACCCGCGAGATCCCGAACTGCCGCACCAGGCCGGAGCAGTACCAGCACGGCGAGAGCGTCGTCACCATCGTCGTACCGCGATACGTCCGCTGCCGTCCCGCCGCGCGGAACGCGGCCGTCTCGGCGTGCATGGAGGGATCGTCGTCCTGGACCCGCCGATTGTGACCGCGCCCGAGGAGGCTGCCGTCCGGCCCGTAGAGCGCGGCCCCGATGGGGATGCCACCCTCGGCGAGCCCGGCCCGCGCCTCCTCCACGGCGGTGGCGAGCCATGCGCGTGCCTGTGCCTGTTCCTGTGCCTGTTCCTGATCCACGACGTCATCCACGACGTCATCCACGACGTCATTCATGGCCTCATCCATGGCCTCACTCTGCCCTCGGAACGCCGGGCTCACGTGTATCGCCCCGGATCAGGGCGGGGGAGGGGGTGTCCAGACGGCCGAGGTCGAGGCCAAGGTCGAGGTTCGAGGGCGAGGTCAGCAGGGGCGTGCGCGGCCGTACGCCCGTGCCAGCGCGCGGAACGCCTGCTTCGGTTCCCAGTGCCAGTCGCTGGCCGGGTCGCCGGGGTGGTCCTGGACGGGCTTGACGAGGGCGTAGCTCGCCAGGTCGAGGTCGTGGAGCGGGTCGTCGGGCCGGTGCGGGGAGTCGGGGGAGACGAAAGTGAAGGCGTGGGCGGCGTACAGGTCCATCGCCTCGAAGGCGCCGAGGACGTCGGTGACGTACGCGGCCTGGGTGGCCTCGCTGCGGGTGACGTCGCCCTTGATCTCCGGCGGCTCCTTCTCGTGGTCGACCACGCTCCACCCCATGCCGCCCATCTCGGGGGCGCCCTCGAAGGTGCAGCAGCCGTACTCCTGGATGGAGAGCGGCTTCCCGGGGCGGAGGTAGCGCCTGAGGTCGCGGACGTGGGCGGAACGGCTCGGGTGGTCGGCGTAGTAGTCGAGGCCGACGATGTCGAAGGGGGTCCAGTCGATCCAGTCGAGGGCCTCCTCGTCCGCGGCGGCATAGGTGAGGCGGCCCCGGAAGACGGAGCGGCCCACGGCGGCGGCCCGCGCGGTGAAGGCGCGCAGCTCGCGGATCATGTGCTCCGGGTCGAAGTTGCCCTTCAGCAGGTTCTCGACGCGCTCCAGGACGTGGTCACCCGGCACGATTCCCGGCACGAACAGCCAGAACTCACAGCCCACGCTGAGATGCGTGTCGACGCCCTGCCGCCGCAGCCCCTCCGCGAAGCGGCCGGTCTCCGCGAGATGGTCGAGGATGTCCGCGCGCGGCACATCCCCGAGCGTCGGCTCCAGCCACACGTTCAGTCCGCGCTCCGCCGCCTCCGCCGCGGTCCGGGTCAGCCGCTCCACCCCGTCCCCGGTCACCTTGACCGCGTCGGCCCGCAACTCCTGCCGGATCGCCCGCATGTCCCGCCGCACCCGCTGGGCACTCCACGCGGTCCCGGGCGTGTCCCCCGCCCCCACCTCGTACACGACACTCCGGTACGTCAGCCCCCGGCCCGCCTTCGGCGCGGTCGTCCCGATCAACGCCGCCGCCCGCGTGGTCGGCAGCACCGCCGCCGCCGTGGCCGCTGCCGCCAGCCCCAGAAACCGTCCCCGACCGATCCTCATCCGCCTGCCCCTCCCAGTGACTTGCGGCCAGTCTGGGCGGGCGAGGGCCTCGCCGCCGTCGGCCGATGGTCCAGGGGTGGGCGACGAAAGTATGGGATACGGATGGATGCGGACGTCTTCAGACGGAGGTCGCGTCGTCGGACGGCGTCAGATACGTGTGCAGGTGGCCCGCCCCCTCCAGCATCGCCGCCGTGCGGGTGGTCAGGGTGGTGTGGCGCGTCGTGACCGCGGTGCGGAGGGCATCGGTGCCGCCCTCGTGGCGGAGGTCTTCGAGGACGGGGTGGATGTGGTCGAGGAGGTAGTGGTTGCGGCGGAGGGCGAGGATGAAGCGGGCGTCGCGTACCTCGTCGGGGGTGTACTGGCGGTAGCCGGTGGCGCGTTCGCGGCGGGGGGAGAGGAGACCGGCGGCCTCCCAGACGCGGAGCGTCGACGTGCGCACGCCGAGCAGCGCGGCGACCTCGCCGATCAGCAGGTCGGTGCCGGGCACGTCGTCCTCGGGCGGCTCCCCGGCCAGCGTCCGAAGCGCCTCGCTCGTGGCCCGCAACGACACCCGCTCCGCGTGCAGCGCCGCGTGCTCCGCGTCCACCAGCGCCAGTGCCCCCGGCACGTCCCCCTCGTGCACGGTCCGCATGATCCGCGTCGCCGCAACCGCCCCGTACCCCTTCGACAGTGCCCGGTACGTCAGCAGCGCCCGCCGGTGCGCGTCCCCGAAGACCCGGTACCCCGAGTCCGTGCGCGGCACGGGCGGCAGCACCCCGGCCTCCTCGTAGTTGCGGATCTGCTGCGTGGAGACACCACAGAGGCGGGCGAGGTCGACGGGGCGCAGGCGGGCGGAGGTTCGATCGTGCGGGGGCATCGGGTCGAAGGGTAGGGCGGTTGACGGCGTGGGGGGAGGGCGTTCTCGGCCGAGGGAGGGCAGGGGCGGCTGAGGGCGGGCCGGCCGGCTGAGGCGGGGGCCGGCCGACTGAGGGTGGAGGCCGCCAGGCCCGTCACCGGCGGCGGTGCGGGGCAGCGCGGGGCGGTGCGGGGGGCGGCACCTGTGCTTCTATGCCTCCTCCTCGCCCCCCACCCGCAGCAGCAGCTTTCCCACGCTCTTGCGTGTGCCCATCAGCCGGTGGGCCTCCGCCGCCTCCGCCAGGCCGAACTCCGCGGTCACCGGCAGGGACACCGTCCCGTCGACGACCGTGGCGAAGGCCCGCTCGGCGAGGGCACGCAGTTCGGCGGGGGCGGACTTGGCGAGGGCGAGGACCGAGAACCCGGAGACGGTCAGGCCGAGGGCGTACAGCTCGGGCTGGCCCACGGCCCACGGCCGCTCCCCGCTCGCGTTGCCGAAGGAGACCAGGCGGCCGAACGGGGCGAGGGAGGCGAGCCCGGCGCGGAGCGTGTCGCCGCCGACGGGGTCGAGTACCAGGTCGACGCCACGGCCGCCGGTCGCGGCCCGCACCTCGTCCGTGAAGAACCCGGTGCCGGTGCCGGCGAAGACCTCGTCGTAGCCGTGGTCCAGCGCGTGCTTGGCCTTGGCGGCGTCCGACACGACCCCGTACACCGCCGCCGCGCCCGCCGCCTTCGCCAACTGCCCGGCCACGGTGCCGATCCCGCCTGCCGCGCCCTGCACGAGCACGGTCTCACCGGCCCGCAGCCGCCCCACCACGTGCACGAGCGCGTACGCCGTCGGCAGCACGGTGGGCAGCGTGGCGCCCGTACGGAGGCCGACCCCCTCGGGCAACGGGAACACGGTTGTCGCATCGGCCACCACGACCTCCGCGTACGCGCCCGCGTCCGTCAGCGCGGTCACCTGCTGCCCGACGCTCAGCCCCTCGACGCCCTCGCCGAGCACGCGCACCCGCCCGGAGACCTCCAGGCCGGGGCGGTAGGGGAGCGCCGGGACCCGGTAGCCCTCGGCGCGGGCCTTCAGGTCGGCGAAGTTCACCCCCGCGTACGCCACGTCGACGCTCACCTGCCCGGGGCCCGGCCCGGGGACTTCGGCCTCCACCACCTTCAGGACCTCGGGGTGGCCGTACTCCTGGAACTCGATCGCGCGCATGCCGGACTCCCGCTCGACTGTTCAATGAAAAGCGAACACTCGCGAGTGTATGGTTCTCGTCGAACACTCTGCAAGAAGCGAACGCTCCGCCAGGAGCGCGAGGGGAGGGGCGGACATGGTGGAACGTGCCGGTCACCGGGCGGCCCCCGAGCACACCCACCCCGACGACGTTCCGGTCCTGACCGCCCTCGCGGCCCTCGCCGATCCCGTACGCGTCGCGCTCGTGAGGGAGTTGGCGGGCTCGCCGGTCTGGACGCGCAGCTGCGGCAGCTTCGACGTGCCGGTGGGCAAGGCCGCCCTCAGCCACCACTTCTCGGTGCTCCGCGGCGCCGGACTCGTCGAACAACGCGACGAGGGCGCCAAACGCGTCAACCGCCTGCGTCGCGAGGAGTTCGACACCCGCTTCCCCGGACTGCTCACGCTCGTCCTGCGCGAGGACTGAGGCGGCTGCGGGAGGACTGAGGCGGCTGCGGGAGGACTGAGGCGGCTGCGGGAAGACTGAGGCGGCTGCGGGAAGCCTGAGGCGGCTGCGGGAGGGCCCTTGCTCCTCGCGGGTCCCTACTCCTCGCCGTCCTGCTTGTCCCGCTTCTCGCCCTTCTCCTCCTCCTGCCGCTTCAGCTCGTCCTCACGGCGGAGGAGATCGGCCTCCCAGCTCTTCAGCAGGGACTCGTCCTTCTTGTTGTCCTCGGCGAGGGACTTCAGGAACTCGGGGTTGTCGTCGGGGGCGACGTACTCCGTGCGCTGGTTGCGGTGCCACTCGGAGGGCGTGCGGCCGCCGCCGGGGGCGGCCCGCAGCTTGCCGGCGGCGAGCCAGGCGATGGGGCCGACGATCCAGAAGAGCAGGATGATGAAGACCCAGGCGATCTTCGGCAGGTGCTTCGCCTCGTCCTCGGGGGTGTTGAGGCAGTCGATGAACGCGTAGATCGTCAGCGCCAACGGCACGAGGTACATCAACACCCTGAGCATGGAACAGCCCCCTGGAAGCGGTGGCGGACCGGACGACCGGCCGCCGGTGACGACGGCGGGGCCGTGCGCGGGGCCCCGTGACGGGGTCAGGGTAGCCCCTCGGGGATACTTGGCCCCATGGCTTACGACGATCTTCGCTCCCTGCTCCGCGCACTGGAGCGCGAGGGCGATCTCAAGCGCATCAAGGCCGAAGTCGACCCCTACCTGGAAGTCGGGGAGATCGTCGACCGGGTCAACAAGGCCGACGGCCCCGCCCTGCTCTTCGAGAACGTGAAGGGCTCCTCGATGCCCCTCGCGATGAACGTCTTCGGCACGGACCGCCGCCTGCTGAAGGCCCTCGGCCTCAAGTCGTACGGCGAGATCAGCGAGAAGATCGGCGGCCTGCTCAAGCCCGAGCTGCCCCACGGCTTCGTGGGCGTGCGCGAGGCGTTCGGGAAGCTCGGCGCGATGGTGCACGTCCCGCCGAAGAAGGTGAAGGCGGACAGCGCCCCCGTCCAGGAGGTGGTCCTCCAGGGTGACGACGTGGACCTGGAACAGCTTCCGGCGCTGTTCACCTGGCCGAAGGACGGCGGCTCCTTCTTCAACCTCGGGCTCACCCACACCAAGCACCCCGAGACCGGCGTACGCAACCTCGGCCTCTACCGCCTCCAGCGCCACGACAAGCGCACCATCGGCATGCACTGGCAGATCCACAAGGACAGCCGCAACCACTACCAGGTGGCCGCCAAGCGCGGCGAGCGCCTGCCGGTCGCCATCGCCTTCGGCTGCCCCCCGGCCGTGACCTACGCCTCCACCGCACCCCTCCCCGGTGACATCGACGAGTACCTGTTCGCCGGGTTCGTCTCGGGCAAGCGGATCGAGATGGTCGACTGCAAGACGGTGCCGCTGCAGGTGCCGGCACAGGCGGAGGTCGTGATCGAGGGCTGGCTGGAGCCCGGCGAGATGCTCCCCGAGGGCCCGTTCGGCGACCACACCGGCTTCTACACCCCGCAGGAACCGTTCCCCGCCCTGAAGATCGACTGCGTGACGATGCGGAAGCGGCCGTTGCTCCAGTCGATCGTCGTAGGCCGTCCGCCGACGGAGGACGGGCCCCTGGGCCGCGCGACGGAACGCTTCTTCCTGCCACTGCTGAAGATCATCGTCCCGGACATCGTGGACTACCACCTCCCCGAGGCGGGCGGCTTCCACAACTGCGCGATCGTCTCGATCGACAAGAAGTACCCCAAGCACGCGCAGAAGGTCATGCACGCGATCTGGGGCGCCCACATGATGTCCCTGACCAAGTTGATCGTGGTGGTCGACTCCGACTGCGACGTCCACGACCTCCACGAGGTCGCCTGGCGCGCCCTCGGCAACACGGACTACGCCCGCGACCTCTCCGTGGTCGAGGGCCCCGTGGACCACCTGGACCACGCCTCCTACCAGCAGTTCTGGGGCGGCAAGGCGGGTATCGACGCCACGAAGAAGTGGATCGAGGAGGGCTACACGCGGGACGGGGGCTGGCCCGACATGGTCGAGTCGGACCCGGCCACGGCGGCCCTGGTCGACCGCCGCTGGAAGGAGTACGGCCTGTGAGCAGTGCCTCCGCCGCGATCCCGCAGCCGGGCCGGACGAAAGCCTTCCTCCGGCTGGTGATGATCGAGCACTCGGTCTTCGCGCTCCCCTTCGCGTACATCGCCGCGCTCACCGCCATGTTCCAGCTGGACGGCAACATCCACTGGGCCCGGCTGCTCCTCGTCACCATCTGCATGGTGGGCCTGCGCACGTTCGCGATGGCGGTCAACCGGATCATCGACCGCGAGATCGACGCCCGTAACCCGCGTACGGCACACCGTGAGCTGGTGACGGGCGCGATGTCGGTGCGTCACGCCTGGACGGGCGCGCTGATCGCGGTCGTCGTCTTCCTCGGCTCGGCGGCGCTGCTGAACCCGCTCTGCCTGGCGCTCGCCCCCGTCGCCGTGATCCCGATGGTCGTCTACCCCTACGGCAAACGCTTCACGAACTACCCCCAGGCCATCCTCGGCCTCGCCCAGGCCATGGGGCCGGTGGGCGGGTGGCTCGCGATCACGGGTACCTGGTCCTGGGACGCGGTCGTCCTCGGTCTGGCCGTCGGCATCTGGATCGGCGGCTTCGACCTCATCTACGCCTGCCAGGACATCGACTCCGACCGCGAATCCGGCGTCCTGTCGGTCCCGGCCCGCTTCGGCATCCCGGCGGCGGTGTGGGCGGCGCGCGTCTGCCATGCCCTGACGACAGCGCTGTTCGTCTGGTACGCGGTGATGACGGACGCGGGCGCCTTCCTGTGGCTGGGCCTGGCGATCGTCGCGGGCGCGTTCGTGTACGAGCACACGATCGTCCGGCCGCACGACCTGTCCCGGCTGAACCGCGCGTTCTTCTCCGTCAACGGGTTCATCGGCATTGCCCTGTTCGTGTGCGCGCTGCTGGATCTTCTGGTTCGGGGTCTGACCCTCTGATTACCGTCGGCCTACCATCGAGAGCAGGACCCCAGGGAGGCCAGCGTGACCGTCTCGGGCATTGACCGCCTGCACTCGCAGCTCAGCAGGCTGGAGGACATGTTCCCCGGCTATCTGACGGAGATTGTCGAGGGCAGCATCGTGATGAACCCGGTCAGGCCGTTCCACGGGAAGACGATCCTGAGGGTGTCGGCGAACCTGGAGGAGCAGCTTCCGCCGGACTGGGCGCTGGTGAGCGATGTGGCGTTCCCCTTCGACGATGCCAACGAGTTCTGCCCGGACATCGCGGTCATCCCGGCCGAGGCGGAAGCGGAGAACCGCAGCTCGTATCCCGCCGATCTGATCGAGTTCGTGGCCGAAGTGGTGTCGCCGGAGAGCATCCGCCGCGACTACGAGATCAAGCCTCGCTGGTATGCCTCCCGAGGCATCACCCACTACGTGATCCTGGATCCGCTCAAGGGCCACGCCGTCATGATGTGGAATCCCGGCCCCGACGGCTACCAGGGCCGCGACACCATCCCCTACGGCCCTGACCTGACCGTCGGTGCTCCCCTCGGCAAACTCACGATCGCCACCGCCCGCCTCCCCGTGGACCCGAAGGCGCGCCCTACGCGCTGAGCGCCCCGCGGGGTTCGCGCCGCCGGAACAGGAACGCCGCCACCACCCCCGTCACCAACCCGATCAGATGCCCCTGCCAGCTGATGCCGGTCTCGGTCGGCGCGATCCCCGCCAGGATCGACCCGCCCCAGACGGCCGCGACGAGAACCCCGACCGCCACCCCCATCAGCCGCCGCTCGACGAACCCGCTGACGACCAGGAACCCGAAGAGCCCGAAGACGACGCCGGAGGCGCCCGCCGTGTTCGTGTTGTCCGGGGATATCAGCCAGACACCCAGCCCGTCCGCGACGATGATCAGCGCACACACGGCGACGAAACGGCGCAGCCCACCGAGCGCCGAGAGGAACCCCAGCACCAGCAGTGGAACGCTGTTCGCCGCGACATGGGCGAAGCCGAAGTGGATGAACGAGGCCGGCACGACATCGACCAGCTCGGGCACAGAGCGCGGGATGATCCCGAAGTCGTCCAGCGCGTGACCGCTCGCCACGTCGATCACTTCGAGCAGCCACAGCAGCGCCACCCAGCCCACCATGAGCTTGGCCGCGGCCTTCGCACGGTCCCCGCGCGACCACTCCCGCTCAGGGCTGAGCGCCCCGCGTACTTCACCAGCCATGTCGAACCCCCGAGTCAACTCGTCCCTTCCAGGAAACGACCGTGCCCCCTTGACCGGTTCCCGTCCCGCGGCGCCGGATAGGCTCGGTGCCGTGAACCCAGTCAAGCCAGGAGAGACGCCGCGTACGCCTTGGATCGTAGGGGTGTCCGGCGCATCCGGCACCCCGTACGCCGCGGCTGTGCTGCGTGCGCTCCTCGCCGCCGACGAGAGCGTCGACCTCGTGGTGTCCCGGGCCTCGCGGCTGACCCTGCTGGACGAGACGGGAATCTCCTTCCGGGACGCCCACTGGCGCGACGACCTGCGCGAATGGCTGTCCCGAGGCGCCGACGGCAAACCCGGCACGTTCACCGCGGACGTCGACGGCGACCGCGTACGGCACTGGAGCGCCGGTGACCTGGCCGCCGGACCGTCCTCGGGCTCGTACCCCGTCAAGGGGATGCTGATCGTCCCCGCGTCGACGGCGTGTGTCGCGGGCGTGGCCCTGGGCCTCTCCAAGGACCTGCTGCAACGGGCGGCGAGCGTGACCCTCAAGGAGGGCCGGCGTCTCGTGGTCGCCGTGCGCGAGACCCCGTTGAACGGGCAGACCCTGCGGCACCTGGTGACCCTGGACGAGGCGGGCGCGACCGTGCTGCCCGCGTCCCCGGCCTTCTACGCGGGGGCCACGCACATCCAGGACCTGGTGGACTTCGTCGCCGGACGGGTGCTGGACGCGGCGGGCGTCCCGCACACCCTGTACCGGCGCTGGGAGGGCGACGTGGGCGGGGCGCGCGCTTCCCACCCGGCCACCTGAGCGCCGTACACGGTCACTTCTCGCTCGCTTCTCGCCCCGTACCACTTTCACGCAGGACCCCACGCACCACTCACGCAGCACCACTCACGCAGGACCCCACGCAGCACCACTCACGCAGCACCCCACGACACCACTCTCACGCAGCACCCACAACGCAACTCTTCAGCGGAAGGCAACCGATCGCATGGACGCGGTGGACAGGCAGCTCATCCAGGCCCTGAGGGAGAACGGCCGGGCCTCCTACGCGGAGCTGGGACGCCTCGTCGGTCTGTCGGGACCCAGTGTCACCGACCGCATCAACCGGCTGGAGGCGGCCGGTGTCATCACCGGCTATCGGGCCACCGTCAACGCGGCCTCCCTCGGCCTCGGAGTGACCGCCCTCATCGGCATCTCGCTCTCCGACGCCGCCGACCACGAGGACGTGGCGACGCGGCTGCGGGACCTGGCAGAGATCGAGGACTGCTGGTTCATCGCCGGCGACGACTCGTTCATGCTCAAGGTGCGCGCACCGGACGTCGACGGCCTGGAGAAGACCATCCGTCGGCTCTCCGGTACCCACGGTGTCTCCCGGACGCGAACGACGATCGTGCTCTCCACGAAGTGGGAGAACCGGGTGGGTGAGCTGCCGGAGGAGGAGCAGTAGGGGAGTGGACGTAGGGTTGACGAGGACTTCGGGGCAGGCAGGTCGGTCGGTGAAAGGTGTGGGCATGGACGTCGGGCTCAAGCGCGAGCTGGAGGAGAAGGTCCGCTCCGGCGAGCGGCTGACCCGCGAGGACGGCATCGCGCTGTACGCGTCGGACGACCTGGCCTGGCTGGGCGGTCTGGCGCACGAGGTGCGGACGCGGAAGAACGGCGACGTCGTCCACTTCAACGTCAACCGCCACCTCAACATGACCAACGTGTGCACGGCGTCGTGCGCGTACTGCTCCTTCCAGCGCAAGCCGGGGGAGAAGGACGCGTACACGATGCGCATCGAGGAGGCGGTGAAGCTCGCCAAGTCGATGGAGGGCGAGAACCTCACCGAGCTGCACATCGTCAACGGCCTGCACCCGAACCTCCCGTGGCGCTACTACCCGCGCTCGCTGAGGGAACTGAAGGCCGCCCTCCCGAACGTGTCGCTGAAGGCCTTCACGGCCACGGAGATCCACCACTTCGAGACGATCAGCGGCCTGTCGGCGTCGGAGATCCTGGACGAGCTGATCGACGCGGGGCTGGAGTCGCTCACCGGCGGCGGCGCGGAGATCTTCGACTGGGAGGTCCGGCAGCACATCGTGGACCACCGCACCCACTGGGAGGACTGGTCGCGGATCCACCGCCTGGCGCACGAGAAGGGTCTCAAGACCCCGTGCACCATGCTCTACGGCCACATCGAGGAGCCGCGTCACCGCGTGGACCACGTCCTGCGCCTCCGTGAGCTCCAGGACGAGACCGGCGGTTTCCAGGTCTTCATCCCGCTGCGCTACCAGCACGACTTCGTCGACATGCAGGACGGCAAGGTGCGCAACCGCCTCCAGGCGCGCACCCAGATGGCGACCGGCGCGGAGGCGCTGAAGACCTTCGCGGTGTCGAGGCTGTTGTTCGACAACGTCCCCCACGTCAAGGTCTTCTGGGTCATGCACGGCGTCCAGACCGCCCAGTTGGCGCTGCAGCACGGCGCCGACGACATGGACGGCTCGGTCGTCGAGTACAAGATCACCCACGACGCGGACAACTACGGCACGCCGAACAAGCTGACCCGCGAGGACCTGTTGGACCTCATTCGCGACGCCGGCTTCCGCCCGGTCGAACGCAACACGAAGTACGAGATCATCCGCGAGTACGACGGCCCGGACCCGGCGCGCCG
This sequence comes from Streptomyces europaeiscabiei, assembly GCF_036346855.1. Classification (NCBI taxonomy): domain Bacteria; kingdom Bacillati; phylum Actinomycetota; class Actinomycetes; order Kitasatosporales; family Streptomycetaceae; genus Streptomyces; species Streptomyces europaeiscabiei. The sequence goes on from NZ_CP107841.1 coordinate 6,233,626, forward strand.
GGAGTCCCCTCAGCCGATGCGGGTCTGACTCGGCCGTTTGTTCGTCCATGGGTCCGGTGGACCTTCTCGCGCAAGAAGCACGGGGCGCAGCCCCTGCTTCTTCAGGGGCGCGGGGAACTGCGCGAGAAGCCCCACCGGGCCCGCGGACGGGGGTCGAAGGGGCGCAGCCCCTGGGACGGGACGGGACGGGACGGGTAGGGGCGGCGGGGGCGAATCCCTCTTGAGACGACCCGCACGTAATGACTACGGTCACCTCATGCCCCTTACGTTCCACCTGGACCCACCCCTCACCCCCGCCCTCCAGGAAGGCATCCTCACCCTCTGGACAGCGGTCTCCAACGCCGGCGGAGCCGTAGGCTTCGTCCCCCCGGTCACCCCGGAGGTCATACGGCCGGAACTCCTCAAGCACCTGATCGCCATGGCAGAAGGCAGACACCGTCTCCTCCTCGGCCTCGACGACCACGGCACCCCCGCCGCCACCGCCTTCTTCAGCTTCAACACCCACCGCCTGCAGACCCACTGGGTCTGGCTGTACACCGTGATGGTCCACCCCGCCCACCAGGGCAAGGGCTACGGCCGCGACCTCATGAGGGCGGCCGAATCCGCGGCCCGCGGCTTCGACGGCATAGACGCGATCCGCCTCGGCTGCCGAGGCGGCATGGGCCTGGAACACTTCTACGCCTCGTGCGGCTACAAGGAGGTCGGCCGAGTCCCCGACGCCATCCGCGTCGCCCCCGACGACCACCGCGACGACATCACGATGCTCCTGCCCCTGACCTGAGGCCGGCCCGACACGGAGCCCACACCCCCCTGCAAGATCGCCCGCCGACCGTGCTTCACTGGACGGTGCCCTTTGGCAATGTCCGGAACGGAAACGGAAGAGTGGATTGAGATGCTCCGCTACACACTGATGCGCCTCGGTATCTTCGCGGGCTGCTTCGTGGTCGTCTGGGCCCTCGTCTACTCCGGCATCGCCCCGCGCGGCCTCGGCGCCTCCAACGGCATGTGGATCGTCGTCCTCTCCCTCCTGGTCTCCGCGCCGATCAGCTTCGTCGCCCTCCGCAAGGAGCGCGACCGGGCCTCCGCCCAGATCGCCCCCCGCCTCGACCGCTCCATCGGCCGCGTCAAGTCCAACCTCGCGGCCAACCGCAGCCAGGAGGACGAGGTCGACGACGAGGCGAGGACGCAGAGCCCGGAGCCGGCCGAGCCCGTCGAGGCCGCCGAGAGCGCCGAGCCGGCCGAGGCCGCCCAGCCGGTGT